>CAMJPL010000004.1 GCA_946407735.1 uncultured Clostridia bacterium
TATCGGCATGCCGCTGTCATTGGTCTCCCATCTCGGCGTGACGACGATGAGATCGACAAGCTTCTCGTCTATGAAGGCCTTCGCGTCGAAGCCGTATATCAGGCACTGCGCGATATCGCGCTGCAGACGGATGCCGAGGCGGATCGGGTGACCGCATCTTTTCTCCGCCTCGCGGACGAGAGCGCGTGCCTGACGCATGAAATCGGTCATTATCGCGGCGCAGCCGGGATTGTTCAGATAGTCGAAGCAGGTGATCTCACGCTGGAAATCGAGCTCTATCCCGTCGGGGCTGTATCTTTCAAGCTGCTCGGCGATGTAGCCCAGCATCTTCTCGCGCACCTGCGGCACCGCGTAGTCAAAGCACCAGATATAGTAGCCGTATTTCTCGCCGATGTTCCAGCCCTTCTCTCGGGCTTCGTAGAAGAAATCGGAGCGAAGGAAACACGCCTCTTCTTCCGGGCAGTGACAGTCGTTCATCCGGATCGAAATCCAGCCCTTCAGTCCCTTCTCGCGGCAGCGCTTTATCCACACGGCGTACGGATCGATGCCGTATTTTTTGTTGAATGTGTAGATACCCTCGTACAGATGCCTGTAATCGACGCTGACTCCGTTTTCCTCGGTCTGCTCGTATTTATCGGCGTAAGTCGACCAGTATTTTGTATCCGACGCCGAATACTGGCAGAAATTGCAGAACAGCACGTCGGTGATCTGAGTGCCGGCGTATATGTCGACGTACGGATAAAGGATGCTTTCATCCCCCGTATATTCCTTCGCCGCGCGGTTCAGAAAAGGCGTGTTGACCGAATTGATGTCGATGTTGGTATAGAAGCTCATTTGTTATCCCCTCCATGTCGGATTCGCGTATCTCAGATCCTGACCGCCGATCATGGTCAGCCTGTGCACCGAGCGGTAAGCCAAGCCGTCGTCCGAAAGAGCGTTTATCGAAGCGGCGTCTCCCATCCCCGATACAGCCGCCCACTCAGACAGGCTCTGCAGACGCGCGGGCACGCAGTCCCAGAGGGCGATCCGCTTCCCGCCGCCGGCAATGATCTTTTTCGCCGCCTTCACGTATTCCTCCGGCGGCACGGTGGACTCCCACTGCAGCTCGGAATACATCTCGATCCCGTATCTGTCGGCCAGACGTCCGTATTCACCGGCCCCGACGGCTATGCGTTTCGGATCGTTCGTATAGTATCGGTCGGCGATATAACCGCTGTCCGCTTTGCGCTCATACTTTTCCCGATCGATCAGACCGTCAGGCCCGACGCAGTCGTCCGACTCCTCCCAGACGCTCATGTTGCTCTGAATGATGCCGTCGATAAGCCCTTCGGCCGCCAGCGTCTCAAAATCGAGACCGTTCTGACGGCTGCCGCAGACGGTGTGATAACCGGTCACATAGACGCCGAACCTCGCATGACCGGTCTTCTCTGCGTAATCGTCAAGCCGCCGCCTGAGCTCACGAATAAACCCGGTCATGACGGCGCACCTGGCTTCATATACGCGCGGATCGTACGGCGGGAGCAGGCTGTAATCGGGGCCGTCCGGATATTTTCCGCGGTAGATTTCGGCGACAGGCCGCTCGAACATCAGGCAGACGCCGCGGGTAAACAGCAGCTCCACCCCGTCGAAGCCCTGCTCCGCCGATTCCATGAGCGTCGAGAGCATGAACTCCCGCACCTCGGGATAGGCGTATGACAGAAATCCGACCGGCACGCCGAATCTCGATTCGCAGCGGTATTCAGGGTGCTTTGTGACGAAGGGGATCTCGAAATACGGCTGATTGTGCGGGAAGGCGAAGTTCGACAGCGGCATCCTGTGTGCGGCGATCAGCTTCATCCCGCCCTCATGTGCGCATTTTATCTCGGCTTCGTAGATATCCCGGCGGTTTCTTGACATCCGCTCGAAATACTTCACCCTTATCTTTGTGAAGTCGTCACGCGGGAAGAGATCGCGGAAAGCCGGGGAATCGTAGTCGATAAGATCGTTCATGACCTCCTGCGAGACTATGCCGACGGCGCTGTGGCGCATATTGTATATCGCCTTGCAGTAGTCCTTCGGCTCCTTCGCATCGTCGAGGGCGTGGAAGTCGCCGTCCATATGCGCAAGCATCGTCTTTGACGGACGCTTTGACAGATATTCCGTCACTTCGTCATCGCTCATCGGCTCAAAGCGCAGCCAGAAGATGTTCGCCTTGAACGGAAGACCGGTGTCGATCTTTGACACAGTGACACTCTGCCCCGTCATATCGGCGCATCTCCAGAAGCTCTCCTCGACGGCTTCCGTCTTAGACCAGACGACGTACCTGCCGATATCGCCCGCCCGCATCGAACGGCTGTACTCGTCGGACGTCAGCCGCAGATCGATATGCGACGCGAATGCTCCGCCGAAGTCGGCCATGCAGACGTATACGCGGTACCAGCCGCCGAGCTTCGGATCTATCGTGAGCGGCGGCGGTGATGTCCTCTCGCCGGCGAAAAGAAAGCTTCCCGTGACGTCCTTTGTCGAATAGCCGGTGCATTCCCATCTGTCCGGCGACGAGACCGGCGAAAGGCGGTCCTTTTCGATGACGGCGGATGATAAATCCGATATGATAACTTCTTTTTTCTCCATCCCGCTGCTCCGTCCGCGGCATAAAGCCGCGTCCCTTCCCTCATATTGTGATGTGCCGTGCATGTCACGTTTATATTATACAGTATCGGCAATGATTTGTAAATGGGATCCGGATATTTTCCCGCACGATTTTTTATAAAAAATAAGGGCGCGTTTGCATGAAACGCGCCCCGTGAATTTCTATGGCTCACTCAAAGAATACCGCGAAGAAGTCGCCGGCCTTCTTCTGTGCAGATTCGTTGATGGAGGTGAATTTCGAGACAACCTCGTTGGAATTCTTGACCTTCGAGAGCAGGGTCACCGGGGTGATGTTGCCGGAGGCAAAATCAAAATATCTTGTGGGATCTATAGCCGACTGCTCCATCAGCAGGGCGGCTACCTGTTTTGATTCCTCATCTCTAAGCAGCTTTTCCTGGAAATAAACGTCGATGAAGGCCGGAGCGAGGTCGGCTTTGGAGATCGCCGCGAGGCCTTCGACGACATAAGCAACGGCGTCGGGACGGCTGACGGTCACAGGTACGGCGAATTCGTTAAGCGCGTGATAGTTTGAGTATTTCTGCTGGCTCTCATCGAGCTTGGGATCGGGAGCTATACCGAAATCAAACGTCTCAATCCCGCGGAGATGTCCGTCGAGAGAGAAGGTGCCGACATTGGTGAACATGACGTTCCCGAACAGGAACATATGTCGGTCATCGGTATTAGTCGCGTTTATATCACTCGGGACAAATATATCGTCCCCGGTCTTGAAATCAATTATCTTCTGAGCCGCTTCGACAAATTTCTGATTCAGGATGTCGGAAGTGTAGCCTCCGTCCTCGGTTCTGGTCACCACATGGATATCGAACCCCCATACAAGGTAGTTGCACAGACCGGCGTTGTTGCCGTAGCCGAAACGATCTTCCTTGTCCTTTTTGCCGTTGCCGTTTATATCCGAATAAACGTTTTTGATATAGCTCTGGAACATATCCCAAGTCCACACGCCGTCGAATATCGCCTGATACGGCAGATCAAGCCCATAGTCCGCGATCATGTTCTTGTTGAATACCATATAGAGCGGCAGGGCTCCGGCGTTTCCGTACTGCGAGAAAGCGACGTAGGAGCGGTTATTTATGGTAAGCTCATTCGTGAACTCGGTGTAAAACCCCGGAGAGTCGAGATTGAGTTCCGGCATTTCACGCAGATTCATAAGCGCTCCGCTCTTGATAAGAGAGATAGGGCTTTCCCATGCCGAGCCGAAATGACAGTACTGATAGTCGTCGCTTCCGGCAGTGACGGATTTGTTCAGAGTCGAGGTAAGCTGTCCGCCGTCTATGAAGGAGTTCACAAGCTTTACGTTGTATCTCTCCTCAACATCGCGGTTGCGGCGGTAGGCAGTATCGTTCAGGATATCGCCGTTTTCCTCCTCCGGCATGAGATACGCGGCGTATGTCTCGTCAAGGCTCGCCGGAGCGAGGATATGAATCTCATATCCTTCAAAGTCGAGGCCGGTTGGCAGAGTATCCAGTATCGAGGTCTCTGCAGTGGTTTCCTCGGCGGCGGGAACTCTTTCCCCCGTCTGAGCGGCCGTCTGCTGCGCCTGAGCGGACGGCTCGGAAGACTCGCCGCAGGCGGCAGCGGAGAAGATGATCGCCGCGGCAAATAAAGCCGACGCGGCGCGTAATTTGTCTGACATGATTGATCCCCCTGATATCCGGATTTATATACTATTCATCATAATGATATTATAACCTAAAAATGCGGATTTGTAAATACCTTTTTTATAAATTATCGCAATAATACCCCGAATGATTTTCTCCCTGTCATTTTTCTCTCTTCTCAGGAGAAACAGCGTTGTCATCAGGCGTCCGAAAAAAATACCCCGCGCCTTTTTCGGCGCGGGGAAAATATATCTTTTTTACACGCCGCTCACTATGTGATAGCACCCGGTCATATTTTCGAGCTTCAGCAGGAAAGAGCATATCTCGGCTCTCGTGAGCACCTGCTGGGGATTGAATTTGTCGTGGCTGTCGAGCTCGAACAACTGCATATGAACAGCCGTATCGACATAGTACTGGTTCTCGTATTCCACCTCGTCGAGATCAGCGATCCTCGGCAGCGACGGGTTTATCTCCGGCTCGAGGCCGTATAGATTGATGAACCGCACGGCGAAGTTGGCGAGCATCTCGCGCGTGATGAGACCGTCGGGATCGACGGTGTAGCCCTTGCCGATTATCAGTCGCTGGCTGTAGGCCCAGTAGATCTCGCTCTTGCGGGGGTCGCTGTTCTTCACGTCGGTGAGCCCGGTGGTGTTCGTCAGCCACGCGGTCTGACCGCCGACGAGCCTGCACACCATATACGCCCAGTCGCCTCTGGTGACCGCCGAATCGGGATAGAACTGCCCGTCGTATATGATATCGTCGAGCATTTCCCATGCGGCGATGCGGCGTATATCCTCCTCGCGGCGGTGTCCCGATATATCGGTGATCTCGGGATATCCGATCTCGGCGGCGATAACGTCCATAAGCGCCTGATGCCCGGCCTTCGTCGGCAGGGGCATGGCTTTCGCCGTCTCTGCCGGGGACTGCGTCATGCCGCTCTGCGAAAGGGTCTCATAAGCGTCGATGACGGTCACGTTGGTCCATCCGACATATTTATGCCGGTTCAGGGCGGCGTTCATGTTGGAGATATACTTGTCGGTGAGCGCCTTGAGATCGAGCAGCGTCTCGCCGGATGTCAGCCCGGTATAGGATGAGAAGGGGTTGTAGACGTTGAGCATGAATATCTCGGCCTGAGGCGCCTCGGCATTCAGATATCTTATGATCGAGGCGATGTTCTCGGTATAGCCGCCGACGCCCTCCCATACAGCGTTGGAGTAGTTCAGAGCCTCGGCCGCAAGCTTCAGTATCTCGCCCGAGCTTTTGAAGGTATCGGTTTCGGTGCGCTGACCGTAAACGTCGGTGATGAACCCGGCGAGACCGCAGTCGTAGCCTCCGGCGGCGATCGCGTCATCAGCGGCCTTTACGAAGGGGATGAGGAAATCGTTCACTCCGGCGTCCACTATTATATATGAAGCGTTTTTCAGCATCTTATCGTATGCGCCGGTATTGAGGGCCTTTGCAAGCGACGAAGTCGTGCCGCCGCCGACGCCCCACGCGCTGTCATGTCCGCCGAGAGAGGCGGCGAGAAGCGCCGACACCCTTTCCTTCTTCGGCGATTCGAGCCCGCTGCCGTTGACGGCGTCGTCTCCGAGCGCCATCACCGTGAAAGTGTCCGCCTTGAGCTCCGGGACCTTGTCCGAGATATCGGTCACTGCGCCCGCAGCGACCGTCAGAACCGTCATAAGCGAAACGATAAGCGCCGCGAAGACGATCAGTCTGCTTTTTTTCCGTGCCGGAATACTGTAATGTATCATCTCGTTCTCTGTTTTCGGCTTCTCCTCAGCCGCGGGGATATCTATCAAGCAAAATTTACAAATTCGGCGGGATCACCGATGATCCCGTTTGCAGATGCTATTTTACCACTAAAAGAGCGGAAAATCAAGAGGTAAATGTTTCGTTTTGCCTCCGCCCCGTTCTTTTTTTATTTCAGAAATTCAGAAAAACCGCTTGACATCGGCATTGAATAATGGTATACTTTTAATCGAACCTGATTTCGTAAATTTATGATGAATAGCCGTCGGCGCGATTTCCGCCGTCGGAAGGTATGAATTTCCCGGCGCATGCGGCCTGTCTTTTTGCCGCGCGCCGTTCGATAAATGAGGATCACTCAACAATGAACAAACGAATCAAGGCCGGAATCGCCGCCGCCTTAATGGCGCTGAGCGCAGCGGCCGTCCCGTTTACGGCGGGCATCCCAGTATTCGCCGCCGGTCAGAGTCAGGCGGATGAGAACAACACCGAATTCGCGAGAGCGATAATCAACTCCGCAAACGAACCGGCCGACCGCTTCCTCGACAACAAATACCCGGAGAAGGCCAAGCTTCTCCTTGAATACACCGATTCGATAACCGCCGGAGCGAAGGACAGGTACGAAGCCGCCCTCAAGCTCTACGACTGGATGGTTTACAACATCGACTACAAGTGGGGCACCTTCGGTCCCGACTCGATAAGCTATATCTTCGAGAAAAAGCAGGGCACCTGCACCGATTTCAGCTACACCTTCATGTCGTGGCTGAGATACAACGGCGTCAAGGCGTGGTGCGCCACAGGAAGCTATTACTACGGCTCCTACCGCTGGGATCACACCTGGTGCGTGGCCGAGATCGGCGGCGTCGAGTACATTTTCGATCCGCAGATCCAGAACCACACCTACGTCCGCACCGGCGAGATGAGCCATTCGAAGTTCTGCCGCGCAGCGGCTGACGTCGCCGAGAACTACGTCGCCTCCAGCGCCAGATATTTCCGCTACGATGATGGCGATACCTCGCAGACGACCAGCTCGTACAGGATGCAGACCGGAAATCAGGGCAATGTGGATTATGATGTCCCGGCGCCCGAGAAGAAGGCTCAGGAGACACCCGCTCCCGAAGCGAAGAAGCCGGAGACCGAGGCTCAGGCCCCGACTCAGGCACCCGCCGACATCGGCGCTCCGGTAATGCCGGAGGCCGCCGACACGGGACTTGCCGCTCCGTCGGCAAGATCCGGGCTCGAGGTGTACGAGATACTGACCGACGCAGATTTCATGACCGAACCGGCTCAGTCCTACTCGGGCGAGGCCGGAGGATATACCGAGCAGGACATCCTCTCATATCAGCACGGCTTCAACGACGTAGATAACGGCTATGAGTATATAAACGGCATAAAATACGTCAGCCTCACCGGACTTATGAACGGCATCGAGGAGGGCGTCTTCGCCCCCGACAGCGAGATCACGCGCGCCATGCTCGTCACCGTGCTCGGACGTCTGCTTAAAATCTCCGCCGACGATTATTCCGGAAACACCGGCTTCGAAGACGTCGCCGCCGATTCGTGGTACGCGCCTTACGTCGCGTGGGCTGCCGAAAACGGCATAGTGCTCGGCTACGCCGACGGCACCTTCCGTCCCGACGCCTCCATCACCCGCGAACAGTTCTACGTCGTCTTAAAGCGCCTTCTCGACTATCAGAAATACGACATAACTCCCGGACCGACGATGTTCGCCGACATCGAGTATCTCGACTCATGGGCGTTCGACGCGGTCGCGGCATGCGACGGCATCAATCTCATCCCGCTGCGCTCGGATCTTCTGCTCATGCCGATGAAGATGCTCAGCCGCGGCGAGCTTGCCGACGCAGTCCTCCGCTTCGCTCTGTTCAGAGGCGACATCGCACGCTGAGCGAAATAAAATCAAATATATAACGCGCGCGGATCGCACCTGCGCGCCGCATGGAAAGACACGATCCGCGAGGAAGTGTCTTTTTCATTTGACAGACCCTGAATATCAAAGAGTGAAAATATGGATCAGGCTTTGAATACGCAGTCAGAGAACAAATCCGGGCAGAACACCGGCATACCGAAGACCCTTTTGAGGATCGCCGCCGTAATCGCTTCAGCGGCATTACTCGTCGCGATACCCGAGATGCTCATGCGCTCGTTCCTCAACCGTGAGCTCGCCTCCGTGCAGGAGGCGTCGAGGAAGGCCGGAGAGGCGGCCGCTCTCGCCGAGGGCAGCGACGACCCGCTCGCGATACGCCTCGCCGAGATCGCCAAGCTCGAAGCGCAGGAGGCCTTTTATCAGAAATACAAATACCGCGACGACTTCCATTATTACGGCCAGTTCTACGAGATGTACGAGCAGGTCTACGCCGCCGACACGATATTCATAGGTACCTCCCACACCTCTCACGGCGTGAACCCTTATTATATCGAACAGGAATACTCCGGCGAGGGAGGCCGCACCTTCTTCAATTTCGGTCTCAACGGATCGAACCCGAAGTATTACGTCGAGTGGTACAAGCTGTTCAAGGAATCCGGATATCCGAAGCCGAGGACGATAGTCTACTGCGTCGACTGGTTCATGACGGACGGCGCCGGATGGCTCTGGCGCAACATCCAGTTCGACACCAACCGCGACTGCCCGCAGTATATCGCCTATCATCTCAAGCAGGCTGAGGACGAGGCCGCCGCGAAGGCCGCCGCCGAGGCTTTGAGCGCTCCCGAGACCGAGCCGGAGACCGAAGCTCCCGAGCCTGAGCCCGAGACCGACAATCAGCCCTCCTCCGGCGATGATGAAGAAGCCTTCTTCTCTCTCGACTCATGGCTGACGAAATTCATGAACTCGATGATGATAATCCACAACCGCGACCGCATCCCCGAGATGATACGCTCGTGGTTCGGCATCGAAGCCGAAGAGACGGAGACCGCCGCCGAGCCTGAGGAAGAGCCGGAGGACGAGCTTCCCCCGCTCCCCGTCTACGTACACAATCAGGGCATAGTCGACAACACCGGCGTTCTGACCGACTCGTATTACAAGGGCTTCGCGGCGTGGGAGGCACATTACGGCGGCGGCACCGTGCATCAGCATTACGCCGACTCGAAGGATCAGTGGAACGCCTTCACCTCGCTCGTCGAGCAGTTCCTTGACGACGGGATCGAGGTCATATTCGTCGAGGTACCGGAATATGTCGAGGGGCGCGAGGTTACCGGAAACTGGGACATAAAGTCCAACGAGCGCCTCGCCGACTACGCCTGGGAGATGGACATCCCCTTCCTCAACTACAATGAGGAGGACAATCACATAAACACCGATTACACCTACTATTCCGACTGGGGTCACATGAACGCCGACGGCGCCGAGGAATTCTCGAAGGTGCTTATAAAGGACCTTGAGAAGACATGGAAAAAGTGAGAAAGGGAGAGATTCATGCCTGAAAAATACACCTGCGGGATCGGCGACATAATATCGAAATTCTCGCTCGAAACGCTTTACATGCCCGACCGCGAGATCAAGATCGAGAGCATGGACATCAACCGTCCCGGTCTTGCGCTTACCGGCTTCACCGGGCATTTCGACAACAAAAGGATCCAGATCCTCGGAAAGAGCGAGCATCAGTATCTGCAGGAGCTGACCGACTCGGAGCGTGAAAAGCATCTTGAGACGTTCATGGCGCTGCAGCCTCCGGCGCTTATCTACTCGAGCTCGCTCGACCCGTCATCCGGCGTCATCGACTGCGCCGCCCGGCATGAGATCCCCGTCCTTCGCTCGGCCGAGAACACCTCCGATCTCGTCGCCATGGTGCTCGCCGAGCTCAGGGTCCTTCTTGCGCCCCGCATCACAAGACACGGCGTGCTGGTCGAGGTGTACGGCGAAGGCATACTGATCTTCGGCGACAGCGGGATCGGCAAATCCGAGACGGCGATCGAGCTCGTCAAGCGCGGACACCGCCTAATCGCCGACGACGCCGTCGAGATAAAGAAGGTCTCGGCGAAGACCCTCGTCGGCTCGGCTCCCGAGCTGATAAAGCACTACGTCGAGCTGAGAGGCATCGGCATCATCGACGTCTCGCGCACCTTCGGCATAGGCGCTATAAAGGACACCGAGAAGATAGACATGATCGTGAACCTCGAGCCGTGGGTACAGGGGAAGATGTACGACCGCTTCTCCGGCGACGAGGAATCCATCGACATCATGGGCATCAAGGTGCCGATGACGACGATACCGGTCAAGACCGGCCGTAACCTCGCCGTCATCATAGAGATCGCCGCGATAAACAACCGCCAGAAGAAGATGGGCTACAACACGGCCGAGGAGTTCAACCAGAAGCTGATAGCCAGCATGGAAAACGGCGGCTGACGGCGCTTCGGCACCATTTCACACCATGTCATCCGCTGTGATAAAGCACAGCCGGAAGATAATTTCCCGCCGATTTCACATTTTTTCATTATTTTCCACATTTTCAGGGCGGATACGGCGGTATTATTTGATTTTTTTACTCTATCTCTCTTGCATTTCAGACAAAAGAGTGATATAATCTTATCGAAAGAGAATCAGCTTCTCTTATCTGTAACGCATCAAATAACAATCTCATGAGGTAACAATCATGGCAGATGAAGTACTGAGCCAGTTCACACAGCAGGTCGACACCGAAGCCAAGGTCGACACATCAAAAAAGCTGAAGGTCGGCATCATCGGCACCGGATGGATCGCCGAGTCCCACATTCAGTCCTATAAGAATATGCCCGACGTGGAAGTCGTGGCCGCCGCCGACCTCATCCCCGGCAAGGCCGAGGCCTTCATGAAGAAGTTCGGCGTCGAGGGCGTCCGCTTCTATCCGTCCCACAAGGAGCTCATCGACAACGAAGAGCTCGACGCCGTCTCCGTCTGCACCTACAACCGTCAGCACGCCGCTCCGACCATCTACGCTCTCGAGCACGGCGTGAACGTTCTCCTTGAGAAGCCGTTCACCGTCACTCTCGACGAGGCCGTCGAGGTCATGAGAGCCGAGAAGAAGTCCGGCAAGGTCCTTTCCATCGGCTTCCAGCCGCGTTTCGACGCCAACATGCAGCAGATAAAGAAGATCGTCCAGTCCGGCGCTCTCGGCGAGGTCTACTACATCCAGACCGGCGGCGGACGCCGCCGCGGCATCCCGAACAGCACCTTCATCGAGGACAAGACCGCCGGCGTCGGCGCTCTCGGCGATATCGGCTGCTATTCTCTGGATATGGTCCTGAACGCTGTCGGATATCCGAAGCCTCTCACCGTTTCCGGCTACACCTCCAACTTCTTCGGCACCTCCACCGATTACGAGTCCGAGTATGACGCCAAGCGCTTCTCGGTCGACGATTTCGGCGCCGCTTTCATCCGTCTCGAGGGCGGTATAATCCTTGACTTCCGTATCTCCTGGGCTATGCATATGGACACCCCCGGCGATACCATCATCCTCGGCAAGAAGGCCGGTCTGCGCATCCCGTCCACCGACTGCTGGAACGGCTCCGTCGGCGGCCCGATGAAGATCTACACCGACATCGCCGGCGAGCAGGTCGAGACCGTTATCCCGATCCTCCAGAATCAGGGCAAGATGGGCCTCTTCGACAAGAAGATCCGCTCCTTCCTCGACGCTGTCAAGACCGGCGGTCCGTCCCCCGTTCCGTCCAGCCAGATCATCTACAACCAGGCCATTATCGACGGCGTCGTGAAGTCCGCCAAGCTCGGCAAGGAAATCGACATCGTCATCCCGGAGATCTGAGCTTTATAAACGAAAACACTTCCATTAGGATTGCGCCTGAAGGCCGGATGAAATTTCCGGCCTTTATGGCGTAAATATAAGACAAAGCATTATTTTGCGCGCCTGCCGGACCGCTTTTCATCCTTTTTTGCAGGCGCGCCGGATACCGCCCGATCGGAGTCAATAATGTCGGCTAAACACATGAAGATCCTGTCGCTGATTTTCGCGACAATCCTGCTCGTAATCCCCGTCGTCGCCTGCAACGTCGATTTCAATTCGGCCCCTCTTGAGACCGATCCTCCCGTGACTCGTCCGAGGACCACGACAGCCGCCGTAACGACGACTGTCGCCGAGACCACGACCAAGAAGGAGACCACGACCGCCGAGACCACCACCGAGCCTCCTCAGGTCCCGAGCTCGACGATCCCTGTCGATACCGCCTCCTACGACGCCCAGACCTCCCGCCCGAAGGTCATCGCCCGCGTCAATACGGCTCCCGACGAGATAGTCATAGCCGGAAGCTGCGAGAAAAACTCGACGATCATAGTACGCGGCGGCGAGCACGACGTAGCCTTCAAATCGTCCGACATTTACTTCATGGGAACCGTTCCGCTGTACGCCTGGGGCGAGACCGAGCTCAAGATCTACGCTCAGGCCGAGGGCAAGGCCGAGAGCGATCCGTTCACGCTTGTCGCCGCGTATGACAAATACGCCACCGGGCTGAGAGACGACAGATTTGAGGTCGTCATGGGCCTCGACTCGCAGGGCCATTTCGTTTCGGCGCTCGAGGACTGGCTCGGCGAGAACCTCATATCCGACAAGCAGCTCGAGTTCATCACAAAGGAAACCAAGAGCCGCGTCGAATGGCTCAAGGAAAACACCGGCGGCGAGCTTATCTACCTCATAGTCCCCGACTCGATGACGCTCTATCCCGAGACGGTGCCGTCAAAATACAAGGAAGCCTCCGTCAAGCGCAGCCAGCAGTTCGTAGACGCTCTTAAGGCTGGCGGAGCGACGATCATCGACCCGCTCCCGGCGCTTCAGCAGCACAAATCCGATCCGCTCAAGCTGTTCCACAAGACCGACTCGCACTGGACCGAGTACGGAGCCTTCGTGGCTTACACCGAGCTGTTCAACTACATCTCAAAGACCTTCCCCGAGGCCGCTCCGCGCGATTTCTCCGAATTCGGCTTCCACACCTCCGACTGTGACGGCGGCGATATGCCGTACTACCTCGAGTTCGATACGGCGGTAGTGCGCGAGGTCGCCGTATTCGCCGACTATCAGTTCATAGAGGCCACTCCGAAATTCGCCGGAGAAAATCAGCTTCTGATGAATCACAATACCACTCCGAAGGCGAAGCTCTTCGAGAACAACAACGACAAGCTGCCGAATCTCGTCGTCTACCGCGACAGCTACGGCATCGCGATGTACGATATGGTGCGCGACCGCTGCAATATCTGCGATTATATCGGCATGTGGGATTACGGCTTCGACAAGAACGAGATCAAAAAATACGACGCCGACTATGTGCTCGTCATACTTGCCGAGCGCGACATAGGCGACGCCATGGATTATTTCGGATAAGCGCTGTATTTCACACGGCTCCTTCGTTTGAGGGAGCCGTTTTTTCATCCCGTGATATATATACCCTTCCCTTCGCCGCCCATCCGGCCTCCCTCGCCGGTCTGAAGCAGAGCGAATACAGCTCCTCGGCTGACACAAGTATCCTGTCGTCCGCTTCGGCCGGACGGCTGATGATCTTTATCCGCGAGCGCTTTTTCATCCCGCGCAGAAGAGGCATCCCTCCCGGTCCGGCAGCGAGCAGCAGCGCGTATCCGGGCGGCGCGGAGTAATCGGAGGCTTTGACGCCGAGAAAACAGGAGAGCAGCGTCCTTCTCGCCCTCGCGAGCGATATGCCCTTCCCCGACACCGCTCTCACGAGCTCGTCCCAGCTGCCTGCCTCCCTCGCCGATTTAATTATGAGATTCTCGCTCCCGCCGCCGACGTCAGCAATATCTGTCAGCTTCTCCGGGTCCGCCGTCCGGAGCCGCCATGCTATCGCCGGGAAGGCGTTTTCCATATCCGCCGCAGGCGAGCCGAGCATATCCGACATGCCGGGCGGGACCATTGAGGAAAGCGCTCCTGAATCCCCGCTCCTTATCGCTGTCCTCGCGGCGGTAGCGCTCCATCCCTCCTGCCTGTCGATGAAAACAGGCTCGATCCCGGAGCCTATCCTGTCAATCGCCGTAAGATACTCCACGGCGAGGATATCGTTCGGAGCGTCCGGCATATCTTCGCCGTACAGCTGTTGGTACGCTTCGCCCTTTGATTCAATATACGACCCGCCGCCGGAAGCCGAAAGCCTCTCCCTCAGGGCCGCTTCGAATCCGGGAGACGACATCCTCGCCGCAGCTTCCGTCAGTCTCGCGCCGCTTCCCGGAGAGCATCCGAAGGCGAGATGCGTGAACACTCCGAGCGAATCGATCAGCCCGACACCGCCTCGCGCGAATCTCTCGGCGGCTCCGAACGAATACGGCGGCGGCAGCTCGATGACAAGATCGAATCCGCACCTGACCGCCAGCTCCGCCCTTTTGTACTTATCGTACACCGCGCATTCGCCGCGCTGCACGAATTCCCCGCTCATAACGGCGCAGACGGCGGCTCCCGGCAGGCGCTGCCGTATCATCGACAGCAGCCGCAGATGCCCGTTGTGCAGAGGATTCAACTCGCAGATGACGGCGGCGGCCTGCGCGGCGGGCGAATATTTAGACATAAAGTAAACTCTCCCGAATTTTGCGGTTTTGTCTTGATTTAACAAAAAAAATGTAGTATAATATCGTGTATATGTCAGCTTCGTGTTATATTTCACATCAAAAACGGAGCCTCAAACACAATATCAGGATACAGAGGATCAATCATGAAAGTACTTGTAGTAAACGCCGGCAGTTCCTCGCTGAAATATCAGCTTTTCGACACCGAGAAGGAAGCCGTGCTGGCCAAAGGCATATGCGAGCGCATCGGCATCGACGGGCGCATCGAGCACCGCAAGGGCGAGAACGGCGAGAAGCTTAAGAAGGACATCCCGATGCCCGATCACAGCGTCGCCACCAAGATCGTCGTCGATTACCTGACAGATCCGGAAACCGGCGTCATCAAGTCGATGGACGAGATCGAGGCTGTCGGCCACCGCATCGTATCCGGCGGTCCTTACTTCTTCGAGAGCGTTCTCATCACCGACGAGGTCATGGAAAAGCTCAATCTCTGCGTTCCCTTCGCTCCGCTCCACACCCCGGCTCATCTGATGGGCATCCGCGGCTGCATGGCCGTTATGCCGAAGACCCCGCAGGTACTGGTATTCGATACCGCCTTCCACACCACCATACCGCCGAAGGCCGGGACCTTCCCGATCTCGAAGGACATCCGCGAGAAGTATTCTATCCGCCGCTACGGCGCTCACGGCACCTCTCACCGCTTCGTGGCGAACGAGATGATAAAGATCCTCGCCGAGACGAAGGGCATGAAGAAGGAAGACACCAAGATCGTGACCTGCCACATCGGCAACGGCGCGTCCATTTCCGCCGTCAAGGGCGGCGTCTGCCTCGACACCTCGATGGGCTTCACTCCCCTCGCCGGCATCGAGATGGGCACCCGCTGCGGCTCTATCGATCCGTCCGTCGTCACCTACATCATGAAGAACGAGGGCTGGACCCCCGATCAGATGGACGACTACATGAACCACAAGTGCGGATTCCTCGGCGTGACCGGCGGCTTCTCCTCCGACTCCCGCGATCTTGAGAAGGCGATAGCCGAGAACGATCCCGAGCATAAGGACGACGCCGTGCTCGCCACCTCGATCATGGCTTATCAGGTCCAGAAGTACATCGGCTCCTACGCCGCCGCTATGAACGGCCTCGACGCCGTCGTCTTCACCGCCGGCATGGGCGAAAACAACCCCGAGCTCCGCGACCGCGCCTGCTCCAACATGGAGTATTTCGGCATCGAGATCGACAAGAAGCTGAATGCCGTCTCTCACCATCAGCCCAATATCGTGAAACTCTCCACCGACAACTCCAAGGTCGCCGTCTACCTGATCCCGACCAACGAGGAATACATGATAGCCTCCGACACCGAAGCGATCGTCAAGGCTCTGTAAAATTCAAGATAACTGTTTATACGCGGGGGAAGGAACCACCTTCTGAAGAAGGTGGTTCCTTCCCCCGCACCCCTATCTTCCGACAAGACTTTTACTACTTAACTGATATTATATATAAGAAAACCGTGAGAAGCGGTTTTTATATTTTCAGCACTCTTTCGGCGTTTTTGTGATATATCTTCTCCAGCACCTCATCCGGCAGCTCTATCGAGTTCAGAAACTCCTGATGCTGATTGTCGAAATAATCGCGGCCGTAGAGCACCCTGTCCTGATATTCGGTGAGGAATTTCACGGCGAAATCGGGATCGCGTCTCAGCGCGTTGCAGCCGCTTCCGGCTGACATGTCGCACATAAGGTTCGGATATTTATCGAGATACCGTATCAGAAGCCCGTCCGGCTCGACCTCTCCCTTCGGATAGGCCTCCTTATATGCCTTCCCGTCGCCGGAGATATGCGCCCAGAAGCCGGGAGCGTGGCCGATGAAGGTCGTTTCGGGGCAGGCCTCACAGGCGCGTCCGAGCGCCTCTATGCCGCCGCCGTACCAGTAGTTCGGGCGGGGCGAATGCTGTCCGGACGGAAATTCATAGTCGATGTGCACCAGCACGGCTAGCCCGAGCTCGGCGCATTTTCTGTAGATACGGATCGCGTCGGGATTGTCGAACATCATCCTCAGCTTCATCTCGCCGTAGATCCTGACGCCATAAGTATTCACAGCCGATATCAGCTTCGGTATCGCGTCCTCGTGACGCGGATCGGGGGCGTAGCCTAGATAAAACCGGTCGGGATATTTCTGCCATGCGTCGAGGCAGTATTCGAACGGGACCGGATATCCGGTCCTTGAGAGCGGCAGGATCTGCCGGTATGACGTGTCGTATTCATCCTCGGGAGTCTCCCACGACAGGAGGACCGTCTTGTCGATACCGTACTTATCCATGTTTTCGACGAATCTTTCCGGCGTCATGTTGTACCACATCGGATGGTTATGTATATCTATCTTCATTTTCCTCAACCTCTTTTTCACCAATGCTTAAGGAAATTATACGCCATATTCCGCCTTTTGTCAAGTTTTTCCAGAAAATCGCGGAACAAAATCGACTCACGGTCGTCTTCTTCACAGAAGACACATAAAAGAGGTGCGAATCATGAACGCGATAACGAAAATCATCTCCATTATTTTAGCCGCCCTGATATCGGCGGTGTCGCCGGCCGCCGGAGCGGCAGCGCCTTCGGATGACGGAGGTGAGACACATGATACCCACGCTTCGGAAACGGAAAAGGATGAGGAGGAAACGGTGAAAGAATCTTTAAGCGGCTTCAGCTTCTCGGGGAAGCTCTACGGCTCAATGAGCGAAGACGAAAACTGGTTCATATCCCCTCACTCGATCAAGACCGCCCTGCTCATGGCGGCGAACGGTGCGTCGGGCGAGACGAGGGAGCAGATCATGAATGTGCTCGCGTCGGACGATCTCGATGAAGAGAACGCCGCCGCGAAGAGCTTCAATGAAAAGATCGGCTCTCTTTCGGATATAACGCTCGAGAAAGGCGACAGTCTCTGGGTCAACCTCGACAATCCGAACGGGGCGAAATTCTCCGACGGCTTCGTAAAGCTGATGAAGGAATGCTACTCCGCCGAGACGGGCGAAGTCACGTCAGAAAACGGAGCCGGAGTTATCAACGGCTGGGTATCCGAAAAGACTCACGGCAGGATCACGGATCTGATCGACAAAGCCGACTTCGACACGGCGATAATCGACACGATATACATGAAAGCCGAATGGCAGAACAAGTTCGACGCGCGCGCCACATTTCCCGAGACCTTCCATAACGCCGACGGAAGCACGACGAATACCGACTTCATGCATAAAACCGCGTATTTTTCCTACGCCGAGCATGAAGGATGCCGCATCGCCGTACTCCCCTACAAGGGCGGAGCCAGCATGACGCTGATCCTCGGCGAAACAGACATGGATATCTCCGAGCTGATCAAAGGCGCCGTATACAGCGAGCAGGAGCTTCAGCTGGCTATGCCGAAATTCTCCGGGGACACGACGCTGACGCTTGACGAAACGCTGAAGGCGCTTGGAATGACCGACGCGTTCGACAAGGACAAAGCCGATTTCGCCTCCATGGTCGACAGAGGCAATATGTATATCTCGACGATACTGCACAAAGCCAATGTGGACGTCGACGAGGACGGCACCGAGGCGGCGGCGGTCACCGCGATAATGTACGCCGCCACATCCGCGTTTATCGAGAAGCCGCAGCCGATCCCCTTCGTCTGCGACAGGCCGTTCACATACGTGATCTCAGACGACGAGACAGGCGAGATCCTGTTCATGGGAAGATACGCCGACGCAGAATGACAAAGACAGCCCATAAGAAAAAGCCGCTTCATGCGGCTTTTTCTGTATTTCATTCTCTTATTTCACCCGGCGTATGACAGCGCGTACGGTGACGTCGGGTCGAACAGGCTGATATTCACGGCTTCGCCCTGATACACCCGGTATATATTGTCGGTATATTTGCCTATGTAATACTGCCATGTGTTTTCCCATGGGAAATTGATCACATAGAAGGTATCATTTTCCATGCTCACACCGCATGTCGTTATCCTGTATTTCAGATATTCCTTTTCATCATACGGATCCGGCTTGTCATATAGAGGCTCGAATCCGCCGTATATATTGTCGTATGCCATTATCATCTGTTCACGGAAGAATTCCTCGGCCTGATCGGCCGTTCTTATCGGCGTTTCACCGACGACTGATATCATGACCTGCCTGATCCCTGGCACAAGATAATTCTTGCTCATATACAGGTCCCAATACTGAACGTCTATGTCGAGACCGGTCCTGACATTATGATGAAGTATCCTGCCGCCGGTATCGAACGACGAGAAGTCCTCCCCGCCTTCGTCGCTGAATAAATACGACACTATTGTTTCCGGCAGAAATACCTTTCCGTCGCTGACCTTCGCAGAAAGATCTTTGACAAGCGCTTCGTTTATGAATATCGGCACTTCATCGTCATCATATGTCATGATGACGGGATCGTCCGTAGAACCGCCGAAGTATTGGATTTCATTCCTGCCGCCGGATGCTGTTGAAGGTACAATATTGATATTCTTCATCGGGATGAACTCGATGATGTATTCCTCGGGGGCATCGGCTGCGTTCTGTATATCACCGTACTTGTCCACATAAGCGTGATCGCCGCCGCCTGAGCAGGGAACGCGCACGTCTTTCACGGCGTACTGCATGCATACGCTGCAGTTGGACTCGTAGCGGAATATATGCTCGCCGCTTTCATCGCTGTGACTCTCATCTCCGCTGTATATCCAATAAATGAAACTGTGAGGCTCTATTATATACTCGATCTCCTCGTCCCAGCGCGCTGCACCGCAATTGCCGCATACATATTCGCGCCGATAGGCCTTTATGTGCCATCCGTCGGGAGATTCGACGACCGCGCTGCATCCGGCGTCCGGATGATCGGGATCAAACGCCCTGAAATCATGCTCGGCACAAGGCGCGGTGTTCCCGTAGAGCTCCGATCCCGTCCTCTGTTTATACGCTTTTTTGTACTTCTCCGTCAGATAATCATCCGTCAGATACCGGGCAAGTCTCTCTTTCGCTTCGGATATCGTTTCCTCGCTCAGAGGCTCTGGCGTCCCGGTATATTCATAAATATCATACTCCGAACGATAAATCGACGTTTTATACCGCTCGTACATCTCAAGGCGCTCGTCGGATTCGATCTCCTGAACCGCTCTGTTATCTGTTATCAGCTGATCTTCGCGCTGTATGCGGATATTCATGTCCATTCCCGTATTTCCTGTCACCAGACTGTAGATTATCCCGGTTCTCTTTGACAGGCATAAATCACGCATAAAGTAGAAGAAACAGAAATTATCGTTCTCACCGACTGTATCGCAGTCTGTGATATAATGTCTGAGATAATCCGTATATTCCGGAGCTTCCGGCAGATTATCCAGGAGCTCAAACTCCCCGTAACTGCTTTCATATGCCTTTATCAGTGCATCCCTGTAAAGATTCACGGCTTCGGTCTTTTCCATTTTGCCGCCGCTGTCCGTCATGCTTATGACTACATGCTTTCCGCCGGGAATCATTCCCATATTTCCCTGATCGTTTCCGTCGCTGACGTATATCGATACCACAGACCCGTCTTCCGAATCCGATGCTGTGAAATATTCTCCATATTCAAACGGATGATTTGTATATGCATCGTTTTCTCCGAAAATCTCGTCCGCGACCTTTACCGGCAGATAGACCTTCCCGTCGCTTTCATACGCGTAACAGTCTTTTATCAGTCCGTCGTTATAAAATATCGGAAGCTCGTTTTCTTTATACGTTCCTATCGGATCCGGGTCATCGCCTGATATGCGGATCTCTCCCACAAACGGGGATATAGTCAGACCGTCCAGAGATATCACCTCGAAATCCGCCGGTGAGACGTCTCCCGAAAGCGAGGGTGAATTATCGGCAACCAGAGTTCCGGGTGTCCCGGCCGGCTGTATGGGATCAGGAACCCGATTCACCGCTTTCTGGAGCAGAAACACGGCCGATACAACGACAGCGACAGCCGCCGCTCCGACCGCGGCCGTCCTCAGTTTCTTAAGCGCGGAAAGCGCTTTCTCCCGCCTTTCGTCCCGCAAAACGATCTCTCTCGCGGCGGCGCGGAGGTTCGCTTCAAATATTTTATCTATCTTATTGCTTTCTTCCATAATTATCCTCTATCTTCCTTCTCAGCTCGGAAAGAGTGTTCTGCAGCATCCGTCTGAGCGTAGAGTGGTTCATGTCAAGCTCGGCGGCAATATCCGCCGTTTTCATCTCCCGTCCGTACCTCATCAGTATCGCTTTGCGCTTTTTCGGCTCAAGCCGGTCTATCTCACGCATCAGCGTCCTGACAAGCTCCCTGTCGATCAGATCTTTCTCGATATCCTCTCCGCTGTCGATGGAATCGATAAGATCAGCGGCGCCGCCGTCATCTCCAGCGTCTGCGAGATCGCTGAAGCTGACGGTATTCCTCGATCTCAGCTTCCTCTCGTTTTCGGCGATTATCGATCCTGCGTATCTGTAAAGCAGCTTCAGACGATCTTCATCCGGAACGGCGGCGAACTCAGATATATGACCGGCAAGGCGAACAAAAACGTCGGAGACGTAATCCTCGGCTTTATATCTGTCGAAGACCCGGCGTCTGATATATTTCAGTATCGCTTTATGATGATTTCTGTAGATCTCATCGAAGACGGCCCTTTCCGCGTCGGTGAGTGCCGCCGCGGCTTCCGATTTATCGGCCATCTGTTTTCCTCCTGTGATTATACGATTCAAGGGATCCCTTCATAACAGTATAAGCGATGAGATGCTGTTTTGTTCACATGAAAATGAAAATTCTCGTCCGGAAAGACAAAAATCCTTGTAAAAGAATTATGAACGGCAAACAATGTATAATAAATCGGGAAAAACCGCATCGGAACCGGCAATATATCAAAAATTTACCCGATACGTATTGAAATTGTATATTGAATGTAGTATAATGTAACAGAATATATTTTCATATATCGGAGGCTTCAAAATGCTCGACATCAAAATCACACTCACACAGAACAAGAAGGAAAAGCCGGATCAGTCCAAACTCGGCTTCGGGCGCTATTTCACCGACCACATGTTCGTGATGAACTACTCCGACGGCGCGTGGCGCGACCCGCGCATCGAGCCCTTCCACGATCTCGTTCTTTCCCCCGCCGCGATGGTCTTCCACTACGCGCAGGAGATGTTCGAGGGCATGAAGGCCTACCGCGCTCCCGACGGCACCATCCGTCTCTTCCGCCCCGACATGAACGCCAAGCGTCTCAACCGCACCAACGACCGCATGATCATCCCGCAGATCCCGGTCGAGGACTTCATTCAGGCGGTAAAGACCCTCGTTAAGGTGGAAGAGGACTGGATCCCGACGGCTGAGGGCACCTCGCTCTACATCCGTCCCTTCATCATCGCGACCGACGCTCAGCTCGGCGTGCATCCGGCTCACAACTACAGCTTCATAATCATCTGCTCCCCGGTCGGCGCCTACTACGCCGCCGGCATAAATCCGGTCAAGATCTTCGTCGAGCGTCAGTACACCCGCGCCGTCAAGGGCGGCACCGGCTTCGCCAAAGTGGGCGGCAACTACGCGGCTTCCCTTATCGGCCAGAAGGAGGCCGAGGACATGGGCTACGCTCAGGTTCTCTGGCTTGACGGCATAGAGCACAAGTACATCGACGAGGTCGGCGCCATGAACGTCTTCTTCGTCATCGACGGCGAGGTCATCACCCCGACGCTCGAGGACGGCAACATCCTGCCCGGCGTCACCCGCGACTCCTGCATCCAGCTGCTCAGGAGCTGGGGCTGCAAGGTGACCGAACGCAAGCTGGCGATCTCCGAGATCGCCGAGGCGAACGCAGCCGGCAAGCTGGACGAGGCCTTCGGCTCCGGCACCGCCGCCGTCATCTCCCCGATCGGCGAGCTGAATCTCGACGGCAACAAGATGATTCTCAACGGCGGCAAGATCGGCCCGATCAGCCAGAAGCTCTATGACGAGCTGACCGCCATCCAGTGGGGCAAAAAGGAAGGCCCCGAAGGCTGGAGCGTAGTGGTAGACTGAAAACGATTAAATAAAGCAGGGAGGGGAAGAACCCTTTCTGAAGAAAGGGTTCTTCCCCTCCCTGCACCCACCCTATTTCCCAAAGACTTTTACTACAGTTATTAATCTTTATCGACATCACTAAATGCTTCACACCGTTACCGCGGAGGAAAACGGGCTGACGATAAAGGAGTATCTCCGCCGTCTCGGCGCGTCCCGCCGGATAGTCAACCGCATGAAGCAGTCGGAGAGCGGCATCCTGCTGAACGGCGCTCATGTGACGGTCAGAGCCGCGCTCAGGGAGGGAGACATCCTTTCTCTCGCGCTTGAGGACGACAGACCGCCGGAGCCTGAGACAGCCGTCGGGATTCCGATAATCCGCGCCGATTTTTCATCCTCCGGCGTCAGGATAATATACGAGGACGGCGAGCTTATCGCCTTCTCGAAACCGGCGGGCATGCCTACGCACATCTCGCACGGACATCTCGGAGACAGCCTTCTGAACGCCGCCGCCGGCCTTTTTTATGAAAGGGGCGAGCCGTTCGTCTTCCGCCCGGTGAACCGTCTCGATCTTGACACGAGCGGCATCGTGCTGACAGCGAAGGATCAGCTCACCGCATACAGGATGTCAAAGCGTCTGCAGGCGGGAGAGGTGAAAAAGCGCTACCGCGCCGTTCTGAGCGGCGCAATAGATCCGCCGTCGGGACGCATCGAATCGTATATCAGGCGGCGCGAAGCGAGCATCATCGAGCGCGTGTCGGCGGATTCCGGCATCGAGAGTGAATATTCCGTCACAGAATACGACACGGTATGGACATCAGCTGACGGCGGCCGCTGCGCCGTCGACTGCTCGCCGCTCACGGGACGGACGCATCAGCTCAGGGTGCATTTCATGTCGAAAGGGCATCCTATCGTCGGCGACACCCTTTACGGTAAGCCGTCGGACGAGATTCCGCGTCAGGCGCTCCACGCCTTCGAGCTTTCATTCCCGCACCCGTCGACCGGAGAATACATCACCATCACAGACGAGATACCCGAAGAGATCACAAAGCTGTGCAGAAACTGAACGACACCGCAAAAAAACGCCGCCGCATCTTTGATTTCATGACTCCGGCGGCGCTGGTGATATTCATACTCGATATCATCGGCATACCGATACATATCCTGTCCTACGCCAGCCGGGACTTCGCGAATGTATGGAACGTGACCGTCTGCGCCTTTCTGCGGCGGCTGGTGGCGACGCTCACCAACTGGATACCCTTTTCGCTGGGCGAGATGATCATCATCATACTCATCCCGGCGCTTATAGCTTTTCTCACTGCCGTCATCGTAATGACGGCGAGAGGCAGCAGAAATGTCTGGCGGCTGATAACGTCGGTGCTCGCCTGCGCGGGATATTTTTACTTTCTGTTCTCGGTGGGATATGTCGCCGGATACAACACTTCGACCGTCGACGTAAAGCTCGGCATGACGCGCGACAAATGCACCGCCGAAGAGCTGTACAAAACCGCCGTTCTGCTGCGTGACAGGACGGGCGAATATCTCGACTCAGTCGAATTCGGCGATGACGGATTCAGCGTCATGCCATTTTCCCACAAAGAGATGAACGATCTTTTGATCGAAGCCTACGAAAGAGCGTCCGGAAAATATGATTTCATACCCACCTTTTACTCGAGGGTAAAGGATATCATGCTCTCCGAGCCGATGACCTACACTCATCTCTCCGGCGTCTACACGCTGTACACCGGCGAGGCGAACATAAACGTCAATTTCCCGGATTACACCCTTCCCTTCACCGCCTGTCACGAGCTGAGCCATCAGCGCGGGATCAACCGCGAGGACGAGGCCAATTTCATGGCCTTCATCGTCTCGATAGAGAGCGATGATCCGTACATACTTTACTCTGCCTATCAGAACATGTTCGAGTATGTGATGAACGCCCTGTACTCGGCCGACAAGGATCTCTACTCCGAGGTTTTCAGGGAGATAGATCCGAGGGTCGTGAACGAGATGGTCGCCTATAACAAATTCTACGAGAAATACCGCGAAAACAAAGCCGCGAAGGTCACAAACACGATAAACGACAGCTACATAAAGGCGAGCGGCCAGGAGGCCGGATCAAAGAGCTATGGTCTTGTGGTCGATCTCTGTGTGGCTTATTACCGCGACGCGATTACCGACTGAGGAGGCAGAAATGAAACTGATTCTGAAATACAGCTCACCCGCTCCCGATTCCGAGGAAGGATGGGAAAAATATTCGCTGCCGATCGGCTGCTCCTATTACGGCGGCAAAGTTTTCGGCGGCACCGATTACGAGCGCATCCAGGTGACGGAAAATTCCGTCGAGAACCCCGGCTCGCTCGGCGGTCTCAACAGCTTCGCCGATATATATTTCCGCTTCGGTCACGATTTCGGTAAGATATCCGGCTATCAGCGCGGGCTTGACATCGGGCGGGCGATCTCGTATGTCCGCTACGGTATCGGCGGCGTAAGCGTAAAGCGCGAGTATTTCGCTTCATATCCCGACAGGGCGATCATAGGCCGGATCACGGCCGACAGCCCGATATCATTCAGAGCCGAGCTGTCGGTTCCCTTCATCACCGACGAGGAAGGACGCGAAAAGACGGGTGAAGCGACGTCGTCCGGCGATACCGTCTCCATGATCGGCGTCATGAAGGCCTACAACGTCAGATTCTCGGCAAAGCTCAGGATAATCTCTGACGGCGCTGTTACGGCGGCTGGCGGCGGGCTCGATATATCCGACGCGAAAGACACCGTATTCATATTCGGCGGCGCCACAAACTATGAGCTACGCCCCGAGGTGTTCCTCGAGGACGACAACTCGAAAAAGCTCCGCGACTTCGATCCCGCTCCAATAACCGACAGAATCATAGCGTCCGCCTCGGCATACACCTACGACGAGCTTCTGAGCCGGCATGAGACCGATTACAGCACCCTGTTCGACCGCGTCTCAGTCGATCTCGGCGAATCGGAGCCGCCGGAGATGATGACCGACGAGCTTCTCGCGGAATACTCGAAAGGCGCGCAGAGCCGCTATCTCGAGACTCTCTATTTCCAGTTCGGGCGCTATCTCATGATCTCGTCGTCCCGTCCCGGCTGTCTCCCCGCCAATCTGCAGGGAGTCTGGAACTGTCACGACAGATCGCCGTGGGGGAGCGGCTACTGGCACAACATCAACGTGCAGATGAATTACTGGCCGGTCTTCGTCACCGGTCTCTCCGAGTGCTTCAGGGCGTATGAGGATTATTACCGCGCCTTCCTGCCGAAGGCCGAGATGTTCGCCTCCGATTTCGTCGGCAAGACCGTCCCGGAGAATTCCTCCGCCGTCCCCGGCGAGTGCGGCTGGACGATCGGGACCGGAAACTACGCCTATACCATAAGCGGTCCCGGCGGCCACTCCGGCCCCGGAACCGGCGGCCTCACCTCCAAGCTGTTCTGGGAGGCATACGCATTCTCGGGCGACAAAAAGGTGCTGCACGAAACCGCGTACCCGGCTCTGCTGGCTATGGCGAAATTCCTCTGCCGCTGCGTCAGGAATTACGATGGGAAATATCTATCCGTCTTCTCGGCGTCGCCGGAGCAGATCATAGCCAACAACTGGAGCAATAAGGTTCAGTATTACCATACGGTCGGCTGCGCCTTCGACCAGCAGATGATCTGGGAGAACGCCCGCGACCTGCTCGAATGCGTCGATATCATCGGCGAGGACAATCTGCCTGAGGAAGACAGGAAGGTCATCGGCGAAGTCAGAAAGCAGATCGGCGGCTACGATCCGGTTCAGGTCGGATGGAGCGGGCAGATAAAGGAATACCGCGAGGAATCCTTCTACGGCATGGTCGGCGAGTACCGCCACCGCCATATATCTCAGCTCGTCGGGCTGTACCCCGGCACGTCGATATCGCATGACACCCCGGCATGGCTCGACGCGGCGAAGGTCTCGCTGAATCTCCGCTCGGACGAGTCCACCGGATGGGCTCTCGCCCACCGTCTCAACTCATGGGCGAGGACCGGCGACGGGGAAAGGGCTCACCGCCTGCTCTCCAACCTCATCGGCATGCGCACGCTGCCGAACCTCTGGGACTTCCACCCGCCGTTCCAGATAGACGGAAACTTCGGCGGGACGTCCGGCGTCGCCGAGATGCTCATCCAGAGCCATGAAAAATACATCTCCGTCCTGCCGTCCATCCCGTCGGCATGGGACAGGGGCTCGTTCGAGGGTCTCAAAGCAAGGGGCGGATTCACGGTGAGCGCGTCATGGAAAGACGGATGCGCGTACGAGATAAAGATCACATCGGAAGCCGGAGGACTCTGCCGTCTCTCATGCCCGAATATCGGGAAAGCCTCGGCGTCGTTCGATTTCGATGAGGCAGACGCCGATCATATCGAATTCATGACCGAAGCAGGCGGCGAATACACATTTACGGCCATCCCGCCGCGCGCGGCAGCAGCCGTTCCCGCTTCGCTCAGAGCCGACCGCAGAGGACATCTGAGCTGGGATTACTCGTCGCCGGTCGATATATACCGCTCATCCGGATCACAGCCGGAATACGCGATGATCGCGTCGTCTGTCACCGGACAAAGCTGGGATGACGGCGATATGCCGGATGTCGCGATCTGCGGCACCGTGACGTACAAGATAGTCCCCGCCGGAGCCGGACAGTCGTCGCTCGGAGCGACGGTGACGGTCAACTGCTCGTCGGAGATCGAGCGCGAGAGATACCGCGCGCTCGTCCGTCAGCTGAATCTCACATGCGGCGGAGCCGAAGCCGCAGCATATCTCGGCGAATGAAAAGATGAACAACCATTATCACTGGCCGCTGAGGGTCGCCGCGATAGTGTTCGCCGTTCTTATGCTGGCGGGCATCTTCGCGTCGGTCTTCCGCGCCAGCGCCGCGAGGAGCGTAAACGGCAAGCCGACAAAATTCGTCGGGGACGAGCCGTGGTACGACGAGGAGGTCTATTACTGGGTGCAGATAGGCTCGGTATGGTTCGTTCCCCTCTCCGCCTTCAAGAAGATACAGGGAGTGGAAACGAAATCGTCGAGCTATTTCAAGAACACGGTGATATCGCGCGGCGACAGATACCTCACGATCGACACCGACACCATGACATGGGCGTCGACCGAGGATAAAGGCACCTTCTATTTCAAGACCTACATGTTCCGTCAGGGCATGATGTGGGTGCCGGCGAACACGGTATGCGAGATACTCGGGCTAAGCATCGAGACTCACGGCGACGCCGTCAGGCTGTCTGACGGCGAGTCCTCGGTTTCACTCGATCAGCTCCTTGAAACCTACAATCCCGAATATCTGAAGGAGCTCATCGACGCCGAGACTACGCTTCCTCCCCCGCCGCCCGAAACGACAAAGCCGGTGACACGACCTCCCGTGACAACGCCGCCGGAGGAGACCACGACAGAGCCTCCCGTAACCGAGCGCGAAGTCGAGGACATCGGGGCGATGACGATACGCCTGACATTCGAGGACTGCCCGAACGAATACACGTCATCAGTCCTTGACGTGCTTCAGGAAAACGGCGTCAGCGCGACATTCTTCGTCACAGGAGACGGGATCGCCGCCTATCCCGACCTTATATGCCGCATGGAAGCCGAGGGGCACGCGATAGGGCTCCATACCATGACTCAGGACGAAAGCCTTTTCGCCCAGGACATGGCGAATTTTACCGCCGAGCTCGCCGCCGAGAACCGGCTGCTCGTCAGGGTGCTGAAAAAGGCGAGCCGGATCGTCAGGGCGCCAAACGGATCGTGGTCGAACCGCTTTCATATCCTCCTTGAGGAATACGAATACGTAAAATCCTGCGGATTCGTGGTCTGGGACTGGAACGTTTACGTCGGCGACGGCTACGACGCCGGTCAGGCCTTCGACACGATGAAGTCGGCGCTGCTCGAGGAAGGCGCCGAGACACCGGTCATACGACTCCCGGTGAACGAATTCACGGCGGAGGCGGTGAAAGAGCTGCTCGATTATCTTTCGCCCGTAAAATCCCGCCTGACCTTCGCCGCTATAACAGCCTCCGAGCCCGAACTGAATTTCATCGGGCTGTACGAATGAGACAGCTACGATATATGATACAGCCATGGACAACAATACAAAGAAAAAGAAGATACTGATCGTCGAAGACGAGAAGAACATCGCACAGATGCTCGCCTTCAACATGACGGCTGCCGGGTATGACTACGATATAGCGTACGACGGCGAGCTCGGACTCGACAAGGCGCTCAACATAGACTTCGATCTGATCCTGCTCGACATAATGCTCCCGAAGATGGACGGTTTCGAGGTCTGCCGCAGGATACGCGCCAAAAAATCCACTCCGATCATAATCGTCACCGCGCGCGAGGAGGAGATCGACAAGATCCTCGGCCTCGATCTCGGAGCCGACGATTACGTCACCAAGCCCTTCTCGATAAAGGTGCTTCTGGCGAGGGTGAAATCCAACATCCGCCGCGCGGCCGGAGAGCTCGTCCTCGATCAGTCCGGCATGTCGTCGGAGCAGCCGGGCCAGTCGCAGACGATAAAGATCCGCGACCTCGTGATAGACTGCGCGAGATATCAGGTCACGATACGCGGCGAGGCCATCCTTCTGACGAAAAAGGAATATGAGCTTCTCCTTCATCTCGCGAAGAACCCCGGCAAGGTCTTCAGCCGCGAGGAGCTTCTGGAAGAAGTATGGGGCTACGAGGGCTTCTACGGCGACCTCAACACGGTGGACGTCACCGTTTCAAGGCTCCGCTCAAAGCTCGAGGCCGACTCCTCAAAGCCGGAATATCTGTTCACTAAGCGCACGATGGGCTATTATATCAAATAATCTCCCGGACAAATGTACAGAAGTCTGTATTTCAAGATCATACTCCTGTTCGCCGTCTTCATGATCGCTGTCATGGCGGTCGTCGGCACCGTGCTGCTGAACTCGGTGTTCAGCTTCTACATGCACCAGTTCGAGGAGCAGATCGACGGGTATCTTTCCCCCGACAGCCCGAGCGGGCTCCGATCAGAGCTTACGTCGGCGCTGTCGGATTCCGATTTCGCAAGGTCTCAGAAGGCGATCCTCACCGCTTACAGCACGTCGCTCGGGATAGACGATTACAGGAGCTTTTATATCCTCGACATGGAAGCCCGGCCTCTCGCCGGCTCCGACGAGGAGCTTCCGTCGACCCTTACCCTGACCGAGAATCTGATCTCGGCGATGTCGGGACGCGACGGCACCGAGGTAAGGGTCGGCGCGTCATACGCCGACTACGCCGGATATCTCACCGACGGGAAAAACGAGTGCATCGTCTATGTGAAGGACTCGCAGGAGGAGATGCGCGCCCTTTCATGGCAGATCTTCTCGCTAATCCTGCAGTCGATATTCTTCGGTCTTATCATCGCCGTGCTGCTGTCGTTTCTGTTCGCCAAAGCCATCACAAAGCCGATCAGAAGCCTTACCGCCGGAGCGCAGGCGGTCGCGGCCGGGGAATTCTCGCATGAGATCGCCGTCGGCGGAAGCGACGAGATAGGCGTCCTGACATCCACCTTCAACGACATGAGAATCACCCTGCGCAGCTCGTTTGACGAGGTGAGCCGGGAGCGCACGAAGCTCGAGACGGTGATGTCGAATCTTAAGGACGCGGTCGTCGCCTTCTCCGACACCGGCAGCGTGATCCAGATAAACGGCGCGGCAAGGGAGCTGCTCGGCATAAGCGACGAAACGAACGCCGTTCTCACCCTTCCCGACATGCTGTCGCTGCTCGGCATATCCTTCGCGCAGCAGCGGATAGAGCGGCTCGGTGAGAAAAACGAGACAGGCTCCATGACCCTGCACGAGATAGTCTACGGCGGCAAAGCCCTTGATATCACCTTCTCGCGCTTCGAGTCGGAATCCGGGCAGAGCGGCTTCATCACGGTCATCCACGACGTGACGAGCCGCTATGAGCTCGACAAGGCTCAGCGGGAGTTCGTCGCGAACGTCAGCCATGAGCTCAAAACGCCGCTGACGGTGATCAAAGGCGCGGCCGAGACACTCGCCATGTACCCCGACATGCGCGGCGAGATGCACGACACCTTCATCAGCAACATCGTCGAGGAAAGCGACAGGATGAAGCGCATCGTCGACGATCTTCTCACGCTTTCAAGGCTCGACAACAACCGCACGAAATGGCAGATAAGCGAATTTGACCTCTCCGCTTCGCTCGCGCATCTGTGCGAGATCCTTACCGCCGACGCGAAGAAGCACAGCCATAAGCTCATCTACCGCAAGACCGACTCGATACCGCCGATCCTCGGTGACAAGGAGCGTATCGAGCAGGTCGTCATAAACATCATATCAAACTCGATAAAATACACGCCTGACGGCGGCGAGATCCGCGTCTGGGCGAAATGCGACTCGTCAAGGGTGTTCATTCATGTGCGCGACAACGGCGTCGGAATACCCGAGGACGATATCCCGCGACTGTTCGAACGATTCTACCGCGTCGAAAAATCGCGCACGAGCGACGCCGGCGGCACAGGACTCGGTCTCGCCATAGCGAAGGAGATAGTTGTCGCTCACGGGGGCGAGATCGGCGTAAAATCAAAGGTAGGCGCCGGGACCGAGACGACAGTCATCCTGCCTATCAGAACAACACTTGAGAATTCCGGCTGACATATCGGCGTATGATCGAAGAAAAAAGGCCGCCGCGAACGGCAAGCAGACTGAAAAGGATAACGGAGACCGCCAAAAGCGTGCTTTTGACGGCTCTGTTCCTGTCCATGACCGTGCTTGCCTGCGTCTATATCGTCCGCACGCAGCGGATGACGCTCGAATCGGCCGACGCCATCGACATAGGAAGGATGCTCACCCTTCGCCCGGGCGGCGACAGCTTCAGCTCCGGACTTTCACAGGAGAGAGTGCTTCCCGAATGCGTAGCCGTCAAAGCCGACGGCAGCGGAAGGGCGGTCACCGGCGGGCGGAGCGTGCTCGCCGGAGCGCTGTCGCTTCTGACCGATCCGCTCGAAAATATACTCTCCGACTCGTCGGATGTTACCGAGGTGCCGGAGGATGACTCGGAAGCCGTCTGGCTTGCCTGCTGCTCGGCGAAGGACAGCGTGTATATAAGGTTCCGCTCGCCGCTGCCGTCCCCGATACTGAGCCTTTATATCTCTGGCGGCGATGAGGAGATATCGTCGGCCAAAGCCTGCTACATCCGCGAGATCTTTATACTTCCCGGTGAGGAGACTTCAGACGGTGACGGCAGAACGAGCTGCCGAGCCGTCGCGAGGGACGGCGAGGGCAGGACGCTGAGGATCGACGGAGAAGACCTTTCAATCGACCTTCCTTCGGTCGTGTCATACGCATCAAACTCCGAGTTCAGCGATTTCTTCTTCGCCGGAGACATCGACAGATCCGCCGAAGCGCCGCGGCTCGAGCTTGACGATTCGGCGATAGTGACCGTCGGCGAAGCGCCGCAGCTGTGCGCCGTCTTCTCTTATGACGCCGCCGGAAAGCTCATGAGCTCTCCCGAAGCGCTCCTGACCCTTTTCGGCTACAATATGAGCCGGATAAGCGAGTATGAGGATCCCGACACCGGCGACGTGATATACATAGAGACATGGGGAAATCTCCGCCTGTCAGCCGACTCGGTCAGCTTTTCCGCCACCGGTCAGCGCGGCGGCATAGACGTGTCGAGATGGCTCCCGTACGGCAGAACCGGCGGCTCATATACGCTTTATGAGCTGCTTCGATGCTCGGAAAACTTCATCTCAGGGCTTTCCTCGATAGATCCCGGCATGACCGGCGGCGACGCCCAGCTTTATCTGAGAGATGTGTACGCATCCGACGTCGGCGTCACCGTATCATACAGATTCATCTTCAACGGAATAGACGTCGTCTGCGGCGACAGAGGCATCGACATAACCTTCTCCGACGGCATGATAAAAGAGCTGAGCGTCCGTCCGATGACGGCCGTGAATCAGCTTACCCGTCTGCTCAATCTGAGCATGGCGCGCTGCTTTGAAGGCAGAGCCGACGCGGCGTTTTCCGGAAGCGGAAGGATCGCTCTCATTTACCCCGCCGAGGCAAGCGAGCCCGGCGAGCAGATAACGGCCGAATGGGCATTCATAACCGCAGAGGGAAACATCACGCGGCAGGACGATGACGCGGCGGTGGAACCGGATCCCGATACTGCGGACGAGACGGCGGATGACTCCGGAGTCGAAGCCGACACCCTTCCCGCCGAAGAGGCGGACGAAGGAGGCGCGGCATGAGCTGGAGCAGGATAAAAACGCTGCTGATACTCCTTCTTCTGGCGGTGAACATATACCTCGTGTACGCGATAGCCTCACAGTACGAGGTCACGGCAAGGATACCGGCTGATGAGATCGAGGCGGCGGCCGGGCTGCTTAAGAAGGACGGCATCACTATCGCCGACGACGCTCTCAGCGGGCGGCGGCTCGATCTGAAGGTATGGCGCTCGGCGTTTTTAAAGGACGGCGGCGAGGACGGGCGCGAGCTGGTTATCAGCCGTCTGTTCGGCTCCGCCGATTATACGAGGCACATGACCGGCAGCGGCTTCGACGCGGCGGTGGAAGGAAAGGGAACACTCTCCTTCTCCGATTCCGATCCTCTTTACATCAGCTATACCGCCGACGGCTGCGATTACGCAGGGGAGGCCGACGAAGCCGCTTCCGATCCCGGATCGGACCGTCAGGTGAGCTGGATGAGGCGCGCGAATCTCGCAAACCAGTTCGACCAGTTCCTCGCCGGAGGCGAGTCATCGTCGCTCACAGGCGACGAAAAGCGGGCCGAGACGGAGGTCGATCTCGCGATTTACGACAGAAACGACAGGCGCTATATAGCGCATTTCGTGCAGAAGCTCGACGGCTGCGAGATCGACGGCTGCGGCGGATATTTCTCGGTAAAGGGCGATACGGTCGACTATATCAGAGGCTCCGTCGTCCTCATGAGCGATCCCGTCGGGTACAAGGCCGAGCTGCTCGACGAGATAAACGTGTTGTTCCTCGAGCGCGACTCGCTCTCGGTCGGTATAGGCGATATTTCCGGCGGTTCAGAAGTCGTTTCGGGCGACGCGCCGTCAGCTCCGGCTGACGATATATCCCGCACAGTCCGCTCGTCGTCGCCAGTCTACTGCGTGATTTGGAGCTCGGACAAGAGCGAGTTCTATCTCATCCCATCCTGGAAGCTCGTCTACGACTATGAGGGAGGCGAGTCCGGCGAATCGATTAGAAACGCCGTGAACGGGAGCGTCTATCTGCGGTAAAAAGCATCCCGGCGGACCGGCGGATATGCGGCAATCGTATGCGTCCATTTTATTAACCGCCTGTTACTTTTTACGCGTCAGAGCGCTTATCCGGCTGTTTTTCACGAATTCAAAAGGCAAACAAACCGTTTTTATTAAATATTTTCGAAAAATAATATTGCTTTTTATGATTTTTGTGGTATAATATATGTTGGCTGTCTGTCGGTCTGTGTCAGACGCTGAAAAATGATCATTCCGCGCGACTGCGCGCATTATATAGAAATAACCGATCGGCCGCTTTCAGCGGCGTCGGAAAAGAAGGACTGTTGTTATTTATGGAAAAGCTTATCGTCAACGGCGGGACGCCTTTAAGGGGCAAAGTCCAGATAAGCGGTATGAAAAACGCCGCCCTGCCTATCATCATAGCATCCCTGCTCACCGAAGACGTATGCGTTATCGAGAACCTCCCGGCAATCATAGACGTTTCGCTCGCTCTGAATATCATGGAGCGCATGGGATGCCGGATAAGGATGCTCAGCGCCGATACGGTCGAGATCGATTCGAGAGGCGCTGTGGGCGGAATAACTCCGGTGGAACTTGTCTCACAGATGAGAGCCTCCACATATTTCATGGGCGCCGAGCTGGGGCGCTGGAACGAGTCGAAGGTCGGATATCCCGGCGGATGCGATTTCGGAGTAAGAGCCATCGACCAGCATATAAAGGCGTTTGAAGCTCTCGGCGCCGAGGTCTCGGTCGACGGCGGCTACGTCCGCTCCAAGGCGGCGGGCGGCCTGCGCGGAACGAGCATCTATTTCGACGTCGTGACAGTCGGCGGCACCATCAACGCCATGCTCGCCTCCGTCAAGGCGAAGGGCACTACGGTGATAGAGAACGCCGCGCACGAGCCTCATATAGTCGACACGGCGAACTTCCTCAACACCTGCGGCGCGCATATCACCGGCGCCGGAACAGACACGATCAAGATCCGCGGCGTGGAAAAGCTGCACGGCTGCACCTACGCCATCATCCCCGACATGATCGAAGCCGGGACATACATGATCGCCGCCGCCGCGACGAGCGGAGCCCTCTTGATCTCGAACGTCATCCCGAAGCACCTCGAGTCGATCTCGGCAAAGCTGGAGGAGATGGGCGTGCTGATCGAGGAGTATGACGATTCGGTATATGTCACGAGATCCGGCAAGTTGAATCACGTCAACGTCAAGACCCTTCCCTACCCCGGCTTCCCGACCGACATGCAGCCTCAGATGGGTGTGCTGATGTGTCTCGCCGACGGCATGAGCTATCTGTCGGAAACGGTCATCGAAAACCGATTCAAATATGTCAACGAGCTGCAGCGGATGGGCGCGAATATCCGGGTCACCGGACACACCGCCATATTCGACGGCGGCGCTCCGCTCACCGGAGCCAAGGTGCGCGCGGTGGATCTGCGCGCCGGAGCCGCGCTCGTGATAGCGGGACTTACCATCCCCGGGATCACCGAGATAAGCGAGATCGACCATATAGAGCGCGGATATGAGAATATCGTCGGCAAGCTGACGAACGTCGGAGCCGATATCCGCAAGGTCATATTCAGCGACAGTCTTGCCGCCGACGAGGCGTAAAAAATGAATATCCGCAGGGGGAAACCATGCTTTTACAAAAGACGGATTCCCCCTGTATGCGTTTCAGAGCGTAAAGCGTCAAACCCGATGGAGCAGGTGATGATATGAAAACCCTTTTCCGTGATTTCAGCATAGTAAACAACGGCTCGATATGCGGGCATTCAGACCTTCTCGTTGACGGCGGGCGGATAGCCGGGACCGGCGTGATCGCGCCGACCGAGGGCATGAAGGTTATCGAAGGCGGAGGCAGATATCTGCTTCCCGGCTTCATCGACATCCATGTGCACGGCGGAGCCGGCTTCGATTTCATGGACGGCATCGCGGAAGAATACAACGCCATCGCCCGGCACCACGCCGCACACGGCACCACCGGGCTTTACGCCACTACGCTCTCGGCGTCGCACGAAGAGCTGCTCGCGTCGGTCAGGGCATTCGATGAGGCAGAAAAGATGGAGGGCGGCGCGAAGCTGCTCGGGATCCATCTTGAGGGGCCTTATATCGCCAAATCCCAGAAAGGCGCGATGGACGAAAGATATATACGCGACCCGAAGCCTGAGGAGTACGCCGAGCTGCTGTCCGTCTCGGACAAGATACGGCGCATGACGATAGCGCCCGAGCTTCCCGGCGCCGCCGAGCTCGGAAGATATCTCGTCTCTCACGGAGTCCTGCCGAGCGTCGGTCATACCGACTGCTTCGCCGAGGACGTGATAACCGCCTTTGAGGAAGGCGGATTCCGGCTGATGACGCATCTCTACTCGGCAATGTCGATGACGCGGCGCGTCGGCTGCTGGCGTCACGGCGGAGCGGTGGAGGCGGCGTATCTGCTCGACGGCATGTACGTCGAGATAATCGCCGACGGCATACATCTTCCGCCGGAGCTGCTGAAGCTGATCTACAAGATCAAGGGCAGCGCTCATACCGCGCTCATCACCGACGCGATGCGCGGCTCGGGGATGCCGATGGGCACCACCGCGCTGCTCGGCAGCCGCAAAAACGGCCTTCCCGCCTGGCTTGAGGACGGCGTCGCCAAAACGATGGACCGCACCGCCTTCGCCGGCTCCATTGCCACGACGGACAGACTGGTGAGGAACATGGTGAATCTCGCATCTGTGCCGCTCGCCGAGGCGTCGGTCATGGCTTCGAGGACCCCGGCCGAGATAATGGGTATCTCATCCGAGCGCGGCTCGCTCGATGCCGGAAAATACGCCGACTTAGTGATCATGGACAAAGATCTGAACATCGAGATGACAGTGGTCGAGGGCGACACGGTATACGAAAAATAGAAAAATGCCGGGAGAGGCCAGCGCTTCTCCCGGCATCGTTTTACGTCGGTTTTCGGACAATCGTCATTTCAGGAAAATCGAGGCCGACCCGATCCAAAAACTCAACGCTGAGTAGAATGTCATTTCATTTTTAAATCGCTTCCTTCATGACAGGATATATGTTATAATATACTCACGGCGCCGAAGAGGAATATATTGTTATACATGGAGGACTTCACATCATGAAGGAAACAATGGGGCAGATAATCAGGCGTTTGCGCAAGCAGAGCGGCTTTACTCAGGATGAGCTCGCGGAGCAGCTCGGCGTGACGTTTCAGGCGGTCTCAAAATGGGAAAACGACACCGGGATGCCCGATATCTCGCAGATCGTGCCTTTGGCGGCGGTTTTCGGCGTCAGCACCGACGAACTGTTCGGATTCTGCGGGACGGACAGGGAAGAAGAAGCGAGAAAGGTCATAGAGAAGGCCGTAAGCCTGATATCGCATCCCGCGTCGAAAGAGTTGATCCGGGAAAGCTATAAGGTTCTCCGCGCCGGTCTCGAGCAGTACCCGAACAACACCGCGCTGATCATGCAGTGTCTGGAGACCGGCATCACGCTGGCATATCCCGAAAACGGCGAACTCTGCGACGCGGAAAACGGCGCAGATATCTACCGGGAATGCATACGCGAAGCCGACCTTGTCATCAAATACGGAAAAAACGCGTCGGATATCCTGCGGGCGCATATGATAATGGTGCTGCTCCACTCCGCATACGGCGATTCTGAAAACGCCGCAGCGCACGCCGAAGTATTTCCCTGGCGGGCCGATATGACCGGCTGCAGAATGAAAGGATACATCGCGCACTGGAAGGGGGACCGTGCTGCCGAGAGCGCCTGCTGCCAGACAGATCTGGTATTGCATCTCGAAGCTATGCTCGACGACATCGTCGACGCCGCCATGTGCATGTATCATCTTGAGCGGTATCAGGACGCGGCGGAAAGTCTTACGAAAGCCATGTCGCTCATAGCGCTTATCTGCGGCGGCGAGGATGTATATCCGCGTTTCCATGTGAGAGAAACCGGCGATATCCATGCCCTGCTCGCAAAAGCGTATCTGAAGCTGGGGCGTAAAGAGGACGCTTTGCGCGAGCTTGACAAAATGGCCGATTATGATATAGAGGAAACCGCCAAATTCGGAAACGAAAAAAAGCCGACCACACCGCTCCTTCGCGACGTATTCTTCAGTTTATACCGGGACGGTATGGATTTCAGCGCCGCCCTGCTGAAAAAGCTCGAAGACAGGGATTTCGATGAGATAAGAAGCGATCCGGAATTCGTCAGAATAACGGAAAAGGCAAAAGCATGAAATAATATAAGCTCAGTCTCCCCGCCCGGAAGGACGGGGAGATATCGTTTCCGTCTCTGATCCAAAGGCGGATATCTTTGCTTCGGCTCGTCCTTTTTCCGGGACGGCAGGCATGAGAGCAATGTCGCCGACGAAAAATTTTATGTTCGTAAATTTTGTTTTAATGCAGGGAAAAATCAGCGGATTTGCAGTTGATTTTGCACTGATTTTAGGGTATAATGATTTAGTGCGTACACCGCCGTAAGGCTTATCAACAAAAAAGGAGTACATTCATTCTATGAGCGATCTTGTTTATTCCAAAGAAGTAGAAAATATGTGCTGCGTCGCCAAAGGCCCCAACCACGGTCCGGCTCCCCTTCCCGAAGAGGGCAAGTGGATCCAGGCGAAACAAATCACTGATATTTCCGGCTACACCCACGGCGTGGGCTGGTGCGCTCCTCAGCAGGGCGCCTGCAAGCTCTCCCTCAACGTCAAGGAAGGCGTTATCGAGGAAGCCCTCATCGAGACCATAGGCTGCTCCGGCATGACCCATTCGGCCGCCATGGCCGCCGAGATTCTGCCCGGCAAGACCATCCTTGAGGCTCTGAACACCGACCTCGTCTGCGACGCCATCAACACCGCCATGCGCGAGCTGTTCCTGCAGATCGTGTACGGCCGCACCCAGTCCGCGTTCTCCGAGGGCGGTCTCGTCGTCGGCGCCGGCATGGAGGACCTCGGCAAGGGCGAGCGCTCCATGGTCGGCACCATGTACGGTACCAAGGCCAAGGGCGTCCGTTATCTTGAGATGACCGAAGGCTACTGCACAAGGATGGCTCTCGACGAAGACGATCAGGTCATCGGCTATGAGTTCGTATCCCTCGGCAAGATGACCGACTTCATCAAGAAGGGCATGGAGCCGAACGAAGCGTACGAAAAGGCCAAGGGCACATACGGACGTTTCGACGAAGCCGCGAAGTACATCGACCCGCGCAAGGAATAATCCGGAGGAGGAAAGCGATATTATGGCACAGTTTGAAGGTTATGAGAGACGCGAGGCTAAGATCCTCGGCGTCCTGAAAGAATACGGCATCTCCTCCATCGACGAATGCAAGGATATTACTCTCGCCAAAGGCATCGACGTCGACCAGATCGTCCGCAGCACTCAGCCCATCTGCTTCGAGAACGCCGTCTGGGCGTATACCGTAGGCGCGGCGATCGCCATTAAGAAGGGCTGCGTGAAAGCTTCCGACGCGGCGGCCGCTATCGGCATCGGTCTTCAGTCCTTCTGCATCCCCGGTTCCGTCGCCGAAAACCGCAAGGTCGGACTCGGACACGGCAATCTCGGAAAAATGCTCCTCTCCGACGAGACCGAATGCTTCTGCTTCCTCGCCGGTCACGAATCCTTCGCGGCGGCTGAAGGCGCTATCAAGATAGCCCTGAACGCCAACAAGGTCAGAAACAATCCTCTCCGCGTCATACTGAACGGTCTCGGCAAGGACGCCGCCATGATCATCTCCCGCATCAACGGCTTTACCTATGTCAAGACCTCCTTCGACCCCTACACCGAGACCGTGACCGTCGTCTCAGAGACTCCGTATTCCAAGGGTCCGAGAGCCGCCGTCCGCTGCTACGGCGCTGACAACGTCCCGGAAGGCGTCGCCATCATGAAGCTGGAGAACGTCGGCGTATCCATCACCGGCAACTCCACCAACCCGACCCGCTTCCAGCATCCGGTCGCCGGCACCTACAAGAAGTGGTGCGTCGAGAACGGCGTGAAGTACTTCTCCGTCGCCTCCGGAGGCGGCACCGGCAGAACTCTCCATCCCGACAACATGGCCGCCGGTCCGTCCTCATACGGCATGACCGACACCATGGGCCGCATGCATTCCGACGCGCAGTTCGCCGGTTCTTCATCCGTACCGGCTCACGTTGAGATGATGGGTCTTATCGGCGCCGGCAACAACCCGATGGTCGGCATGACCGTCGCCGTCGCCGTTGCCGTCGAAGAAGCGATGAAGTAATAAGACAGTTTAAAGCGTGATATCCAATCAGGGAAGGGACTTTTCAGACAGTCCCTTCCCTTTCTTTTGTTCTTTATTCATGATCTTTGTTTTTTGATATTGATGAAAACGGAAAATCCGTCACGGGGGAGCCGAAAGCTGATACAGGGAAGACCGGTCTTCGGTCTTCCCTGTATCGCTGTTTCCCATAATCCAAAAGAGAGTTGCTGCCTTTACCGCCTGATCTCTCTGAAAAAGCTGCGGTTCGGCGGGGAGATCATTTCGTCCGGCGGCAGATCCTGCGGCGCGAACCATCTGAGCTCCTCCACCTCACCCTTCTGCGGACTCGGCTCGCCGCTCCATCTGCGGCATATATACAGGATATCGACGTTGAACACCTCGTCCCCGTTGGGATATCTGTAAAAGGTATCTTTACCAGAGTAAACGCCGTGGAGCTCGAGATCCTCGGCGGTCAGAGCCGTCTCCTCGAACAGTTCGCGCTTCGCCGCGTCACGGGTATCCTCTCCGAGCTCGACGGATCCGCCGTGATATCCCCAGAGACCGTTGTCGCTGCGCCGCTGAAGCAGCATAGCTCCGTCCTCCCTGACGATGACCACGCTCGCGCCGACCTGCATTATCGGTCTGTGTCCGACATACCCGCGCATAGTCTTGATATAATCTGTCATGACTCACCTTTTGCCGCCGAATTGCCGTCATACGGATCAGAGGATACCGCCGTTTTCATCTCGGAGGCTCCGACACTAGGCATATGTTAGGATAACCCATGTCAAGCGTCAGCCTTTCGTATGAAACGCCGTGTTCCTTATAGTATTTTTCTATCTCGTCCGCGATAGCCGGCGTGTTCAGTTTCCTTGACTTGTCCCAGAAGTTGCAGCACGGCACGACCACCACAGGGCGTATCAGCGCACTCTCCACGACCGGCCGCGTCGCCTCGTCGGGATGCAGGCCTACGATCAGATCGTAGTATGACGCCATGTCCGGCGTGTACAGCTCTTCCCTGTGCTCAAGACCGAGCAGAACGTAATGGCGGGGGTCTATGACCTCCGACTCGTAATTGTACTTTTTGTTCAGCAGTCTTGACAGCATCCCCTGCCCGCCTGCTATATCGGCGATATATTTTATCGAATTTCCGAAACGGTCATATATGAAATCGGCCACGACCCTGAACCGCGACTGATCGCCGTGACATTTTACCTGCGCCGCTCTGCCCATGTTCCCTCCGAACAGTTTATCTCTTCTTTCCGGCCGCGGCGGATCTATCCGGTCCGCCCGCCCGGATAGATCATCGTCTGACCGTGTTCTGCCTGAGAACCTCGAACGCCAGAATGGACGCCGCCGAAGCCGCCGACAGCGCCATATCGAAGTCCCGGCCGTAATCGAGGCGGACGATCTGATCTATATACGGATAAAGGCTTTTCCTGATGCCGCGTTTCTCACCGCCGACTATCATCAGCATCGGGCGGCGCAGATCGGCGTCGTATACCGAAACCGAATCGGCGATATCGGCGCCTATGATCCTGTAGCCGGCTTTTTTCACGGTCTTCAGAGCCGAGATCTCATCGTCATCGGGACATCTGTACATCGGCATAAGCTCACTCGCCCCGGCAGACGCGCGGCAGACCACTCCGGCCGCCGACATCCACGATCTCGGGGAGAGCAGCATCCCGTCGGCGCCCGACGCCCACAGAGAGCGCAGGGCGTAGCCGTAGTTATACGGATCCTCTATCCCGTCTATCATAAACAGCACGCCCTTTTTCGGCAGCTGCTTTTCATTGACGGCCTGATATTCCCTTTCGGTGCACCAGGCTATGATGCCGCCGTGGCTGGCTCCGACAGCCGAAGCGTCGATGATATCGCGCGGGACCGTCTCTATCGGAAAGGAAAACTCATCCGAGCGGTGGCAGAGCCAAGCGTATTCCTTGGACGACGTCTTATCTTTGTCATAGTACAGCCGCTCAATACGGCGGGCAGGCGGTCCTCCGGCTCTTTCCGCATCCATCGACTTTATCACCGCCCTGATCGAAACGATGCCCTCGAAAAGACAATTTTCGGTTATCTGATCGCCTTCCTTACGCATCGGTCTCACCCCTGAGCAGCTCTATCGCTTCCCTTACCGATCCTGTCTTCCCTACCGCGTCGTACGCGTCGCCGTAGGACGCGCCGGATATCTCCGCGGCGATCCTCGCGGCGCGGTCTCTGAGCTTTATATTGGTAGGACGAACATTGATCATCATGTTCTCGTAGACCTTTCCGGTACGTATCATTGCTCCGGTCGAGAGCATGTTCAGAATGAGCTTCTGAGCCGTCCCGGCCTTGAGGCGGGTGCTGCCGGTGACCGCCTCGGCGCCTGTCAGCGCCTCAATGGCTATATCGCACGCTCCGGCGAGAGGGGTATCAGGATTGCAGGTCACCGCCACCGTCAGGGCATGCTTTGACGCGGCATATCTGACGGCGGATATCACATATCCGGCGCTACCTGCGGCAGATATTCCGACGACCGCGTCCTTTTCCGATATGCCGAGCTCGGATATATCGTGCTCTCCCGCCTCGGCGCTGTCCTCAGCCCCTTCGGCGGCGCGGAAGAACGCGTTCTTCCCGCCAGCCATTACGGCTACGACGTCGTCGTAGCCGACGCCGAAGGTGGGCGGACACTCGGCGGCGTCGAGAGCGCCGAGACGTCCGCTTGTGCCGGCTCCGACATATATAAGTCTGCCGCCTCTGCCGATCCTTTCGGCAATGCCGTCTATCGCGGCGGCTATATCCGCTTCCGCTTCGCCGACCGCCTGAACAGCTCTCAGGTTTTCGGCGTTCATCAGCCTGACTATCTCTGCCGATGAGGCCTTGTCGATATGAGTTGTGCGCGGGTTGCGCGCCTCTGTGCCGAGCTTTGAGTAATCGGACATCTCCATCATACCTTTCCGTTCTCTGATTTGCGATATTATACCATATTCGGCGGCGTCAAGCAATGCCCCATTTGAAAAGAATTATCGAAGATTAATGGAAGTATTCACAGGGCGCCGCCGTATAAAACAACACAGGGAGAGAAAGCAGCGCTTTTCTCTCCCTGTATCCGTTGATATCCGGTCGAAAAAGCGGTCCGTAAGGACCGCTTTTTCAATGAACCGCCGGTTTTTTATTCCTGAGGGTTTTCCTTTACGTAAACTATCTTCCCGTCATCGACCTTCGCCGTGACCTTGTCGCCTGACGCTACGGTGCCGTCGAGCATGGCGGTCGCGAAGCTGTCCTCCACGCGGCGCTGTATCTCGCGCTTGAGCGGGCGGGCGCCCCAGACGGGATCGAAGCCCTCCTTCGCCATAAGCTCGATGACATCCTCGCCGAAGGAGATATCGACGCCGACGGCGGATATCCTCTTCGCAAGAGCGCCGAGCAGGTTCGACGCGATCCGCTTTATATCCTCGTCCGTGAGCTTGTCGAAGATTATGATCTCATCGACGCGGTTAAGGAATTCGGGACGGAAGGTGGATTTGAGCGCGTCCATGACCTTGGCTCTGGTGTTCTTCTCCTCGCTGTCGGTAACGAAGCCGAGCTGCTTGGATTTCTCAAAGAAGCTGGCGGCGCCGATATTGCTGGTCATGATGATCACGGTGTTGCGGAAGTCGACCTTGCGCCCCTGACTGTCGGTCAGCACACCGTCGTCAAGGATCTGGAGCATGATATTGAAGACATCGGGATGAGCCTTCTCTATCTCGTCGAACAGCACGACGGAATAAGGATGGCGGCGTATCTTCTCGGTGAGCTGACCTCCCTCGTCGTAGCCGACATAGCCGGGAGGCGAGCCGATCATCTTCGACACGCTGTATTTCTCCATGTATTCGCTCATATCTATGCGGATCATGGCGTTCTCGTCGCCGAACAGTATCTCGGCGAGAGCCTTTGAAAGCTCGGTCTTTCCGACGCCGGTCGGGCCGAGGAAGATGAAGCTGCCTGTCGGGCGCTTCGGATCCTTGAGTCCTACTCTGCCTCTCCTTATCGCGTGAGCGACGGCGCTGACGGCGTCATCCTGACCGACGATGCGCTGGTGAAGCAGCTCCTCAAGATGGGCGAGACGCTGGCCCTCCTCCTTCTCGAGCTTTTTTACCGGGATGCCGGTCCAGCCGGTAACGACGTCGGCGATATCGTCCTCAGTGATGGCGTTGTCGCCCTCCGAATGGGATTTTTCCCATTCGGCCTTCTCCGTCTCGTACCTTTCGGACAGCTTTCTCTCCTCGTCGCGGAGAGCGGCGGCCTTCTCGTAATCCTGACTGTTTATCGCCTCTTCCTTTTCGGCGCGCACACGGTCGAATTCCTCCTTCGCGCCGCGAAGCGGCGACGGCATGGTGGAGACGGCGATCCTCTTTTTCGCGGACGCCTCGTCGATGAGGTCTATCGCCTTGTCGGGAAGATATCGGTCGCTTATATACCGGCGGGAGAGGTTCACCGCCGCTTCTATCGCGCTGTCGGTGATGCGGATCTTATGGAAGGCCTCGTATTTGTCGCGAAGTCCCCTGAGGATGCCGACCGCCTGCTCGGGAGTCGGCTCGCCGACCGTGACGGGCTGGAAGCGGCGCTCAAGAGCGGCGTCCTTTTCGATATGCTTGCGGTATTCGTCTATGGTCGTCGCGCCGATCACCTGTATCTCGCCGCGCGACAGCGCAGGCTTGAGTATATTGGCGGCGTCGACCGAGCCCTCGGCGGCTCCCGCGCCGATAAGGGTATGTATCTCGTCGATGAAAAGTATGAGATTGCGGTTCTGTTCGGCCTCCGCCATCATGCTTTTCATACGCTCCTCAAATTCGCCCCTGTATTTGGCGCCTGCCACCATCGAGCTGATGTCGAGCAGAATGATAGATCTGCCGGATAATGTGTCAGGCACGTCGCCGGAGGCGATCCTCTGAGCCAGTCCCTCTACGACTGCCGTCTTTCCGACGCCGGGCTCTCCGATCAGGCAGGGATTGTTCTTCGTCCGCCTTGAGAGTATCTCGATAACTCTCTCGGTCTCGTTGTCGCGGCCGATTATCGGATCAAGCCGTCCCTTCTTCGCAAGATCGGTGAGATCGCGCCCGTACTGCTTGAGGGTCGGGGTCTTGGAGAGCGTCTGAGAGTCGGAGCCGCCCTGACTCTGCTTCGGTCCCGACGCCTCGCCGACGCCTGACGGAGTCGGATCGCCGCTTCCGCCGCCGCGAAGATACTCCACGATGTCGTTTGTCAGCTCAGCGGGGGTGATCCCGAGCTGAGTGAGGATCTTTACGGCCGCGCAGTCGCTCTCGCTTAAGATCGCCAGAAGCAGATGCTCGGTGCCTATGTATCTCTGCCCGAGCTTGACGGCCTGGAACGAGGAGAGCTCGATGATCTGCTTGGTCCTCGGCGTCATGTCCCCTACGCCGACCGTCGTGGCACCGCGTCCCGTACCGAGGGTCTCGACAGTCTTGTCGCGGGCCGAATCGAGTGTTACGCCCTTGTCCCCGAGCAGTCTCGCCGCCGTGCAGCTTCTCTCCCCCAGAAGTCCGAGAAGCAGATGTTCGGTCCCGACGTAGGAATGTCCGAGCTCCCTTGCGGTATAGACGGCGCGGTTGAGCGCGTTCTGAGCTGATTGTGTAAAGCTGATCAGTGCCATATAAGTGTTTTCCCGTTATCTGTATTCAATTATTATCTTCTTCATCCGCCGCGGACAGCAGCTCGCGGACGGCTTTCGCCCTCGCCTTGTCATGGCTCCTGTCGTCCGTCAGGCCCTCGGCCTGCACGCCGAGAAGCTCGTTCTCGCAGAAGCACGCGGCGCTGTCGATGACCGAGTAGTCGATATCGCAGCAGCCGTAGAATACGGCCGACCGCGCGTCTCTCCAGAGGCGTCTGTATTCGTCGGCAGGGATGATCAGAGCCGAGCGGAGGATCGCGAGAGCCCTCAGCGAGCGGTCGGCAATGATATCCGGATCGTCGCTCAGAAGACCGGATCTTGCCGATCTCTCGAGCCCGCAGAGCTGAGTCGTTATATCCGAAAGCTTTTTCAGCGATTCCTGCTCGGACTGCCCCATGGTCGTCTGTGTCGACAGGGTATATACCGACATGCCGACGCCGTAGGCCGGACGCATCGAAAGACCGAGCCTGCCGAGCTGAGGCATGACCTTTGCGAGCCTGCCGTCGCCCTCAAGAGCCGGCAGGAACAGATCGGCGGACATCCTGAACGCCGTGCCGAGGTCAGCCGGAGCGGCGGTGAGATATCCGAGCTTTTCGTCGAAAGCGATCTCGTACTCTCCGCTCGTAAGATCGTCGAGCCCTGTTATCCTGAGGAAGGTCTCCTCCGGCTGCCAGCCCGGGCGGGATACGGCGAAGCGGACATGATCGCGTCCGTTCACGGCGGCGCAGTCGCGCTCATCATCGGTGCCGGCTGTGAATATCCCGTGAGGCAGCGGCGATGACGCGAGATCGTCGTCCTGCATGCCGCAGAGAAGGCGGATATAGGCCCCCTCATCCCCGTCGAAGCCGTCCAGCGGCTCGTATATCCATCCGTCAAGGACGCGGCTCATCCTGTCAATGACGTTCTGAGCGCCCGTCTCGTCGAGACACGCCGGGAAAGGAAGATCGGCGAAATTGCGCTGCAGCGCCGCTCTTGTGGTCATCACGACGTCGCGCATGATGTCATCGGTGCGGTAGGCCATATCAGTTGCCCTCCCCTGCGTTTTCCTTCGCCTCGTTCTCATAGGCGCGGATAAGATCGCGCAGACGGGCGGCTTCCTCGTAATTCTCGTCTCTGACGGCGTCGAGCAGCTTCTGTCTGAGATCCACCTCGCCCGTCTCCGACTTCTCGGTCACCGGCTCCTTTATTATATCCTCGAGCGGCTCGACCAGCGGCTCGCGTCCGCCCGGCCTTCTCCCGACATAAGACGCGATACCGTGTATTCCGGTGACCGTCCCGCCGAGCTCGGATGCGAAGGATTTGTAGCACACCGCGCAGCCGACCCTTCCCGAGGCGGCTATCTCGTCGAACGAGCGTCCGCAGGCGGAGCATCTCTTCGACGGCTGTCTGTTCTCGGCGCTTTCCGTCGGCGCGGGAGCGTTCTCACGCATCGTTTTCTGCGATCCGCCGAGCATGCCGAGCAGATCGAGACCGGAAAGCAGCCCGAGACCGCCTATGCCGAGCTTCGCGGCGCAGGCGCGGCAGAGCGCGGCGGAGGTCGTCTTCCCGTTCACTGTCTTGTTTATATAGACGGCGGCTTCGCTTTTGCCGCAGTTTGAGCAGAGCATCGTTTTTACCCTTTATTTCCGGGGAAATGCGGTGATCGGAAGATAAGACGATTTCCCCGAACGCCTCTCTTCACGGCTTGTGTCAGGCGGCTGTAAGAAGCCGCCCGGTATCATTTGTTCTGCTTCATCACGGCGAGGGTGAGCTGTCTCAGCACTCCGGCGCGCTTCTCGTCGTCAGGCGCGGCCGACAGCGCGATGACGCAGAGATCGCGCTCCCTTTCGCTTACGAAGCCGGCGCCGGTGAGATTCGCTATATACGCCTCCGCCGAGCGCTGATCTATGCTGTCTCCGATGGCGGCGAAAAAGTGCATCAGATACTCGCTCGCGCTCATGTCCCGGCGTATGATCCTGACATATCCGCCGCCGCCGCGCTTGCTTTCGACTATATATCCCCTCTGCGGCGTGAAGCGCGAGCTGATGACGTAATTGATCTGGCTAGGGACGCATCCCATCTTTCCGGCCAGATCGTTTCGCCTGATGATCAGCATGCCGCCGGACTGCTCCAGCATATCCTCTATCATCTCGGCGACCTTGTCCGAAACTCCCATAATGTATCACCCGCTTTGAATATCTTATTGATTTGATGAAATCCGATTATTATTATATCACATAAGTCAAAGAAAGTCAAGGTCGATTTACAAAATTAATATAATGGACAAAAAGGATTTCAAAAACGTCCCTTACATGAGCCGCGCATGGATGTTATAATAGATGCAATATCACTAAAACCTCAGGGGGTATAAAAAATGCTGAAAATACACGCCGACCGCAGACATTTCACCGACGAGACCGGCAGAACGGTATATCTTATCGGAGACACGGCATGGGAGATGTTCCACCGTCTCAGCCGCGAGGAGGCCGTGCGGTATCTTGACTGCCGCGCGCAGCAGGGCTTCAGCTTCATCCAGAGCGTCATCCTCGCCGAGCAGAACGGGCTCACCGAGCCGAACGCCTACGGGCGGCTGCCGCTGAAAACCGGCATATCGGGCATGCCCGATCCTCTCCTTCCCGACACGGACGCCGGATACTCGTATTTCGATCACGTCGAGTTCATCGTCTCAGAGGCCGAGAAGCGCGGGCTCAGAATGGGGATACTCCCGACATGGGGAGACAAGTTCAACGCCCTGTGGGGAGGCGGCCCGGAGATATTCACAAAGGAAAACGCGTACGCATACGGAAAATGGCTGGCAGAGCGCCTGAGTCATCATGACAATATCGTCTGGATCCTCGGAGGCGACCGCCCGCTGACGGAGGAGCGGCACTTCGATATCGTCGACGCGATGGCCGCCGGGCTGAAGGACGGCGACGGCGGGAAATTCCTTATGACCTATCACCCGATGGGGGCCATGTCGTCGTCGCAGTTCCTCCACGGCAGAGAATGGCTCGATTTCAACATGATGCAGTCGGGGCACGGATGGCCGTCGACGCCGTCGCACGAGATGGCGGCGCACGACAGGAGCCTTGAGCCGGTAAAGCCTGTCATGGACGGCGAGCAGCGGTACGAGGATCACCCGATCAACTTCCAGCCGGAGATGGGATATTACGACGCCTACGACGTCCGGGTGACGATGTGGCGCAATCTTTTCTGCGGGACGGCGGGGACCACCTACGGCCATCACGCCGTCTGGCCGATGAGCCGGAATATAAACCGATATTTCCCGAACACATGGGAAAACGCGCTGAGAAGGCCCGCCGCTCAGTCGGTGCATGTGCTGAGAGAGTTCACCGACAGCCGCGACATCGCGCTTTACGAGCCTGTCACGGACGCGATACTCGACAACGTGCCGGGCGCGAATTACGCCGCCGCGATGATAAGCCGGAAGACCCGCTCAGCCTTCATACACATCCCCTGCGGCGTGCCGGAGAGGATAAATCCCTCTGTTTTCGACTGCCCGATATGCCGCATCAGCGCCTTCTCCCCCGAGGACGGCTCGGATATCGCCGCCGTGATCGGGGACGACGGGCTGATATCCTTCCCCGGACGTGCCGCCGGGCGAAATCAGGACGCCGTCGTTTCGCTCGAATGGAAGGAGCCGAATCCATGACGGCCGACATGACGGCTCCGCAGGAGGCCGAAAGCCTGAAATACTGCCTTTTCGACAGCGGCGGGACCCTGATCCTGCGCTACAACCTCGACAGGTATTACAGCTCGGAGAAAGGCAAGGTCAGCCATTCCTTCCCGGTCATGAAGCTGGGTGTCATAACCGAGGGAGAGGCCGACTGGAGGTTCATCGGCGGGGTTTCCCACACCGTTCCGGGCGATATCGTCGTGCTCAGGCCGAACTCGCCGCGTGTCGTCGAGAACATCACTGGCGATCATCTTTCCTGCGATATGTTCTCCTTCATTCTCCCGGCGGTATCGTCGAACGACAGATGCGTCGAGCTGTTCTACTCCGAGTCGTCTACCGCGCCGAACGTGCTTTCGCATGAGCACGAATCGTCCGAAGAGGTGAGAGAACTGCTCAATGAGATAGTATGCGAGCTAGACAGTGACGAGCCGTTCTGCTGCGACATGGTCCTCAGCCTGCTGAGACAGGCAGTGGTGAAGATCTGCCGCGCTTTCGGTATGAGGATGTCCGGCGGCTATCATACCGTCAGCAGGTACACCGACAGACATTTTGAGACCGAGAGGTTCGACAGGGAAAACGCGCGCTTCCGCCACGACGACGAGAAGACGATCAGCTTCGTCATCGCCGGAGTGACAGATTATATAAAAAACTCCTTCGAAGGGCCGATAGACGTCGATTCTCTCGCCGGGATGACGCATATGAGCCGCAGCACCTTTTTCAGGCACTTCCGGGCGCAGACCGGAATGACGGTGAACAGGTACATCCAGCGGTGCCGCGTGGAAAAGGTGATCGAGAGGCTGTCGGATTCGGGCGGGAACATACTCGACGCGGCCCTCGGCTGCGGATTCAGCTCGAGCTCTGGCTTTTACGCCGCATTCAGGAGCGTTACCGGCATGTCGCCGCGCGAATTCCTCGCCGAGGGATATACTCTCAGAGAAAAAGCAGAGATCAGATCAAAATGACACTATCCGGGACAAATCTCGGATTATCCGGGAAGAACATCGCAGACTGAGATGATATAATTATAGAAGACAGGCCGCCTTATGACCTGCCTTGCCATCAAAAACAGTCGAAAGCGAAAGGATATGACCATGAATCTGATCAAAAGGCTCGCGCTGCCGGCGCTTATCGCCGCCGCATCGCTCACCGTCGGCTCTTACGCCGGAGTCATGCAGTCCACAGCTCCCTCAGCGGATCTTCCCGCCGGTACGCTGATCTATTTCGAGGACTTCGAGAACGCCTCGGGCAGCGATACCGATTCCACCCTCGCATCCCTCGGCTGGACGAAGGAGGAGGGACTTCGCGACTTCACCGCCATCTTCACCATCGAGGACGGGCATCTGCACATAGACAACCTCGACGAGACCGTCGGCGAGAGCCAGGACTCATACGCCGGAATCATGTCGAGCGACTGGCTGTCGAACTTCGCGAAGGGCGATTACACCTACCAGTATGAGGCGACCTACCGCGCCGCCGAGAACACCTACCGCTATGTCTCGCTGCTCTGCAACTACGACGGCGTGAACAACTACAACACCGTCGACGTCCGCTACCGCGGCGACGGCTACAACCAGGTCCGCCGCGAGGACAGCTGGATCCACTATTCCGACGCCGATATGCCGATGGGCGACACCGGCGAGGAAGGCATGGCCGCGAAGGTATTCGGCATCGAGTATGACGAGAACGAGTACGCCCTCACCGACAGGACCTTCACCGTCCGCGTCGAAATGGTGCACGACAAGGGGCCGAGAGTCTTCGTCGACGGAGTGCTCGTCTCCGAGATGACCGAGAACGAGGATCAGTGGGGCGACATCGACGCCTACGCGATCTGCTTCAAGACCTCCACCAAGCTGAAATCCGACATCGACAACATCATGGTATGGGCCGGCGTCGGCTGTGAGCCCGACATGAGCGTTCTGATCGAGGAGGAGCCGGCTCCCGCCGAGACTGCCGCTCCCGCCCCGGCCGAGACCGCGGCGCCCGCCGCCGCACCTGCTGCGGCGCCCGCTGAGACAGCGGCTACCGCTCCCGCGGCTGCTCCCGTCGCAGCGGCTCCCGTCGCCGCCGCCGCTCCGGCTTCGCCCGCTCCGGCAGCTCAGACAGGCGACACGACCGCCGTCATCGTTCTCGCCGCAGCCGCCGCGCTCGGCACGGCCGTCATCGTCGGCAGAAGAAAAGACAGCTGACCGTGCCTAATTAAAAGCATAGCTTTAAAGGCGCCGAAATACGAATCCTCCTTTCTCAGAGTCCCCTCACGGGGACTCTTATTTTGGTGTTTGTGCACAAATCCCACCCGTTTTTTTGTAGGAATTGCTAATTGTATTCTTTAATTTTTTGTGATATAATAGCATTGTTTCCAATTAATGGAATACACATTTTCAGGAAAGAGGTATGAAAATGAAAAAAATCATTTCATTTGCCGTAGTCGGCGCGATGGCTCTGTCTATGGCTATGCCTGTCTTCGCCGCTCCGATATCCAAGAACGTTCTCAACGGAACTCCGGATCTCGACGGCAAGCTGGATGAAATCTACAAGTCCTCCGCTTCCATGAAGCTGGAGAACAACAACTTCTATGTCTGGGGCGACGTTTCCGAGACCGATTCGGACGCCACCGCCTACTTCCTCTGGGACAACACCTTCCTTTACTACTGCGTAGAGGTAAAGGACTCCACACCGACCAAGCCCGACGAGTCCGAAACATGGCAGAACGACGCCGTCGAGATGTGGTTCGACGACGGAGAGATGAAGAACAAGATTCACGCCGCTTATGACGGCGCCTTCTTCGTAGGCGGCGACGCCGACGGCGACGTTCCTTACGACTTCTCCAAGGCTCACGCCTTCGCCGCCGACATCGCCGGCGGATACAGCATCGAGGTCGCGCTTCCCTTCAACAATCTGAAGGCCGGACGCACCTTCGTCGCCACGCTCCAGGTCGATGATATCGTTGACGCCTCGCATGAAAGCGGAGCCGCCCACGGCTATCAGATCGGCAACATCGAAGGCGATGAGGAGACCTGGACCTTCACTCTCTCCGCCGACAAGGTTGCCGCCGCTGCCGCTCCCGCCGCCTCCGGCGACAGAGGAGCCGCTTCTCTCGGCAACGTTCCGCAGTCCTACGCCGACATCACCGTCGACGCCCAGAAGGACGCCATCTATGACGAGGCTCTCGTTCTCGACATCAGCCGTCCGCTCACCGAGGGACAGGACGAGACCGGATGCCACGGCACCGGCTGGCTTCTCTACAAGGACGGCTGGCTGTATGAGTATGTCGAGGTCACCGACCCGCAGCTCTTCGATCCCGATCCGTCCAAGCAGACCGACACCCCGTGGGAGACCGAGTCCGTCGAGCTCTTCGTGAACGTCCTCAACAGCGAGGAATCCACCGACGTCATGCAGTACCGCATCGACTGCCAGGGCTGGCCGTGCGTTTACGACCAGAACGGCCTTGCCGACTACGGTCCCGAGAATGTCGGCGACGCCTTCAAGTATGCCGAAACCGCCATCTCCGGCGGCTACGCCGTTGAGTTCGCCGTTCCGCTGAATGTCGCCGAGGGCGCTCATGTCAGCTTCCAGAACCAGATCAACGACCGCTACAACGATGACGAGAGCCAGGTACAGTGGATGACCCCGTCCTCACTCGGATCCTCCTCCTGGACCGCCGAGCTCTACGATTACATCGTGATCGGCTCGATGCTCACTCCTCCGGCCGCTCCGGCTGAGGCCGCTCCTGCCGCCGAGGCTGCTCCCGCTGCCGCCGCCGCTCCGGCCGCTGCCGCCGCTCCGGCTCCCGCCGCTGAGGCTGCTCCGGCTGCCGCTCCTGTGGCCGCCGCCGCTCCCGCTGCCGCCGCTCCGGCCGCTCAGACCGGTGACTCCGTCGCTCTTATCGCTCTCGCCGCCGTCGCCGCTCTCGGCTGCGCCGTCGTGATCGGAAAGAGAAAGTAATCAGGAACATTACAGTCTGATACTTACCTCCGTCCCCTCCGCATCTGCCGGAGGGGACGGCTTTTTCTGTTCAGCCGCATAAAGACATCTCTGTCTCAAAACCGCATTCCCCCGGTCATTAAACATGCACAAATTTTCATTGATTTATTTGTTCAGTCCGCTAATTGCGCGGCGATTATAATTCTGGTATAATAGATTAAACTGCATTTATACTATCGCTCGCGGCAGCAAAATACAGGTGATGAAAATGAAAAGGATAATCTCATCCGCTCTTGTCTCCCTTCTGATTTTGTCCGCACTGATCTCATGCGGCGAAAGCGCTGAGACGCAGATTTCCGGTCAGAGTTCCGAAACAGCTCAGGCTTCCTCTCCCGAGACCGCCGAAGAAACGACCGAAGCCGTAAAGTACACTCTGCCATCGACGGATTACGGCGGCAGGGAGTTCCATCTCCTCGCCGGAGACGAGTACGACAACTTCTCGTTCGTCGAGGAGGAGACCGGCGAGGTGCTCAACGACGCGAAATTCGCCATGCAGCGCACTCTCGAGAACGGGCTCAAGGTAAAGATAATCGAGACGAGAAGCCCCTTCTGGGAGATGAACAACACGGTAAAGCAGCTCGTTTTGTCCGGCGACACCACCTACAATTCGATCGCCATGATGGACCGCTTTGCCGTGCAGGCGGCGCAGGCCGGGTATTTCATGCCGATACAGGACGTCTCGACGGTCGATCTGACGCAGCCGTACTGGGGCAACAAGCTGTCCGCCTCGCTGTCGATCGGTCACAGACAGTATTTCGCCGTAAATTCCGGAAACCTCAAGGCGTATCAGAAGATACACTGCATGCTGATGAACACCCGTCTCGCCGAAAACTACGGCATCGCCGTGCCTTACGACGACGTCATCGGCGGAACATGGACGTTCGATAAGCTTCTTTCATACCGCGGTATCGCCGACGCAGACCTTAACGGCAACGGTCAGCTCGACGTGAATGACAGCTTCACCTATATGGCGGGAGACATACGCGGCCTTCTTACCTTCTGGCTCGTCGCCTTCGGCCAGCGCAACATAGAGAAGGACGCCGACGACATACCGTACCTTACCGTCTACGACAATGAGCGGTATATAGACATCGTCGGAAAGATATACGATCTGTACATGACCGGGACGAACGATCTCACGAACGTCCTGAAAAGAGACGGCGAGAACGGTGTCGAAGGGTCCCCGACATTCAGGGCGGGACACGCGCTGATAATGGACGCTTCGATAGCCTCTCTCGTCACGCTGCGCGACATGGAGGACGACTTCGCCGTCCTGACGATGCCGAAATACGACGAGTCGCAGGCGGACTATATGTCGCACACCATCGACGTCACATATCACTCGGTGCCGGTGACCGAAGCCGATCCGGAATTTTCCGGCGCCGTGCTCGACGCCATGTCCTGCGTCGGATACTACGACCTACTGCCGGTATATATGGAAACGGTGCTGAAGGACAAGTTCGCCCGCGACGAGCGGTCGCGCGAGACGGTGCAGATCTGCTTTGACACAAGAATGGTCGATCTCTCGGAGTCGATCCTCTCCGATTTCTTCATGGACGAGAAGGTCTACGATATGTTCGTCAAGGGGCCGGAAAATGTCGTCTCAAAGCTCGAGAAATCGAGAAGCAAGGCTGAAAAGGCTCTTTCGAAGGCAGTCGAAAAGCTTACAGAGGAAGGCTGATGTTCACATTCTTTTCCATGGACCGCGTCACCGGGACGTTCGACGATCTCGGCGGGAACGTCACATTCAACGAGCGGAGCACGTCCGAGGAGGCGTCGATCTGCGGCGTTTTCCCCGGCGGCGACCTCATGGTGTATATCATCGAAAGCTATGACCTCGACGTCTATATCAGAGGCGGTCTGAAACAGAGATACTACCGCTTCGATCCCGAAAACGGGAAGAAATACGAGCTTTTCACGGAATGGCCGGATCACCGGCAGTTCGGGAACATATTTATTCTCGATGACGAAAGGATCTTTCTCGCGGAAGGATCGGCTGAGGACGGGCAGCTGCTCTGGATCACAGATCAGGACGGCAGAAGCAGGACGCCGCTCTGGGACAAGCCTTCCGGTTACGCCTACGGCATGGCGCTCTCCCCCGACAAAACGACACTCGCGTTTCATATAACCGGAGCCGGAAACGAGTTCAACCATCCGGGATGCCATTATTCGATGAACACGGTGTCCCTGACCGACGGCACGAGGCGCCTCGTATATGAGAAGCCCGGTCATCTGATGTTCGGGACGGATTGGACGGCCGACGGGAAGCTGATCTTCCAGGACTGCTTCGCCGATAAGGATCCGGCGCACCGTTTTTCGGATATCGTCGCAGCGTCGAAGGACGGGTCGGAGGTGAGATATCTCACCGAGGGGCAGTCGAGCTATTTCGGCACCTCGTTCGGGCGTCCCGACTTCCGTTCGGGCGGGTCGAACTATCCGCTTCCTCTCCCCGACGGCAGGATCGTATTCACAGAAAGGTCTCCCGGCTCGCATCCGGACAGCAGATACGATCCGTCGCTCGGAAATCATCATGAGGACGTCTATGCCCCCGAAAACGCGGCCGGCGGAGCGCGGCTGGTTATATACGATCCGAAGACCGGCATAAAATCCGATCTTACAGGATACGAGGAATTCAAATGGGATTTCCGCCCCTCCCTGTCGCCCGACGGCAGGCGAGTGGCATATACGTCGGCGAGAAACGGACAGGCGTCAGAAATACGCATGGTCCCGCTCGACGGCGGCGAAGACATCCATGTGACATACGGTCACGGCGAAAGCGGCGCCGATCACGCCCGCCCGTCGCTCCTTGACGCTTCGGTGATCGGGAGATTCAGAAGCAGCTTCATAAAATAAGCTTCGGCAGAAGGACATCATTGCTCCGGCATCGGCCGGAGCAATTTTTTATTGTTATTCACAAATAATTTATTGATTTTCGATAATATCGGTGGTATAATATTATCGAAATTCGATAAACTTCAAAGGAGCATGCGACATGAACACCACCATACATAACACGCCCGCCGAAACCGTGACGGCGGCACCGGGGAAGATACCGTATCTCTATATCAGAAAAGACGCAGTTTACGCCGTCTCAGCCCTCGCGCTCGGATGGCTGTTCGTCCGATCGTTCATCTTCTCGGGAGCCTGTCTCGGCGCCTTCATATTCACGCTTGCCGCCGTCGCTCTCGGGATATGCTTCATCGGCTCGGCCGGGAAGCTGACGGCAAAAGCCCTGATCGGCGGGGCTGTCACGCTGATTCTCGCCGCGCCGACGCTGTTCAGCGCAAATTACGATATGCGTCTGCTGGCTGGATTTTCAGCCTTCGCGTCCTATATCGTCTGGATCACGTATTCGTTCTGCCTGATGCCGGACAGCGATTTCGGCGGTATGGCGTCGATTCTCTCCGGGGTTTTCGCGCGTCCCTTCTCGAGATTTGCCGATGTATGGCGTGCGGTCGGCGGCGGGATGAGAGACGGAGCCGGCAAAAAGCTGCTCACCTCGCTGCTCGGGCTCACGGCGGCAGTTCCCTTGACGTTCATAGTGCTCATCAACCTCGCGCAGGCGGACGGGGTGTTCGAAAACAAGCTGGACGAGCTCGTCGGCAATATATCTGACAGGATGATCGTCAACACCGTATCGGTGATGCTGGGGATCCTCGTCGCGATGTATCTGTTCGGGCTTCTGTCGGCGTCGAGATCCTCCGCCGCGCCGAAGCGGGAGCAGAAACGCTTCATACCGGCCGGCTTCACCCTTTCGCTCACGATCCCGCTCATGCTCTGCTACGCCGCATTCTTCGCCGTGCAGCTGCCGTATTATCTGTCCGCTTTCGGCGGCGTGCTTCCGGACGGATACAGCTTCAGCGAATACGCGGTGAAGGGCTTCTTCGAGCTCGTCAGAGTCGCCGTCATAAACGCCGCCGTCTGCCTCGCCGTAACGCTTTTCGCCGACGGCAGGGCCGTGAGGCGAAGTGTGGTCACGATTCTCGGCGTCATGACGCTCATCCTGCTCGCGACGGCGGCGTCGAAGCTGTATCTATATATCGACGCATACAGCCTCACTCTCAAGCGGGTCTACGCTGCCATAGCACTGATATTCATAGCTGTATTCTTCATCCTGATGATCATCAGGCAGTACACCGACCGTCTGCGGCTGACCGCGGCGGCGCTGATCCTGTGCGCTTTGTTCTCCGTCACCATGACCTTCCCCGACTGGGACGGCGTGGTCGCCGGAAGTCTGATCGACAAGGCGATGGACAGCGCGCAGTCCGATCTGACGGCAGCCGAAACTCTTTCCCATTCGCCGAAAGTAACGGAAAGCCTTATCCGAGCCGCCGAAGACGGATCGCGGGCGCTGAGTGAGGCCGCCGGAATACAGCTGAACAACCGGAAGATGACGTTCGACGCCTCTGTGTCAGATCAGAACACCGTACTCGACCGCATCCTCTGCTTCAACATCGGAGAGTACCTGTCATACGGCATGATAAAAGACTATTACATGTAAAATTTAAATGAACCAATCGATCATGTTTATCCTCGCTCATTGACAAAACCGCAGAGATGTGGTATAATAATATTTACTTTCGCGCGGTGAAATTTTCGGTCCGGGACGTCTGTACCAGCGCTCCGGCTCAGCCGCGTCAGAGTCAACCGAATCATCACAACATATCAGGAGGACATAATAATGTCTGTCGTAACTATCAAGCAGCTGCTCGAGGCCGGCGTTCACTTCGGTCACCACACCAGAAGATGGAACCCGAAGATGGCCGAGTACATCTTCACCGAGCGCAATGGTATCTACATCATCGACCTTCAGAAGACCGTCAAGAAGTTTGACGAGGCCTATATGTTCGTCCGCGATCTTTCCGCGGCCGGCGGCAATCTTCTCTTCGTCGGCACCAAGAAGCAGGCCGCTGACGCCATCAAGGAAGAGGCTCTGCGCTGCAACCAGTACTACGTCAACGAGCGCTGGCCGGGCGGCATGCTCACCAACTACAACACCATCCGCAAGTCCATCGCCCGTCTCAACAGCCTGACCAAGATGCGCGACGACGGCACCTTCGATCTGCTTCCGAAGAAGGAAGTCGCCGCTCTCATGAAGGAGATCGGCGATCTCGAGTCCAACTACGGCGGCATCAAGGACATGCCCGGACTTCCGTCCGCCGTCTTCATCGTCGACCCGCACAAGGAGCACAACGCCGTTCTCGAAGCCCGCAAGCTGGGTATCCCGGTGATCGCCATCGTCGACACCAACTGCGATCCCGATGAGATCGACTACGTCATCCCCGGCAACGACGACGCCATCCGCGCCATCAAGCTGATCAGCTCCTCCATCGCCGACGCCGTTCTCGAAGGCAAGCAGGGCACCCAGATGGAAGCCGCTGTCGCTGAGATCACCGCCGAGGAAGAAGCTCAGGACGCCGAAGAAGCCGAGAAGAACTGAGATAATCATCCGCTCCGGATTATTACATGAACACTATCAGGTGATTGTCCGGAAGACCAGATCAGCACGCCTCAAATGACATATTTCGGGTCATTTATAGGCTTTTGAATTCAGAAAGGAAGTAACATATATGGCTATCAGCGCAAAGGACGTCGCCGAGCTGAGAAGAAAGACCGGCGCCGGCATGATGGAGTGCAAAAAGGCTCTTACCGAATCCAACGGCGATTTCGACGAGGCTATCAAGTACCTCCGCGAGAACGGAGTAGCCGTCGCCGCCAAGAAGGCCGACCGCATCGCCGCCGAGGGACGCATTGACATCCTCACCGAGGGCGATACCACCGCCATGATCGAGATCAACTGCGAGACCGACTTCGTCGCCAACACCGACGGCTTCAAGGCCTTCTCGAAGAACGTTCTCACCGCCATCATCGCCAACCGTCCGGCTGACGTAGACGCTCTTCTCGAGTGCAAGTACAGCGACGATCTCACCGTCGGTCAGGCTCTGACCGAGATGATCGCCAACACCAAGGAGAACACCAAGATCCGCCGCTTCGTCATCGTCGACGGACTCGTCTCCACCTATATCCACGGCAACGGCGTCACCGGCGTCGTCGTCAAGTTCGATACCGATCCCGCCATCGCCGGGACCGACGGCTTCAAGGAGTACGCGAAGAACGTAGCCCTCCAGATTGCCGCCATGAACTGCCTGTATCTCGACCGTGACTCCGTTCCTCAGTCGGCCATCGACGAGGAGAAGGAAGTCATCATGAAGACCATCCAGAACGATCCCAAGAACGCCAGCAAGCCCGCCGCCATCCTCGAGAAGATGGCCGTCGGTCGTCTCGGCAAGTTCTATGAGACCTACTGCCTGGTGGATCAGCTCTATATCAAGGACGACTCGATAACCGTCGGCAAGTACACCGAAGCCACCGCCAAGGCTTTCGGCGGCGACATCAAGATCACCGCTTACGTCCGCTACGACAAGGGCGAGGGACTTGAGAAGCGCTCCGACAACCTTGCCGCCGAGATCGACAAGCTCGTGAACAAAAAGTAAAATACTTATCTAAAGAGAGGGACGCCTTAAAAGGGTGTCCCTCTCTCGCTGATACGGCACACTCCCGCCGGGCGATGAGGCTTACCCGGCCGCTGTACTAATAAATTTACGGAATTTCTTTCAAATAGACCTTTACAAACAGCGGCCGATGTGGTAAACTGTTATATGAATAATAATTTTGAAAGGCATGGTATTAACCGTCATGGCAACTGAAGCTACCGCCAATCAGACCAGATACAAACGAATCCTGCTCAAGCTTTCCGGCGAGGCGCTGGCGAGCGGAGGCAGAAACGTGCTCAATTACGACATCGTCTCCGAGATCTGCCGTCAGATAGTCGCCGTAAAGGAGCTCGGCGTCCAGATCGGCATCGTCGTAGGCGGCGGCAATATCTGGCGCGGCCGGCAGGGCGAAAAGATGGACCGCACCAGAGCCGATCACATGGGAATGATCGCGACCACCTTCAACTCCCTCGCCCTTCAGGACAGCTTTGAGCAGCTCGGCGTCGAGAGCCGCGTCATGACAGCCATCGAGATGAAGCAGTTCGCCGAGCCTTATATCCGCAACAAGGCTGTGCATCACCTCAACAACGGACGCATAGTCATCTTCGGATGCGGCATCGGCAACCCGTTCTTCTCGACCGACACCGCCGCCGTCATGCGCGCAGCCGAGATCGGCGCCGACATCGTCATGATGGCGAAAAACATCGACGGCGTCTATACGGCCGATCCCCGCAAGGATCCGACCGCCGTCAAGCTCGACACCGTGGATTACAAATATATCCTGCAGAACGAGCTGACCGTCATCGACTCGACTGCCGCCTCGTTCAGCCGCGAGAACAACATCCCGCTTCTCATCTTCGGTCTGGACGATCCCTACAACATCGTCCGCGCCGTGAAGGGCGAGAAGATCGGGACTGTGGTGGAAAACATATAAATATCTCTTAATTTGGGGAAGGGGAGACCCTTTTCTGAAGAAAATGGTCTCCCCTTCCTAAGACCTCATCCCTGTCCCAAAAGACTTTTGATACTGCCAGAATTATAAAAAACGCCATTATATAGAAAGGAACGCATCATGAAGCTCGAAACAAAATCCTACGAAGAGAAGATGAAGAAGTCGATCTCCATCTACGAGCACGATCTTCAGACTATACGCGCCGGACGCGCCAACCCCGCCGTCCTTGACAACATCACCGTCGACTATTACGGCACTCCCTCCCCGATCCAGAACACCGCCAACATCGCTGTCCCGGACGCCCGCACCATCACCATCACCCCGTGGGAGAAAAAGATGCTGAATGAGATCACGAAGGCTATCCAGGCCTCCGATCTCGGCATAAACCCGACAAACGACGGCAAGGTGATCCGTCTCGTCTTCCCGCAGCCCACCGAGGAGCGCCGCAAGGAGCTCACCAAGCAGGTCATGAAGAAGGGCGAGGAAGCCAAGGTCAACATCCGCAACATCCGCCGCGAGGCGAACGACAAGATCAAGGACATGAAGAAGAAGTCCGAGATCACCGAGGACGAGCAGAAGATCTCCGAAAAAGACGTTCAGGATCTCACCGACAAGTACATCAAGGAGATCGACGCGATCACCGCCGACAAGAACAAGGAGATCATGGAGATCTGACCAGTCCGGAAGATATGAGTCAGCCAAACGCTCAGAATGTCCGCCATTTAGCCTTCATAATGGACGGAAACGGCCGATGGGCCCAAAGCCGCGGCATGCCGAGGGAATTCGGGCACAAGGAAGGCGCGAAGGTTTTTCGCCGTCTCGCCGAATACTGCTCCGATATCGGCATCGGCTGCGTCACCACCTACGCCCTGTCGACCGAAAACCTCAAAAACCGCTCCAGAGCCGAGCTCGCGGCGCTGTTCATACTGCTCAAGGAATATCTCAAGGACGCGATGGTTACCGCGCCGAAAAACGATACTCAGGTGAAGATCATCGGCGACCATTCGCCGCTTCCGGCGGATCTCCGCGAAATGATAAAAACCGTCGAGCGGGAGACCTCGATCTATCACAAGCGCCTGAACATCGCCGTGAACTACGGAGGGCGGGACGAGATAGTCCGCGCCGTTAACAGGCTCATAGCCGACGGGCATACGCATATAACCGAAGAAGACATCGACTCGGCGCTTGACACCGGCGGCTGTCCGCCGCCGGATATGATCATACGCACCGGCTGCGAGATAAGGGTATCGAACTTCCTGCTCTGGCAGTCGGCGTATTCCGAGTATTATTTTACCGACACTCTGTGGCCCGATCTCACCGAAGAGGAGATAAACAGAGCCTTAGATGATTTCAATTCCAGACACCGCCGCTTCGGCGGCGCGTAACTGACGGGACTTCCTATGAACAATTCGACCATCCCGGAAAAACCGGCTGAGGGTGAGGGCGCGAAGAAAAAAGACGGCGGCTCGATGAGACGCCGGATACTGACGGCAGTGATAGCGATACCGCTCCTGATCGCGTATTTCTATTTTCTTTCCGGCACCCCCGGAATGCCGATCATCGTCGCGGCGGCGAGCTGCGCAGCCTCATACGAGCTGCTGAAATGCGTCGGATACCATAAGAATCCGGCAGTCGCCGTGCCGACGTACATGTTCGCCGCGGCGATACCCTTCTGCGCCCGCCGTCCTGACGAGCAGTACATCTTCCTCGGCCTGTTCTTCTTCATCTCGTTCATATACATGTTCTATATGCTCTCCGCCGCCGTCATGAGCAAGGTGGCGTTCAAGGTGGAGGACATCGCCGTCCTCTACATGATGGAGACGTATATGATCTTCGGCTTCACGTCGATAATCCTGCTCCGCGATATGGAAAACGGCAGTCTGCTGTACTGGCTTCCCTTCGTTTCGGCGTGGATGACGGACGCCGGAGGGTATTTCATAGGAAGGGTGTTCGGCAGGCACAAGCTCGTGGAGCACATAAGCCCGAAAAAGACCGTCGAGGGCGCGATAGGCGGCGTGATATTCTCCGTCGTGACATTTGTCGTTTACGCCTTCGTCGTCGGGCTGATCTTCGACGTCGTGCCGAACTATCTCTTCGCCTGCGTGCTCGGCGTCATCATAGCCGTGGTATCTCAGCTAGGCGATCTCATCGCGTCGCTTGTCAAGCGCCGCTACAGCATCAAGGATTACGGGAACCTGATACCCGGCCACGGCGGGATGATGGACAGATGCGACTCTGTGATCGCCACGGCGCCGTTCATTTATCTGATATGCTCGCTCACCGTTCTGCTCTCGAACTTCTTCCATATAGCGCCGTCCTTTTTCCTGTTCAGGTAAAAATCAGAAATGGATAATCGTATTTCCGTGCTCGGCTGCACAGGCTCCGTCGGACGACAGGCACTTGACGTTGCCAGGCATTTCGGGATACCGGTCGCGGCGCTCGCCGCAGGACGAAACGTTCGCGCCGCCGAGGAGACGGCGCGGATTTTTCATCCGGACATCATAGCGATGGCCGATGAAAATGCGGCCCGCGATCTGAAAACGGCGCTTGCCGACACCGACATCAGCGTCCTTTCGGGAACTGCCGGCGTCGAATACGCCGCCGCATATGAAAAATCAGACATCGTCGTGAACGCCGTATCGGGCGTCGCCGGTCTCGCTCCGACGCTGTCGGCGCTGAGAAAAGGCAAAAAGCTGGCTCTCGCCAACAAGGAATCGCTTGTGGCGGCTGGAGATATCGTCATGGAGACGGCGAAAGACTCGGGCGCCGCCATCATACCCGTCGATTCGGAGCACAGCGCCATATTCCAGTGTCTTCACGCCGAAAAAAGACCCGAAAGGCTTATCATCACCTGCTCGGGAGGTCCTTTTTACGGCAGGAGCGCCGATGAGCTTTCCTCCGTTACCTCCGCCGACGCGCTCGCGCATCCGACGTGGAACATGGGTCCGAGGATCACCGTCGACTCTGCTACTCTGATGAACAAAGGCTTTGAAGTCATTGAAGCGGCGCGTCTGTTCGGATTCGCGGCGGAGAGCATAGACGTGACGGTGCACCGCGAGAGCATCGTGCACTCGATGGTACAGTTCGCCGACGGCTCGGTGAAGGCCCTGATGTCGCCTCCCGACATGCGTCTCTGCGTGATGTACGCGCTTTCGTACCCCGACCGCTTCGAGGCGGGGGATTTCATGAAGCGTCTCGATTTCGGCTCGTCATTCTCGCTGTCGTTCGCTCCGCCCGACACATCGGTATTCCCGCTCCTCCCGCTCGCCTATGAGTGTCTAAGGAGGGGAGGCGTGTACGGAGCCGCGCTGAACGGCGCGGACGAGCGCGCCGTCGGACTCTTCCTTGAAGGGAAGATCTCATTTACCGACATTGTCAGATCTGTCGAGAAAGCCGCTCTGACGGCTCCCGAAATAAAAGCCCCGTCTCTCAGCGACATATATGAGGCCGACAAAGAGGCGAGACGCCGTGTGGACGAATTTTTTTCATGCTGACACATCTGCCGCCCGGAGGCGATAACAATTAACATAGTAATAGCGATAATCATTTTCGGCGTCCTGATATTCATCCATGAGCTCGGGCATTACACCTGGGCGAGGATATTCAGGGTGAAGATATTCGAGTTCAGCATCGGCATGGGCCCGAAGCTGATATCAAAGCAGTCGGAGAAGACCGGCATAGCCTATTCCCTGAGAGCCCTTCCCATCGGCGGCTTCGTGCAGATGGCAGGCGAGGACGACGAATCCGACGATCCGAACGCGCTGAACAAGAAGCCGGTATGGCAGAGGATGATCATCATCTCCGCCGGAGCCGTCATGAACCTGCTTCTCGGGTTCATAATCATGTGTCTCGTTTCGCTTACCGCCCGAAACCTCGGATCTACGCAGATCTACAAATTCGCCGTCGAGGATTCGACGACGCAGGCGTCCGGACTGATGGAGAACGATATCATCGTAAAGGTCGGAGAATCTAAGGTACACACGGCGACCGACATGGTGTACGAGATAATGTACGGCGCCGTCGACCCGATAGATATCACCGTGATAAGGAACGGCGAGACTGTCGAGATACCGGACGTGCGCTTCCCTACCATAATCGAGCAGGGGCACGTCTTCGGCGACGTCGATTTCTACGTCCGTCCCGTCGAGAAGAATTTCGTCAGCATAGTACATCAGTCATGGTTCAACTCGATAAGCTCGATGAAGATGATCTGGATGTCGCTGATCGATCTCGCGCGCGGAAAATACAGCGTTTCGGACATGTCTGGACCCGTCGGCGTCACGACGGCGGTAGCCGAGGCAGCTTCGTCCGGGATACACGATCTTCTGTATCTCACCGCGATAATCACGATAAACCTCGGCATTTTCAATCTGCTTCCCTTCCCGGCTCTTGACGGAGGACATATACTGTTCCTTCTCATCGAGCTTGTGATAAGGCGGCCGGTCCCGGTAAAGGTGCAGTCATACGTGAATCTGGCCGGTATGGCTCTGCTCATGGTCCTGATGGCTGTGGTAACCTTCCAGGATATAGGCCGTCTGATCTCCTGACAGCGCGGTAATTATTGTCTTAAATCTATCAGAGGTTAATCTTCATGTACAGAATCATAGCCACCTGGAAATTCGCGCTTTCCGCCGTGACGATGGGAGCCAAAGTCCTATCCTCCGGCGGCAGGGCGCTTGACGCCGCCGAAGCCGGGATTAGGCTCACCGAGAGCGATCCTGACATCGACTGCGTCGGTCTGGGCGGGTTTCTCAACCGCGACGGCGAGCTTGAGCTCGACGCCGCCGTCATGGACGGCGACACGCTGAAAACGGGAGCCGTGATCGGCATAAAAAACTATGAGCATCCGATAACCGTCGCCCGCGCGGTAATGGAAAAGACGATGCACAACATCCTCGTCGGCCGGGGCGCCGAGAGCTTCGCGCGTGAGATCGGCATCGAAAGCCGTCCCATGCTCGATATGATCACTCCCGGCGCGAGAAAGCTCTGGGAGGAAAAGCGCGCCGAAAAAGCCGCCGCGTCGGGCCATGACACGATAGGTTTTCTGGCGCTCGACAGCCATGGGAGCATCGTGTCCGCCACCTCGACAAGCGGCATGGGTATGAAACTGCCGGGGCGATCCGGCGACTCGCCGATCATCGGCAGCGGTTTTTACGCCGAAAGCGGCGTCGGTGCCGCCTCGGCGACCGGCTGGGGCGAGGACATCATGCGGACCTGCATGAGCTTCCGCATGACGGAAATGATCCGCGCCGGCGCCGACCCGCAGAAGGCGGCCGATACCGCCGTCATTACCGCCTGCGAGACGATGATACGGCACGGAACAAAGCCGAGAGAGATGGCCGTGATATGCCTTGACGCAGACGGCAGGATCGGCGCGGCCTGCAACCACAAGGGCTTCGCGTATGTGACCGCCTGCGAAGGCGGGGAGCCGACAACAGTAGACGTTGAGCCGATAATCGACAAGGACACTCTCTGATATCTGTCATCACAGAGAAAGGATCACTCATGAAAGGCAACGATCACATCAAGGAACCGATAATCCCCTGCAATCCGCCTGTCTACCGCGCCGTAAAAAGCAAGATAAAGCCGGGAAAGCTCGACGGTGATCTGACGAAGGATTTCTGGAAGCAGGGCGAATGGATAACCGAATTCCACGACATAGAGGGCGACAGTCTGCCCCGCCCGTGGAAGGCGACCCGCGTAAAGGTACTCTGGGACGACGAGGCGATATATGTCGGTGCCGAGCTTACCGACGACACGATATGGGCCTATGTGACCGAGCGCGACGACGTTATCTTCGCCGACAACGATTTCGAGGTCTTCCTATCGCCCGAGGACTGCGGCCACAGATATTACGAGCTTGAGATGAACGCCAGGAACACGGTGTGGGACCTTTACATGGAGCGCCCGCAGCGCGACCATGTCCGCCGCATCATCGCGTGGGACATCCGCGGTCTCGAGTCGGCGACAAAGATAAACGGCGAGCTGAACAATCCCTCCGCCGACAACAGATCGTGGTCGCTTGAGCTGAAGCTGCCCTATTATTCCTTCCGCGAATGCCCGGACGGATACGTGAAGGCTCCGAAGCTCACGCCAGATGTCGGCGAGACATGGCGCATGGACTTCTCCCGCGTCGAGTGGGAGGTGGACGTTGTCGACGGGAAATATGTCAAGCGCACCGGAGAGAACGGAAAGCCTCTTCCCGAGCACAACTGGCTCTGGGCTCCTACCGGCGTCATCGACGCTCACATGCCTGAGATGTGGGGATATCTCATCTTCACCGAGAACGGCGAGGATCATCCGCTGCCGCCCGAAGACAAGGTCAAATTCGTCCTGCGAAAGCTCTATTACCGCGAGCACAGATACAGCTGCGAGCACAGCGAGTTCACGTCTGACGCCGCCGCTCTGCTCGGGGACGAGGCTGCCGAATACAAGGTGAAGGCATACGTCACCCCGAACATGTTCGAAGGCATCGCCGAGCATGACGGGCAGATCTGGCATATCGATCAGGACGGCTACATGTGGACCGGAGAACACAGATAAAACGATCATACCGGGGGGAAGGAAAGATATTTTGAGTAAAATTTCTTTTCTCCCCTCCGCCCGATAATATTCAAAAAGACTATTACTGCTTTTTAATGGAAAACAATCGCTTTTCGAGACGCTCATCGCGGACCGTAAAGGTCGGACATGTGACCGTCGGCGGATCGTCGCCGGTTTCGGTGCAGTCGATGACAAATACCGATCCGCACGACGCCCGGGCGACGTCAGATCAGATAAAACGTCTCTCCGCCGCCGGATGCGATATCGTGAGGCTGGCGATACCTGACATGGAAGCGGCCGAGACCTTCGGTCTTATCCGCGAGGAATGTCCGTCGGTGCCGCTCGTCGCCGACATCCATTTCGATTACCGTCTCGCGCTCGCCGTCGCCGAGCGGGGCGTCGACAAGATACGCATAAATCCCGGAAATATCGGCTCTGACGAAAATGTCAGAGCCGTTGCAAAAGCCTGCCGCGAGAGGAACATCCCGATCCGCATAGGCGTGAACAGCGGATCGGCCGAAAAATCGCTGATCGAAAAATACGGCGGCCCGACCGCCGAGGCGCTCGCCGAAAGCGCGATGTATCACGCGCGTCTGCTAGAAAGATACGATTTCGGCGACATTATCATCGCCGTAAAGGCGTCGGACGTCCCGACGACGGTCGCAGCCGTACGTCAGGTCGCCTGTTTGTGCGATTATCCGCTGCATGTCGGCGTCACCGAGGCCGGCAGCGAATACGGCGGGATAATAAAATCAGCCGCCGGTATCGGGACCCTGCTTATGGAGGGAATCGGCGACACGATCCGTGTCTCGCTCACCGCCGAGCCCGAAAAGGAGGTCACTGCCGGGATCACGCTTTTAAAGGCGCTCGGCCTTAGAAAGGGACCGAATATCGTTTCCTGCCCGTCATGCGGAAGGACGAAGATCGACCTTTTCTCCATCGTCTCGGAATTTGAGCGCCGCGCTCCTGTCGAGATCGAAGGATGGAACGATCTCGGCATCACGGTCGCCGTGATGGGCTGCATCGTAAACGGACCGGGCGAGGCGTCAAACGCCGACATCGGTCTCGCCGGGGGCAGCGGCAGAGCCGCCGTCTTCAAGGGCGGAAAAGTGATCTTCAGCGTCGACGAGGACAAAGCCGTAGACGCTCTCATATACGAGATAAAGAAGCTGTGAACGATGTTTTTTACATGCCGCTCGGCTCGCTCACCCCGAGTCAGCTTTATATATCATCGGAAAAGCTCTCCGGCGTGCTGAGCTGGTTTCACGGTGACATCTCAGTTATGGAGCCGATACCTCTGAAAATGCTCGCCGGAAGGACGCTGATGACCGACGGCCACACAAGAGCCGTCGCCGCATGGCTCGCCGGATGTTATGAAGTGCCGTGCATATGGGACAAAGACGAGCTGGACTGGGCGGCTTACGCGGCCGATATCAGCGTCTGCGCCGAGGAAGGCGTCACTTCCGTCGCCGATCTGTCGCGGCGGATAGTTTCTGCCGCCGATTATAAGCGCCTTTGGAATGACCGCTGCGATGAGATAACCGGCGAAAGATACTACGGCATCCTGACACAGAAAGACGAGATCATTTTCTATACCGTCTCTCACGCCGGGTATAACGGCGGCTTCGATATACGTCCATATGAATCCGGCTTCGATGACGGCGAGTATTTCATGCTTTACGATCAGGGCGTCCCGGCCGCGATGGGGTCGATAGAAAGATATTCGTATGAGTTCTGGGAGGCGGCGTCGATCAGGACCTTCCCGGGTTTCAGGCGCCGCGGCTTCGGCACCGCGATAACCGCTTTCCTCACCGACAGGATAATCTCCTCCGGAAAAACGGCCACATGCCGGACGCTCCCGGAAAACGACGGCATGAACAGGATCATCGCCGGGTGCGGCTATAAGAGACTCTACTGAACAAGGTAATATCATTAAGGATTTATCGGCATGGCTGATAAAAATAATTTTCGCTCCTACTTTCCGAGATACGCTCCGGATGAGCGCACCGCCCCGGTCGTCGACTGCGCGCGGGACATACATATCCGCGCCGACCGGGATAAAAAGATCGTCGAGATCAGCGCCTCTTTCGGCAGGGTCTTCACCCGCGACGCCCTTTACGCCGTAGAGGACGGAGTGCGCGAGGCGTATTCTCTCAATATCGTCCGGCTGCTGCCGAAATACCCGGCTCAGCTTTTTTCACATGAATATCTGCCGCAGATCATAACCGAGCTGTACCGTATCGGCTCGGTCAGCCGCGGCTTTTTTGACCGTTACGACGCGAAATGGGACGACGGCGCCCTTTCGCTTGAGATAGACGTCTACCAGTGCGGCGGCGGAGTCGGACTGCTCGAGGACGCGCGCACGGCCGATCTCATATCCGGCGTCATCCGCTCCGAATTCGGCATCGGATATACCGTCTCAATCCGTCAGGCCGAAACATGGGAAAACGGCTGGCTCGAGATGCAGATGCGTCAGGAGGAGGAGATCAGCCGCTATCAGGCCGACGCCGCTCAGAAGTCTGCCGAGGCCGCGAAAGCGGCGGCTGCCGAGAAGTCGAAAAAGAAGGAGGAGTCGAAGCGGGTCGACACAGCGTCGCTTACGCACGTAACGACGCTTTCATCTGAGGAGCTTGTAAACGAGCCGCTCGGCAACGGGCTGTTCAGGATCGGCTGCATGACCTTTGACACATCCGAAGCGAAGACCGCGTTCGGCGAGGAATTCGATCTGTCCGAGCCTGACGCCCTGAGGGAGCTTTCGGAACCGAAGCGCGACGTCATCGTATTCGGCAGAATATTCAGCTTTGAAGCCAAGCCCAACCGCCGCGGCGGAAAGGTCGTCACCACCTTCGACATCACCGACAACGACGCCTCGATACGGGTAAAGTCGATACTGGAGACCGAAAAGGCCGACGAGCTCGCCTCCGCCGTATCAGACGGCGACGTGATCGCGCTGCACGGCAGCTGCAAAAAGGACGAGTTCGACGGCGAGCTCTGCGTGATGCTGTCCGACGTCATGAAGATAAAATCGGTCGGACGCAAGGACAAGGCCGAAAACAAGCGCGTGGAGCTCCACCTTCACACACAGATGTCGGCGATGGATTCGACGATCCCGCCGGACGAGGTCGTGAAGCTTGCGGCGAAATGGGGACACAAGGCAATCGCCATCACCGATCACGGCAATGTCCAGGCCTTCCCTATCGCCATGGAGGCCAACGAGAAGCTCGAGAACCCCATCAAGATCATCTACGGCATGGAGGGGTATTTCGTCGACGATACCGCCCGAGCAGTGTGGGGGGAATGCGATTCTCAGCTCGACGACGAATTCGTCGTGTTCGACATCGAGACGACCGGGCTTTCTGCTCTCCACGACAAGATCACCGAGATCGGCGCCGTGCTGATAAAGGACGGCAGAGTCCTTGACCGCTTCAACGAGTTCGTCAACCCCGGCATGCACATACCGGACGAGATCACGAAGCTGACTCACATCACTGACGAGATGGTGAAGGACGCCGATCCCGATTCGGACGTCGTCAGGCGTTTTCTCGAATGGGCGGGCGGAAGACTGCTTATCGCCCACAACGCCGGCTTCGATACCGGCTTTATCCGCGTCGTCGCCGACAGGGACGGCCTTGAATACAGCAACCCGTATCTCGACACGGTCGCCCTCTCGCGATTCATCAATCCCGAGCTGCAGAATCACAAGCTCGACACGCTGGCCGACTATTTCGGTCTGGGCGATTTCAACCATCACCGCGCCTGCGACGACGCCGAGATGCTGGCGATGATCTTTTTCGCCATGTGCGACAAGCTCAAAAAGGAGGGAGTCACCGATTTTCCCTCGATGCAGCGCGCAATGGCCGACACCGCCGATCCACTCAAGCTCAAGCCGTATCATATAATCCTGCTCGTAAAGAATCTCACCGGGCTTAAAAACCTCTACAAGATCATATCACGCAGCTATCTGAATTACTACCGCCGTTATCCCAGAATCCCGAAGACGCTTCTCTCCGAATACCGTGAGGGGCTGATCGTCAGCTCGGCATGTCAGGCAGGAGAGCTTTTCCAGGCGATACTTGACAACCGCTCGGAAAACGACCTCGTCGAGATCTGCCGGTTCTACGACTATGTCGAGATCCAGCCGCTCACGAACAACCGCTTCCTCATAAACGAAGGCAAGGCGGGATCGGACGACGATCTCATAGCGCTGAACAGGCGCGTGATCGAGATCGCGAAAAAGGCGGGACGCCCGGTATGCGCGACCTGCGACGCTCACTTCCTAAACAAGGAGGACGAGATCTACCGCGCCATTTTACAGTCCGGGATGAAATTCGCCGACGCCGACAGGGACTGCTCGCTCTATCTGCGCAACACCGATGAGATGCTCGGCGAATTCACCTATCTCACCCCGGATGAGGCGTATGAGTACGTCGTCGAGAACACCAACAAGATCGCCGACATGGTCGAGGAGATCCGCCCGATACCGAAGGGCACCTTCACGCCGAAGATGGAAGGCGCTGAAGAAGATCTTCAGCGGATGTGCTGGGAAAGAGCGAAGGAGCTTTACGGCGACCCGCTGCCCGAGATAGTCTCTGCACGTCTTGAGAAGGAGCTCGGCCCGATCATCAAATACGGCTTCGCCGTTCTTTACATCATCGCCCAGAAGCTGGTGTCATACAGCGAGAGCCAGGGATATCTCGTCGGATCGAGAGGCTCGGTCGGCTCGTCGTTCGTCGCCTCGATGGCCGGCATATCGGAGGTCAATCCTCTGCCGCCGCACTACCGCTGCCCGAATCCGGAATGCAAGCATGTCGAGTTCATAACCGACGGCAGCTACGGCTCGGGCTTCGATATGCCCGACAAAAATTGCCCCGAATGCGGCACGCCGATGATCGGCGACGGGCATGACATCCCCTTTGAGTGCTTCCTCGGCTTCAAGGGCGACAAGGAGCCGGATATCGACCTGAATTTCTCCGGCGACGTTCAGGGACGTGTGCACAAATACACGGAGGAGCTGTTCGGCGCCGAAAACGTCTTCCGCGCCGGTACGCTCGGCACCCTCGCCGACAAAACTGCCTACGGCTTCGTGGTGAAATACCTCGAGGGCAAGGGCATCATGGTAAACAAGGCTGAGATCGACCGCCTCGTCGGCGGCTGCGTCGGCGTAAAGCGCACAACCGGTCAGCACCCGGGCGGCATCGTCGTCATACCGAAGGAATACGAGGTCGAGGACTTCACGCCGGTCCAGCATCCGGCGGACGATCCCAACTCAGATATCATCACGACACACTTCGCCTTCACATATCTGCACGATACGATCCTCAAGCTCGACGAGCTGGGACACGATGTGCCGACCAAATACAAGATGCTCGAGCGGTACACCAACACCTCGGTGCTCGACGTCAAGATGAACGACAAGGCGGTATACGCCCTGTTCGAGTCCCCCGCCCCGCTCGGAGTCACGGCGGAGGATATCGGCTGCCCGCTCGGCACGATCGGTCTGCCAGAGCTCGGCACGCGCTTCGTACAGCAGGTGCTGGTCGAGGCGAAGCCGAAGAACTTCGCCGATCTTCTTCAGATTTCCGGCATCACGCACGGCACCGGCGTATGGCTCGGCAACGCGCAGGATCTGATCAAGGCTGGGACCACCGACCTCGCCGGAGCGATAGGCACACGCGACTCGATAATGCTGACGCTTATCCAGAAATACGGCGTCGAGAACGGCATGGCCTTCAAGATCATGGAGATGGTCCGCAAAAACAAGAAGGGCAAGCCCATACCCGACGAGATGGTCGCCACCATGCGTGAGCACGGCGTGCCGGAATGGTACATCGACTCCTGCTCGAAGATACGGTACATGTTCCCCAAGGCACACGCCGCCGCCTATGTCATGTCGGCGATCCGCCTCGGCTGGTACAAGGTGCATATGCCGGTAGAGTTCTACGCCGCCTTCCTGTCGGCCGCTCCCGGCGGCTTTGACGGCGAACTCGTCGGCAAGGGCAGGAACGCCGTCCGCCAGACGATGTCCGAGATCGAGAAAAAGGGCGCCGGAGCGTCGCAGAAGGAGAGCGAGCTTTACACCACGATGCAGATGGTGAACGAAGCGCTCTGCCGCGGCGTGAAATTCCTGCCGGTCGACCTGTACAAGAGCGACGAGAAGTATTTCCTGCCCGAGGACGGCGCCATACGCATGCCGTTCAACTCGCTTCCCGGGCTCGGAGACGCCGCGGCTCACTCGATATTCGAGACGGCGAAGGCGAATCCCGAGCTGTCGGTAGAAGAGCTTCGCCTAAAGGCCGGGCTGTCAAAGAGCGTGATCGAGATCCTCGACCGCAACGGCGTGTTCAGCACGATAAGCGAGACGAATCAGATCACCCTGTTCGGCAGCTCCGCCGGAATGCCGAAGGCTGCCGCCTCGCCCGCCGGGGAGGAGAAGCCGAAACCGGCGGCGGTCAGCGTTTCAGAGGCCGAAAACACCGCCGCCATCGGTGAAAGCGACCAAATTACTTTATTCTGAGACAACTCTGTTTGTCGGAATATCGGATTGACTTTAGCGTGATAATATGGTAAAATATTAATACACTAAAGTCATGATATACTCTGCCATCAAACCGCTGTATAATTTCTAAATGAACAAAAGAAACAAGGGCGTGCCGGAAGGCACGCGGGATATCATCTTTGAGGAAGCACGTCTCCGCCGCGAGATCGGAAGAAGGCTTGAAAACGTGTATGAAAACGCCGGATTCGACTGCGTCAGCACACCTGCGGTCGAATATTACGACGTTTTCGATTATCCGGGACAGTCGATCGGACAGGAGCAGATGTTCAAGCTCACCGACCCGAGCGGACAGCTGATAGTCCTTCGCGCCGACAACACCACCCCCGTCGCCCGGATCGCCGCGACCAAGCTGCGCACGGCTCCGCTTCCGCTCAAGATATACTACACTCAGGACGTCTGGCGCATCGAGAAGGGCTATTCGGGACGCAGATCTGAATACACCCAGAGCGGAGCCGAGCTTATCGGCGCTCCGGGACTCAAAGGGGATCTCATCTGTCTGTCCTGCGCCATCGACGCGCTGGCTTCGATAGGCGCCGATTTCAAGCTCGAGCTCGGATGCGTCGGGTATTACTCGGCCATCGTCGACGCGCTCGACCTTTCGGATGAGGACAAGGCCGATGTGCTCAGATGGATCGACGCGAAGAACAGCGTCTCGCTCTCGGGCATGAGCCGCCGTATAGACGACGCCGAGGGCTTCGACAGGGTGAGACGCCTTCCGCTTCTCTACGGCGACGGCAGGATATTCAGGGAGGCCGAATCCCTCGCCGAGGGGAACGAAAAGGCGCTCGAGTCTCTCTCATACCTGCGCCGTCTGTATGACGCCGTATGCTCCGCAGGATACGCCGAGAAGATCATTATAGATCTCGGCATGGTCCACTCGATCGATTACTACACCGGCGTGGTATTCACCGGATATATTGCCGGAGCCGGAGAGCCGGTGCTTACCGGCGGAAGATATGACAATCTGATATCCAACTTCGGCGGCGCTTCCCTTCCCGCGACCGGATTCGCCATCAACCTCGCGCTCGTATGCGACGCTCTGCGCGGATATGAATGCGGGAAAAAGCCGGCCGATATGCTGATATATTTCACTCCGGACGATTTTTCCGCCGCGAGAGAATACGCTGCGAAGGCCGCCGAAAACGGTCTGTCGGCCGAGCTGTCGTCCGCCGCCAGCTTTGACGAGGCGATAAGTGAGGCGAGATCGCGCCGTATAAGCCGTGCCGTAGATATGAGCGGCGGCAGGGCTAAAGCCGTCGATGTCTGAAGCCGGAGGATATGAAATATGATCAGAATGGCGCTTACAAAAGGGCGCATTGAGGAAAAGGCGCTCGAAATGCTCTCCGCGTGCGGCTACGACGTGTCCGAGCTCGAGCCGGACAGACGCGGGCGGAAACTGTTCTTCCGCGTGGGAAACGCCGATATAGAGATAGTTCTGGCGAAGGCGGCTGACGTAATTACCTATGTGAGTCACGGCGTGTGCGACGCCGGGATCGTCGGCAAGGACACCATCATGGAGTCGGACGGACGCTTCCACGAGCTTCTCGACCTTAACTTCGGCCGGTGCAGATTCGCGCTGGCAGGACCTGCCGGAAAATACGATGAGTTCAGACGCGGATACGGGCACAAGATCATAGCCTCCAAATACCCGCGGGTGACAAAAAACTATTTCGACAGCCTCGGAAGCGACGTCGAGATAGTAAAGATCGAAGGCTCGGTAGAGCTCGCGCCGCTGCTCGGGCTGTCCGACGCCATAGTCGATATCGTCGAGACCGGGAGCACGCTAAAGGCGAACGGGCTCGAGGTATGGGAGGACGTGGCGAGGATCAGCGCGAGGCTGATAGCCAACGTCGCTTCGGTGAAGCTGAAAAAGGCGGAGATAGATCCGCTCGCAGCCGCCCTTGAAACAAGGATTGAGGACTGAAATGCTGAAATTATACGATAAATCCACCATCCCGGACCTGATGAGAAAGCTCTCCGACAGGGCCGACAACACCCCGCCCGAGATACTTTCTACCGTCGCCGGAGTAATAGACGACATAAGAAAAGGCGGCGACAGCGCTCTCAGGGAATACACTAAGCGGTTCGACAAGGTGGACGTCTGCGATTTCCGCCTTTCGCGTGAGGAGATAGACAAGGCCGTCTCGAAGGTGGATCCCGAGCTTATTAAGACCATGGAGAAGGCGGCCGACAACATCCGCACCTTCCATGAAAAGCAGCTTGCGCAGAGCATGTGCGATTCCCGCCCCGGGATAATGATGGGACAGCGCGTGATACCTCTCGCGAGGGTCGGACTCTACGTCCCCGGCGGCACTGCCGCCTATCCGAGCTCGGTGCTGATGAACGCGATCCCCGCGAAGGTGGCGGGGGTGAAGGACCTCGTGATCGCGACTCCGCCGAAGGCTGACGGGATAAATCCTGTCGTCGCCGCCGCGGCGAGGATCGCCGGGGTGGACAGCATAATAACCGCAGGCGGCGCGCAGGTTGTCGCCGCCATGGCGTACGGCACCGAGAGCATCAAGAGAGTCGACAAGATCGTCGGTCCCGGCAACATCTTCGTGGCTACGGCGAAGCGTCTCTGCTACGGCGCCGTCGACATCGACATGATAGCCGGTCCGAGCGAGGTGCTGGTAATAGCCGACGACTCGGCAGATCCGGCCTTTATCGCTGCCGATCTTATGGCGCAGGCCGAGCACGATCCGCGCGCCGCCGCGATACTCATAGCGACAGACGAAACGGTGATAAAAGCCGTCGAGAGCGAGATCGAAAGGCAGATAAAGCTACTGCCGCGCGCCGACGTGATCAGGCAGTCGCTTGAAAGCTACGGCTCGGCCGTCGCCGTCGATTCGGTATCAGAGGCCGTCGCTCTCGCAAACGAGATCGCCCCGGAGCATCTTGAGCTTGCCGTGCGCGACCCGTTCGCGCGGCTCGGAGACGTCGAAAACGCCGGTTCGATCTTCCTCGGCGAGAATACGCCGGAGCCTCTGGGAGATTATTTCGCAGGACCGAATCACGTGCTTCCGACAAACGGCACGGCAAGATTCTCATCCGGTCTCAACGTCCAGAGCTTCGTAAAGAGATCGACCTATCTCTATTACGACAGCGCCAGTCTGCTGAGCTCGGCGGACGACGTCGTCCGCTTCGCCCGCGCCGAGGGTCTCGACGCTCACGCGAATTCGATCATACAGCGCCAGATCAGAGAGAATAACAAGAAATGAACGATTTTCTTTCCGATAAGATCAGAAGGCTCGAGGAATATCTTCCGAACACCGAGATTCTGCCGATAAGGCTCGACGCGAACGAAAGCCCGTATCAGATATCCGACGCCCTCAGAAAGGACTTCGAAGACCTGATATCGCCGATGGAGTTCAACCGCTATCCCGATCCGTACGCGGCGGACATAATCGGAGCGTACGCGAAAGCGTATGATCTGCCGCCGGATCACATCGTATGCGGCAACGGATCGGACGAGCTCATATCCATCATCTGCGGCTCATTCCTGTCGAAGGGCGACGCCGCTCTGACGCTGAGCCCGGATTTCTCGATGTATGAGTTCTATTCGGGTCTTGCCGAGGCAAAGCCGGAGATATACAGAAAGCCGGACGGGATAACGATAGATTTTGACGCCGTGCTCTTTGAAGCCGGGCGCAGCAGCGCGAAGCTGATCATCTTCTCGAATCCCTGCAATCCCACGTCGGTCATCTGCCCCCGCGATGTCATACTCGATCTCGTCCGCCGCGCGGCGGACATCGGCGCTCTTGTCGTCGTCGACGAGGCTTATATGGATTTCGCCCGCTCGGACGAGTCGGTGATGAAAACAGAGATACTCGACAGCAGTCCCAATCTGATCGTGCTGAGGACGCTTTCAAAGCTCGGGCTAGCCGGTCTGAGGCTCGGCTTCGCCGTCGGGAATACCGGGCTCATAAGGGCGATAAAAAAGGTAAAGAGCCCTTACAACGTAAATCTCGTGTCGCAGGCCTTCGGCGCCGCGGCTCTGAGCCGCTTCGGCGAATTCAGGGAGAAGGCGGAGACAGTTAAACTCGAGACCGCCCGCATGTACGCCGAGCTGATCCCGTATTCTGGAGTCATAGGATTTGAGCTTCCCGAGCCGGACACCAATTTCATCTATATGAAATTCCCGTCAGACGAAGCGCCTTTATCCATCTGGGAAAAGCTGCGTGACAGGGGGATATCCGTCCGCCACTTCAAGAGTCAGTCGGCGCTGAGGATCACCGCCGGGCTGCCTGAGGAAAACGCCGCCTTCATCCGGGAGGTAACCGAGATTTTCGCCGATCTGAGGTAAATGACATGGCAAACAGAAACGAAGATAAAAACGCCGTCCGGGCGGCGGCTCTCGACCGGAGGACGCTCGAAACCCAGATACAGATGTCCCTCGAGCTCGACAGACGCGGCAGCGGCGGGCTTTCCGGCAGCACCGGCATCGGATTTTTCGACCATATGCTGAATTCCTTCGCCGTGCACGGCGGGTTCCTCATCACCCTGAGCATGAAGGGTGATCTTGACGTCGACGCGCATCACAGCGTCGAGGACGTCGGGATCGTGCTCGGAAAGCTGTTCGCCGAGACGCTCGGCGACCGCTCGGGGATAGCCAGATTCGGGATGTCGTATGTCCCGATGGACGAGGCTCTCGCCCGCTCGGTCATAGATATCTGCGGCCGGCCGTATCTCGTCTTCGACGCCGCATTCAAAAATCAGTCGGTCGGGGCGTTCGACAACTGCCTTACGGTCGAGTTTTTCCGCGCTCTCGCCGTGAACATGGGCGCTACCCTTCACATAAAGCTTGAGTACGCCGAAAACGATCATCATGCCATCGAGGCCATATTCAAAAGCGCGGCGAGGGCGATATCGCAGGCAGCCGAGATAACCGGCGGCGGCGCTCTGTCCGCGAAAGGGAGCCTGTGATGGGCGGGATCGGCATAATCGACTACGGAGCCGGGAACCTTCACAGCGTCAAGGGCGCTCTCGATCTTCTCGGCATAAGGAATTTCGTCTCGCGCGATAAAGCGGAGCTTGAAAAGGCGGACGGGCTGATCCTCCCAGGAGTCGGGGCATTTCCGTCGGCGATGTCGCTACTCGGCGAAGCTGGGCTTGTCGGATTCATAAAGGAGCAGTCCGAAAAGAAACCGCTTTTGGGGATATGTCTCGGCATGCAGATGCTTCTGTCGGTCGGGCATGAGTTCTGCGACTGCGAAGGGCTCGGGCTGATCCCGGGCGAGGTGAAGATGCTGTCGGCGTATGAGAAAGACAGCCGCTTCAAGATCCCTCACATGGGCTGGAACATCCTCGATTACGACCGCGGCGATCCGCTGTTCGCCGGGATAGACGAGCCCATCTACACATATTTCGTGCATTCGTTCAAAGCCGTGCCGGACGATCCGGACGATATCTCCGCCTCGACCCGCTACGGCGAGCAGATAACTGCCGCCGTGCACAGAAAAGGCGGGTACGTCTGGGGGACGCAGTTCCATCCGGAAAAGAGCGGCGAAAAAGGGCTGATGATGCTGAAAAATTTCGCTTCGCTTTCATGAGGTAGGCAGAGATGATCATTATTCCAGCGATAGACCTGCTCGGCGGCATGTGCGTAAGGCTCAGGAAGGGCGAATACGGCACCGCGTCGAAGGTTGCCGAGGATCCGGCCGAGACACTGCTCGGCTTCGCCGAAGCCGGAGCCGAATATATACATCTCGTCGATCTCGACGGCGCGAAAGCCGGAGCGCCTGTAAACGACGGCATAATCAGAAACCTGATAAAGCTCTCTCCCGTCCCGGTCGAGATAGGCGGCGGGATACGCACGTACGAGTCGGCGAAAGACTATCTCGACGCCGGGGCCGGGCGGATCATTCTCGGCTCGGTCGCGCTTACATCGCCTGAACTGGTGAAGCGCCTTGCCGCCGAGTACGGCGGCCGCATCGCCGTCGGCATCGACGCCCGGAACGGGATCGTGAAGACGTCAGGCTGGCTCGAGGATTCCAACGCGCGGTTCGACATCCTCGCCTCCGAGATGGAAAAGGCCGGGGTAAGATGCGTTATCTACACCGACATCGAGCGTGACGGGATGCTTTCCGGCGTCGATCTGAAAGGCCTCGCGAAACTTAAGGAAGTGCTCTCGCCCGACACGAAAATCACGGCGTCAGGCGGCGTCTGCGGCATCGGCGACATCCGCGCTCTGAAAGAGCTGGGGATATACGGTGCCATAACCGGCAAGGCCGTCTACTCTGGAGCGCTCGACCTGCGCGAGGCCATCGCCGTGACAAAGGAATGAGTGTATGGAAAAGATAACCCTGACAAAAAGGATCATCCCCTGTCTTGACATAAAGGACGGCCGCGTCGTGAAGGGCGTAAACTTCGTCGGTCTGAGGGACGCGGGCGACCCGGTCGAATGTGCCAAGCTGTACAACGAGCAGGGCGCGGACGAGATCGTCTTCCTCGACATAACGGCGACCCACGAAAGGCGCGACACGCTGTACGACGTCATCGAGCGTGCGGCGTCCGAGGTGTTCATCCCCCTCGCGGTCGGCGGCGGCATCAGGACGGTGGAGGATTTCAGGCGGATTCTTCTCTGCGGCGCCGACAAGGTATCGGTGAACTCATCTGCCGTCGCCGATCCTTCCCTGATCGGCAGAGCCGCCGACAGATTCGGATCGCAGTGCGTGGTCGTCGCGATCGACGCGAAGCGGGTGCGTGATGAAAACGGCGCTGAATCCTTCCACGTCTACGTCGAGGGCGGACGCCGCGATACCGGCATAGACGCCGTGGAGTGGGCGAAGAAGGCCGAATCGCTCGGCGCCGGCGAGATACTTCTCACCAGCATGGACACGGACGGCGTGAAGAAGGGGTACGATCTGCCGCTTACGAAGGCGGTGTCTTCATCCGTCAGCATACCGGTCATCGCCTCCGGCGGAGCCGGTTCGCTCCCCGATTTTTACGACGCCTTCACCGAAGGGGGAGCGCAGGCGGCTCTCGCGGCGTCGCTGTTCCACTACAAGGAGCTGACGATCGGCGAGGTAAAGGATTATCTGCGTGAGAGAGGGATCGAGGTGCGGAGATGAATGCGATAGATTTGGAGAAGGACGACATCGGACGCTTTTTTGAAAAATCCGACCTTATCCCGGCGATAATACAGGACACCGACACGAAGGATGTGCTGATGCTCGGATATATGAACCGGAAATCTCTCGAGCTGACGCTCACGACCGGGCGCACATGGTTTTACAGCCGGTCGCGGCAGAAGCTGTGGAACAAGGGCGAAACCTCAGGCCACTTCCAGAAAGTCCGCCGCGTTTTTTATGACTGCGACTGCGATACCCTGCTCATAGAAGCCCGGCAGATCGGCGCGGCCTGCCACACCGGAAACAGAACCTGCTTCTACCGCGAGATGGAGAGCTATAAGAAATACGAGGAGTAAATGATCAGGGGAGGGAAGGACCTTTTCTGAAGAAAAGGTCCTTCCCTCCCCTGAAACCCCACCTATCTCCAAAAGACTTTCTATACAGAAAAATCATTGAGGTTTATTAACTATGGAAACGGAAAACGACATCCTGAAGGAATTATACGAAACCGTCCAGTCGAGACGCTCCGAGCCTCAGGAAGGCTCCTATACCTGCTATCTTTTCGATCAGGGGATCGACAAGATCTGCAAAAAGGTCGGTGAAGAGGCTGCCGAAACGATCATCGCTGCGAAAAACGGATCCGAGGATGAGATCACAAATGAGATCAGCGATCTTTTATATCACCTCGTCGTGCTCATGAGCGAGACGCATGTCTCATATGACGCCGTCGCGGCCGAGCTCGCCCGCCGGTCGAAGAAGATCGGAAACCTGAAAAAGATGAAGAATGTAGACCGGAACACATGAAACAGGCACCGAATATTTTAAATATTTGTGTAATCTATTGCAATCGCCGTGATTTTGTGATATAATATCTAAAATAGATAAGCAGCGCCCATCTGCGGATAGTTCCCGCCGGCGCTCAATATATACCGGAGGTATTTTTCATCATGCAGACCGTTCTGGGCGTTATTCTTCTTATAGCCGCCGTTTTCCTCATCGTGGTCATCATGCTTCAGGAAGGAAAGCAGCAGGGCGTGACTTCCGCCATTTCCGGCGGTTCTTCCGATACCTTCCTCGGCAAGACCAAGGGCGGCGGAAAGGATCAGCTGCTCGGCAAGCTCACGATGTGGGTAGCCATCGTCTTCGCCGTGATCGTTTTCGTTATCTACATCATCCAGCCCGACACAGCGCACGTCGACACGAACGCTTATTTCAACGAGCTGAACGATGCCGGCGCCAGCTCCGCTTCCGCTGAGACCGACGCCGCCGAGGCCGCCGTAGACGCCGCCATCGACGAGGCTGAGGCCGCTGTCGACGAAGCCGGAGACGTTGACGCCGAAGGCTGAGACAATCAGTTAAAACCGTGAATAAAAACCGTCTTTGAAACTCAAAGACGGTTTTTTTATCTTAATGAATGACATTCATTTAATGAATGACATTCATTATGCTGTTTCGGTAGCTATATTTATACAATATGCATAAAAAGTAAAAAAAGGAAAAAATATTCTAAATCGAGTTGACAAAACAGGTTTTTTCGGTTAAAATATAAGTGTTAATTTAATAAGCCTTTCCTGGCGCAAACCCGTATAGGTCCGGATAAAAGGCCCGGATGTTTCTACCGTGACGCCGACAAGTCACGACTATTGGTTTTCTTTTTATTATCCCGTATCCCGTTATAGGCACGGCCGCGTCCGCTTGCGGCCAGTTTACCCTGCGGCGTGTTATGGGGCTGTTTTATTTTCGGAATTCTATTTTAAACACAAATCTTTTGGAGGCAATCATGAAAAAACTCATCTGCGCGCTGCTCGCCGTCGTCATGCTCGCGGCTCTCTGCGCCTGCGGGGGCTCCGGCTCCGGCGAAACCATCAAGGTCGGCCTTATCTGCATAGGCGATGAGAACGACCAGGGCTACACCTACAACTTTGTCCGCGCCACCGAGACGGCTTCCGCCGAGCTCAAGAAGCAGGGCATCAACGTCGAATGGATAATCAAGTACAACCTCATCGAGGGTGACCCGGTCGCCGTCGCGAACGAGGAGCTCGCCGAGGAAGGCTGCGCCGTTATCTTCAACAACTCCTACGGTCAGGAACCCGCCATGCTCAGAGTGGCGCCGAACTATCCGAACGTACAGTTCGTCGGCTGCACCAACGAGGGCAGCTGGAAGGACGATCTTGACAACACCCACAACGCTTTCGCTCACATCTATGAGGGCCGCTATGTCGCCGGCGTCGCCGCCGGAATGAAGCTCCAGCAGATGATAGACGAAGGCACCATCACCGCCGACGGCGCCATCATCGGCTATGTCGGAGCCTACTCCTTCGCCGAGGTCGTCTCCGGCTACACCGCTTACTATCTGGGCGCCAAGTCCGTCTGCCCGTCCGTCACCATGAAGGTCCAGTTCGTCGGCTCTTGGTCCGACGCCACCCTTGAGGCCAACGCCGCTCAGGCGCTCATCGATCAGGGCTGCGTCATGATCTCCCAGCACTCCGACAACACCACCCCCGCCACCACCGCCGAGAAGGCCGGCGTCTTCCATACCGGCTACAACGCCGACATGATCTCCGCCGCTCCGAAGGCCTCGATCATCTCGACCAGGATCGACTGGACCAACTACTTCGTCTATGCCATCTCTTCCGTCGCCGCCGGCAAGAACTTTGACGCCGACTACAGCCACGGCATGAAGGACGGCGACGTCGTCATGACCGATCTCAACAAAGACATCGCCGCTCCCGGCACTCAGGAGAAGCTCGACGAGGTCATTAAGGCCATCTCCGACGGCTCTCTTAACGTCTTTGACACCTCCAAGTTCACCGTCGGCGGTCAGAGCGTCACCACCGCCCTTGCCATCGACACCGACGGCGACTTCGTCCCCGATCAGGGCGAAGCCGTTTGGGACGGCGTCTTCCATGAGTCCGAGTATCCGGGCCTCATGTCGGCTCCGTACTTCAACCTCGCCATCGACGGCATCACCAGACTGAACGAGGCTTATTAATAATAATCGGCAATCTTCCGTGGGATCCGGGACAGCCGGGTCCCACGGGAATAATTATTTTATCGGTATTTTGATGAGAGCCGCGCTTTTGCGGCGCGCTCTTGTTTTTATTTATATTCCGGCATATTCCCGCGCCGCAGCGCGGGCGTATGCGGGAATATAAACGACCTTTGAGCTGAAAGATATGGAAAATAAAGAAGCCGCCGTCAGCCTGAGAAATATCAGCAAATCCTTCGGCAGCATCGCGGCGAACAAGAATGTTTCGCTCGACATAAACCGGGGCGAGATACTCTCCCTTCTGGGCGAGAACGGTTCCGGAAAAACGACGCTGATGAATATGCTGGCCGGTATCTACTATCCCGACTCCGGCCAGATCTTTGTCGACGGCAGAGAGGTCAGGATAGCCTCTCCGCGCGACGCTTACGACTGCGGGATCGGCATGATACATCAGCATTTCAAGCTTGTGGATGTACTGACGGCGGCAGAAAACGTCGTGCTCGGGCTGGAAGGCCCGTTAATGCTCGACATGCCTAAGGCTTCCGCGAAAATCAGGGAGATCTGCGACAGATACGATTTCAGCGTACACCCGGACAAAAAGGTGTATGACATGTCGGTCTCCGAGAAGCAGACGCTTGAGATAATCAAGGTGCTTTACCGCGGCGCCGACATCCTGATCCTTGACGAGCCGACAGCCGTCCTTACCCCTCAGGAGACAAACAGGCTTTTCAACGTCCTGCGGCAGATGAAGGCTGACGGCAAATCCATCGTCATAATCACTCACAAGCTGCATGAGGTTATGGCCATCGCCGACCGCGTCGCCGTCCTCCGAAAGGGGGAGTACATCGGCGAGATGATGGTGAGCGAGACCAATCCTCAGGAAATGACGAACATGATGGTCGGCCACACGGTAAGCCTCAATATCGAGCGCCCGGAGCCGGTCGATCCTCAGCCGCGCCTCACAGTATCGGGGCTCACGGTCGTCAGCGACGAAGGCGTCCTCAAGCTGGACAACGTCTCGTTCACGGCTATGGGCGGAGAGATCCTCGGCATCGCCGGGATATCGGGATCGGGTCAGAAGGAGCTCCTCGAGTCTATCGCCGGATTGTGTCCGATAAAGGAAGGCTCTATCATCTTCACCCCGAAGGACAAGCCGGCCCGTGAGCTCGTAGGGCTGACTCCTACAAAGATCAAGGACGCCGGCATCGCAATGGCCTTCGTCCCGGAGGACCGCCTCGGGATGGGTCTCGTCGGCGGCATGGGCATGACCGGCAACATGATGCTTCGCTCATGGAGGCTCGGGAAGGGCGTTTTCGTCGAGAGGAAGAAGCCTGACGAGCTGGCGAGGAAGCTCAAGGACGAGCTCGGCGTCGTAACCCCCGATGTCGATTATCCGGTCCGCCGCCTGTCCGGAGGCAACGTGCAGAAGGTCCTTGTCGGCCGCGAGATAGCGACCGTGCCGTCGGTGCTGATGACGGCTTACGCCGTGAGAGGTCTCGACATCAACACGTCGTACACGATATACAACCTCATGACAGAGCAGAAGCAGAAAGGGACGGCGGTGATCTTCGTCGGAGAGGATCTTGACGTCCTGCTCGAGCTCTGCGACCGCATACTCGTCCTCTGCGACGGAAAGGTCACCGGGATCGTGAAAGCCGGAGAGGCCACAAAGGAAGAAGTCGGGCTTATGATGACTCATATTGACAGCGGAAAGGAAGCGGCCGAATGACAGCGTCTCAGACTAAAGCATCGAACAGACGGAAGCGCGAGCCGCTCTTCCATCTCGCGAAACGGACGGATATAAACCCGAAGCGCGCCTGGATGGTGCGCGGGATATCGTTCCTCGCCGCCATCGTTATCGGCGGGCTGATATTCCTCATAATCGGCAACAATCCGTTTTCCGCCTACGGATATATCGTCAGCGGAGCTCTCGGCAAAAAGGTCGCCATCAGACAGACCGTCAAATTCGCGATACCTCTGCTAGGAACGGCTCTCGCCATTGCTCCCTGCTTCAAGATGCGCTTCTGGAACATCGGAGCCGAGGGGCAGATAACGGCCGGAGCGATAGGAGCGACATTCTTCGCGCTGAATTACGCCAACACGATGCCAAAGCCGCTGCTTCTGCTCGTCATGGCGGTCGGCGGCGCTCTCTGCGGCGGCATATGGGCGCTCATCCCGGCGGTCTTCAAGGCCAAATGGGGCACCAACGAGACGCTTTTCACGCTGATGATGAACTACATCGTCATCGGCCTCGTCAAGTATCTGCAGGGCGGCCCGTGGGAAGGAAAGCCGGGCAGCCAGATCATCCCCGATTTCAGTCAGAACGCCGTCCTGCCGAAGGTCTTCGGAGTTCACTGCGGCTGGATAATCGTGCTCCTTCTCGTGATTTTCATATACGTCTACATGAATTACACCAAGCACGGATATGAGATCGCGGTCATCGGAGACAGCGTGAACACGGCGCGGTACGCCGGTATGGACGTCGCGCTGATCACTATGCGGACGATGTTCATGTCCGGCGCCATATGCGGCCTTGTCGGCTTCATGGTATGCTCCGGCGCGAACATGACGCTCTATCACAGCGTTGCCGACGGAGTCGGCTTCACGGCGATCACGGTCGCGTGGCTGGCTCAGCTCAACCCGTTCGCCATGATGGCCATTTCCCTGCTTCTTGCCATCCTCGACAAAGGCGCGGGAGACCTCCAGACTTACATGAAGGTGCCGACTTCCATCGCCGACATCATCACCGGCATATTCCTGTTCTGCATGCTCGCGAGCGAATTCTTCATCAATTACCGTATCATAATCAACCATGAGAGCAGCGGGGAGGCGTCGAAATGAGTATCTTAAATTCCATTTTGGCGCTTGTGATCGCCGCCATACTGAACGGCACTCCCCTTCTCTTCGGCACTATGGGTGAGATACTCACCGAGAAATCCGGCAACATGAACCTCGGCGTCGAGGGTATGATGTACATGGGCGGCGCGGTCGGGCTCGCCGGAGCCTTCTACTACGGCAAGGCCGCCGGGGAAAGCGCCTTCGGACCTGCCGCCGTCATCATCGCGATACTCTGCGCGTTCATTGCCGGAGCCTTCGGGGCGCTGATATTCAGCTTCATAACCATTTCCCTGCGCGCGAACCAGAACGTCACAGGCCTCGCGCTGGCGATATTCGGCACGGGAGCCGGTCAGTTCATCGGTGAATTCATGAGAACGAAGGAAGGCGGCTTCGTCGCTGTCTCGAACGAGATGAAGGCGGCGTTCCAGGGCTCGCCGTTCCCGAAATTCCTGCAGGATATACCGTACGTCGGACAGCTGCTCTTCCAGCAGAATATATTCGTGTATCTCGGCATAATCCTCGCTCTCGCGATGGCCTTCTTCATCAGCCGCACACGCTTCGGGCTGAATCTCCGCTCCGTCGGCGAATCGCCCGCGACGGCTGACGCGGCCGGAATCAACATCACGAGATACAAGTATCTCGCGACGATCATCGGCGGTGGAATATCGGCTATCGGCGGCATGGTATATATCATGACTATCGCCGGATGCGTCTGGAACCATGAGGGACTTTCCGGCGAAGGATGGCTGGCGGTCGCGCTCGTCATCTTCTGCCTGTGGAAGCCGCAGAACGCCCTGTGGGGCTCCGCCCTGTTCGGCGCTCTTATGATACTGTATCTGCGTCTCCCGCTCGCAATACCGAACGAAATATACAAGATCCTGCCCTACTTCGTGACGGTGATAGTGCTCGTCGTTACAAGCCTGAGAAAGAAGCGCGAGAATCAGCCTCCGGCAAGCCTCGGACTCGCTTATTTCAGAGAGGACAGATAAAAGGCTCATCACAGTTTTTCGGTATCTGATAGTCAAACATCGGCGCAGGAGCCTCTAATAACAGCCTACAGCAAGGTCTGAATGGGTGGATAATGAGATCCCATTCAGACCTTATTATTTATCATGTTTTTGGCGATAATGAAGCTCTCTTTTCCTCCCGTGAGCCTTTTGACTCTCATTGTTTCCTTCTTCCCGTATGTCCCGCACAGCGCATGACGGCATGATGCTCCGATATACGAGAATATCGATACACACCGGATGTCGATCTCATCCCTCACGCAGTGAAGCGTGCGGCGGCTGATCCTCAGAATAAAAAGCGAACATCTCCGGCAGGTGAGGCGCCGGAGATGTTTTAAAGTTCGTTTTTAAATCCGACTATCCGTTAAGCCTTCAGATCTGGCTTTTCGGAAAGCTGTGTCAGATCAGTGCTTCTTGGAGACTACGACAGCAGTTCCGAGAGCGGCGACAGCGGCGAGGATCGCGACAGCGGCGACATCACCGGTCTGAGCGGCGGTAGCGGCAGCGGCCGGAGCGGCAACGGCTACAGGAGCAGCGGTCTCAGCGACAGGAGCGGCAGCCGGAGCGGGAGCAGCCTCAGCGGCAGGAGCCGGAGCGGCCTCAGCAGCCGGAGCGGGAGCTTCGGTCTCGGGAGCGGGAGCCTCAGTCTCGGGAGCGGCGGGCTCTACGATAACGCCGAGGGTTACGATAGCGCCGTCGGTGTAGGAGCCGGCCCAGCAGCCTCCTCCGTACTCAACGATTAACTTCTCGCCTTCAGCGTACTGCTCGGTGGTATGAGCGTTGGCAGCGAAGTTCAGGATGAACTTGGAGCCGGTGTCATAGGTGAGGGTGTTGGAACGATCAACGAAGGTCCACGGAATACCGAACTCATAGGTAGAGATCTTGGTGGACTCATCGTAGGTAGCGAAATGCTGCCACGGGAGATCAGCGTTGGTGTAAACATCCTCGTTGTTCATAGCGCACTTGATCGGAGCGGCGCCGGAGATCTTCCACATCTGGGTGCCTTCCTCAGAGAGGCCGGCGCCGATCTCGAAGCGCTGAGTGTCGTCATCATAGTCGCCGTCGGTAGCGATTACGGAAACGTAACCGGCATTGCCGATACCCATGTTGTGAGCGTCATCCTCAGAGTCGGGACCCCAAGCAGGGTTAACAACCTCAAGGAAAACGTACAGGTTGGTCTTATCCCAGGAAGCGTAGGCCTTACCCTGAACGACGTGATCGGGATCGTTGTCGTCGGTGTAGGTGTCGGTGGTCCAGAAGTCGCTGAGGAACTGATAGGTCTCATCGAGCTTGCCATCGATAACCATAGGAGTATAAGTTCCGTCAAGAGTGATCTGGTCCTGGGCGAAAGCCGGGACTGCCATAGCCAGCAGCATAACCGCTACTACGGCAAAAGCTAACTTTTTCATAATAACTAATCCTCCTTTGGATTGTTGCTATTATGATACCACAATCTGCTTTAAAAGTCAAGAGGTTTGAACAAGTTTTTTAAAACATTCCTTTCTTATTATTCACAATTAGAGTTTTTCTGTCAAAAAAGCACAAAAACGAGTACGATATCCTTATATATATTCAATTTTATGAAAATATTGTTATGCTATTCTGTTTTTTCGGTTCACAACCGTTATCTGCTCGGATGATCCCGGAACGGATAAAAAACCGCCTCCGGCAGAAGTACCGGAGGCGGAAATCTTCGATCTGAGACCAAATTATCAGATCATCTCAGGACTCAGTGCTTTCTTGAAACCACAACGGCGGTTCCGAGAGCGGCGACAGCGGCGAGAACCGCGATGGCGGCGACGTCACCGGTCTGAGCGGCGGGAGCGGCAGCGGCCGGAGCGGCAGCGGCTACGGGAGCGGCTGTCTCAGCGACAGGAGCGGCGGCCGGAGCGGGAGCAGCCTCAGCGGCGGGAGCCGGAGCGGCCTCAGCGGCCGGAGCGGCAGTCTCGGGAGCGGCGGTCTCGGGCTCATCCTCTACAACGATCTGATACTCACCGAGGGTGACAACACCGCCGTCGGTGTAAGAGCCGGCCCAGCATCCGCCGCCGTACTCAACGATGTGGCTGTTGCCTTCGGCGTACTCTTCGGTGGTGTGGACGTTGGCGGCATAGTTGAAGATGAACTTGGTGCCGACGTCATAGTTGATGGTGCCGGTACGGTCCATGAAGTTCCACGGAATACCGAACTCATACCACGCGCACTTGTTGGCGGTGTCGTTTACGCAGTAATGCTCGAACGGAGCGACCTCAAAGACGTTCTGATCGGCGGAGGAGTCCTTCAGATCGGCAGGTCCGGAGACCTTCCACATCTGAGTGCCTTCCTCAGCGATACCGCAGCCGATCTCGAAGCGCTGGGTGTCGTCGTCATAATCGCCGTCGGTGGCGAGGCAGGAGACGTAGCCGGCGTTGCCGAGACCGATATCAATGGCGCGGTCCTCGGTTACGGGGCCCCAGTTCTCATAATAGGCCTCGATCATCACATAGAGACCCCATTTGTCCCATGTGGCGTAAGCGGCGCCCTTTATGGTCTTGTCAGGGTCATAGGCGTCGGAGAAGTTATCGACTTCATAGAAGTTATGAAGCTTTACATAGCAGTCATCGAGAACGCCGTCGATGACGGGAGCGGTGCTCGTGCCGGGAAGCGTGAAAGCGTCGTCGGCAAAGGACGGGATCGCCATAGCCAGAAGCATGGCGGCGACCAGCGCGAATGCTAATTTTCTCATAATATAATCCTCCTTTTGGATCATACGTTAATGATACCATAAACAGGGAGATATGTCAAGTAAATCAATTTATTTTTACATAATATATCGTCATTTATTTATTTTTCGCTTATTTCGTGACGTATTTTGCCATTATGAGGCGGACCGGCTTTGTCAGATCCCGATATAGGCTCCGTTTTCGGTAAGGAGCTTCTGAATCCTGCCGACGTCGGCGAGCTGAACGCTGCTGCCGCCGTCGAGAGCGACTGACGCGCCGACTCCGGCGGCCTCGCCGGTGGTCGCGCAGATCGGTATGATGCGTATCGAAGCCTGAGCCTCATGGTCACAGGAAATGCACCTGCCGCCGACGAGCAGGTTCCCGCAGTCCTCCGCCTTCGGTATGAGCGAGCGGAAGGGGATGGTGTACCATGTCCCCTCCGGGAAATAATAGTGGCTCGTGCCGCTCCCCTCGGGATTGTGGATGTCGATATCGTAATTTCCGGCCGCGATCGCGTCATCGAATTTGGTGCAGGCGACAAGATCCTCTCCCGTGAGACGGTAGGCGCCGTCGATCATGCGGCTTTCCCTTACGCCGATGGAAGGCGCGGTATAGATCAGGCTCGCCTTCTCCATGCCGGGGATGGCCGCCTCCTTAAAGAAATGAAGCAGCTCCTTCACCTGCAGACGGGCTTCCCGCTCGGCGCGGGTAACGTCGAAGGGATTCGTCGGATCGAGCTTTACTATCCTCGTAGTGTTGAAATGCAGGACGCCGTCGATGGGGTAGTCGAATACGAGTATATTCTCCCTCGGGTTCTTGATCCTGCCGTCGGCCTGCCACTCGGCGTAAAGACGGCTCCAGATCGGGCGGCTCTCAAAGAAGGCCTTCTTATCGACATTCCCCACCCTGAAGCAGAGCGTCATCGGCTGGCAGAGACTGTCGGAATCGCGCCCGAGACGCGCCGGGATCCCGGCCATGACGGCGAGATCGGCGTCACCCGTGCAGTCGACGAACATCCTGCCCTCAAAGTCAAGGACTCCCGCCTTCGTCGCGACGGACACGCCCTTTATGAGCGTTCCTTCCTTTTTCACACCGCACAGAACGGAGTGGAAGAGCGTCGTGACTCCGGCTTCAAGCGTCTTTCTGTCGAGCAGGAGCTTTACGGCCTCGTCGAGAAATCCGCTGTCGCCCCTTATATCGCCGCTCTCGCCGAGATCCTTCACCAGCTCGGAAAGGAAGCCGCGGCTAAGATAATGGCGCGACTTATTCCCCTCATTGTCGGTAACGGTCGTCGAATACGGCATCAGCGGGAAAATCAGGCAGTTTGAAGCCGCCCCTCCGAGGAAGCCCGACGATTCGAGCAGAAGCGTCTTCTTGCCGAGCCTTGCCGCCGAGACCGCCGCGGCGCATCCGGCGAACCCTCCGCCGAGCACTATCACGTCATATGTCTTATCGTATTCCATATTTGCCCTCCTCCGTGCAGCGCACATCTTCTTCCTTTATTATATCACATCCGCCGGGAAAAGGCAAGAAGAAAAACGCCTCCGCCCGCCTGAATTTCGGCGGACGGAGACGATGACGATTTACGCGACATACTCCGGCGGAGCTTTCTTGTCCACGCTTTCCGGCGTGATTATGACCTTTTTGACATCGGGACGGGACGGGACGTCGTACATGACGTTCAGCATCAGCTCTTCGATTATCGAGCGGAGACCTCTGGCGCCCATATTGCGCTCGATGGCGATATCGGCTATCCGCTCGAGGGCGGCGTCGGTGAACTCAAGCTCGGTGTTGTCGTAGCCGAGAAGCTTCGTGTACTGCTTTACAAGAGCGTTCTTCGGCTCGCGCAGGATGCGCACCAGCGCTTCCCTGTCGAGAGGATCGAGCGCCACCATGACCGGCAGACGTCCGACGAGCTCGGGGATAAGGCCGTATTTTATGATATCATGCGGGGTGGCGTTGTGAAGCGTCGCAGCCTTTAGCTTCTCGGCCTTGTTCTTTATGTCGCCGTTGAAGCCGATGACCGACTGTCCGAGCCTTTCCTCGATGAGCTTGTCGAGCTGATCGAAGGCGCCTCCGCAGATGAACAGTATATTCGACGTGTCTATCTGGATGAAATCCTGATTCGGGTGCTTGCGCCCGCCGTTCGGCGGGACGTTGGAAACGGTGCCCTCAAGGATCTTCAGCAGGGCCTGCTGCACGCCCTCGCCGGACACGTCCCTCGTGATGCTGCGGTTCTCGCTCCTGCGGCTGATCTTGTCTATCTCGTCGATATATATGATGCCCTTTTCAGCCTTGGCGACGTCGAAATCGGCCGCCTGAATGAGACGGAGCAGGATATTCTCGACATCCTCACCGACATATCCGGCCTCGGTGAGCGTCGTGGCGTCGGATATCGCGAACGGGACCTTCAGCGTCTTGGCGAGCGTCTGCGCGAGATACGTCTTGCCGACGCCGGTGGGACCGAGAAGGAGGACGTTGCTCTTCTGTATGTCGACGCCGTCGTCCTTCTTCTTTCTGTCGGAGTCCTTTGATAGGATGCGCTTATAATGATTGTACACCGCGACGGCGAGAGCCTTCTTGGCGTCGTCCTGACCTATAACGTATTCGTCAAGCGAAGCCTTGATGGACGCCGGCCGGGGGAGCGTCTCGAGGGAGAGCATCTCCTCCCCGCCGCTCATTTTGACCTGAGAGTCTTCGGAGTCCTCCTCCGGGCCGAAATGCTGAGCCACGATCTCGTTGCAGGCGTCGATGCAGCTGTCGCAGATGCAGGCGCCGGTCGGGAACGGTATGAGGAACATGACCTGAGTCTCGTCCCTGCCGCACATCGTGCATCTTTTAAGCTGCGAATTTCTGTTCTTCCCGCTGATAGGCATATGTCTTACCCTTAATCCTTGTTTTACCGCGAAGGAAAACGCTCCTCCGGTTTTCGGCCGAGTTTTTTCAGCCGCGCTTCGCTATCACCTTGTCGACGAGCCCGTAAGCGCAGGCCTCGTCGGCGGTCATGAAATGATCACGCTCGGTGTCGCGCTGGATCTCTTCGAGCGGCTTGCCGGTATTCTCTGCGAGGATCCTGTTGAGGCGGTCCTTGGTCTTCTGGATCAGCTGAGCCTGGATCTGGATGTCGGTGGCCTGACCCTGCGCGCCGCCGGACGGCTGGTGGATCATGATCTCGGAATTCGGGAGAGCGAAGCGCTTGCCCTTGGCTCCGGCCGACAGAAGGAAGGCTCCCATCGAAGCCGCCATGCCGACGCAGATGGTCGATACGTCGCACTTTATAAAGTTCATGGTGTCGTATATCGCCATTCCGGAGGTCACCGAACCGCCGGGGCTGTTGATATAGAGGCTGATGTCCTTATCCGGGTCCTGAGCCTCAAGGAAGAGAAGCTGGGCTACTACAAGGGAGGCAGTGACGTCGTTCACCTCGTCGGCGAGGAAGACGATCCTGTCGTTGAGAAGGCGCGAATATATATCATAGGCGCGTTCACCGCGGTTTGTGGTCTCTATTACAGTCGGTACGAGCGGCATTTTTATCCTTTCCTGACATGAAAGTCATTCGTTTAACACAAAGTGAATGAAGCGGCGGATACGCTCAGAGCTTCATTCACCTGTCAGATATCTGTTTTATGACATGGCCGGTTTTATATCCGGCATTAAATCCGATAATGTATTATTCGGCGTCGGAAGCTTCCGGAGCGGCTTCGTCGGCAGCGGCTGTCTCCTCGGCGGTCTCGGCGGGAGCGGGAGCCTCGGGCTTCTTCTCGACGTCGGTGATCTTCGCCTTAGCCTTTACGGCTTCAAGAGCCTTTCTCACCCTGATATCGCCGGAGAGCGTGTCGGCGGGGATCTCCTTCGCGCGCTCGATCTCGACGTTATACTGCTTCGCGATGTTCTCGTATTCCTTCTCGAGATCCTCGTCGCTGACCTCGATGTTCTCCTTCTTCGCGACAGCCTCGAGAGCGAGTCTGGATTTCACGGCGTGCTCGGCCTGCGGACGGAACTGCTTACGCATGCCGTCGAGGTCCATGCCGGTGTACTTGAGGTAGGTGGAGAGATCCATGCCCTGCATTCTCAGACGGTTGTCGAAATCGCGGAGCTGGTTCTCGACCTCGGAAACATACATGGCCTCCGGTACGTCGACGGTCATGAGATCGATGAGCTTGTCGATGATCTTGTTCTCGACGCGGTTGTCGGCGCGGCTCTTGTCGTTGTCTTCAAGCTTCTTCTTAAGATCGGCCTTGTACTCGTCGAGGGTGTCAAACTCGGAGACGTCCTTCGCGAACTCGTCGTCAAGTTCAGGAAGCTCGGTGACCTTGATGGCGTTGAGCTTGGTCTTGAAGACGGCCGGCTTGCCCTTGAGCTCCTCGGCGTGATAGTTCTCCGGGAAGGTGACGTTGACGTCGAACTCGTCGCCGGCGACGTGGCCGACTATCTGATCCTCGAATCCGGGGATGAAGGAATTCGATCCGAGCTTAAGGTCATAGGCCTTGCCCTCGCCGCCGTCGAACTTCTTGTCGCCGATATAGCCGGTATAGTCGATATTCGCGGTATCGTCAATCGCGGCGGCTCTGTCGGTGACTTCGACTGTGCGGGAGTTGCGCTGCTGAACGCGCTCGAGCTCCTTCTGCACATCCTCGTCGGTGACGGGAGTGAGCTCGCGCTCCTCCTCGATGCCGTCATAATTGCCGATCTCGGCCTCCGGACGGGTGTAGACCTTTGCCTTGACAGTCACTCCCTCGTCGCCTATATCGTCGACGTCGAACTCGGGACGGCTGACGACGTCGAGACCGCTCTCCTTAAGGGCGGCTTCGTACTCGTCGGGAAGTATGGCGTTGAGAGCGTCCTCGTAGAACACGCCCTTGCCGTACATCTTCTCCACGATGGCCTTCGGGGCCTTTCCCTTACGGAAGCCAGGGATGTTCATGCGCTTTACGTTCTTTTTGTAAGCGTCGGTGACAGCCTCATCGAATTTGGCTCTGTCTATCGTGAATACGAGCTCGCTGAGATTCTTGTCGATCGTTTCGTTGCTCTTGAGAACCATTATATAAACCCTCCGGTTTGAAATCGGTTATTTTCATTGATTGATTCAGGCGCGGAGCAGTTTCTCCGCGAAAAACGTGTACCTTACTATTATATTATAAAACGCCCGAAATGTCAATATTCACATGTGAAAATTATAAAAATGTTAACCTTGACGGCATCTTATCAGAGAAGCTGAGCTCAGTTCACGAGCTGCGGCGTGAAGTCGAGGTAGTCTCCCGAGATCAGGACGTACTCGATCCCCTCGTCCTCCGTCACCTGCGGGATGTCATACACCCCGTGGATATGCCCGTAAAAGCAGAGTGTGACGCCGTGACGGTGCATCACGTCTATCAGCTCGGTGCATCTGTAATTTATGAAATACGGCGGGAAATGCATGAAAACTACGTTTTCCCGCTTTATATCCGATGATTCGTTCAGCCTGTCCGCCGCGGAAAGGCTCAGCTCGAGCCGCACCGCCTCGCGGGCGATTATCTTGGCGTAATCGACGCCCTTCGGATTGTTGTTCCTGTCGACGTACCATCCTCGGCAGCCGCAGATGTTCATATCCTCGACGGCGTACGCGTTGTTGTAGAGGAAGCCGACCGTCGTCACGCCGATATCGGCGAGCCACCTTTCCATCTTGGAAACTCCGGTCCACCAGTAGTCGTGGTTACCCTTGCCGATCAGCTTCCTTCCGGGGAGAGAGTCGATGAGCCGCATGTCCTCCGCCGCCTCGTCGAGGCTGATCCCCCAGCTGATGTCGCCGGGCATCACGACGGTGTCGCCGTCCTTTACGACGCTTCTCCAGCCGTCGATGATCTTCTGAGTGTAATTGTCCCAGCGGCTGCCGAAAACGTCCATCGGCTTGTTCACGGTCTGGGAAAGATGGGTATCCGCCAGTGTATATATCGCCATTATCGTTCAAACAGTCTTATCATGCCGTTTCTCGCCGCGGCATATCTTGAATACTTCTCGTCGTAGAAATCCCGGGCCGCGGGATCCGGGAGATATTCCTTTCCCGGGCGGACGCATCTCTCGACTGCCTGCCCGAGGCTGCCTGCGAGTCCTGTCGCCCGCTCGCCGAACATGACGGCGCCGAGCGTTCCGGCGTCCGACGAGGCCGCACTTCTTACCGGGACGCCTAATATATCGCTCTTTATCTGAAGCCAGAGGGGCGATCTCGCCCCGCCTCCCGTGGCGGTGAGAGCGGTAATCCCGATACCGAGCGATCTCATCCGCTCGATGTTGACCCTCATCTCGAAGGCCGCGCCCTCAAGCGCCGCGCGGTATATGTCGGCGGCGGTCGTTCCGAAGGTGATCCCGGATATCGTCCCCTTCGCCGTCGGGACGCGGTCGGGCGTGACTCCGGCGCCGAGGAAATGAGGTATCACCAGCACGTCGGAGACTCCGCGCTTTTCCGCCTCGGCGTCGAGCATGGCGTAGGCCGAGCCGTCGCCGCGGTACGGCGTCAGCTCGTCCCTCATCCATTTGAGCAGACGCCCTCCGGTGAGATTATAGGCGTAATTCACGTAATTTCCGCTGTCGGAGTACGGCACGCAGACATATCCGCTGTCGTAGTAAGCCGCGTCGTCCGACGTCCCAGCGAAAACGGGGGTAAGACATTCGACCGATCCCGATGCCGTGACCGCCTGACCGGGCGATACGACTCCGCAGCCGAGCGCGGCGGAAACCTGATCGTGCGATGCGGCGCAGACGACGGTATCAGCCGAAATCCCAAGCCTTTCCGCCGCCGACGGAAGGAGCTTTCCGACTATGCTTCCGTCGCGAACCGGGCGTGAGAGGCGCGATGGGTCGATGCCCGCCTTTTTCAGCAGATACCCGTCCCATTCCATCTTCTTCACGTCGAACGCCATCGTCCTTGCGGCGAGCGACCACGGTATCGCGCACTCGCCGGTGAGACAGAAGCATATATAATCGGTGATGAGAAGGAATTTATCCGCTTCGGCGGCCGCCGAGCCGCTTTCCGTCAGGCTCATGAGCATCGGAAGCGAGTATGTCGCGTCGGGTCTCAGGCATTCTCGGGATGAAAAATACCCGGCTCCGGGATCGGAGATGAGCCGTGAGGCGGCTTTTTCTCCATCGCTTCCCGTGTACATTATGACTGGCGCCAGCGCTCTGCCGTTCTTGTCCGTCGGGACGAAAGACTCGCCGAACGACGTCACCGAAATAAGCCCGGCGCTCTCTCCGGACAATGCCTTCGATTCGGCCGACGCCTGCGCGACGGCTTCCTCCGCGGAAAGGTGGAGCATTTCGGCGTCGATATCCGAGGCGCCGGCCGGTATCGGGTATTCCCGCGCAGCGGAGCATATGAGCCTGCCGTCCTCGTCATAGGCGGCGCATTTGCAGGCTGTCGAGCCCACATCAAGACCAAGCAGCAGCATAATTTATCTCCGGTCTACAAAAATTTTACAGCCGTGAGTTTACATATCGTCCGCTTTCCATTATAATATATTTATCAAGATAAATCAAGCAGAAGCTGTGAAAAACGCCTGAATTTTATGACCCCTGCATTATATGTGCTTTCGGCGCTCGCGGCGGCGGCCGTTCTGTGCGGAGCCTTCTTCTCCGGTCTCGTCGTCCGAAATTACCGCGTGTCGTCATCGAAAATCAAAGACAATTCCTACATCCGCATAGTCCATCTTTCGGATCTCCACTCTACCCGGCACGGAAAGGATCAAAAGAAGCTGCTCGAGAAGATAGGCATCTGCATGCCGGATATGATCGTCATGACGGGAGACATCGTGGACGATCTGAGGGACAGAGGACCGGCAGAAGAGCTTCTAAGCGGTCTGTCCGGCATGAACGTGCCCGTGTTCTATGCCTTCGGCAATCACGAGCTGAACATCCCGGATCTTTCGTCAGTAACCGATATGCTCCGCTCATACGGCGTCGTCATCCTCGACGGCTCCACCGTGAAGACAAAGATAAACGGCGTCCCGGTCACGGTATGCGGCGTGTCCGATCCGCTGAAATACGGCTGTCCCGGATATGAGGAAAGGAATGCCCTGATGCGTGAGAGCTTCGCCGGGATCGGCGATGACGGGAGCCTGACGATACTTCTCTCCCACCGCCCGGAGAGGCCTGAAGATTACGCCGCTCTCGGCTTCGACCTTGTTTTCTGCGGTCACGCTCACGGCGGTCAGGTAAGGATACCGAAGATCCTTAACGGGCTTTACTCGCCGGGACAGGGACTGTTCCCCCGCTACGCCGGAGGCGTGTATGAGATCGACGGCAAAGATAAAACGACGGTCGAGATCGTCTCGCGCGGGCTGTCGGTGTTTTTCAACATGCCGCGGATATTCAACCCGCCGGAGATCGTATGCGCCGTCATATCGCCCGGATCATCAGAAGGCGAGCCGTAAAACCGAAAAAACAGGGACCTTTCCGGTGTCCCTGTTTTTTTATTGTCTAATACCGTATCAGACGGGGTGTACCTTGAGCTCCCTGTCCATGGCTCCGCCGTCGAGGTTCTGCTTCTGGGCGGCGCGGTAGTCGAAGTACTTCATCGCGACCTGCTCGAACAGAGCGTAGCTCAGAATGTCCTCATCCTGCGTAATGACGTCCTTGAGCTGTTCGCAAAGCTTCGGGAGCTCCGGCTTGAGGAGATCGGCCGGACGGCAGGTGATCGGCTCGGCCAAGCCGATGATCTTCTTCCTGAATTCCGGGTCGACATCGACGGGAGTCTTGCCGTACTCGCCGCGGATGAGGCCCTTGAACTCCTTCGACACCATCTTGTATCTCTGACCGGCGAGCACGTTCATGACCGCCTGAGTTCCGACGATCTGGGATGTCGGGGTGACGAGCGGCGGGTAACCGGCATCCTTGCGCACGCGCGGGACTTCCTCAAGGCACTCGTTGAGCTTGTCGGATTTTCCCTGAGCCTTAAGCTGCGAAAGGAGGTTGGAGTACATCCCGCCGGGGATCTGATACATCAGGGCGTTGATGTTGACGGCGAGGACCTTCGGGTCGAGCTGTCCGCTCTTTATGTATTTCTCGCGGAGAGTCGTGAAATAGCGGGAGACCTCGTCGAGCTTCTTCAGATCGAGACCGGTGTCGTATTCCGTTCCCTGCAGCGTCGAGACGAGGGATTCGGTCGGGAGCTGGGATGTTCCCATCGCGAGCGGCGAGATCGCCGTGTCGACGATATCGCATCCGGCCTCGACGGCCTTCAGTGCCGTCATCGAGGCGAGACCGGTGGTGTAATGGGTGTGGAGCTCGACCGGCAGAGAGCACTCGGACTTTATCGCCTTTACGAGCTCGTATGCGTCGTAAGGCTTAAGCAGACCGGCCATATCCTTTATGCAGATCGAGTTGGCGCCCATGTTCTCGAGAGTCTTCGCGAATTTCGCGAAATACTCGTTGTTGTGCACCGGGGACGTCGTGTAGGAGAGAGCCGCCTGGACATGTCCGCCCTCCTTTACCGTCGCCTTGACGGCGGTCTCGAGATTGCGGGGATCGTTCAGAGCATCGAAGATGCGGATTATGTCGATGCCGTTCGCAAGAGACTTCTGGACGAAGTACTCGACGACGTCGTCGGGATAATGACGGTAGCCGAGGATGTTCTGACCGCGGAACAGCATCTGCAGCTTCGTGTGCTTTACCGCTTTGCGGATGGTGCGCAGACGCTCCCACGGATCCTCATTCAGATACCTCAGGCATGAGTCGAAGGTGGCACCGCCCCACGCCTCGAGAGCGTTGTAGCCGACCGCGTCGAGCATCTCGAGCGCGGGAAGCATCTCCGCCGTCGTCATGCGCGTGGCGATGAGCGACTGATGGGCGTCACGCAGCACGGTTTCTGTGATCTTTACTTTAGACATTATGTATTTACCGTTGAATATCTTGATTGTTTTATGTACAAAAGATTTGAGGGGGTCTGGAGGTACTTTTTCAAAAGTACCCCCAGCGGGGTCCAAGGGGCGGAGCCCCCTGCATCCCCCATTCATATCACTTGAACGTCGCGAGGAAGACGCCGGCGGCTACGGCGGAGCCGATAACTCCGGCGACATTCGGGCCCATGGCGTGCATCAGCAGGAAGTTGGAGGGATTATCTTTCTGTCCGACCACCTGCGAGACGCGGGCGGCCATCGGGACGGCGGAAACGCCGGCCGAGCCGATAAGGGGATTGATCTTGCCCTTGGTGATGAGGCACATGATCTTGCCGAAGACAAGTCCGCCGCAGGTGGCGAAGATAAAGGCCGCAAGTCCGAGGAAAACGATCGAGAGGGTCTGGACCGTGAGGAAGTTCTCTGCGTTGGCGGTCGCGCCGACAGATACGCCGAGCATGATCGTCACGATGTTGCAGAGCTCGTTCTGCGCCGTCTTTGAGAGACGTTCGGTCACGCCGCAGACGGTGAAGAGGTTTCCGAGCATCAGAAGACCGATGAGCGGCGCGGCGTCCGGAAGGATCAGGCATACCACGATGGTGACCACCACCGGGAAGACGATCTTCTCCAGCTTCGATACCGGGCGAAGGGTCTCCATGACGATCGAGCGCTCCTTCTTTGTGGTGAGCAGCTTCATGAACGGCGGCTGTATGATCGGGATCAGCGCCATATATGAATACGCCGCTATCGCAATCGCGCCAAGAAGCTGGGGAGCGAGGGTCTTTGTGACAAGGATCGCGGTCGGGCCGTCGGCTCCGCCGATGATGGCGATGGCCGCGGCGGCTGCGGGAGCGAAGCCTATCAGGAGAGCGCCGATGAAGGCGGCGAAAACGCCGAACTGCGCGGCGGCTCCGAGCAGGAGGGACTTCGGGTTGGCGATGAGCGGGGTGAAGTCGGTCATCGCGCCGACTCCCATGAATATCAGTGACGGGTATATACCGAGCTTGACGCCGAGATACAGCATGTCAAGCAGGCCGCCCTCCTTGAATACGCGGATGATGTCGAACTGCTCGTCCGGCACGAGGAACAGCTCGGAGTGATACAGATTCGCACCGGGCAGGTTCGCCAGCAGCATGCCGAAGGCGATAGGGATAAGGAGCAGAGGCTCGAAGTCCTTTTTGATCGCCAGATAGAACAGCAGGCAGACAAGCGCATACATTATGAAGTATTTCAGGAAGACGACTGGCTCGTCAAGACCGTATTTGACGCCCGTCGAGTTCCAGAAATTTATGATGAAATCAATCATGAGTCAGTGCCTTCAAGCCTCAGTTCAGAGTGCAGATAAGATCGCCCGACTGGACCGACTGGCCCTTCGTTACGTTTATCGAAGCGACGGTGCCGTCCTGCGGCGCCATGACTTCGTTTTCCATCTTCATGGCCTCGAACAGGCAGATCACGTCGCCCTTCTTGACGGCGTCGCCGACGTTGAAATTCACCTTCACGATTGTCCCCGGCATCGGGCACTTGACGGCGACAGATCCGGCGCTTCCCTGCGCCTTCGGCGCCGGCTTCGGAGCGGCGGGCTTCGTCGGAGCGGAGGCAGGAGCGGGGGCGGGAGCGGCGGGAGCCTGAGCGGCGTCGCCGGTGACTTCCTCGACGACCACCTCGTATGTAGTGCCGTTAACGGTTATATTCAGCTTTTTCATGGCTTAATTCCTCTGTCTGTTTCTTATCTTCTCTTTTCCGGTCTTGCTGAAGGAAACCACGCGGAACCTCGTCTGCGGCTCCTGCTCCTCCTGTGATAGATAGGCGTACGCCGCGGCGGTGATGACCGCGATCAGCTCGCCGTCATCCTGAGCTTCCGGCTCGGGCTCCGGCTCAGCGGCGGGGAGCGCTTTCGTATCGGCCGCCGGGAGAGCGTCCCCGGACGGCTTCTTTTCTCTCGCGAAAATCAGCTTGAACAGCGAGAGTATTCCCCAGAGTATCGCAAGCACTGCAAAGCAGGTGCCCATACCGAGCACGGTGACGCGCAGACCGAGAGCCATCCTTTCGCCGATAGGCATATCGGTCATCGAGTCGGCGATCGCGTTCTGGAGAATGAAGAATGAGGGATTTATACGCATATCGTCTCCCTCTCAGTCGCAAAGCGTCTCGAGGGCCGAGATGATCCTCTGACGGAGCTCCTCCGGGACAACGATCTCGTCGATCTCGCCGTATCTCGCGGCGCAGAGCGGCGACGAAACGTTCTCGGCGTAAAGCCGCTTCAGCTCGTCCTTCGGCTTGTCGCCTTTGAGCAGCTCGGCCGCCGCGTCGGGAGACAGCGGGGCTATCGAAGCGCCCTCGAGCGCGATGCAGATATCGGCTCCGAGAGCCTTAGAGCCCATCAGCACATATCCGCCGCCGTACGACGGTCCGATGACCGCCGTCACCTTCGGCGAAGATGATGTCGCGTAGGCGTATCCGAGACGGGCGAGCGCAGACGCGAAGCCGCTCTTCTCGCTGTCGTCGGAGAGATCGAAGCCGGGGACGTCGGTCAGCGTCAGCAGCGGCAGACCGAACGAATCGCAGAAGTCTATGAGCTCGGCGGCCTTGTCGGCGCCGGACGGGGTTATCCTTCCCCCGAGGCTCGGCTGGTTCGCCGCGACGCCGACGGTGCGGCCGTTCAGCACGGCGAGGCCCGTCACTATCTCTGGCGAGAAGCCGGATCTGAGCTCTATGAAGCAGCCTTTGTCGGCTATGGTCTTTATGACGTCCTTTACGTCGAGCGACGCGGGATCCATGTCCGCGATCTCCGGCGTGAGGCGGTTGATGTCGTCGTCCGTCACGTCCACGGCGTCGTCGCCGGCGCTTGACGGAAGCAGGGATATAAGCTTCCGGGCGGCCTCGGCGGCCCCAGCCCTGTCAGGGCAGATCATATCCGCCGCGCCGCGCTCATACGCGGCTTTCGCTGTGCCGGACTCGGCGTCGCCGAATCTCGGCTTCAGCAGGAAGGGCGGGACGACATAAACGCTGCCCTTCTCGGTGATGACGGTAAAATCGAATATTCCGGCAGCCGCCGCGGCGGTGGAGGCGCAAACACCGTCGATGACGGCTATGAGAGGTATCCGGCCCTTGCAGTCGGAGACCGCGCGGATTATCTGTCCGTACCCCGAAAGAGCGGCGACACCCTCGGTGACGACCGCGCCGTTCGAGGCGAAGACGCCGATCACCGGAGCGCCGCGTCCGAGCGCCTTGTACATGAGATCGCAGATCTTCTTCGCGTGCGCCGAGGTGAGGGCTCCCTTCATGCGGGAGGCGTCTTGGACAAAGGCGTAGGTGAGCTTGCCGTTTACCGAGCCGTATCCGGTGATGACCGGCTCGAAATCGGATTCTCCGCCGCCGAACAGTCTGTCAGTCTCGGTCAGCTCACGGCGGACAAATCCGCCGAGCTCAGCGAAGGTGCCTTCGTCGAAAAGACAGCCGATGATCTCCCTGGCGTCCGACGACTCGCTTTCAAGCAGCCCGCGGAGCCGCGCTGAATTATTGTCGTTATTCACAGCAGATTCCATTCTCCGGCTGAAATATTCTGGTCCCGTATCCTCGCGCACCGAAGCATAACCGCAGTGCGTCATGGCGCTGGGCGTTTCCTTTCGTCCTCCTGCCGCCGGCCGGCGCGGAAGGAGGATGATGATCATTATATCTCCGGTATATACCGTTCATTTCATGGGAAGATATTTGTTTTAAACCATATCTCCCCATTTTACACTAAATTATATCACCCGTCCGGCGTTTCATAAAGCCGGTTATTTTTAACTATATGTGAATATTCATGGTTTTGAACATTTTGAACAAATTATTGTCAATATTAACCGTCTGATGTGAAAATTCACATACGAAGGCTTTGAAATATTACATCAGCTTAATACTATCATGCGATTATTGGTGTATAATTATACATACGGCAGCCTTTCACCCGCGCAGCGAGGACAAAAAAAGAATATGCTCATAGATTTCCACACACACGCATTCCCCGACGCGATAGCCGACAGGGCCATCCAGCGCCTCGAGGGGATATCAAAGCACACCGCCCTCACAAGAGGGACCGTCGGCGAGCTGAGAGAGCAGATGAAGCGCTCGGGAGTCGACATATCTGTCATCTGCAGCATCGCCACGAACGCGAAGCAGACGACGAACGTGAACAATTTCGCGATAGAGACGAACTCGAGATACGCCGACCTTTACCCTCTCGGCTCGGTATTCCCCGACGGCAGCGACGAATTCATAGAGTCGGAGCTGAGAAGGATACACAAAGCCGGTCTCAAGGGGATCAAGATCCATCCCGACTACATCGGCAGATACATAAACGAGCCGTGCTACGACGTCATATGGCGGGTATGCTCCGAGCTCGGGCTGTTCGTGATCTCTCACTCCGGCGTCGACTTCTACTCGCCCGATGACGTGCACTGCACGCCGCAAATGGTGCTCGACGTGACGAAGAGGTATCCCGATCTTAAATTCATAGCCGCCCATGCCGGCGGTCTCGACATGTACGACGACGTCGAGAGATATATCGTCGGAAAGCCTATATGGATAGATCTGTCGCTGTTCACGATCGGAAAGATAACCCCTGAGCAGGCGAGGCGGATAATCATAAATCACGATCCGTCGCGCATGGTCTTCGGCTCGGACAATCCGTGGAACGATCCGGCGGACGAAAAAAGGTATATCGAACAGCTTTCGCTCCCGGACGAGCTTCTTGAGCGGATATGGTGGAAAAACGCCGCCGATCTGCTTGGGGAAAAGAAGATTTGATCCACGCCGCCGCGGCTTCTGCCGCGGCGGGATTTGTTTGTAAATTTTCCGAACTTTCCCAAAATCACTTGCCATGAGGCCGAATTTGTGGTATCATATAATCGGTAAAATAAATTATGATCGGTTTCATATGCGACACAAGATATACTGCTCGACCGGCTGTCTGCTGTCGAGGGCGAACAACAGGGACTGGCGCCTGCTTGAGGGCTGGCATGAGAAAATCCGCTGCGACGGGTTTGAATTCCTGTTCCTCGACACCTTCGAGGGGCATTACGCCGAGATAGCCGACAATTTCAAAAGGATCGGGATAAAGATCCCGGCCGTCCACCTCGACAAGGACATCGGCACCCTTCTCTCCGACGGGGAGGAGGAGCGGGCTCTCGACATGCTGAAAAGGGAGTGCGAGCTTTCTTCGGAGCTCGGAGCCTCGCTCGCCGTCCTGCACCTGTGGGGCGGGATAACGTCCGACTCGAGGTTTTACGACAGGAACATAAAAGCCTGCCGCAGGATCGCCGATATCACCGGGGGATTCGGGATCACGACGGCGATAGAGAACGTGCCCTGCTCCGCCGAGGACCCGCTCAGCCACTGGAAGACGGTCAACGAGGCCGAGCCCCGGCTGAAATTCATATTCGACACCCGGTTCGCCGCGCTGCACGGACAGCTGTACGATTCCGCCGCCTCCGGACTTGCCGGCATGGGCGACGTCGTGCACATGCACATCTCCGACTTTACCGGGCCGAGGATGAGCTTCCGGGCGCTGAGGCCGATACTCCATCCCGGTGAGGGGATAATAGATTTTCCGAGGTTCTTTTCCCTTCTCGGCGGGCGGTACGGCGGCTCGGTGACGCTGGAGTCGCCGGTGATAGATGCGGAAGGCGGCGTCGATCTCGGAAAGCTGAACAACACCCTCGAATACATCAGAAACAATATCGACAAACGCGACACAGAGGTATGAAGCGATGAAAAGCGAACCCAAAAAGTTCATGGGCAGGAATTTCCTGCTCGACAGCGACATAGCGAAGCTGCTCTATCATGAGTACGCCGAGAAGCTCCCGATAATCGACTATCACTGCCATGTCCCGCCGAAGGAGATCGCCGAGGACCGCCGCTGCTCGAACATCACCGAGCTGTGGCTCGGCGGAGACCACTACAAATGGCGCGCCATGCGCTCATGCGGGATCGACGAGAAGTTCATCACCGGAGACGCCTCGGATTTCGAGAAATTCAAGGCCTACGCCTCCTGCATGCCGAAGCTGATCGGCAACCCGCTCTATCACTGGTCGCACCTTGAGCTGAAGAGATATTTCGGCTATGAAGGGATACTCTCCGAGGACACGGCGGAGGAGATATGGAAGCTGACGTCGGAAAAGCTCGCCGGCGACGGCATGAGCGTAAAGCAGCTGATTGCCGCGTCGAACGTCGAGCTGCTGTGCACCACCGACGATCCCATAGACTCGCTTGAGTACCACATGGCTATAAAGGAGGACAAGGACTTTTCCGTCACCGTCCTTCCGGCTTGGCGTCCCGACAAGGGCCTCAACTGCGACAGGGCAGGCTACCGCGATTATATAGCGAAGCTCGACGAGGCGTCCGGCGTTCCGATCACCGACCTCGAATCGCTCAAAGCCGCGTACATGAAGCGGATGGACTTCTTCGCCGAGAACGGCTGCCGCGTCGCCGATCACGGCATAGACGAGGCCATACCGGCAAAGCCGGTCAGTGAGGCCGATATCGACGCCGTATTCCGCCGCGCGCTCGACTCTAACGGTACCGCCGTATCACCGGAAGAGGCCGACGCTTTCCGCTTTGAGATGCTGAAATTCTTCGCCGCCGAGTATTACCGGCGCGGATGGGTGATGCAGATCCACTTTGCCGTACTCAGGAACGTCAATCCCGTGATGTTCAGGGCTCTCGGCCCCGATTCCGGCTTCGACGTCATCGGCGGCAGGGTGAGCGTGACTGAGCTTGCCCGCCTGCTCGGCGAGATGGTAAAGAACTCCCCGCTGCCGAGGACCGTGGTCTATTCAGTGAACCCGTCCGACAACGCGGCGGTCGCCGCCCTCATCGGCGCCTTCCAGCAGTCAGACGGCTCCGGCATGGCTCGGATAATGCAGGGCAGCGCATGGTGGTTCAACGACAACATCGACGGCATGGTATCGCAGATGAGGAATCTCGCCAACATGTCGGCGTTCGGCAATTTCCTCGGCATGCTGACCGACAGCCGCAGCTTCATAAGCTATCCCCGCCACGAGTACTTCCGCCGCATACTCTGCAATCTCATCGGTGAATGGGTTGAGAGCGGGCTCTATCCGCTGGACATCGACTCGCTCGCACAGCTCGTGACCGACATCTGCTACAACAACACGAAGGCCTTCTTCGGCTTCTGAAAGGCTGAAAACCATGTCATATAAAGATATCGACGCCGTAAGGGAGGCTCTCTACGGCGGCAGCGCGAAAAAGTTCATCCTCGACACCGACACGTACAACGAGATAGACGATCAGTTCGCCCTCGCCTGGTCGCTTCTGACGGACAGAGCCGAGCTCCTTTCGGTCAACGCCGCGCCCTTCTTCAACAACCGCTCGTCCGGTCCCGAGGACGGCATGATCAAAAGCTACGACGAGATACTCAATATAATGAAGCTCGTCGGCTGCAGCGTCCCGGCGTACAGGGGAAGCGTGAGCTATCTCCCGAATAAGGAGACAGCCGTCGAGTCCGACGCCGCCGACAATATAATAAATACCGCCCGCGGCTTCGCCCATGACGATCCGCTTTATGTCCTCGCGATCGGAGCCATCACGAACGTCGCTTCGGCGCTCATAAAAGCACCGGAGATAAAGGACAGCATCGTCGTCGTATGGCTCGGCGGCAACGGCCATCACTGCCACGACACGCGCGAGTTCAACCTCATCCAGGACGTCCCGGCGGCAAAGGTGATATTCGACTCCGGAGTGCGCCTCGTCCAGCTTCCCTGCGCCGGAGTGGTCGACCATCTCGCGACGACGATGCCGGAGCTGAAGTATTACCTTAAGGGAAAGAACGCCTTCTGCGACTATCTCGTCGATATCGTCGACGGGTACGGCGGGGGTATGTTCTGGTCGAAGGTCATCTGGGACATCTCGACCGTCGCGGCGCTCGTCTGCCCGAAATCGCTCGACCTCGTGATAAAGCCGACTCCGTTCGTGACAACCGACGGCACGTACAGCTTCAGCGACGCGCGTCATCCGATGATATACTGCCGCGCACTCAACAGGGACATGATATTCTCCGAGATGTATTCCGACTTTACAAAATGACATAACCAAAGCAGCGGGAGAGATACGCCATCAGCCGCGCCGGGCGCCTCTCCCGCCCTCGTATAAGGCGGAAAACTTTGTCTATTCTGCCAGTTGACACAACCCCTTCGATATGGTATAATGTATCAATTTTAATCCGGACGGCAAAGGAACGCATTTGAACAACATCATGGAAAGGAAACGGAATATGGTCAACACGAATCCGGCCGAGAAATTCGTCAAGGAGGGGCTTACCTTTGACGATGTGCTCCTGATCCCCAGAAAGAGCGACATAACGCCGAACATGGCGCAGCTCGGGACAAGGCTGACTAATAAGATAAAGCTCCAGATACCGCTCATGAGCGCGGCTATGGATACCGTAACAGAAGCGAATCTGGCTATCGCCATCGCCCGCGAGGGCGGCGTGGGCGTCATCCACAAGAACATGTCGGTAGAGGATCAAGTGGACAATGTTCTGAGGGTCAAGCGCTCCGAGAACGGCGTGATCCGCAATCCTTTTTATCTGTCTCCCGACAACTACGTCTACGAGGCGGAGCAGCTTATGTCGAAATACCGCATCTCCGGCGTGCCGATCTGCGCCGAGGATCAGAAGCTGGTCGGCATAATCACCAACCGCGACATGCGCTTCCTTACCGACTACAACATCAGGATCTCCGAGGTCATGACGAAAGACGGTCTCGTCACCGCGCCCGAGGGCACGACCCTCGACGAGGCGCAGGATATCCTGAAGCAGCATAAGATCGAGAAGCTGCCCATCGTCGACGAGAACTTCCGTCTCAAGGGGCTCATAACGATAAAGGATATCGAGAAGGCGACGAGATATCCGAATTCGGCGAAGGACGCTCAGGGACGTCTGCTCTGCGGCGCCGCCATCGGCGTCACGAAGAACATGCTCGACAGAGCAGCCGCCCTGCTCAACGTCGGCGCCGACTTTCTCGTGCTCGACTCGGCTCACGGCGACTCCCAGAACATCCTGAATGCCATCCACTCCGTCAAGGAAGCCTATCCCGACGCCCAGCTGATAGCCGGAAATATCGCGACGGCCGACGCCGCCCGCGACCTCATCTCGGCGGGAGCCGACGCCATAAAGATCGGTATCGGCCCCGGCTCGATCTGCACGACCCGAATCGTAGCCGGTATCGGCGTCCCGCAGATCACGGCGATATACGACGCCGCCTCCGTCGCCGCAAATTACAATATCCCCGTTATCGCCGACGGAGGAATCAAGTATTCCGGCGATCTCACGAAGGCTATCGCCGCCGGAGCCGACGTCATCATGATAGGCTCGCTGTTCGCCGGCTGCGAGGAATCCCCCGGCGACATCGAGATATATCAGGGCCGCTCGTTCAAGGTCTACCGTGGCATGGGCTCTCTCGCCGCCATGGCGAAGGGCTCGAAGGACCGCTATTTCCAGGAGAACGCCGCCAAGCTCGTTCCCGAGGGAGTCGAAGGCCGCGTCCCGTACAAGGGTCCCCTTTCCGACACCGTCTTCCAGCTTCTCGGCGGTCTGCGCTCCGGCATGGGCTACTGCGGCTGCAAAACGGTTGAAGAGCTCCAGCAGTACGGTCAGTTCATCCGCATCACCGGCAACGGTCTGCGGGAGTCGCATCCTCACGACATCAACATCACGAAGGAAGCGCCGAACTACAGCGTTCAGGTGAACTGATCCTTCCAAAATACGGAATATACGCGGGAAAGCTTCGAAAGAGGCTTTCCCGCGGTCTTTTTATTTCATTTTACCTCCACTCCCGCGTCACGTCGTGCAGGCCGTCAAGACCGAGCTCATAAATCGTTTCTCCGACTTCGGAGATGAATTTTCTGTCGTGCGACACGGCTATCACGGCGCCGTTGAACTCACAAAGGACTCTTCTCACCTGAGGCCCTGACAGCGGGCTGAGATTGCGGGTGGGCTCATCGAGCAGAAGGACGTTGTAATCGCCGAGCAGCATCCTTATCAGATACAGCTTCGCCTTCTGCCCTCCCGACAGCTCGCACGCCCTGCGCGTCATCTCATCCCGGGTGAACTTCATCGCGCCGAGGAATGTCCTTGCCATCGTCACGTCGCCTTTCTCGCCGGACGGAGCGAGAAGCTCAACAGGCGTGAGGGAAAGATCCATTTCATCCTCGTAATTCTGCGGCATGTACGCCGCCCTGATGTCCCTGCGCCCGAGAAGCTCCGATGCGAGAAGCCTCATGAGCGTGGTCTTCCCGCAGCCGTTTTTCCCGGTTATCATAACGCGGGCCGGCCCAGTGACGCTGAGCGATATATTCCTTGACAGCACCGTCATGCCGTCGGCGGAAAGAAGCTCCGGCAGACGATACTCAACGACCTTTTTTCCCTGAGGCATCTCTGTCTTTCCGACGAAGCTCGGCAGTATCGCTTCCTCGGATTCCGGGAAATCGGTCAGCTCTTCCCTCTCCTTTTCAAGCCGCCTGCCCATCGCTTTGACGGTGTGCATCTTCTTTTTCAGCAGCCTTCCGGTGCTGGGATTCTGCCGGGAGACGGTGTCCTGAGCGTAATCGACGGCGTCGTATATTCTGCGCCAGCGCTCGGTCTTCTTTTCGAATGCCTCCCTTTCCTCTCCAGCGACACGCGCCTGAGCCGCCATGCTTCTCTCCCTGCGGCTGACGTATTCGTCATACCCGATGCGCATCACAGTCGAGCGGGGACGGCTCTTGTCTCTCAGCTGCTCGATATGGATCACCATATCCGCCGTCGACGATATCAGCGTCTCGTCGTGCGAGATATAGAGTATCGGCTTATCCGCCGACAGCATGAACCGCTCGAGCGTCTCAAGGGTCTCTATGTCGATGTCGTTCGACGGCTCGTCCAGAAGATAGACGTCAGGATCTGTGCAGATAAGAAGGAACAGCAGCAGCTTTACCCTCTCCCCGCCGGAAAGACTGCCGATATCCCGTGAGCTTTCGGTGAGAGAGATATCGAATCCGAGTTCATCCGCCGTCCTCATCTCACGGGGGATATCGCGCTCATATATCCCGAAGCGTTCGATATACCGCCTTGTGAATCCGTTTATCGGCTCCTCCTTTTCCTCCGGCGTCAGCTCCTGCGGCAGATAGCCGGTCACGACGCCCTTTTTCGATATCGTCCCCTCATATTCGGCATATCCTTCGACAAGCGCCGGGTCGTGGATCAGCTTCAGCAGCGTCGACTTGCCGTTGCCCTCCTCGCCGATTATGACGGCCTTGTCGCCCGGGTTAAGGGTAAAGCTGAGACCTTCTATAACGTTCCTCATGTCCTTCGATATGACGACCGAGAGATTTCTTACTTCAAGCATTATACATCCCGCCTTCAAATCAAAAATGTCCGGTATGACGGCTGAGCGTCTTACCGGACATAACGAAATATATCAACAGATCAAAGCGGGATGGACCCTTGTATGACGGCAGATATACCTTCGCATGACCGCGTGAAGACAAACCGCCGCCAAAATAAGCGTACGCAATTCGATTCTTCACACAAAGTCAGCGATTGTACATCTTTTCACCCTTTTCATCATCAATCTGCCTATATTATATCATACGGGCAGCGGCGTGTCAAGTCTTTTTTTCATGACGCGAAGGAAAAGAACGGCATTTCGGCGGCATGATGTCAGACGGCTATCGTCACCGCCATGACTCCGGCGACGATGTCCGGCGAGACGGCTTCAAGCGTTATCTCGTCGAGCGTCTTTGCGCCGTCGAGCGGCCAGCGGATCACCAGCGCTCTCAGGCTGTCGCTCAGGTTCAGCACATCCGGCGTGAAATCCGAAAGAAGATCCTCGTCGTAGCGGTTGAATACGTCGCGGCGCTCCTCATATCCGTGCGTCGGCGCTCTGTCGGGATAGGGCGTGAGCTGGATATAATTCTTCGGATTCACGAGCGGCAGTATCTCCGACATGCCGTCGGCGTACCGGAAGGTCAGCCTCGCGTTCTCTATGCCGCACAGATTCGGGTTAGTCGAGCCGGCGACGGCGACGAAAGCCATCCTGCCGCGGCGGTCCACTTTTATGCCGGTCTTTGACGGATAGTTGTCCCAGAGACTGGCAAAGACAACATTTCTTTTGCCTTCCATGATCTCTATCGGCGCTCCGCAGCCGGATATATGCTCCCCGAACCTGTCTATTTTCAGCTCGTGAGGCTTTATGCCCCAGAACGGGAAGGTCCACAGGGCGTAACCGTCGTAGCCTATCTCGGCGTGACAGCCCTTTTCGGGTCTCGGCGTCATGTATCTCTGGCGGAATATCTCCCGCACGTCGGCGTTCATAGAAGACGATATATCGATCTTCTCGAATACCGCGTCCGGCGGCAGAGGCGTTCTCTGCTTTTCGACGAGCTCCGCTTCCTCCGGATTCGGACCGAGATCGAGCAGGATCTTCCTGTACCAGCCTCCGGGAGTCATCCTGAACATCATATGATGGCCGTACGGTGTCGACGCCGAATCCTGCGGGTCGATGATCCCGCTCATATCGTCCGGCAGAGCGTGAAGGATCTCCGGCGCGTCAAAATCGCGGAAGCCCTCGGTTTCGAGCCTGAGTTCGGCGGAATCGGTGTATCCCATGTCGGCCTCGACGATCATGCCGCCGACGGACGGAATCAGCCTGTAAGTCTTCGCTCCCTCGGCCTTTATCAGTCTGTCGGCGTAAAGCCTCATCCTGATCGTGACCTCGGCCGGACGTGTGAGCCTGACGCTCAGGCCGTTCCTTGCATACGAAAGCTCGAAATCGCCGGTCTTCACCGACGCCTTGTCCCACGACGCCGGGACGGACGGCTCGAACACGACCTTCCCGTGAGGATAATCGGGACGGTAGCCGAATACCCCCTCAACGACGGCTCTCGCCGTCTGCATCGCGGCCTCGATCGTCGGATTTGTGAGATCCCCGGGTATCGTCCCGTCGAGAGCACGTCTTGCGAGCCCCGACACCACCCTGACCGATTCGTCGGGCTGTCCGGCTCTGAAGCCGGCGATCGCGAGCTGCATGTTCTCGCCGGGCGAGCATTCCCTCACCGACCAGATCCCCGGCGTCCAGTTCGATATCCAGTAAAGCCCGTTCTCATCGCGCTTCAGCGCCCATCTCGGGTAATCTATCGTCTGGACGGCGTCAAGACCTTCGATCACGCCGCATTCTATCGGCATGAAAGCCGAGTATATCCATGCGTCGGGATGAAGTCTTTTGTACCCGTATCTCTCGGCGAAAGCGCCGGGATATCCCCTTTCCTTTATCCAGAGCCTGTCAAAGAAGGCCTTTTTTATCTTTTCGGCCTTTCTTATGCATTCCTCACGCTCGTCTCCCTCCGTCAGTTCGGCCAGAGCCCTGTACGCCGCGTAGACATAACAGGTCTCCTCGACCGCGCCGCCGGGAGTATAGACGCTGTCGGTCGGCCATGTGTTGATCACGCTCTCGTACAGCCCGGTGCCGTCGGCGTCAAAGCACTCGTCCTCGCGCCTGAGATGCAGCCGCAGAGCGTCGCGGAGTATGGCTCCGAGTTCCTCGTCGCCCGAATACCTCCACGCCGCGATCATCTGATGGAAGAACTGCGTCTGCATGTTGTAGAACGCCTGATCCTCGGCGATATATCCCTGCCCGTAAAAGCGGGAATCGGAATCCGGCAGAGTCCCGGACTCCGTCCGGCCGAAGCCGCGCTTTATGTCGTCCTTTATCTGGGCGGCGTAATAGGCTTTAAGAGTTTCCTTCGATCTGTCGTGCTTTCCGATGATGTAATGCCCGTGCGCCATCCAGCCGACAAACGGCTGGTTCCAGCTCATATTGCCGTGCATCGACTTCGGCGGATGCCATGCGCCGTCTATCTCGGCGGCCGCTGCCTGACACGCGGAGTTGATGCATTCGTCCGGCGTGTCGACGAGAAGGGTTTCGGATATCCTTCTTCCCCGCGCCGTCCCGGCTTCGAACAGAGCGGCAGGATCGACAGCCTCCGGTGTGCGCATGGCGCAGAGATACCTTCTGAAGCTGCCTTTGATAACTCCGTCCGATTCCTCACAGTCGCCGTCGGGCATGACATATACCCTTCCGCTGCCGCCGGGCACTTTCACGATCTCAGGATTTTCGATATAGCATATCCCGTTCTCTCTGCCCGAGACGTTGTTTTCCGTCCATGCCTGATCGAACTCTGTCGTCAGAAGCGAGATGTCCGCCGCGGCAACGCTGAGATTCCAGACCTGAGAGGCGCTGCGCACACCGTCCGGCTTCTTCGCGGCGAAACCGGCATAGCTGAACTCTATCTCCGTCTCCGGCTCAGCCTTCACGACGAAGCCGATCCCGTCTCCCGGCGTCGTCACGGTAAGGGTAAACGCTCTGCAGCCGATCTCTATATCCCATTTCACGACGTTCGGAGTATATGTCATCCGAACTCCCTCGATCTCGTCGAGCGGTCTGCCGCAGGCGAACATCCTCAGCGTTCCGAGCAGGCAGCGGCAGCTGCCGAGACGGATGTGCGGCCTGTCCCCGGCCATTATAAAGGCGCTTGTGTTCCCCTCGTAGATATAGCGGTTCGAATAGTATCTCTCACCGCCGCCGCTGTATACGATGCCGCCGTCCTTCGGCTCATATCTTGTCATAATCGCTTCCGATCCCCGCCTTTTGAGCGGACCTGTGTCATCTGCCTGTTATCCGGCTGATTTCGCCTGAGATGATCTTCTCCGTCTTACGCGCCTCATCCTCATCCTTCGCCGTGACGCTGATATACGCCTTCAGCTTCGGCTCGGTGCCGGACGGACGTATCACGACGCTGCCGGAGTCGGTATAGAATTTGAGCACGTCCGATTTCGGCAGACCGTTTATGCCGACGCTGTAATCCTCGGTCCTTGTCACCCTTCTTCCGGCGAAGGCTTCGACGCCGCGGCGGAAGGTCTTCATTATCTCCGCCATCCTGTCCATACCCGCCGAGCCGTCGAACTCATAGCTGTGGAGGGTATTGAGGCAGTAACCGTACTCGCCGTAAAGCTGATCCAGCTTCTCGATGAGGCTTATCCCCCTCGTCTTGTAGAAGGCGAACATCTCGCAGATCATGAACGCCGCGTTCACGGCGTCCTTATCCCGGACATAGCTCCCGGTGAGATAGCCGTAGGACTCCTCAAAACCGCATATATAGTCCCGCTTGTCCTCAAGACGACCAATGACCTCGCCGATGAATTTGAATCCGGTCAGCACGTTCACCGTCCTGACGCCGTATCTGTCGGCTATCTTCTCGGCCAGATCCATGGTCACGATAGTCTTGACAAATATCGGGTCCTTCGGCATCATGCCGTGCTTTATCCTCTGCGAGCAGATGAAATCGAGCAGGAGCAGCCCGACCTCGTTGCCGGTGAGCAGGCGGTATCCTTCGCCGCCGCGGACAGCGATGCCGCATCTGTCGCAGTCGGGATCGGTCGCGATGAGAAGATCGGCTCCCGTCTTCTCACAGTATCTGAGGCCGAGCTCCATGGCTTCCCTGATCTCGGGGTTCGGGAACGGGCAGGTCGGGAATCTGCCGTCGGGGTCCTTCTGCTCCTCGACAACGGTAATATGAGTGAATCCGGCTTCGTTCAGCGCCCTCGTCACAGGCTTAAGCCCGGTGCCGTTGAGCGGAGTGTAGACTATGTCGAGCTCGCGGTCGGCAAAGTCGCCGAACAGGACGCTCTGCGCCTTGACTTCGTTTATAAACGACGTCAGCACCTCGTCCGGGACGTAACCGATAGTCCCCGCCTCTGACGCGGCGTCGAAATCCGCCCTTCTGACATCGGCGAAGATATCCAGCTTCTCTATCTCCGAGAGTATCGACTTCGCGGCTTCCGTCGTTATCTGGCATCCGTCAGGACCGTAGACCTTATATCCGTTGTATTTCATCGGGTTGTGGCTTGCCGTGATCATCACTCCGGCTGACGCCGACAGCGCTCTCACGCCGTATGACACCGTCGGCACCGGCAGCGGCTCGCGCCACAGCCTGACGTTGATGCCGTTCGCCGCGAAAACCGATGCGGCGACACGGGAGAAGACGTCCGACTTTATCCGGGTATCGTACCCTATCACGACAAGAGGTCTTGTGCCGGCATTTTTATTCAGGTAGTCGGCAAGGCCCTGACTCGCCTTGGCTACGACATATATGTTCATGCGGTTAGTCCCGGCGCCGATGACTCCTCTCAGGCCGCCTGTGCCGAACTCAAGATCCCGGTAAAACGCGTCCTCGGCTGCTGCGGGATCCATATCCCGCAGCTCCTCCGACAGCTCCGGCTCGCTTACGTTCGCGAGCCAGCGCTCGTATTCCTGCTTATAATCTGAAATCATTGTACCTTATTTCGCGAAATCGTCTTAAAATACGTAAAAACAGGGGACAGGAACCTTTCTTCGCGGTTCCAGTCCCCCGCTGCCGAATGTTTTATTTGATCATATCATGCTCTTTGGTGTAGGCGACAAGCTCGTCGACGGTGGTGAAGGCAAGACCAGTCACCGTGTCGGCGCAGCCGTAGTATATCGCGATGCGGCCGGTATCGGCGTCGGCGAGAGCAGCGCACGGGAACGTCACGTTCGGGACGTCTCCGACGCACTCATACAGCTCCCACGGAGCGAGGATATAATCCGACGTGCGGTGCAGGACCTTCCACGGCTCGTCCTTGTCGAGGATGGCGGCGCCCATGCGGTAGACGAAGCCGTTGCAGGTGGTGATGACGCCGTGATAGATCAGCAGCCATCCCTCGTCGGTCTCTATCGGAGCCGGACCGGGGCCGACCTTCGTCGACTGCCAAGCCGAATTGTTGCCCTTGTTGGTGCCGAATACGAAGCGGTGGCGTCCCCAGAACTCAAGATCCTTCGACTGGCTGAGATATATGTCGCCGAAAGGCGTGTGGCCGGTGTCGGACGGGCGGGAGAGCATCATATACATGCCGCCGATCTTCCTCGGGAAGAGGACGCCGTTGCGGTTGTACGGAAGGAAGGCGTTCTCGAGCTGATGGAAGGTCTTGAAGTCATCGGTCCATGCCACGCCAATGGTCGGACCGTGGTAGCCGTTGCACCATGTGACGTAGTATTTGCCCTCAAGCGGGATGATGCGGGCGTCATAGCGGTATTCGTACGGCGCTATCTCGGGATCGGCGCCGACCAGATTGAGCGATTCGTCCTCGATAGTCCAGTTAAGTCCGTCGTCGGAATGTCCGGCGAAAAGATCCATCGAGATCGAGCGGCTGTCGCAGCGGAAAACCCCGGCGAAGCCGTCTTTATACGGTACCACCGCCGAATTGAACACGCTGTTTGAGCGCTTGTTGCCGTGACGGCCGATGATCGGGTTCTTCGAATAGCGCCAGACCGGTTCGGTGCAGCCCTGCGGCTTGTCCTCCCACGGCAGATTCGGGATCGGAGCTCCGATTATTTTTGCCATTTCAGTTTCCTCCGGGATTTCTGTTGTTTTTTATTATATGCTTATATCGTTTTTTTCATGATCATTCGTCGATCATGCTGTGCAGGCCGGACGACGAGGTCTCGAGCCCCTTCAGAGCCAGATGGCTCACGTCTCCGAGACCGATCAGACGCATATGGCACTGATCGGGATACCATGGGTAGACCTCCGTGTAGAAGGTCGTAACCGAGCTCGTCGGCAGGAACATCGTCTGCCAGACGAACGGCAGCGCCGCGCCGGTTATCCGCGAGATGAGGGCGTTGCCGAGCCCGAGATGGCAGAACAGCGCGACGACGGCCTTTCTGTCGGCGTCGGGCGAGATATCGTATATCTGACCGTTCCTTACATAGCCCCATTTCCTCGTCAGCTCGTCCCATCCCCTGTCTATCCTTTCAACGACCTTCTGCACGGTGCCGTCGGCGTACAGCGGATGCGAGCTCCACTTGTCGGGATCGTAGAATTCCTTCTGCTTTGTCCAGTACTGCGGGAGCATATTCCAGGGGCATCCCCTTTTCGGTGCGTTTATGCCGTTCTCGGCGTAGGGAGGATCGATGGCGGCCGGAAACTCCATCAGCCAGTCGAGCGTCTCTATCTCAAGGCCGTGGGCCTTCGCGGTCGGCTCGGCTGTGCGCTGGGCGCGTCCGAGAGGCGAGGCGTATATATGATCTATCCGGCACTTCCCGAGCCACTCTCCGAGAGCCTCGGCCTCCTTGAAGCCCCTCTCGGTGAGCGAGTCGTGCTCGTAATCGGGATCGCCGTGCCTGATTATGAGGAATCTCATTTTCAGTCCACCTTCTCAAGATATTCCCGCTGCTCGTCGGTCAGGCTGTCGACGGCGTATCCGAGCGACGATACCTTGAACTCGGCCACCGCGAGATCTATCTCGCGCGGGACGGGATAAACCTTGTTCTCGAGCTTTCCTTTGTTTTTGAGCAGCCATTCGAGCGAGCGCGCCTGAAGCGCGAACGACATGTCCATTATCTCGGCGGGATGTCCGTTTCCGGCGGCGAGATTGACGAGCCGCCCGTCGGCGAGAAGGTTGATCGTCCTGCCGTCGCGCATATGATATCCGCGGATGTTCGCCCTGCGCTCCCATATCCTGTCGGCTCGGGATTCGAGATCCGACTTGTTTATCTCGACGTCGAAATGACCGGAATTGGCGAGCACGGCTCCGTCCTTCATCACGTCGAAATGACGACCGACGATGACGTCCCTGCATCCTGTGAGGGTCACGAATATATCGCCGACAGCGGCCGCCTCGTCCATTTTCATGACGCGGAAGCCGTCCATGGCTGCCTCGATAGCCTTTACTGGGTCGATCTCGGTGACGATAACGAGCGCTCCCATGCCCTTCATACGCATGGCGAGGCCTCTGCCGCACCATCCGTAGCCGGCGACGACGACGGTCTTACCGGCGATGATCAGGTTCGTGGTGTTCATTATGCCGTCTATCGTCGACTGTCCGGTGCCGTAACGGTTGTCGAACAGGTGCTTGCAGTCGGCGTCGTTGACGTCGACCATCGGGAAATCGAGAAGCCCGGCTCTCTGGCGCGCGAACAGGCGGTGGACGCCAGTCGTCGTCTCCTCGGCGCCGCCTATGATGTTCCCGGCGTATGTACGGCATTCGCCGTGGAGAAGATGGACGAGATCGCCGCCGTCGTCGATGATGACGTCCGGCGAGCAGGAAAGCGTCTCCTTCAGATCGCGGGTGTATTCCTCGTCGCTGACGCCGCGTCTGGCATTCACCTCGAGGCCTTCGGCGGCGAGCGCCGCCGCCACGTCGTCCTGAGTCGAGAGCGGATTGCAGCCGGTGATGTGCACCTCGGCCCCGCCGTCTCTAAGCGTCTCGGCGAGATAGGCGGTCTTCGCCTCAAGGTGAATCGACATCGCGACTTTGACGCCGGAAAACGGCTTCGACGCCGAAAATTCCCTGTTTATCATGCCGAGCACCGGCATGTATGACCTCACCCAGTCGATCTTGTTTCTCCCGGACGGAGCGAGGTTTATATCGAGTATGCTGCTCATATCTGTATTCCTGACAATGCGTGTCTTTCCGCCGCGGTACGGCGGGGCGCGGATCTTTTTCGGATCAGCCTATCACAAGCTCGCCGAAATACTCGGGACGGTGGAAATCCGCCTCGGGCGTGCCGATCGGATTCCATGATCCGTAGTGCGGGATCTCGCACTCGTCGCCGCACTTATAGAAGTTCCCGTAGAAATGTGTGCCGGCATCGAGCGAAGCGATATCGCCGAAGATCTTTTTCAGCTGCTCTATGGTATATTCGACGTCGACGCGCCATCTGTCCTCCATTACCGTGGCCTTTACCTGCGGCGGGGTGATGAGTTCGTCTATCCTCGTGCGGTCGTATCTGTCGGGGCCGACGGCGATGAGCGCGGCTCCGTTCGAGTTCATCTCGGTGTTCATATATCTGCCGCCCTTCTCGAAGCCGATAAAGGCCTCAAGGCAGCTGTCCTTGTAGACGTCGTCGAAGAAATCGTGATAAACGGCCTTCGGGTTTTTCTCGTGGCAGCAGATGCGGATATGCAGGATCTCTCCTTTTCCGTCTTTTCCGAGGACGTAGGCCTTAGCCTTTGCCTTCGGGGTGTAATCCTTCGACCAGTTCCAGCAGCTGATATCCGCCGCCGGAAGATCGTGGCATTTTATCTCCCCCGCCGCGTCCCTGTCGATGAAGGGGATATGATAGACATTAACGATGTTTTCCATATTCCTTGCCTCTCAAAAAAGGTTGTTGTTCATGATTCAGCTTATATCCGACGCGACCGCCGAATATATGATCTCCCCGTTCTCGGCAGCCGTCTGCGCCATCAGTATCAGGCCGTGATCGAGGGAGACGAGCATGGTTTCGGTCATCCTCGGCGATACCGTCTTATATGTGACATGGAAGGCATTCAGGCTCTGCGTCCTGACGAGGGTGATCTCAAGGTCGTATATATCGTCGGCTCCGATGAAGCTGTCGAGAGAAGGTATGCCGATCTCGCTCTCCATTGTAAATCCTTCGGCTCCGGTGAAGGTGCGTCTTGTCACCCTGCCGCCGGAGTGGTCCTCCTCGATGACCGAAAGATTGTCAGCCGAGCTTTTCACCCGCCTGACGAGGCGCTTCTCGCGGTAGGTCTCGACCTCAAAGCCGTCGGCCGTGCGTCTGACGCAGTGCTCCTCGGTGGACTTCGACAGAGGCGACGAGACGGTCACCTCGAAGGTGAGCTCATACTCCTTGACATAAGGCGCCTCCTCCAGCATCGAGAGGTAATCCTCCGGCCGGATATCGTATGTCACGGCGGCGTCCTCAGGCCAGCTCCCGACCCTGAGAAAGTCGAAAAGCTGGTCCTCCGTCTTTTCAGGCGGCGCCTGTCCCGTCTCAGCGTCCGTCGAAAACGGCAGGCGGACGACTCCGAGACGGACCATCCCGTAGAAAAACGCTCCGAGAATGAGTATCGCCGCCAGCACGGCGAGCAGTACCGAAAGGCGGTACGAAGTCTCGTTCATCCCGCCCGGCAGCCTGCGGCCGCCGTCACCGTCACTGCCGCTGTTCATCGTCTTCCTTAGGGGTCTCGCCCTCGGTGTAGTCCATGTCAGCCGACAGCTCTATATCGGAGGAGGTGTCGGTGAACTGCGCGTCGTGAACGGAGCTTCCGTCATGGTTTTCGTTATGCAGGTGGAAGCCTCCCTGAATCCTCGTGACCGGATTCTTTATGATCTTGAGCTCGATGATGAAGATCACCAGAGCCGCGGCGAGCATGACACCGGCCTGTATCAGCTTCTCGGAGGTGAACATGACGGCGGCGAGGCTCAGTATGCCGGTTATGGCGTAGAGTATGCCGACCGCCTGCTTCTGGTTGAAGCCGAGATTGATGAGTCTGTGATGGATATGATCCTTGTCGCCCTTGAACGGGTTCTTGTGGTTGAGCACCCGGCGGAAGAAGGAGGATATCGTCTCAAACAGCGGATAGCCGAACACGGCGATCGGGATGATGAACGATATGACGGCGTGCCATTTGAAGACGCCCTCGATGCTCAGCACCGCCATCGTATAGCCGAGGAACAGCGCTCCGGTATCGCCCATGAAGGTCTTCGCCGGATAGAAGTTGAACGGCAAAAATCCCATGCAGGACGCGGCAAGGATGGCGATTATCAGCGCCGACTGCGGCACCGGCGACATCATCAGCATGATCATGAGAAGCGACAGCGAGGCGATCATCGAAACGCCGCATGAAAGCCCGTCGAGCCCGTCGATCAGGTTTATGGCGTTCGTCATGCCGACGATCCAGCCGATGGATATCACCCAGCTGAGCCAGGCCGGGAAGATGATGTACGTCTCACCGAAGCTGAGGAACTGGATCCTGAACCCGACGCCGACCGTCACCGCCGCGACACATACCTGCACCGCCAGCTTGAGCAGCGCCGGAAGATCCTTCACATCGTCGACTACTCCCATGACGGCGATTATAAGCCCGCCGATGAGGATCGTGACAACGGTCCGGTTTATGCCGCAGAAAAGCAGGACGGTCAGGGCGAAGGCGAAATAAATCGACACTCCGCCGATCCTCGGTATCGGATGGTTGTGCATCCTCCGGTTGTCCTTCGGCACGTCTATGGCTCCGATCTTATGCGCGAAGACCATGGAGGCCGGGGTGGCGGTGAAGGCTATCAGCGCGGCGAAAAGCATCGCCGTTAGGGCGTGTATAACGTCCGGCATCTTACTTTACCTGAACGAAGCCGAGCTTTCTCTGCACCTTCGAGAGAGTCCTGACGGCGACATTGGAAGCCTTTGCCGCTCCGTCCTTCATTACCCCCTCAAGGTAGGCCTTGTCCTTCATGAGGCGATCGAACTCCTCTCTTACCGGTCTGAGCCCGTCGGCCACCGTCTCTCCGACAGCGTTCTTGAAATCGCCGTAGCCCTTACCCTCGAACTCGGCCTCGATCTCGTCATATGTCCTGCCGGTGAAGGCAGAGTATATCGTCATAAGATTGTTTATCCCGTCCTTGCCCTCGCCGTACCTCACTTCGGTATCGGAATCGGTAACGGCGCGGCGGAACTTGCGGATGATGGTATCGGGATCGTCAAGGATCGCGACGTATCCGTTGGGGTTGGTATCAGACTTCGACATCTTCTTCGTCGGATCGGCGAGAGAGTTGATCTTCATGCCGACCTTCGGGAAATATCCGTCCGGCACGACGAAGGTGTCGCCGTAAACGCCGTTGAACCTCTCGGCGATGACGCGCGCGAGCTCGAGGTGCTGCTTCTGATCGAGCCCGACGGGGACGAGATCCGCCTGATAAAGAAGGATATCGGCGGCCATAAGCACCGGATAGGTGAAAAGTCCGGCGTTTATATTGTCGGCGTTCTTCGCCGACTTGTCCTTGAACTGGGTCATGCGAGAGAGCTCGCCGAACATCGTGTAGCAGCCGAGGATCCAGCTGAGCTCGGCGTGCTGATGCACATGGCTCTGTACAAAGAGGACATTGTCCTCCGGCGAGAGCCCGCAGGCTATGTATATCGCCAGCGTCTCATACGTTCTGCGCCTGAGATCGGCCGGCACCTGACGCACGGTGATCGCGTGCTCGTCAACGACGCAGTAGATGCAGTCATACTCCGAGCTGAGGGTCTTCCAGTTGCGGATGGCGCCGATGTAGTTGCCTATCGTCAGAAGGCCGCTCGGCTGAACTCCCGAGAAGATGCGCTTCTTTGCCGCCGGCTTTGAGACGGTCTGTTCCGTTGTTTTGATTTCTTCGCTCATTTTCCCGAAAGCTCCTTTATCGACTCACCGATGATCTCGACGCCCCTTATGATCTGCTCCTCGCTCGGCGTGGAATATGTTATGCGGAAACTGTCGCTCGGAGCGCTGACGTCGCAGTTGAACGCAGTTCCCGGAACGACCGCCAGCTTGCGGCTCATCGCCTCCCTGACGAAATCGTCAAGGGCGATGCCCTGCGGCAGAGTGCACCAGACGAACAGGCCTCCCTCGGGGCGGGTGAACTTTATTCCGGTGTCCTTGATCTTCTCAAGCTCCGACAGCATTATGCCGCTCTTTCTGCGGTAAAGGGCGCGTATATCGGCGATATGGGCGTCGAAATCGCACTCGCGCAGATAGTGATCGACGAGGATCTGGAAGAAGGCGTTGGAATGAACGTCCTCGACCTGCTTCGCGACGACCATCTTCGAAACGACGGGCGCGGGAGCGCAGACGAATCCGAGGCGCATGCCGGCGCTGAGCACCTTCGAGAAGGAGCCGCAGTAGATCACGATCCCGTCCTCGTCCATGCTCTTGATGGTCGGGATCTCCTTGCCCGCGAAGCGGAGCTCGCCGTACGGATTGTCCTCAAGGATCAGCACGCCGTATTTCTTCGCGAGGCGGTAGATCTCTCTGCGGCGCTCAAGCCCCATCGTTATGCCGGCGGGGTTATGGAAGGTCGGTATCGTGTATATAAGCTTGGCGTTGGGATTCGCCTTCAGGGCCTCCTCGAGCTTTACGGTGTCCATGCCGCCGTCGTCCATCGGCACGCCGACGAGTCTCGCGCCGCATGAGCGGTAGGCGTTGAGAGCGCCGATGAAGGAGGGGTTCTCGGAGATCACGACGTCGCCCTCGTCGCACATGGTCTTGCAGGCGAGCTCAAGCCCCTGCTGACCGCCGGAGACGATGATGGTGCTGTCGAAGTCGCGGCCGATGCCGAACTTCGTCTTAAGACGGCTGACGACGTCCTCGCGCAGAGCCGGATAACCCTCGGTTATGCTGTACTGGAGCGCCTTTACGGCCTCGTCGGTGAAGACTTTCGCGGATATCCTCGCCATATCCTCCTTCGGGAAGGATTCCGGCGCCGGATTCCCGGCGGCGAAGGCGATTATCGACGGATCGACGAGCGATTTGAATATCTCACGTATCGCCGACGGCTTCATGTCGGCGAGCTTTGACGAAATATTATATTCCATTTATCTTTGCCTTTCAATCAATCTGTATAAGCGGCATATGACCTGACAGATATAATTATACAACTTTGCCCGCCTCTTTTCAAGGCGGGCAAGGTATTATTTACAAATAATATGCAATGGAAGGAACGCGTCAAGCGGCGTTCGGCGACTTCGCCGCGGCGCCGAGCTTTCTTATCTTCACGATATAAAGCGGGATCAGAAGAAGATCGGCCATCACCCACGCGACGGGCGACGCGAAGCAGGCTCCGGCGAAGCCCGCCGCCGGAACGAGGGCGAGCGCCACGACCGAGCGTCCGACGAGCTCGAGAAGACCGGCTCCCATGGCCTCCATGCTGTGGCCTATGCCCTGCAGGGAGTTCCTGAACAGGAATATAAGCCCGAGGGAGATATAGAACGATCCGTTTATGATAAGGAACTGGTGCACCCGCTCGATGATCCTCCCGGCGTCGTCTGAGACGAACAGATATGTGAGATAATGCCCGACGCACGCCATGATCACGCCGACGGCGGCGCAGTAAATGACCTCCATGAAAAAGCAGCTTCTGACACCTGCTTTTATTCTGTCCACCCGTCCGGCTCCCTTGTTCTGCCCGCAGTATGTCGCCATGGTGATGCCGAGGGTCTCCATAGGCATCGTTACGAGCAGCTGGATCTTGAAGCTCGTCGTCATAGCCGCGACGGCGTCGGAGCCGAGCGAATTGACGGCGCTCTGCAGTATGACCGAGCCGACTGCCGTGATGGAGAACTGAAAACCCATCGGCATGCCGTATCTGAGCAGGCGGAGGATCGCCCTGCCGTCCGGCTTCCACTCGTCGCCGTGCGGGATGAGGATCTTTACCTTCCTGAAAATGAACATAAGGCAGCAGAGGGCGGATATCGTCTGAGCGAGGACGGTGGCGTACGCCGCGCCCTTCACGCCGAGTCCGAGCCCTATGACGAAGGCTATATCGCCGACTATGTTGAGCGCGGTCGAGAAGATCAGGAAATAGAGCGGCGTCCGACTGTCGCCGACGGCCCTCAGGTTGGCGGCGAAGAAGTTGTAGTACAGCGTCGCGTATGCACCGGCGAATATCACGCTTATATAGCTGTACGCCTGATCGCTGATGTTTTCCGGCGTCCCCATTATCCTAAGCAGATCGCCGGTGAAGATCATCGTGAGCACCGTGACCGCTCCGCCGAGCACGACCGTGATATAGACCGAGTTGGCGATATATTTTCTCATCTCCCCGTAATCCTCGGCGCCGAAATACTGCGATACCGGGATCGCGAGACCGGAGCAGACGCCGAGCACGAATCCGATGACGAGAAAGCTGAGCGAGCCGGTTGAGCCGACCGCGGCGAGCGCGTCGAGACCGACACCCTGCCCCACGACAGCCGTGTCGATCATATTGTATAGTTCCTGACAAATATTTCCGAGCAGCAGCGGCAGACAGAACATGAGGATGTTCTTCGTCACGCTGCCGGACGTCATATCCTTGACCATTATCTGTGTCCGTTCATCTCTTGTGTCGGATTATCCCGATTATATATTTTACATCCGATCCGGCACGAGGTCAATACCCAAATTCAGAGAAATTCCCGCCCCATAAGGGCGGGAATTTGGTTGTATTTGATGTATTATCAGTATTTTATGACCCACACGTTTCGGAACGAAACGAGATTGCCGTGATCCTGAAGGATGACCGGTCCCTCGGCCGCCGGCTCGGAGAAGAGACCGCCGGGCGTGCAGCGAGGAAGGACGAGGTTGTTGTGCACTACTATGCCGTTGTGGACGACGGTTATGACGGCGTTTTCGGTGAGCTTTCCTTCGGCGTCAAAGCGGGGAGCTCTGACGGCGATATCGTATGTCTGCCACTCGAGCGGAGGCAGCGAGGCGTTCGTGAGAGGCGCGAACAGGCTGTAGATCCCCGAGCAGTCGGAGTCGCACGGATCGGCCTTGCCGTATGTGTCGAGCACCTGCACCTCGTAGCAGCCGTGGACATAGACGCCGCTGTTCGCGCGGTCCTGACCATGGCAGTCGGGCATGTACGGCAGACGGAACTCGACATGGAGATGAGCGTCGCCGAACTTCACCTTCGACACGATATTGCCCGTCCCGGGTCTGACTGTGGCAGTGCCGAACTCGACGTCCCATTTAGGATCACTGCCGTCCCTGTGAGTAAAGCCGCTGAGATCTTTCCCGTCAAAAAGGATTATCTTCTCCGCCATGATATTTTCCTCCGTCTCTTATCTTTATTCATCATGCCCCGGCATGATGGCCGTACGCTCCGTCCCGCCGCGGCGTATCTTATTGTAGCATGTTTTTTCCGGCAAGTCAAGAGGAAAGCCGAAGAAAAGACCCGCTGATCGCGAAATCGACCATCCCATGAGCGGAAAGGCACGGCAGACATAAATAATTCATGATTCTGCAATATATTGCGTCTACCTGTTTCGGCGAAAATAGGGTATAATCAGAAACAAACGGATCGAAAGCGGAATCTGCATGGCCGGGATATACATATGAGCGTCACCTTTGAAGAACTGCTTGAGCGCGATGGGCATTTTATCTACAAAACAAGGGGCAGAAGCATGGAGCCGATGCTCCGTCAGGACAGGGACCTTGTGGTGATAAGCTCTCCGTCATCACGTCTGAAGAGATTCGACGTGGCTCTTTACAGGCACGGGGAGGCGTATGTCCTGCACCGTGTGATAAAGGCGAAGGACGGCTGCTATATCATCCGCGGCGACAACACCTATACAGACGAGACGGTGCCTGAAAGCGCGGTCATAGGAGTGCTTTCCTCCTTTCAGAGAAAAGGGAGACAGATAAGCACCGAAAGCCGATGCTACCGTCTGTACGTCCGGCTATGGCTCGCGATCTATCCTATCCGTCGGGCGGTTATCGCCGTACTGAGGAGAGCCGCTGGTACTGCAAAAAGGCTCCGTGCCGCTCGGGCGGCGAAAAAACGGCTGGATAAAAACGAGCCGGCCGGCGGGAAAAAGACAGAGAAAAAACAGCAATGAAAAAGGAGATCGGATATGGACAAAACATCTTCTTTCATCCTCGAAAACGAATATCTGCGGTACGCCTTTGACGCTCGTGGCGTCGTCCTTGAATTCACCGACAAGGCGTCCGGCGCGAACTTCGCCGAGCCGGGCTTTCCGGCCTTCGCTCTCATAGAGCCGCTTCCCGGACGCGATCCGGCGGGATATCTCGCTCAGGACAAAGCGGACGGCGTCATCACGCCCGATCTCGTCAGTCAGGACGGAAGCAGCATACATATATCCTTCCCTTCGGTCTCATTCACAGTTAAGGCCGAGACTAGACCGGATCATATCCGTCTGACGCTGACAGGCGTCGAGCCTGAAGGGGCCGATTTCGGATGCTTTCTTTTCGGCGGGGCGAAGATCATAAACGGCGGGGATTCCGAAGACTTCTGCGGCTGCGCGATAGCCCGCAGCGTCAGGATCCGTCCGCTCGAGGTGCCGGGGCGGTGCCGCTTTATCGGAGCGCTCGCCTGCTCGGCACTGTCGCCCGTCGGCGGATGCGCGGCTCTGATCGGGACGCCATGGGAAAAGATGCGTGACGCGGCGAAATCCGCCCTTTCCGACGCCGATCCCCGTGACGCGCTCATCAGCCCTTACGGCGGACCGTGGGGCGACGAGGCTCCCGGCAGCCACGACGACTACATGATCGAGTGCGCTCCGGTCGATTTCTCAAACGGCGAGTGGATAGAAGCGATGCGCGAGAAGAACATATCCGCGCTCGACTTCCATCAGGGCATCGACTACCGCCACGGCGATTATGTTTTCGATAAGACAAAATTCCCTGACGGAGCGGCGGATTTCCGCCGTCTGGTGAGCGGAAGGCTGCATGAGAACGGGATGAAGGCCGGGCTTCACACCTACTGCGGCATGGTCGACATGTCGAGCCGCTATGTGATGCCGAAGCCGCACCCCGACCTCTACGCTGTCGGCGAATACACGCTTTCCCGCGACATCGGCGAAGACGACGAGACCATACCGCTGATTGAAAGCGCAGAAGACATCCCGCTCGTTCAGACGCCGTTCGCCTCGGTTCACGCGAGGACGCTCATGATAGGGGACGAGCTGATCGATTTTTCGGGAAGATCTGGAAATGACGTCACCGGATGCGTAAGAGGCGCGCTCGGCACCGCCGCCGCCTCTCACAAAAAGGGCGAGAAGATAAAGCATCTGCGCAACATGTACAACATGTTCCAGTCGACTCCGGGAAGCAAGCTTTTCTACGAGCTCGCCGACAACATGGCGCAGGCGTACAACGACGGCGGCTTTGACACCATGTATTTCGACGGTCTGGAATGCGTCGGAGCCTGCTGCTCCGGCGAAAAGGCCGGGCTCGGATGGTACTATGAGGCCGTCTTCGTTCAGAGGGTCCTGAATTCCATCAAAAAGCCGGCGCTCGTCGAGTATTCGCTGCTTCACAGCTCCGTCTGGAACGCCAGATCGCGCGCCGGGGCGTGGGACGCGGCGACGAGCGGCTTCAAGACCTTCATATCGCGCCACATCTCGCAGAACCAGAGCGGCGGCATGCGCCGTATGCTGCCCTGCACTCTCGGCTGGTGGGAGATATATCCTCCCGTCCGCGAAGGCGCGAAGCGCCGCCCGAACTGGAACTACAAGGCGGAATACGACGATGACATCGACTATCTCGGCGTAAAGTCGATAGCGACCGGATCGGGCCTTTCATACCTTTCGGTCGGCGAGAGCATGAGATCCGGGAAGGTATCAGGGGAAAAGCTGTCATATCTCGAGGGAGGTCCGGGTAAATATCCGCGGTATCACCGGCTGTTTTCCCGTCTCGCCGGATATTCGAGGATAAGGCAGACGCATGATTTCTCGCCCGAGCTGAAGGAAAAGCTCGCCGATCCAAAAGCCGAATTCGTGCTTTCGGCAAGCGGCGGGAGGATAGGCTTCACGCGGCAGAAGAGACTGTTCGCCCGCCCGTATTCGCTGAGTGACGGAGAAAACACCGTTTACGCCGACAATCCGTTCGGCGCTCAGGCGCCGAAGATCCGGCTCATCGCCCAGTGCGCCGCCGATATATCGAAGCCGGGCAGAAGGATCGCGGCGTTCGATATCGACAGACCGCTTAAGGATCAGGAAAGCGTGATCGGATTCCCCGACGGTCTCGATCTCTCCGGCAGCGAGGCGCTGGGGCTCTGGGTTGTCGGCGACGGCAGCGGAGAGTATATCAATATCCGCCTCGAGGGTCTGCCGCCTCACGCTCCCGGCTACGGCGATCACGTGATAAAGCTCGATTTCACCGGCAGGCGCTTCGTCATGCTGTGCGAGTGCGACAACGGCGATTTCACCGACGCCGTCTACCGTCCCGAAAGCGGGTATGCGGAGAATCTCTACCGTCAGTACCGCGAAGGGATAGACTATTCCGGTATAGGCACTCTGAGAGTCATGACGTCAGGCGATCCGGCGAAGGTGTTCATCGGTGATATATCGGCATACCCCGTCGACGACTCGCCCGTCTCCGGCGTCTCTGTCGAAGCCGGAGGCCGGAAGGTGGCGTTCGGATGCGAGATCGCCCCCGGAAGCGTGCTCGAATACGATCCGATAGACGGAAAAGCCGAGATATCCGATATATACGGCAATTTATCCCCCGTCGATGTATCTGGCGATCCGCCGGAGCTTGCGCGCGGCATAAGCGCCGTCACCGTAAAAGGAAACGGCGGCGGAAGCTACCGGCTGAAGATCCACATGATGGTCTTCGGCGAGACACTTTACTGAGAAACGGCTCCCGGCCTGATGCCGGGAGCCGTTTAATGTATATATCATCAATCATGCGGTGGGAAATCATGACACGCTCATCAATGGACTCTTATGCTGTGATCCTCGACACGTGAAGGCAGGGCTTCCCGTCATTCCGCGAGAATTCGATCAGATGCGCCGTACCCGTCTCGGCGAATGACGGAGCGACTCCGAGAGTCATGCCGCCCCAATGTCCGAAGAAATCGTTTTTCTCGTCATTGCCGCAGAATATCCCGAGGACGTTCCCGAGATCGGCCGCCGTCATGGACAGGCCGCCGTTCACTGTCTGACAGCGCACCTCCTCGCACTGGACGCCGTCGAAGCCGACCTGGGACGCGTTCAGCGGCAGCTGGGCATGCTCCGGCGTCGGGATGTGGAAGAACAGCAGCTCCGGAATTTCTGTATCACAGGTGCGGCGAAGCCACATAGTCTGATTGAACCTCACGCCGTCCATATAATAATGGCTGTACAGCGGGTACGGAAGGCGCGACCGCGAAGGCGAGCCGTATTCTCTCTCATACGCAGTAGTCTCGGCGTGCGAGTCAAACAGCCGGACGCAAAGGACCGTTTTCCCGTCTTTTTTGACGCTTATCACGCAGTTCCCGACGCCGTCGATGTCATCCTCTCCCGCCTCCGTGAGACAGCCGAGAGAGCGGTATACGGCGAGCTGATCGGCTCGCGTAAGTCCGTTTTTGTCGTCCCTGTCGCCGAAGGTCACGGCGAACTTCGCTCCTGTCGCTCCGGCGGCCCTCGCGATGAGCGACGCGGCAGAAGCGAATTCATCGGGATCGGATATACCGCACACGATATCGCCGTTCAGGATGACGAGATCGGGCGGCGAGGCCCGGACGGCCTTTTCAAGTCCCGGCGCGGCTCTTTCGGCCGATCCGCCGAGCGAATGGACCATGATCACGCAGAAGATATCCCGCTTCATTTCGATAACGCTCAAAAGTCATCCACCTCCGTATTCACCCAGTCGGCCTGAGGGATATCCTTAAGGTAGACGTGCTCGGAAATAATCCGTCCGGGATCGGACTCGCGAATCGTTATCATCCTGCCGCCGCGCATCCTGTCGGTGCCGTACACGTCATAGCCGAGACCGGCATCCTCCGAAAGCTCGATGCCCATATAGAACCCGGAAAAGGCGTTTATATGGTCGTGACCGCAGATTATCGCCTTTATGTCTCCCCTCTCGTACGCCGCGGCGAAAAGCCCGCTGTTTATGCCGGATATCCCTGCGGATTCCTCAAGCTCGCCCTTCATATGCGTGAGCCACTGATTGTGCGGTATCAGCCTGACCTCCGGGATCGGTATATGCATGCATATCGCCCCGGGTATCTTATGTCCGAACCGCTTCTCGAGCTCACGCGAGCAGTCCCAGTACCACGCCGCCTGAGCCGGATAGACGCCTCCGTCCTTCTCAAAGCCGGTCGTCATGTTCCTGAGCCCTATATCATCCTCTATGCCGCGCTCCAGCCCCCACATACTGGAGCCGGTGTGCGAGTCCATCATGTATATGACGAATATCGGCGCGTCGCTTTCGGCGTCGGCGTCATGGGCGTAAACCGGCAGGATGAAGGTGCCGTAGCCGGGGAGCTCCGACGGTCCCCGGCGAGACAGGCAGTGAGGGTATTTCATGAAATGCTCCGTCGGTATGCCGTCCTCCCTGTCGTGGTTGCCGGGGACATGAGCCCACGGGATGCCCCGCTCCTCGAGCGGAGCCGAGAACTGGGCTATATACCTGTCAAGCAGCTCATACGAGCCGAGGCCTTCGTCTTCATGCGTCAGATCGCCGAGGATCAGCATAAGATCTGCCGATGTATGATCGAGCAGCGCCGCGATCGACTTCGGCAGGCGCTCATCGGCGAGCCTCCCGGGCTGCGCGTGAAAATCAGAGACGCAGATGAAGCGGAAGCTGCCGTCGCTTTTCGCCCTCAGCGTCATCTTTGTCTTCATCGACTCATCGAGAAGAGACGAATAGTCCTTTATCATTCGCGTATCCTTATGTAATACCTGTCCCCGCCCTCAAAGAAGGATGGATCCCTTACGGCGGCGGAGCCCATGATATCGAGCAGGCGGACGGAGCGGTGGAACATCCTCCCGTCCTCGTATATGTCTATTACACGGCCTCCTCGCAGATCGTCGTGCGCCGACATATTATACCCCATCGGCGAGCCGACTCCGAGCGAGATGCCGCAGTACTCGGCCTGAAAGACGTTGTAATGATCGTGCCCGAAGAACATCCCCTTCACGTCGCCGCGCTGGAGCGCCGCCATGAACACGCCGGAATTGAGCTCACCTGAGCCGACGGACTCCCGCTTGTGCCCGATGAAGCCTGTCTCCTCCGGATTTCTCGCTGCGAGCTGACATTCGATTATCGGCACATGCATGAACATGAGCGCCGGAACCTTATACCCAAGCTCACGTTCGCGGCGCTTCGACGTATTGAAATACCAGTCGACCTGGTCGAACATCGGCGACGCCTGATTGCAGCCGGCTCCGAAATGATCGGGCAGGATGAAGCGGGTATCGTCCGAAAGTCCGAAGTATTTTACGTAATCCCTTATCTCGCCGTGAGAGTCGAGAGCGTAGAGATCGTACATCGGGCGGTCTCCGGCGTGCTCCAGCACCTCGAGCCGGTAGTTGCCGACTCCGGACAGATCGGACGGTCCCGCCTGCGACAGGCAGAGCTCGAAGCTCTCGTAGACCTCTTCCTGCTCCTCCTTTGACATCGGCTGCTCGTCGTCGTGATTGCCGAAGACATGCGCCCACGGGATCCCTCGGCTCATCACCGGCTCGAGGCAGGCGGAAAGAAAGGCTCTCAGCTCATCTTTCGTCGTCCCGCACAGCTGATCCCCGCCGAGCATCACGAGATCGGGCTTCTCGTATTTCATCAGAGCCTCGATGCCGGCCGTCAGCTTCGGGTTGAAATCGGGCCTGCCGTGGAAATCAGAGATCATGAGAACCCGGAAGCGGCCGTTTTTGCCGAATCTGAGCGTCTTCTTCTCCTTACTCATCGCTGTCACCCGCGTGTCCCATGATGTCGCGGATCTTTATCGTTTCGGTCGCGATATTCCACGGATCGGACTCATTCACTTCGAATATCCGCCCGCCGCGAAGGAAATTGTTCTGACAGGCGTGATAGCTCATAGAGGCGTCGTAGCCGAGCTTTATCCCTAAATACTCGGCCTGCCAGTCGTTCCAGTGATCGTGCCCGCAGAAAAACGCCCTGACGTCCCCGCGCTCGACGATCGCGCGGAAGAGACCGGGATTGAGCGCCGTACATGCGACGTCCTCGTCGTGATAGCCGAAGAAATGGGTATCATCCTTGTTTTGGACGATTATCTCGTATTCCGGCAGCGGGATATGCGCGTACATCAGCGCCGGGAGCTTCCTGCCGTATCTTTTCTCTATCTCCTTCGATACGAGATAATACCACATCACCTGCTCGATATCGACCGAGTCGTAGCTGCCGTGACCGCCGGCAAACGGATGCAGCATCTTTACAGGTTCGCTTTTCCCGTGGCGCTCGGCGAACTCAGTCATCCCGCCGTGGGAATCCATCCCCCATACACCGAATACCGGATCGGTGCCGACGCTTGGATATACAGGGAGCAGGTAATTCCCGACACCGGACAATCCCGCCGGTCCGGCCTTCGACACGCAGTGCGGAAATTCCTCATAGACCCTTTCGGCGTCCTCGTTTTTCACCCCGTAGTTGTCGTCGTGATTGCCGAAGACATGCGCCCACGGTATGCCGCGGCTCTCCATCGGGGCGGAGATATCAGAAAGAAGGCTCCTGAGATCGTCCGTAGTCTCTATGTGTATATATCCCGGTCCGGCGGTGTCACCTCCGAGCAGGACGAGCTGCGGATGGGAGCTTTCGACAAGCGCCTCCATAGCGGCGACCGTCTTCTTTCTGTTGTAGCCGACACCGCCGTGGATATCGGAGACCATGAGCACACGGAAGCGCCCGTTTTCGTCAAAGCGCAGCGGCAGCTTTGTCTCAAGCGTTTTTTCAAGGCTTTCGCCGAAAAGCTCGTCAAGTATCATATGCTTTTTATCTCCCATGTCATGGTGACGGTGTCTGACATTTCAATATCCGACGGCGAAATGTCCGGCACTCCGGCGGCTTCGTCGAATACCGCGCTCTTCGCCATCGCCATGCGCGGCATACTGTTCATAAGAGGTTCAATCTCACCGTACTCGGCTTTGACGACCGCCCCGAGCGCGCCGCTCCCCTCCGCCGCGAGGATGGTCTCAGCCTTTCTTCTGGCGTCCTTCACCGCCTCGGTCAAAAGTCTTTCCGAAAGAGCCGTCTCATCCGATACCGAAAAGCTTATCGAGATCTCGGGATCGGTATCAGAGCCCGAGACGGCCGAAAGAGCGTCGGTCAGCCGCTTCGCGTCCATCGGTATCGATACCGACAGGCGGTTTACCACGGCGTACCCGTTGAACACCTGACGCCAGACGCCTCTTTCGTCCTGCCGGGACTCATAGTCGGCGGACACGCTGAAATCCGATGTCCTCAGCGTGTTCCGGTCAAATCCGGCGTCCGTCATGGCCGAGCGGACGGCCTCGAGCTGTCCGGCGGCCTTTTTCATCGCGTCAGAGCATTTTATTTCCGAAGCCCGGAGAGAAACGCTAATCTGTACCGTGTCCGGCGCGGCTTTCAGCGAAGCTCTGCCGATGGTCGTTATCGTCGCCATGTTTTTTCCTTCTTTCTGTTTATCTTTTTGTTTTCCCGTGCCGGATCAGATATCCGTGACGATTGTTAATATCCGGCGTATTGAATCCGATCCTGTGATAGTATATAATATGAGCGATACCATTCATGAAAGGGATAGATTTTTATGGAACTTATGAGCGGAAGGCCCTCCGACGTCTCCGGGCGGGAGGAAAAAGAGATCAGGGTATATGACTTTCTTGACGCCGTCGGGGTGGAGTATCAGCGGATCGACCATGCTCCGGCGATGACTATGGAGGTATGCGCCGATATCGACAAGGCGCTCGGAGCGGCGATATGCAAGAACCTCTTCCTCTGCAACAGGCAGAAAACGGCTTTTTATCTGCTTATGATAAAGGACGACAAGGTATTCAAGACCAAGGACATCTCATCCCAGATCGGCTCGTCGAGGCTTTCGTTCGCCTCCCCGGAAGACATGGAGCGGCTGCTCGGTCTCACTCCCGGCTCGGTCTCGGTCATGGGACTGATGAACGACAGGGATAAAGAGGTAAAGCTTCTGATAGACGAGGACATCCTGAAGGCGGAATACTTCGGCTGTCATCCCTGCGTCAACACATCGAGCCTTAAGATCAGCGTCCGTGACCTGACGGAGAAGATACTTCCCGCGCTCGAAAGAGAGCCAGTTATCGTCAGGCTGTAAAAATATCACACGTTGCGAAGCTGACCGCTGTCGCCGACGAGCTGCTTTTCGAGCTCCCTCGCCGCGATAGACAGCGGCATATCCGAGCGTTTCAAAAGACATATCCTCCGCTCTGGTATCGTAAACGAAAGCTTCAGCTCGAACACTTCGCCCGACGCTATCCCCGGCTGGGCGAAGGACACCGGCAGAAATCCTATCCCCAGTCCGGCGGCGACCATCGGCAGCACCTGATCGGTCGTCGCGGCCTCGATATCGGCTCTGAGCTCTACGCCGCTGCGGCTGAACAGCTCGGTGTAAAACTCATATGTCATAGTCCCGCGCCCGAGCATTATCAGCGGGTACTGCGAAAGCTCGGAAAGCGACAGCGTCCGCCCGCGCAGATCGCTGAGCTGCGCTCCCGCGACCGCGCATTCGCGGAAGACGGAGAGACCGCGCTCGGTTATCGGAGGGCGGACGGCGGTCGGCGTCGAGACGACGGCGAGATCGACAAGACCGTCGTGCAGGGCCGCGACAGCCTGAGGCGTGCTGTGGTTAAATATCCTTACCCTTATCCCGGGATAGTGTGAATGGAAGCGCCGTATCGCGTCTATAAGGAGCTCGTGCAGCGCCGTCTCCGACGCTCCGACGGTGATGACTCCGGCTTCAAGACTCCGGTCGCGCGAAAGCTCGTACTCACCATCCTCGATACGCTCGTGAGCCGCCTCTACGGCCGAGAAGAGCTTCGCTCCCTCCGGGGTGAGGGTGCATCCGCGGTTCGAGCGGACGAACAGCTGACACCCGAGCGCGGCTTCAAGATTCCGCACCGTCCTTGTGACATTCGGCTGGTCGGAGAGCATCACCTCCGCCGCGCGGGAAAAATTGCCGTATCTTGCGGCGTAATAGAAAACTCTGTACCATTCCCAGCTTATCTGCATCCCGAAGCGCCTTTCATACACCATATCATAAATACATAATCACGATGATGATTATGTATTTTACTTATGCCGATATATGTAGTATAATATATACTGCATAAAATTGCAAGCCGTTTTTCCGATTTTACACTTCGATAACAATTTGAAAGGGTTTAACAGATGAGCTACGACAGGCTGTCAAATGAAGAGTTGAACAACCTCCTTGAATCGCTTGAAAAGCATATGTCCGCCTTTTATCAGGACAAGCTGAATCTCGATCTTTCAAGGGGCAAGCCGTCGCGCGAGCAGCTTGATCTGTCGAACGATATATTCAACGCCCTGACCTCGCGCAGCTCGGCCGACTCCGAGGCCGGCATCGACTGCCGCAACTACGGCGGGCTCGACGGCATCCCCGAGGCCAAGCAGCTTATGGCGGGGATCCTCGGCTGTCACGCGGCCGACGTGATCGTCGGCGGCAACTCCTCCCTCAACATGATGTACGAGGTCATGACCCACGCCATGCTCGACGGCGTCTGCGGCTCAAAGCCGTGGTTCACCGACAGCGAGAGGAAGTTCCTCTGCCCGGTGCCCGGCTACGACCGCCATTTCGCGATAACCGAGCATCTCGGCTTCGAGCTTGTGCCGATACCGATGAACGCCGACGGGCCGGATATGGATCTCGTCGAGAAGCTCGTATCTGAGGACGAGAGCGTCAAGGGAATCTGGTGCGTGCCGAAATATCAGAATCCGACCGGGATCGTATTCTCGGACGACGTGATAAAGCGCTTCGCCAACCTCAGACCGAAGGCCGCCGATTTCCGCATCTTCTGGGACAACGCCTACGCCGTGCACGGGCTTTACCCCGATGACGACGCCCCGATCCCGGATCTGCTCACCCTCGCGACGGAAGCCGGGAATCCCGACATAGTTTACGAATTCTGCTCTACGAGCAAGATCACCTTCCCGGGAGCCGGCATAGCCGCTCTGGCCGCCAGCCCGGCGAACCTGATCGACCTGAAATCCTTCCTCAAGATCGCCACGATCGGCCCGGACAAGCTGAATCAGCTCAGAACGGTGCGCTATCTCCGCTCGGAAGCCGGCATACGCGAGCATATGAAAAAGCAGGCGGCGTTCATCCGCCCGAAATTCGAGAAGGTACAGCAGATCCTTGAGCGCGACCTCGGCGGGACCGGGATCGCGAAATGGACGAATCCCCGCGGAGGCTATTTCGTCTCCTTTGACACGATGCCGGGCTGCGCCGCCGAGGTGGTCGCGCTCTGCGGCAGAGCCGGAGTCAAATTCACCCCCGCCGGATCGACATGGCCGCACGGCTTCGACCCGGAGGATAAGAACATACGCCTCGCCCCGACATACGCTGCGGCGGACGAGATCGAAGAGGCGATGAGCCTGTTCACCGTCGCCGTCAGAATCGTGTCGATATACCGCATCCTCGCTCAGAGAAACAGCCAGTGACAGACCGATAACGAAGTAAGATAATAACTGAAAGCCCTTTGCCGTCAGAAGCAAAGGGCTTTTTTGCTATCGGTTTTCTCCCGGGGAGTTTTCTCGTTCCTCCGAGGGACATTCCAGAGTCTTTTTTCCGCCGCTCCGCAGTAGAATTATAACTGCCGCCGCAAGAAGCGGCAGTCCGGCAATGATCCCGTTCGACGCCGGGCCGAGCAGCCTTGCCGATCCGGTATCAGCGAGACATACAGCCAAAGGCAGTGTGGCAGCGGCGTTAAAGGCGCCGTGGAACAGCGCCGTCACCCAGATGCTGCCGCTCTTTTCATACAGCCTGTCGTGAATGATGCCGAGGCCTGCCGTGATGACGCAGAAAAGCAGCATCCCGGTGACAGGGAAGCCGATATATCCCGACGGATTCCCCGCGGCCTCGCCGTATTCGTATCCTATGAGCCATATGAGCGGCCAGTGCCACGCGCCCCAGATAAAGCCGCCGAGCAGCCATCCCTTACACCGTCCGAACCTTTCCCTGAGCTGAGGATAAAGGAATCCCCGCCAGCCGATCTCCTCTCCGAGAGCCGTCAGCATGTTGAGCGGCGGGGCGTATGTGATCCCGCCGACAACGCTGACAAGGACGTACATCGGGTAAGAGATCCCCTGCTCTCTCAGCTGCCCGAGCGCTTCCGCGCCGACGACCGACGACAGATAGCCGCCGCTCAGATCGAAGTGATCCGGGAAGATCATGAAATACAGCGCGGCTCCGGCAGCGGTAAGTACAGCCGGGGCAAGCCATGCGATCAGGATGGTCCCGATGTTTTTCCTTATCCGCGGTTTCCAGCCCATGCTTTTGACGTCGGCGCCGGCGATGACTGCGCCGAGAGCCGGGACAAACATCATGGCCGCGATCAGAAGCTGACCGAGCGTCCTGCTTCGGCTGTAAAGCGGCGCGGCGCAGATCTGGACGATATACGCCGGAGCGAATGTCCATATCAGGTATTTTACGACCTGATCCTTCCTGTACTCAGCTTCACGCATCGCTTTCCGCCTCCGTTCCTGCCGCGACCTCCACGCAGAAGCCGCGGTGTCCGCAGGACGGACATCTGAGCCTGCGGGCGGCGTATGTATGTCTCGCGAAAAAACCTTCCTTCACCGTCGGCTGAAAAACGTTGTGGCATTCCGGACAGATATAGGCCATCTTTTTGAAATACCAGCGGCTGAAGAAAACGGCGTATATGATACTTACAGCGAGCCATACAAGGAAAAGCCACCGGATTCCCTTCGTTATCCACAAAATGATCGACGACCACTGCAGTATGACGAGAGGAAGACCGGCAATCAGCATGATGATCCGAAGATTCCTGAGCTTTTTTCTGTTGTTCATCAGGTACGCTATGTCTCCGATGGATTCGACGGAGAATTCGCCGACGCTCCTCAGCCCCGATCTGAGCTCCGATATTTTCCGCAGCTGATCCTCACGCTCGCCGATCTCTTTTTTCAGAGCCATCTCCTGCTGATCGAGCAGCAGAGAGACGACGCTGCCGGGATCGTCTTCGGAAAGCAGTCTGCCTATCGAGTCGATCGGCAGGCCGAGATCGCGGAGAAAGCAGATTATCCTCAGACGCTTGACATCGTCCTCGGAGTATAGTCTCCTTCCTCCTTCACTCAGCTCGCTCGGCATGAGTATGCCGCGGGTATCATAATACTGGACGGTCCTGACCGTCACGCCGCAGAGCTTTGCGATCTCTCCCGTCGTGTATCTGGACATGGCGCCTCACCTCCTTTTGCTCAAGTATAGCACATGACGCGGCGTCACGAGCAATGCCTGACGCAGGGGGATTTTTCGGAAAAAAGGCCGGATCCGTGAAAAATCCTGCAGAAATACCCGCCGGATCACCCTCGGCCGACAAAGACGTCCTTTATCGCCTCGAGATATCCGTAGCCGTATCTGTCGTCCGGCTCGAGATAGCTCGTTTCGGTCCATTCGTTCCAGCTGTTGACGGTGATGAGCGGCGCGGACAGGGTGTGGCTGTCGACGTACTCCTTCGCCGTTTCGAGCGCCTTTTTGACATTCTCGGGAGTGTTGTTCTTCACTATCCCGCCGACGAGGTCGATATAGCGCGGATTCGTGTCCCACCCGACCGAAACGTGAGGGAAATAATCCCTTCCCGGATAGAGAGCCGCGAACTTGTCCCATGCCGCGCGGGCGTCCGAGGCTATCTCATTGTAATCCCGGTCGATATAGACAAAATGGACGAACTGATAATTCGTCGAGCTTCTGAAGCCGAGACGGTCGAAGGCGTCGGGCGTCAGCTCCACGGGATCGACGCCGGCGCCGTTGAAGCGCCCTCTCGCGAAGCTCGGCTGCCACTGGCAGAGCTGCATATGTATGCCCGGAAGGCCTGCCTTGACGCACTTCTCCCTCAGACGGTCGACTCCCCTTCCCGCCGCCTCAACCGAGCCGAAGGTGGAAATGAAATTGGCGATATCGTAGATCATCAGCAGCGGCTCGCCGTTTATCTTATGATAGTTGTCGCGGACAAAGTACATGTTTATCCAGCGGTCGCAAATCTCGTCGAAGTCCTTCTCCGTCGTCGCGCCGCGCCATACCACCGTCGAGCCGTTTCCGCTGTTGCGCTTGTCCCACAGCATACCGGCGTCGTGGTTCGCCCACATGAGATAGAACTTCATCCTGCCGTTGTTCTGCGCCTTCAGAAAGCCGTTGTCAAGGCACTGCTCAAGGAAGGGGCGGCCGTCGTACCAGTACCAGTCGTATATGAACACGTTCACGCCGTGATCGGCGGCGCAGTCGATCTGCATCTGCATGACGTACGGATCGGCCTCGTTCACATAACCCCAGAGCGGCTTCCTCGGCCATTCGTGTCCGCTGAATTTCGCGCCTGCCGCCTTGACCGTCTGCCACTCACCGTATCCCTCCGGCCAGAAGATGCGCGATCTCGGCTCGTCGCCGGTATAGGACGGCCAGATGTAGGCGGCGATATCGTATCTGTTTGACATGTTGTTTTACCTCGAAGCTTGGTTTTTACTCATATGATACCGCAGTTTCGGCGATTTGTCAAGAGAAATGCGGGAAATAATAATAATCTGCCGCAAATTATGCAGAATACACCGAAACCGCCCGGCTGAACGGATCAGCCGGACGGTTTTCAAAAAGACATTTATATGTGAAATCAGTCTTCGAAAACGATCTCTCTGTGCTGCTCGGAGGAATCGTAGATACCCTGCATCATCTTCGCGGTGACGATGACCGTGTCGATGTGGGACGGGAGCTTCTTGCCGGTCTTGACGCAGTCGACGAAAGCGCTGATCTCGTTGTAGAACATGTCGTCGTGAGCGTATTCGGGGCGGTAGGAATAAAGCTTGCCGTCCTTCGTGCCGTAGACGTCGAAATCGCCGCCGTACTTGAGGTGGATGCCGGCCTTGGTACCGAGGAACTCGATGTAGGTATACTCGCCCTTGCCGATGTTCTGGGCCCACGCGCCGTTGAAGGTGATGGACGGGCCTTCGGTGCGGATGAAGCCGGTGACATAGTCGTCGACGTCATAGGTGCCGTTAAGATCCTTCTTATCCTCGGCCCACATGCCCTCATAGACGTAATTAGGCATATCGACGCCGAGCTTGGAGTAGGCTTCGCCGGTGACGGTCTTCGTCTTGGGATCGCCGGTGCAGTACATGACGATGTCGAGGTAATGAACGCCCCAGTCGATGAGGACGCCGCCGCCCGCCACGGCCTTGGTTGTGAAATCCCCGCCGAGACCCGGGATGGAGCGGTGAGCGCGGAAGCTGACGTTGATCTGATAGAGCTCGCCGAGCTCGCCGGCGGCTATCAGCTCGTGGATCTTGTTGACGGCGCTGTTGAAGCGGTTGACGACGCCGATGTTCAGCGTCATACCGGTCTCATGCTGCACCTTCTGCATCTCGAGAGCTTCGCTGTAAACCCTTGCCGGCGGCTTCTCGCAGAGAACGTGCTTTCCGGCTCTCATGGCGTCGATGGCGATGATCGAATGCATCTTGTTGGGCGTGCAGATGGACACGGCGTCTATCGACGGATCGTTAAGGATATCGTGATAATCCTTGATCGCCTTTCCGACGCCCCATCTCTCGACCGCAGCCTCGGCGCGCTCCGGGATGATGTCGCAGAGATAGACGACCTCGCATTTGCCCTCTTCCTGGAGCTTTTTGTAGTTCGGGATGTGAGCCGCGTTGGCGATCGTTCCGCAGCCGATTACGCCTACCTTAAGGATGTCGTTCATTGATCTTCCTCCGTTAATGTATGTTTTATTTTGTCTTTTTGAGAAGCTTCTGCTGTCTTATGTCGGTGCCGGTAAATCTCATGATGCTGAATCCGCCGAGCAGACGAGAGGTGATGCGGTCCGAATACCGCCTGTTCAGCTCCTCGGCCTCAAGATTCGTGTTGATGATCATCGGCCTGCCGCAGTTCACGCGCGTGTTTATAAGATTGTACAGGCACGATACGGTGAACGAGTTCGTCATCTCGGTGCCGAGATCGTCGATTATAAGAAGTTCGCAGTCGAAATAACTGTCCGTCTTCTTCCCGATCTCATCCGCCGGCTGACGTCCGAAGCGCTCGTACTCAAAATCCGAGAACAGATTCTGCGCCGTCTCATACCTCACGTCGTAGGACCTGTCGATCACGACGCGGGCGATGGAGGTGGAGAGATGCGTCTTACCGAGTCCGGTCTTTCCGATAAACAGAAGGTTAGGACTCGTTTTCGTATCGAAATTCTCGGCGTATTCCCGGCAGGCCTTAAGGACCACGGCCATATTGTCCGATACCCTGTAATATGAGAGATCGAAGGTGTCGAACGACTGGGTCTCCATCAGCCTTCCGATGCCGGAGCTCTCGTATTCGGCGAGAATGAGTCGCTTTTTCATGCAGGAGCAGACCTTGATCCCGTCAAATCCGGTGTCGCGGCATTTCGCGCATTCATACCGGATCTGCGTGTAATCCTCCGGGTAGCCGCCGCTCTTTAGGATACCGGCTCTCGCCGCCCTCAGCGACGCCGCCTGCTCCCTCAGCTTTTCGGCTGTGCCGCTTACATTTCCGCCCATTATCACGGCGCCGACTATATCCGACTGCAGACGCAGCAGCTCGTCGTCGATGTTTTTGACCTCCGGGAACTTTTCGTGGATCTCGGCACGGCGCCTGTCGGCGTCCTCCCGGTCCTGCGCCGCCTTTTTCTCGAACTCTCTCCGGACGCGTATGAAATTTTCCCTGTTATAGCTCATGTCATACACCTCCGCGGGTCTTTGTCACTGCCCGGGATCCCCGGTATCGGAGCCGCCGAGCTGCTCATAGCTTCTTTTCAGCGCCAGCTCGAAGAACTCGTCGGTATCGAAGCTCGAAGCGCCGCTCTCTCCGGATCGGCGCTTGCCCTCGGCGTAGTCGCTTATCAGCCTGTCTACGTCGGAGATGTCCTTAGCTCCCGACGAATGCCAGTTCTCGAGCACCTTGTTCATATATTCGTACGACAGCTTGTGATCCCTCGTGCCGTCGATCGTTATCTCATAGGCCTTCTTTATCACGTCGAAGCTCATGCCGAAGTCGTACAGCCATCTGTGCAGGAAGGACGACTCCTTCTTCGTAAGATCTCGCCCGCCGAGCCCGAGCGCCGCCCTGAAGCGGGCTTCGTCGTCGTATTCGGCGTTGAGGCGGCTGATATGCTCATGCAGCGCCTCGACCGAGGTTATGCCCTCGTCGAAAAGATTATAGGCCGTTCTCTCGATATATCTGAGAGACTTGTGCCCGGTGCCGCAGCACCACGTGACAAGAGTTATTATATACTCGTTCGTGAATCTGAGATAATCTGACATCGTGATTATCGACGTCACCTCGGAGGCGGTGAAGATCTTGCCCACCGCGAGCTGGCACTCGCTTATGAGCTCGCGCATGCCCGCCGTCGAGTCGATTATCCCGGCTGCCTCCTTGCCGCTGTACTGAGGATGCCTGTCGGGTATCTCGACGGAGTTCCTGTCCTTTTTGGCAGACTTTATCGCCTCGTCGAGCGAATCGTCGGCGTCCCCGAAGGCGAATACGCCCTTCTTCTCCCAGTGATCGACGGATTTCGCGACATCAGTTTCGGACCGGCCGGATTTTCTTACGACCGCCCCGATGAGCGATTCCCTGTCGTCCACCTTTCCCGCCATGCGGCATATCAGGGCGAGGACGGCGAGATCGTCTCCCCGGCAGCCCTCGACCGCGTCGGCCGGCAGAACGACGACGTCGCTGCCGTAATTTATTTTAAGCGCCATTGTGGTAAAATATCAAAGCTGAACACAGAATACCCGCGTCGGATCTCATACGCTCCGGCGCGGATTCTTCATCTCGCAGCAAAGCGTCATCATCATGTCGCCGAGCGTATAGTTGTGGACGATGGTCCGGCGGCCTCCCGGAAGCTCATAGTCGGTGAAGTTCCATATGCCGCTTATAGAGGCGAGGTCGATCAGCTTCTCGGCGTCGTAGCCGGTATAATCGGTTATCACCGCTATATCGACGGAGTTTTCCCCTACGAAGCCGATGAGATCGTCTATCGCCAGAACGCTGACTCCGCCGACGCGCTGACCGACGATAAGCCCCTTCGGATCGAAGACCGCCTTCAATACGATGCCGTGCCTTGCGAATATCGGCTCCTGAGCGAGCGCGAGGGCAAACGGATCCGAGCCGATTATGACGGCCGAGAACTCATCGTTTACCCCGAGTATCTCAGACAGGCCGAAGAAAAGCCGCCTTACGCTGTATCCGTAGCCGCGCTGCCCGGTCTCGCCTATGGCGGACAGATCCTGCCTCACCTGCGAGTCGGTCAATTTCAGCGCGGAGGCGAGCTCCTTTGACGAGATCTTGACGATCTCTCCGGCGGCGAGTTCCCTCAGCACCCTGTAATATCTGGGAAGTCTCTGCATCAGCGGTGCCGGGAACCGCCGTCCGCCCCGCTCATCCGCCGGTTTCGATACATCGGGAGCGTCTTCCATATCTTTTCAGATACGCTCCAGAGTGTCCATCACATATCCGGCGAACTGCTCGCAGGTAGCGCCGGTATCGCGTCCTGTGATCGTGTATTTCTTCTCGGTGAACATGCAGATATCGAGCGCCTTCTCGAGCCTGTCGGCGGCGCTGTCCCTTCCGATATGGGAAAGGAGCATGACGGCCGCGCGGAGCATAGAGCACGGATCGGCGTACATTCCTCTGCCCTCGGTGATCATTCTCGGAGCCGAGCCGTGGATCGCCTCGAACATGGCGTACTTCTTGCCGATATTGGCCGATCCGGCAGTTCCGACGCCGCCCTGCATCTCGGCGGCCTCGTCGGTGATGATGTCGCCGTAGAGGTTCGGCAGCACCATGACCTGGAAATCGCGGCGTCTCTTCTCGTCGACGAGCTTGGCGGTCATTATGTCGATGAACCAGTCGTCGGTAGTGATCTCCGGATATTCCTCGCCGATCTCCTTGCAGAGCCTGAGGAACTTGCCGTCCGTGGTCTTGATTATATTGGATTTCGTGACGATCGAAACGCGGGTCTTGCCGTGCTGACGGGCGTATTCGTAAGCGAGACGGGCGATGCGCTGCGTTCCCTCGGTCGTCGTGATGGTGAAATCGTTCGCGACCTCGTCGGTGACGTCGAAGCCCATGCTTCCGACGGCGTAGCTGCCCTCGGTGTTCTCGCGGAAGAAGGTCCAGTCGATGCCCTGCTCCGGGATCCTGACCGGACGGACGTTGGCGAAGAGGTCGAGCTTCTTTCTCATCGCAACGTTGGCGCTCTCGATGTTCGGCCACGGATCGCCGGCCTTCGGAGTGGTGGTCGGACCCTTAAGAATGACCGGGCACTGGAGCAGCTGCTCCATGACGTCGTCGGGGATGGCCTTGTTCTGGGCGGCGCGGTTCTCTATCGTAAGACCGTCGATATACCTGAGCTCGATCTTTCCGGCGTCGATCTCGTCCTTGAGCAGAAACGCGAGCACCTCCTGCGCCGCCTTCGTGATGATCGGGCCGATGCCGTCGCCGCCGCAGACTCCGATGACGAGCTTGTCGAGAGCCTTGTAGTCGATGAAATCGCCCTCGGCCGTGATCCTCTCGTTCCTTTCAAGCTGGGTGAGCAGGAGCTTTTTGTATTTTTCGGCCGCCGCCTCAAGCTGAGCGTCATAGTTTTTCATGTTTTACTTCCTTTGTTTATGAATGATTGAATTTAATCCACTACCGCGTTCAAAGTCAGATCGGCAGTGTTCCCGGCGAGATATTCATAATACGCCTGCGCACCGATCATAGCCCCGTTGTCACCGCAGAGCCCCGGCTCCGGAAGATATAGTCTGATCTTTTTCTTTTTTGCGAACCGCTTAAGGGCGGCTCTCAGATGCGAGTTTGCCGCGACGCCTCCCGCCGCGCAGACGGCATCGGCTCCGCAGCGGCTGACGGCGAGATCGAGCTTCTTCACGACCGATTTCGATACATCCGCCGTGAACGAGGCCGCGATATCCTCGCGGCTTATCTCCTCGCCCTTCATTTGTTTTGTATGTACATGGTTTATGACCGCCGTCTTGAGCCCGCTGAACGAGAAGTCGAGCGAATCGTCCGCTATCGCGGCGCTCGGGAATTTTACGGCGGACGGATCGCCCTTTGAAGCGAGGCGGTCCATCTCCGCCCCTCCGGGATATTTCAGGCCGAGCACACGCGCCACCTTGTCGAAGGCCTCGCCTATCGCGTCGTCGCGGGTGCGCCCTATCGTTTCGTAATCGGTATATCCCGTCACATGTATAAGAGAGGTATGCCCTCCCGACGCCACGAGCGCGACAAACGGCGGCTCGAGATCGGGATATGTGAAATAGTTCGCCGCGACATGACCTCTTATGTGATCGACCGGGATAAGCGGCTTTCCGGCGGAATACGCCAGAGATTTCGCAAAATTCACGCCCACCAGAAGAGCGCCGACGAGCCCCGGCGTGTACGTCACGGCGACGGCGTCTATATCGTCGAGCGTCACTCCCGCCGCGCTCAGCGACTCACCGGTGATCCTCGATATCGCCTCGCAGTGGGCACGGCTGGCTATCTCAGGCACGACACCGCCGTACAGCGCGTGTATCGGTATCTGCGAGGCGACGATATTGGAGACGATACGTCTCTCACCGCCGTTCATGCTCACAACCGCCGCCGATGTCTCGTCGCAGGAGCTTTCATATGCCAAAATCAGCATCGTTTTATTCGGAATCCGTATTGTTGTTGAATATGAGTCTCATTCCGTAGGCGTCCTCGGGCGGATCGGAATAATACATGGATCTGACGGCAAACACTTCAAATCCCAGCGATCTGTAAAGAGAAACGGCGGGATCGTTCGACCGCCTTACGTCAAGGAAAACGGTCTCGGCGCCTGAATCCCTGAGGCTCGCGAGCGCCGACGTCATCAGCAGCCTTCCGATCCCCTGCCTTCTGCAAGCGGGATCGACGGCGACGTCGAGTATCTCGGCTTCTCCGGCCGCCGAAAAGGAGCCGACGAAGCCCGCGAGACGTCCGCCGATCCTCGCGCCGAACCAGTATGACACCGGCAGGGTTATCGAAGCCTCAAGCGACCGCACGGACCACGGGCAGGTAAAGCACTGCTTCTCGATCCCGTGTATCTCCGGGATATCGGCCGTGCCGAGCCTTACGATTTCGGCCGAGATCATATCTCGCCTCCGGTAAGTCCGCCTATCAGCTTCTCGGCGTCCTTCAGCACACGGCGGTACTCATCGGCTGTGTCGAACGCAGCGGGGGCTATCTGCCCGCCGAGGCAGCGTATCTTCGACGCGAGCTGAGGATATCCGAGTATGAGCCTCATAGCGATCTCCTCGTCCACCGCGTAGACGGCGTGACAGCATTCAAGGACAGCCGGATCGGCTCTCCGCGATCTCGGCGCCGCGGTGTTTTTCGGATCAATATATCCAGCTTCGCGAAGCACCTCGATCGTAAGAGGCGGCACATCTCCGCAATCCTCGGCATCCAGACCGCAGCTGACAGCCTTCCTCGATCCGTCTCCGGCCGACTGGTAAACGGCGGAGCATATCGGTCCCCGGCAGCGGTCTTCTCTTGACACAAAGCAGACTATCTCCGGCGCCACGGCTATCCTGATCCCGGCGGCCTCTTCCGCAGCGGCCGCGTCGGCGCATACGCCAACGCGCGCCGAAAGCTTTTCCTTCATGCCTGCGCGAGGTCCTCGTCAGACGGCAGATATTCCTTCATGGCCCTTCCTATGTCAACGCATCTTTTCGTCGAGCGGTCGTAGAGATAGTTATGCTGGCTGTCATGCTCGACATACAGGATGTCGTAGAAGATGGAAGGATAATCCTCGGAGACGAATTTGATGTGGTACGACATGGTGCCGTCTGACGGAAGCGTCGCTTCCTCACCCTCGCAGAAGAGGGAGACGAGCGTCTGAACGTCGTTTTTGTCGGTGATCTCGCCGGTCTGTATAGTTATCATATCGGAGATGCAGATATAGGCGCTTACGGCTCCGAATGTTTCAAGCGTGGGAAGCTCTATTTTGTCGGAATAATAGATCGATCCTATCCCCTCGTAAGCCTCGGTGAGATACATCTTCGGATCGAGCTTTCCGACCGTGTAGAGCACGGTCTTGTCATACTGCGCGTACTCCTCGCCGACGGATTCCGGCTCAAAGCATACCGGAGCCGACAGATAGGAGACGCCGTTCCTCGCGTCAACGTATTTTCCGTCCTTATACACGAGCCTGACGAGATTCGTGCATGACGTCAGAGCCGCGAGCGTAACAACAGCCGCGAGCAGCGCCGCTATTTTCCTGATTCTCATAAGCTGTCAGTAACCGAACACGCCGCTCAGGCTGTCGTCGTTTTCCACCCAGTCGGACACCTTGTAGACGGTGTATTCCTCCAGCGTCTCTCTCACGACGACTTCCTTTATCCCGGCGTTTATCGCCATCCTCTTGCACATGCTGCATGAGCATATGCCCGAAACCAGTTCCCCGCTCCGCGGATCGGTGCACGTCATATAAATCGTCGCGCCGAGCATCTCTTCGCTCGAAGCCGAGATTATGGCGTTCGCTTCGGCGTGGACAGAGCGGCAGAGCTCATATCTCTCGCCTCTCGGGATATTCAGCTTCTCGCGCTGACAATATCCGAGGTCAGAGCAGTTCTGTCTGCCTCTCGGCGCACCGTTGTAGCCGGTGGAAACTATCGAATCGTTTTTCACGATTATCGCGCCGTAGCGTTTGCGGAGGCAGGTGCTCCTCTCGGCTACGGTCTGCGCGATATCGAGATAATAGTTTATCTTGCTTACTCTGCTCATTTTTTTAAAGTTTTGAGACGAGATCCTTAAGATAAGCCATGTATTCGCCGCCGAGCGCCGGATCCTTCAGAGCCTGCTCGGTATTCGCCTTCAGGAAACCGAGCTTCGAGCCCATGTCGTATCTTGTGCCCTCGAAGTCGACAGCGGTCATGCCGCCGGTCTCGGCCATGATCTTCATGGCGTCGGTGAGCTGAATCTCGCCGCCGGCTCCCGGCGGGAGACTGTCGATTATATCGAACACATCCGGTGTCAAAAGCACTCTGCCGAGTATGGCGAACTGCGAATATATCTGATCGCGGCGGGGCTTCTCGATCATTGTGAGGACCTTGTAGATATCCTTTTCGAGCGGCTCCGTCTTTAGCGAGTCGTATTTCATGACGAGCTCGATCGGCACTTCCTTCACGCCGACCACCGGCAGCTCATATCTGTCATAAACGTCGATAAGCTGTTTCACGACCGGCTTTTCGGAGAAGATGATATCGTCGCCGTAAAGCACGACGAACGGATCGCCGCCGACGAAGGTCCTGGCGAAGCTGATGGCGTGACCGAGGCCTTTTGTCTCTATCTGACGTATATAGTGTATGTTGCAGAGCTTTGCCGCCCTGCGAAGATCGTCAATCTCATTTCCGCGCCCGGACGAGAGCAGCTTTTGCTCATATTCGAGGGAATAATCGAAATAATCCTCGATCATCGTCTTGCTGCGGCTGGTGACGATGAGAACGTCTGTGATCCCGCTCTTCGCGCACTCTTCGACAAGATACGATATCGCCGGCCTGTCCACGATCGGAAGCATTTCCTTCGGCACGGCGCGGGATATCGGCAGCATCCTCGTGCCGAGCCCGGCTGCCGGGATAACGGCTTTGGTTATTTTTTTCGCTGACATATATATCACCGTTGATTTCAGGCTGACATCTGATTATAATTTACATCTTATTATATACCATGTACGGGATCGTTTTCAAGAACAATGATGTAAATTATTACTGACAAAAGAAAAACCGCTCTCAACATGAGAGCGGCAAAGCCGAATAAGCAAAACGAACAGAATCGCGCAAGAAGCGAAGCGAACAAAGAATGTTCAAGCCCTCGGTCTATTAGTATCGGTCA
>CAMJPL010000005.1 GCA_946407735.1 uncultured Clostridia bacterium
ATGCATCCGACCGCGACGCACTGTCCTTCCGACAGCGATACGGCTCCGCCTTCTCCCGCCGCAGACAGCACAATCAACAATATAGGCGACAAAATACAGAGCAGTACGCCGACTGATATCCTTTCCGCCGAACTCGCGGTCGCGGCGATGAAGCTGTTGGCTTCCTCAAGGCTGACCTTCCTCGGCGCGTCCTCAGACGAGACGGCGGGGATTTTTTCCTCCGCCGCGGCCGGAAGCTCGACATCATCCTTAAGAAGATAATCCGTGCTGACGCCGAACAGCTCCGCCATAGCGATGACCTTGCTGAGATCCGGCGCCGACTGCGCCGACTCCCATTTCGACACCGACTGTCTGCTCACGTCGAGCCTCTCCGCAAGCTCCTCCTGCGACCATCCGTTCTTTTTCCTTTGAAGCGTGATCTTATCCGCCATTATCATGACCGGCGTTCTCCTTTCATATGTCTGACTCATTTAGGTCCTGACGCCGTTATTATACCACTTCCGGCGGTTGCATTCAATAAATGAAGCCTAGCAATCCGTCAATCGGCGGTTGCTTTTGCGATATTCACGCGAAAAGCCGGGTATAAATATCCTTCATCTCGTCCTTGTTTATAACATACGGCGAATTCGCGTAATTCCCGGCGTCGGCCACATGGTCTATGAACATCCCGATCTCTTCGTCGGTCAGCTTCAGATTTACGTCCGCCATCCCGGGGATCTTCGCCGCTATCTCGTCCGCAGACGATCCGATCCCGGCGGCGAACGCCTCCAGAAGCGCCTTTCCCTCTCCGGTCTTCATATTGTATCTCACATACTCTCCGGTGAATACGGCGCAGGCGCGGCCGTGCGGGATGCCCTTGAACATCGTCAGATTATATCCGAGCGGATGCGGGAATCCGGTCCCGGCGCCGTTTATCGCGATCCCGGCGAGGCATGAGCCGTTTATCAGCAGCTCCCTCTGCTCAGGAGTGATCTCCTTATCTGGCGAGAGCTCGCAGAGCACCTTCCAGATGTCCGCCGCTCCGCTCACACCCATCATCCTCGTGATCTCGGTCGATTTAGGCGAGAGGAAGGACTCGATGCAGTGGCAGAAGGCGTCGAGCGCCGTGCTGACGGTATAGCCGTATGACAGCGAATAAGTGTATTTCGGATCGACGAAGGCGTATCTCGCGAACGAGCAGAGGCTCTTGAAGCTCTTCTTCTTATCCTTTCCGTCAAGAGACAGGACGGCTATCCAGTTGGCCTCGCTCCCGGTCCCGGCGGTCGTGGGTATCTCTATCAGCGGAAGCGAGGGTTTGAGATCACCGCCGAACAGATCGTACTCGCCGATCCCGGGATTGGCGGCGAAAGCCGCCACCGCCTTCGCGGCGTCCATGGCCGAGCCGCCGCCGATGCCGATGACGAAATCGGCTCCGCTCTCTCGCGCGATCTGTCCTCCGCTGAAACATGCCGACAGCAGAGGATTCTCGCTGATCTCGTTATATACGGTATATCCGATCCCGTTTTCGCCGAGGACGTCTGTGACGTCGGCGAGCGCGCCGGATTTTTCCGCCGAATGTCTTCCCGTCACGATCAGGGCGTGAGAACCGAGCTTAAAGAGCTTTGAGTTGTTCTTTACACAGTCGATGCCGGATATGATCTTTACCGGCATATGGAAATCTATCTTCATAATGTCCTCCAAAGCAGTTCAGCCCGAAGTAAATTCGGGCTGAATGAAATTATTATTGTTTTTTTCGACCGATATATCAGCTGGCGAAATTGGACTCATACCAGGATGTGTACTGCGCCACGGGCGAGTTGTCGTCGCCGGTGTTGAGGCAGGCGGCGATATAGATATCGGCCTTGGCCTGAGCGGTGAGATCGGCAACAAAGTCGTCGATCGTGACGGTCTTCATGACGGTGCGCTCTCTCTGCTCGATATCGCCGGTGCTGGTCTTGACGTAGTACTGCTCAGTGACCTCCTGCTCGTAAGGCCTGAACTCTTCAATCTGCTTCAGGAAGTCCTTGGAGGACTCAACGACGCCGTCCATGATCTGCTTGATGGTCATCTCGGAAGACTTGAGATCGGAAACATTGCCTTCCTTGTCGGTGGCGGTGTAGTTCAGACGGAAGCCGAGATACGGGTCATAGGCCATATCAAGGTTCTGCTTCTTCGCGAGGGCCCAGTTGTCGGCGGCAAGAGCCTTCATCGAATCGCTCAGGTCGGCGGACGGAGTCATCATGAACTGGTTGCCGACATAGTTGAGGTTCATCGAGTAAGTGGTGTCCTTCTTGGCGACGTAGCCGTTCTCGTCGATCTCGTAGTCGACGCCCTCGACGCCGTAGGCAAGGATGTCGATGATCTCGGGCTCGGTGGTGAGGAGCTCAAGCACCTCCATGCAGCGGGAGACGTTGGCGGCATACTGGGAAATGCAGTACATTCCGCCGTAGACGTTGTTGTCGTTGGCTTCCGGGTACTTGTAGACGCTGACGTAGTATCTGTCCTCGTACTTTTCCGGGAAGTTGATGTCTCCGCTCACGACGGCGGCGGCGTATCTGTTGCCGTCGTCAAGGTTGGCGCCCTCGCCGGCGATGGCTCCGGCGGACTTGTACTTGACCATCATCTTGTAGCTGTTCATGTACTCGTTGACGCCGAGAAGGTTGTTCGGGGTGGCCTTGGTGCCGGGCTTCGCGTTCTTCGGAACGGCGGCGCCCACGATACTGGGTTCGGAGGTGAAGTAAACGATCCTCGGAGCCGGCTCGTTCATCAGCGGGATGACGTCGGGCTCATACTTGATGACGTCGTCGAGGTACTCCTCGAGGTCGGCGATCGAGTTGAATCCGTCGGGATCATAGTAGTACTTGTCGACAAGCTCCTTGTCGACGAGCATATACTGATACTCGCCTATAAGATGGTTGTTCGGTATGCCGTAGGTGGAGGAACCGATCTTGGCGGCGGAGAAGAAAGTCGGATGGATGTATGTCTTGAGGATCTTGGCGTTGATGGAAAGCTCCTCGTCGAGAGTGGTCATTATGCCGTCCTCGACATACTTGAGGAAGTTGTCCTTGCCGCGGACCAGGAAGATATCCATCTGGACGCCGTCCTCGGCCGGGTACACGGTCTCTTCGATGCCGTAGGAGTTGATGATGGTCTCGTCGACCTCGGTGGTCTCCTCGGTGGTGGTTTCGGCGACGGTGGTCTGACCGGCGGCAGCGGCGGCTCTGGCGGCTTCCCTGGCGGCCTTTGCGGCGGCCTTGGCTTCGGCGGCGAGACGCTCCTTCTCGGCTATCTGGGCCTCGATCTGCTCGATCTTCTCGGCTATGACGCCGTCATATTCGCTCTCTTTGTAGAATTTGCAGAGAACGTGCGTGTTGAACTCGGATTCTGTATAACTGTTAATCGCCTTCTGGATGCGGGCGATGTCTTCCTCGGTTGTCCTGTCGCCGACGATCGAGTAAAGGGTGATCGTCATGGCCTTATTGTCGGTGTTGGACGCTATGACATTGCCGTCCTCATCGGTTTCGACTTCGAGATCGGCCTGTTTGTTGCCGCAGCTCGCCAGAACGAGCGGGAGCACCATGAGCAGACACAAAATCAAGGGCAGAAATCTCTTTTTCATCTTGATATTATCCTCCTGAGAATGCTATCATGATTAACATTACTATTTTACACCAAAAAGGCGCTGATGTCAAGCAAATTTTCGGTAAACCGACGTAAAAAATCAGCCTTTATATTTAGCACAAATGCCCTGAAAAGAGTTTCGCTTATGGATGTTGCACAATTATACGTACGAATATTTGTGCTTTCATACAGATATTTTGTAGTCCGGCACAATATGAAAGCCGGATAATTATGAGTTTTTCACAAAAATGGACGGCGGGACGGCATTATGCCGCCCATGTCTTTTTTCAAATCAGTCGAGATAGTCCTTAAGTCTCTTCGAGCGGCTCGGATGGCGCATCTTGCGGAGGGCCTTCGCCTCGATCTGACGTATGCGCTCTCTTGTGATGTTGAAGACCTTGCCGACCTCCTCGAGGGTGCGGGTGCGGCCGTCGTCAAGCCCGAAGCGCAGGCGGAGCACCTGCTCCTCACGCGGCGTGAGGGTGTGCAGGACCTCGGAAAGCTGCTCGCGGAGAAGGGTGTACGAGGCGGCCTCCGCCGGAGCCGGCGAATCGACGTCCTCGATGAAGTCGCCGAGATGGCTGTCCTCCTCCTCGCCGATAGGCGTCTCGAGAGAAACGGGATCCTGAGCGATCTTCAGTATCTCGCGGACCTTTTCGGGGGACATGTTCATCTCGCGGGCGATCTCGTCGGCGGTGGGCTCGCGCCCGAGGCGCTGGAGCAGCTGGCGGCTGATGCGGCTGACCTTGTGGATCGTCTCGACCATATGGACCGGGATGCGGATCGTCCTCGCCTGATCGGCTATCGCCCTCGTTATCGCCTGGCGTATCCACCATGTGGCGTAGGTGGAGAATTTGTAGCCTTTGTTGTAGTCGAACTTCTCGACCGCCTTCATGAGGCCGAGGTTGCCCTCCTGGATAAGATCGAGGAAGAACATGCCCTTGCCGACGTATCTCTTGGCTATCGAGACGACGAGCCTCAGGTTGGCCTCGACCAGCTCCTTCTTCGCCTCCTCGTCTCCCTGACTCATCTTTTCGGCGAGCTCGAGCTCCTTTTCGGTCGAGAGCAGCGGAACCTTGCCGATCTCCTTAAGGTACATGCGGACTGGATCGTCGATGGAAAGCCCCTCCTGAGAGAGCATCTTTTCCATCTCCTCGGCCGATTCGTACTGCTCGGCCTCGCTGCCGAGATTGTTTTCAAAATCGGGCGTGTCGAGATACCCCGTTATCTCGATGCCCATGTTTTCCAGATTGTCGTAAAGCTTGTCGATCTGATCGATGTCGTAATCGACGTCCTCGAGGGCCTCCATTATCTCGCTGTTGGAGAGAGTGCCCTTCGCCTTGCCGCGCTCGATCAGTTCCCTGATGTCCAGCTTCTTGTCTGATGCCATTTGCCATACACCTCGTATCTATTTCAATCGGAAGCTCCGGTATTCATGCGTTTTCTGTTTATCAGCTCGCTGACGTCCTCCAGCGTCGAGCCGCCGCTCTCGGACGGCGATGCCGCCGCTTTCAGCCGGGACACGCAGTCCCTGAAGACGCTTTCGTCGTTCGTCAGCCCCTCGCGGCCGCTTATCATCCTGTACGCCCGGCTGACCTCCTCCTGCGTCAGGCTCTCGTTCAGCGAATCGGGCGAAAAGACGCCCTCGCTTTCGGTTATCATCCCGAACAGCTTTCTGCCGAGCTCCGTCTTCATATCATTGACGGTGAGAGCGACATCTTTGTTCCGGACGAGAGCGGCATACTCGGGATAACGCATCATCAGCCCGAGAACGGCTTCCTCGGTCGAAGACGCGCTGAGGCTCCTGAGCCTCTCGCCGCCGATGGAGCCGTAGCCCTGCGCCGTCAGCCTTATCTTTTCGCTTTCCTCGCCTCTCGCCTTCTTCGCGGTCCGCCTCATGCGGCTTTTCACGTCGGCCTTGAGGCTCTCGTACGGGATCTGGAGCTTTTCGGCTATGCTCCTTGTGTAGATATCCCGCTCGACGTCGGAATACGTCTCGGCGATGACGGCGGTGAGCTGCTTCGCCGCCTCTATACGCTGCGCCTGATCGGAGAGATCGAAGCCGCGCAGTATGTTCCCGCTCCTGAACTCGAAGCCGGACGCGGCTCCGCCGATGACCTCGCGCCTGAATCTGTCGGCGCCGAATTTTTTGATGTACTCGTCCGGGTCCTTCGCGTCCTTCACGCGTATCACCCTCGCCTCGAGCCCGACCTCGTCGAGCAGACGGAAGGCCCTGTCGGCCGCCTTCTGACCCGCCTCGTCGACGTCGTATGCGATAAGCACCTTTTTGGTGTAGCGCTTCATTATGCGGGCATGCTCTGGCGTGATCGACGTGCCGAGGGTGGCGACGGCGTTCGTGAAGCCGGCGCCGTGGAGGGCTATGACGTCCATGTACCCCTCGCAGAGTATCATCTCGTCGGCGCAGCTCGCCTTCGCGTAGTTGAGCGCGAAAAGATTGCGCGATTTCTTGAAGGCGGGGGTGTCGCTGGTGTTGAGATACTTCGGCTGTCCGTCGCCCATTATCCTGCCGCCGAAGGCGATGACGTTCTTCTGCGTGTCTATGATGGGGATGATGATCCTCCCCCTGAAATAGTCGAAGGCCCTGCCGGTCTTGCGGCTGACCCCGCATAGAAAAGCCGCCGAAAGCTCGTCGTCCTTATATCCGAGCCCGTGCATGTAGTCGGTGAGAGCTCCGAAGCCGTCGGGAGCGTATCCCATGCCGAAATGGCGTATCAGCCCCTGACTGTACCCGCGCCCGGACAGATATTCAAGCGCCTTGGGCGTCTCATTGAGCCTGTCGCGGAAGAACCTCGCGGCGTCAAGATTCATCTTGAGCACGCGGTCGCGGCTTATCCCGCCCTCGTCCCTTCCGGAATCCTCGGGTATCTCTATCCCGGCGCGCTTCGCGAGCAGCTCGAGCGCCTGGACATATCCGAGATTTTCCATCCGCATGACGAAGGAAACGACGTCCCCGCCGGCTCCGCAGCCGAAGCAGTAAAAGCTCGACGTCGACTCGTACACCGTAAACGACGGCGTCCGCTCGTTATGGAAGGGACACAGCCCCTTCATGTTCGAGCCGGCCCTTTTGAGCGTCACATACTGCCCGATGACGTCGGTTATGTCCGAACGGAATTTTATTTCCTCGATAATCTGATGCGGTATCAAATGAAAACTCGCCGCTCCTTTGCTGCTCTGACGCCGATCCTGAACAAAATATACCGTTATTTATGAGACCGCCGTCAGCTCTTGCTCCATACCTCGGGGATGAAAAGACCGCGGAAGGTGCGTATCGCGTAACGGTCGGTCATGCCGCTGATGTAATCGACAACCGCCCGCTCAACGCCCTCTTTCTCCGCTATCCTGATATATTCGGCCGGAAGCTCGCCGCTGTTGTCCCTGAAATGGAGATAAAGCGTCTCGAGCAGCTGCTCGGCCTTGTCCTCCTGCCCCTTCGCTATCGGATTGCAGTAGACGTTTACGTAAAGAAAGGCGTGCAGCTCCTCGGTCGCCTCGGCGATATCCGGCTCCATCACGATCTCATCGCCGTCGGCGCTCGCCGTGACGGTCGATTCGACCATCTTCTCTATCCGTTCGCCGTGTGTCTCGCCGAGAGCCTTCCGAAGATGTGCCGGTATGGCGTCGGTGGCAAGTATTCCGGCTCTCACGGCGTCGTCGATGTCGTGGTTTATATACGCTATCCTGTCGGCGAGCTTCACTATTTGGCCTTCGAGCGTCGAAGCGCCGCCGGTCGTGTGATGCACGATGCCGTCGCGTGTCTCCCATGTCAGATTCAGGTTTTCCAGCTTCTCTACGACGCGCAGGCTCTGATTGTAATGCGTGAACGACGGATCGTAGACCTTCTGCAGCGCCCTCTCGCCTGCGTGCCCGAAGGGGGTGTGCCCGAGATCGTGACCGAGCCCGACCGCCTCGGTGAGGTCCTCGTTGAGCCTCAGGCATCTGGCGATAGTGCGGGCGATCTGCGTCACCTCGAGCGTATGTGTTAGTCTGGTGCGGTAATGGTCGGCTTCGGGCGACAGAAACACCTGCGTCTTGTGGGAAAGACGCCTGAACGCCTTCGAGTGCAGCACTCTGTCGCGGTCGCGCTGGTACTCGCCGCGGCTCAGGCTCTCCCTTACCGGGCGCTCCCTGCCGCGCGATTCCTCGTCGAACGCCGCGCGCGGAGACAGTATCATACGCTGCTGAGCGTACAGCATCTCCCTTACCGAACCGTATTCCATCATCCGCCCTCCCCGCTAAGAGTCGAACCGCGTTCCGGTGACGGTCAAAGCCGCCCTTGCCGCCGTGAGATCGGTGATCCTCGCCGCGGCGATATCCTTTTCCGGCGTTCTCACGGCGAAGCGGCACTCGACTCCGTCGCCGTAGGAAACACCGTCTATCTTCGCACCGATATCGGCGAGCAGCTTCTCCACCCTGCCGTAATCGGACCAGCTCATCCTCGCGCAAAGCTCGGTGTATTCAGTGAACCTGACTATACCGGCGGCTTCGGCGGCCTTTGCCGCCGCCGTCGTATAAGCCCTCGTCAGCCCTCCGGCGCCGAGCAGGATCCCGCCGAAGTATCTCGTGACGACTATCACGGCGTCGGTGAAGCCGCTCTTTTTGATATAATCGAGCACCGGCGGTCCCGACGTGCCCTGGGGCTCGCCGTCGTCGCTGCACCTTTCGGCGGCGCCGCCGGCTATCTGATAGGCGTAGACGTGGTGCGTGGCGTCGGGATATTTCTCCGAGACCGTCCTTATGAAATCGACGGCTCCGCCGACGTCGGTCACCCTGCGGGCGCTGCCGTAGAAAACAGATTTCTTTTCGACGTATTCTATCTCGGACACGCCGCCGAGAGTGATATATTCCTTCTCCTGCGGCGCGGAGGATTCCTTTTTCTTAGCCTTCGCCATCGCAAATAAACTCCGCGAGCATGCCTCTCGCCTTCGGATCGCTCACCGCCGTCACGGCGATGCCGTCCTCCCCGTATCTGACGTCCGTCACGTTCGCCAGCTCGTATACGCGGCTCAGCGCTCCAGCCTTTGAATTCGGTATGAAATATCTGACCGGATGGCGCCCGTCGAGAACTGCCTTCTCGAGCCTCGATACGAGAGCGTCCGTCCCCTCTCCGGTGAGAGCCGACACGCATATCACGTCCTCCGCCGGGACTGGGCTTCCGTTGTCCCAGACGACATGAGCCAGCCTGTCCGACGGCAGATCGCATTTGTTCCAGACGTAGAGAGTCGGCTTTCCGTCGGCCCCGAGCTCGCTTATCAGCTTTCTCGTCACATCGAGCTGGGCCCGGCTCTCGGGATCGGAGGCGTCGATGAGGACGATTATGATATCGGCGTATCTGAGCTCGTCGAGGGTCGAGCGGAAGGCCTCGACAAGCTGATGCGGCAGGTTGCGTATGAATCCGACGGTGTCGGTGAGAAGGATCTCCTCGCCGCACGGCAGTCTGAAGCGCCGGGTGGTCGGATCGAGCGTCGCGAACAGCTTGTCCTCGGCGAGGATCCCGGCGCCGGTGAGATAATTCAGAAGAGTAGACTTCCCGGCGTTGGTGTAGCCGACTATCGCTGCCGTAGTTATGCCGGAACGCTCTCTCCCTTGCGCTTCGTCGCCCTCGACGCCTCGAGCTTTCCGAGCTGTTCCCTGAGATACTGCTCCCTGCGCTCGATATGCCGCCTGTCGGTCTCGAGCTTGGTTTCGCCCGGGCCTCTCATGGCGATATTGCCGCCGCCCTGCCTTGACAGCGCCAGTCCCTTGCCGATGAGCCTCGGAGCGGTGTAGCGGAGCTGAGCCAGCTCCACCTGCAGCTTTCCCTCGCCGCTCACGGCGTGCAGGGCGAAAATGTCGAGGATCAGCATCGAGCGGTCGATCACCATGACATCGCCGTCGTCCGAGAGAGCTTTTTCTATATTGCGTATCTGCGACGGGGTGAGCCCGCAGTCGAAGACGACGAGTCCGACGTCGTTTGCCCGGCAAAGCTCCGACAGCTCTGCTAGCTTGCCCTTTCCGAGAACGGCCGCGGGATCGGGAAGCTCTCTCGACTGGGTGACCCTCGCGAAGGTCACGCCGCCCGCCGTCTCGAGCAGTCTGTCGAGCTCGTCGAGGGAGACGTTTTCCTCCTCCTCGGTCATGCCGCGGGTGATTACGCCGACGGTCACGGCGCGGACGGCGTTTATCCCGTCCTCGCCCCATGGCGTGTTCAGCAGCTTGTTTTCCATATAATGAGCGTTCCGCCTCCGTCCGGATCAAAAAAATCAAGCAGCCGGCGGAGATTAAACGCCAAAATAGCGGAAAACGGATTGCTTTCCGTCTTCCGCCGTTTGCTGCCGGTAGTATTACTTCTGTTTCAGCGCGCTCGCGGCCGCAAGACGCTTCTTGAACTTATCTACACGTCCGCCGGTATCAACGAACTTCTGCTTTCCCGTGTAGAACGGGTGGCACTTCGAGCAGATTTCGACGTGCATCTCACCGCCTTTTGTCGAACGCGTCAGGACTTCGTTGCCGCAGGCGCATTTGATCACTACGTTCTGGTATTCCGGATGTATTCCCTGCTTCATGCTTGGCACCTCACTTTCACAGAAGCCGTGATCGGTCGCTTATTCAATATGACACGATGTGACTTCAAATTAATGCGTATTATTATACCATATTTCAAGAGACGTTTCAAGCGTCAGAGAGCATAATTTACAAATAATTATTATTTTCGGTATGGGCGTTTTTTACCGATTCCTCTTGAAATAATCCTCCGAATATGCTATAATACAGCAAAAGCTTTTATTTTGAACAAAACACGATTTACAAGGAGTCAGAAAATGATCAATGTTGCGATGCTGAGCAAATGGCACGTCCACGCCGAGGGCTACGCGAGAGAAGTAAACGCCAGCGGCAAGGCGAAGGTCTGCGCCGTATGGGACGAGGACGCGGGCCGCGGCTCCGAGTGGGCCGGCCGTCTCGAGGTGCCGTTCTGCCCCGATCTCGACACCCTGCTCTCGAGCGGCGATGTCGACGCCGTCGTCTGCTGCACCCCCACCACCGCCCATCACGACGTGCTGATCAAAGCCGCCAAGGCCGGAAAGCACATCTTCACCGAGAAGGCCCTCTGCCCGACCGTCGCCGAGTGCGAGGACGTCAAGGCCGCCGTCGAGGCCTCCGGAAAGACCTTCACCATCTCCTATCCGATGCGCGGCACTCCGACCGTCCAGTTCGCCAAGAAGATGATCGAGGAAGGCGCCTTCGGAAAGATCTCCGTCGTCCGCATCCGCAACGGTCACAACGGCGTCTCCGGTCACTGGCTGCCCGACTACTGGTTCGAGAAGAAGGACGCCGCCGGCGGAGCCATGATGGACCTCGGCTGCCATCCGATGTACACCCTGCCCTATCTCTGCGGCAAGCCGAAGAGGATCAACGGCATATTCACCGCCCCGTTCGGCTCCAAGGTCGACGAGGCCGCCGTCTCCACCATCGAGTTCGAGGACGGGATCATCGGCATCGGCGAGACCAGCTTCATCACCTACGCGACGAAGGAAATGATCGAGATCTACGGCTCCGAGGGGACGCTCATCTCCATCAACGGCGACGTGCAGTTCAAGTCCTCGAAGACCGACGCTTTCGGCGCCGACTGGTTCAGGCCGCAGCTGCCGAAGTCGAAGCCGAGCACCATCAACAGATACCTCGACGCGATCATCGCCGGCGAGAAGGCTCCCGAAGGTCTCGGCATAGACGACGCGATCGCTCTGACCGAGCTTCTCGAAGGCTCATATATCGCCGACGAGAGCAACAAGTATGTCGTAAAGTAAGAAAACCAGATCATATAAGATCACCCCGGGGCGTCGGCTGAACGCTCCGGGGATCATTTTTTTATCGGCAGAAGGTATTATGATGAATTTTCTTTTTTAAACAGCGGCAATATAACGACGCCTAAACCGGCACTGAAGATATACAGATATAGTTTGACAGTCGGAATTGTCGGTTTTGACTGTATAAATAATAATGTTTCGGAAAAATATTTTCACCTGCCGTGTATCTCAATAACATATCCGATATCGCAAGTATGAAGATAGTGATCAGAAATACTGCGCTTTTTTTGATTGTTTTATCGATCATAAGGCTGTATAATTATCTCTTCATCCCCGTCAGCACGAATTCCATCCTTACCGGATTGTGGTCCGAATACGCGAATCCGGTGTTTATCACCGCGCTCGACGTGACCTCGACGTTCTCCGATACCATGAAGCCGTCGACGGTGATGACATACTGTCCCTCGTGATACGCCGAGTCGGCGTTCCGGCAGCTCGGCACAGGGTCGTTTTCATCGAACGGAGCGATCAGCCTTATGCCGGTGCCTTTGAATATGCCCTCCGGCAGCGGCTGAGCCCAGTTGTACCTGTCGTCCGTCACGCCGAAGACGTTTTCGCCGCCGATAAGATCCTTGTTGAAATCTCCCCCGGCGATGCACCAGTTCCCGCGCTCATACTCGCCCTTCATGTCGGATATCATCATCTCGAGCTGTGTGGCAGCTATCCTGCCGTCGGAGGTGTAGGCCGAGAGATGGAAGTTGTAAAGAACGAGCTCACGCCTGCCCTCGACCGGCAGCCTTGATTTGCTGTAGCAGCGGTCGAGATCGATCAGCTTCATGAATCCGCTTTCGACCGGCAGCTCGACGCGCCGGGCCGACGACAACTCGAAGCGGGAAAACGTCATGATGCCGGATTTTGACGCGCCGTGCGGCTGATACGGCGGGACAAGGAGATACGGCGAATCGTAGTTCGGGGCGTAGACAGACATGTAGTCCTGCGGGATCATCGACGATATGAGGTATTCCCTCTCATCGGTGTGATAGGTACGCGTCGCGTCGGTATCGACCTCCTGTATAAGATACAGATCGGCGTCCTCTGCTGCGAGGGTCTCGGCTATCTTCATCATATTTTCACGAAGACGGGTCGGCGACCATGCCCGCGACTGCTTACCGCCGTCCATGAAGAAGCCGTAATCCGACTCGTACGCTCCGAAGCCGATGTTCCACGAGACCATCCTGTATGTTTCGCCGGTTTCGAGCGGACGGCTGCCCGTGCCCTCCGGCGTCAGAGCCGCATCGCCGATACGGTGGTAGGCGGCAATGACATAGCCGACATACCCGCCGACGGCGAGGATCAGCGCGGCGAGAACGGCGGCGAGTATGATAAGGAGCTTTTTCATGCGTCATTCACCCGTCCATTCCGACTGGAGAGTGTCGATGGCTTTCTGAGCTTTTTCAGCGACCTTCTCAAGCCCGGATATCAGTTCGCCCTTGCCGTACAGCGCCTTCTGCAGCACCGACGTCGTTCCGCCGAAGTCGTAGAGACCGTTGAAGTCGATGTACTGGGCTCCGAGAAGGATGTCTATCATCCTCTGCGATCCGGCGTCACGGGCGGATTTTTCCTTGAGAAGCAGATTATACATATCGGCGCGGAGATTCTTATATGAATGCCAGCACAAAGCCTCGGTGACATTTCCGGAAAAACCGGGATCCGACGTTATCGGTATTCCGACGAAGGCGTTCGACCAGGCGTTGATGAATGAGCGGTAATCCTGCTGGATCTCATCATACTTCGGCATCGGCATGATGTAATAATCGCTCTCCATCGAGCGCAGCGTGCTCTTCGATATCGCGAGAGTGTGCATGACCGCGACAGCGCGGTCCTCCATGAAGGCGAGCTTATAGATATCGTTCTGATCCGCGTACTTCTTGCCCGACACCATAGGCTTGAGCTTGTCGATGACTGCCGCCGTGCGCTCGGATCCGAGGTCTATATGTATTCCGTCGTCGTCCACATACGACAGGCTCACGCCCGCGCCGACAAGGAACTGATTGGACGACAGGACGTGATCGGCATTGGCGAGCCCGAAGAAATCGTCGCTCATATGCATCTTCCCGTCGCCGTTGAGATCCTGATCATACGGGACTGTTATCTCCGCGAGACGGTCGAGCGTCCATTTCCCGTCGTCCGCGACGGCGTAGTAATCGCCGTCTATGCCGTAATCGCCAAGCACCTTCTGATTCAGATATATGCAAGACGGAAGATTGAAGCGCATCGGCGAGAGGTCGCCGGACGTATAGTACATCCTGCCGTAAAGCCTGAGCTGCTCGTACATGAGCGGGCTCCACCAGACCTCCTTCAGCGAGAGCGCTTCCATAGAGCTGAGATCGGCAAGCACGTGCGCCGTCGCCGCGTCGGCGAGAGAGCCTCCGAGCAGAGTCGAGACACACAGCTGATACGCGTCCTCCCCAGCCTGCACCGTCTGCTTCATCGACCTGCATCCGTCGGCAGCCGGAGATATCTGGAGATAGTTTATCTCTATCCCGAAGAGCTCTTCTATCGCCATATCCCGCTCATAAAGATCATCGTTCACGATGTCGCCGGTCATCTCCGCACCGGGAGAGATAAGATTCGAGCCGGGATAGTCGTTGGCGTCAAGGATCGTGAATGTCCTGCCGGAGTACGCGTCTGTCCTGAGCTCGTCGAGACGGCTGTATTCGGTCTCGGCCGCAGGCGCTTCCGTGACTTCCGGCGTTACGGACGTGCCGCCCTGCGGAGCGGTATCTCCCCCGGCTCCCGAAGCGCATGATGCAAGCATGATCGCCGTCAGCATGGCCGACGCGGCAATAAAGTTTTTCTTCATTTCCCCTTTTCCTCCCTGTATTCTCTCACAGCCTCCGATATTCTGCCGTAATCGTTCGTCAGGATCGTGTCTATCCCCATATCGAGATAACGGCGGGTCTCGTCCGGATCGTCAGACCAAAAGACGTTGCACCTTATGCCGAGGGCGTGCGCGTCGTCTATCATCTTCTGATCGAATTTTCCCTTGACGAGCTGGATCTTCTTAGCCTTATACCTGACGGCGCGATTCACCATGCCCCATGGATCATCGCCTCCGCCGATGCAGCGGCAGATATCCGGCGCCGTCTCCATCGCGAGGGCCTGCACGTTGTCGTTGCCGCACATGAAGTATGACCACTTCTCGGCGTCGTACTTATATATGAGAGCCGCGATTTTTCCGAATATCTCCCTGTCGTAGCCGACGGAATTGTTCGCGGTCTTTATATGGATATTCATGACCGTCTGCCCCGACAGCTTTTTCAGGATATCCTCGAACGTGAGTATCCTCAGCCCCCGGAACCTTTCGCCCGTCTTATACCCGAAATCGAGCCGTCTCAGCTCTTCGAGGGTGTGCTCCGTCACGAGCCCGCTTCCGTCGGAAACCCGGTCGAGGACCGCGTCGTGCACCGAGACGATCTCTCCGTCCTTCGTCGGCCAGAGGTCGAACTCTATCTCCTCCGCGCCCATGGCGACTGCCGCGCCGAACGCCGGCATGCTGTTCTCGGGAGCTATCGTGTTGAAGCCGCGGTGCGCGCAGACGCGGGGATAGGGCATCTTCTCGTCGGTGAGAGCCGTCGTGCTGCCGCCATGGCGGTATTTCCACGGGCGGCGTCCCTTTTCGATGTACTCATAGTGCGCCGACGGGGGATTGCCGAATCCGGCGGGCTTGAAATACTTTTTCGACGGGTCGATATCTGTGTATTCGGTCCCGATCCGGCTTTTCATGTCGAGAAGCGTCTCACCGTCGGGCGAGACGACGCAGCTGCCGCCGCCGATGTCCGAATCTGAGCCCATACTGACCGACGATCTTACCACCCACGCGTTGGTATTGTAGGCGAGGAACCGCGACATGGTCTCAAGCGCCGACTGCCTGTCGCTCCGCTGATGCGAGCAGCCGATGATGATATCCGGCTTCTGTCTCGCTGTCTGCGGGAATTCCTCGTAGAAGTAGAAATCATAGCAGGTAAGGAAGCAGTACCTTATCCCGTCGATGACTACGAGAGGCGCTTCGCAGTACTCATAGGTATATCCCGCCTCGAGGCGGTAGACGCTCTCCTCCTTCGCCGTGAGATGCTGCTTTCTGTACTTCCCGGCGATATTTCCGAAGCGGTCGACCGCGACGGTCGTGTTGTACACGCCCTTATCATCCTCGTCGTGCAGGTTGCAGAAGACGACGGCACAGCATCTGACGGCGGTCTCGATGAGCTTTTTCATCAGCGGCTCGCGGTATCTGCGCACGCTTCGCATCATCTCGTCCGCGTCCTTCGCGAGACACGGCACATCGCATGATTCCGGCATGACTATGATATCGGCGTCGGCCCGGCAGCCGTCAAGCGCTTCGATCTCCCATCGGAAAAGCTCATCGGAGCGGGAATAATCGGTCGAGTACGGCGGCTGAATGAGACAGACCTTCATCTTTCATCTTCCCTCCCCGGGTATCCGGACGAACATATGCGCGCAGCTCTCAGGGATAACCGAACGGAACAGCGCACACGGATATCGGCGCTTTTCGCTGCCGGGATATCTGACCGTTATCTCGATCATGAGCGGGCCTGCCGGGTCGCTCACGATATCCTTCAGCGGGATGAGAGACGGCTTATCCGCCGGGATATCCGTCTTCGAGATCGGGCCGGTCTTCGGCTCGTTTTTGAAGACATATGTGATCTCGGCCGGGCAGCGGAGCTGCGGGGCCTGCTCGGGGCCGTGCGGGCCCTCGATTATCGCGCCGCATTCGCCGAAATCGGTCTCCTCGGCAGTGAAAAGCACCTCGTTCGGCTCGGTCGGGGGAGTGTTCGCGGCATATACGGTCAACCCTTTGCAGCAGTCCTTCAGATTCGGGCGGACATTCAGCATGCCGTCTTCGACCGAGATGAAGACGTCTCCCGGCTCGTCGCCGTAGTAGTTTTTGAACGACGCACCGAAGCCCTCACGCCGCCCCTCGAGCGTGAGCAGGAGCCATCCGCCGATAAGCTCGGGCGTCAGCCCGACGGCTGAGACAAGGTATCTTCCCGGCTGCAGAGTGAGCTCATACTCGCGCGACAGGCTCTCTCCGGGAGCGAGATCGTACGAAAGCGGCTCCGTGTCCGGCGCGCTGTTTTTCGGCGATACCGAGATGCGCGCCTCGCCGTCCGACCTCTCGCCGCCGATATTCGTAAGCGTTAGGCGAATGGTCCCGGTCAGCCTGCCGTCGACGCCGAATACGAACGGAGACGATATCCCGACGTCTCCCCTCACCGGGCGGACACGGGGACCGTCCTTATCGCAGACGACCGTGACGTTTTTCGCGTGATCGCGTACCGACAGCCCGAGCGCCTCCGGCGTGTCGGCGTATCGGCCCATGATCTTTATATTCTCAAAGCGGAAGTCCGATATGTCGTTCTCCTCGCTCCACCCCTCGAGGCGGCTCATCGACGGCATGAATGCCCTGCCCTTCGGCGCAAGGAGCTCGACGTCGCGGAGCGTCACGTTCCTTATCCTTCCCTTGCGGCCGTCGGTGCTCCACACCGAATCAGTCATGCGGAAGTCGAACAGCTGCGCGCCGGGAGCATCCTCGACCCTGATATCGCTGAAAACTATGTCGTGAACGTCGGCGCGGTCGCCGTGATGGCAGCCCATCACCGGATATCCGGTGGTGGAGTGGATCATGTCGATATCCTCGAACAGGATATCCTTCACCTCTGCCGTCCTGAGCTCGACGCCTATCTCCATCGGACGCGCGAAATCGTTCCAGAGCGTACAGTGCCTGAATGTGAGATCGGATACGTTGCCGGCCATCGCCCACAGCTTTTCGTACTGCTCATCCGTCCACGGAGCTTCGGGGTCCTTCCTTCTGTCGCTCTCGCCGAACGCCTTGACGACGAGCGAGTCGTCCCATGTACGGGTGAAAAGGTTCTCGACGAGCACATGGCGGGAGTTGACGACGTCGACGCCATCGCTGTTGCCCCTGCAGCCGATCAGCTTCACGTTGTTTATATGCACATGCTCGGAGGCGAAGGGGCGTATCGTCCATGTCGTCGGATTGGTTATGACGATATCCCGCACCTCGACGTTCTCGCAGCCGGAGATATCGAGCGTGATATCGCGTTTTGACGATCTTTCGTCGTCTATGCGCCCGGCGCCGATGATCCTCACGTTGCGGCAGCCCATGAGATGCATCTTGCCGCGGAAGACCGCCCCCTCGTCGAGGAATACCGTCACGTTGTCCCTCGAAAGATACAGCATGCCGACGTCGTGCTCTCCCCTGCCGTAATAGATCACGTCCCGGGACGCGGGATCTGGCAGATCGTCCCTTTCCGGCACCATGAAAACGAGCAGATTGCCGATTATCTCGCCGCCGAACTCAAGCGAGAAGCTGCGCGGCTCTTTTATGTCGACCGTCACGCAGTTTTCAGACACCCGCTCAGCCTTAAGACCCGACGAAAGCGGACGGATCACAGGCTCGGCGAGCGGTCTTTCGGATTCCACCCTGAGCCTGCCGCCGCAGTCGGGGCAGACGAGCTGGACGAACTCCTGAGGCTCGGTATGATTGTAAGGCCTCGGGTTTACCGTGGTGAGCTGGACCGGGATCTCTTTTTCGCCGAAATAAACTCGGTAATTCATGCTTATTGCCGCCTTTCGGATCTTTGTATCTCTCTGCCCGACCGGCAGAAAAAGGTCATGCCTTGCGCGCCGCAGGGCACGCAAGGCTCAAAGTTGATATTAAGTTGATTATTCCACTCCCCAGGTCTCGACAAGCTTGTCGATCTGCGTCTGGACCTTCGGCTCGATCTTCGCGAGGGATGACGCGATCTCCTTTTTGCCGAATATGGCGTTCGAGAAGGTGTCGCCGATGCTGGAGAAGTTGAAGATGACGCCGAAGTCGACGTAGAGGTTGTCGAGCAGCACGTCGAGGACATCCGCCGAGCGCTGATCGCGTGCGAGCTTGTCCTTGTAGACGATCTCGAACGCCTGCGGGCGCAGCGTCTCGTGTGAATAGATGGCCAGAGCCTCGGTGATGAATCCGGCGAACTCGGGATCGGTGTTGACCGGGATGGCGTCGAAGGCGCGGCAGTAGCCGGAAACCGTCGAGATATAGTGATCCTGACTCTCGTCAAAGAGCGGGTTCGGCAGGATCAGGTAATCGCTCTCCATGTCGCGGAGATGCACCGCGGCGTCCTCGAGCTTGTGCTGGAGGAAGAGCGCCCGGTCGTATTTGAAGGTCTGGTTGATGACGTCGTTGATGTCCTTGTACGGGATCTTGAGGCAGAACTGCTTGAGCTTGTCGACGACGGTGACAGCTTTCGGATCGTAGATCGCGCTGCACACCATGGCTCCGTCGGCGTTGATCTCGCTCAGCTTCACCCCGGCGCCGGTGAGATATGAGACGGCAGTCTCGGAGGTCGGCTGGGTGGCGACACCGTAGAAGTCGTCAAGGTCGGTCTTGGCGTTGCCGTTGAGGTCCTGATACATGTCGCCGGTTATGCGGGCGAGCTCGTCGAGGGTCCACTTCTTGTCGAGGACGAGCTGATAGATGTCGGCGTCGACGTTGTAATCCTCGAGCAGCTTGAGGTTGCAGTACATGCAGCTCGGCGACTGGTAGACGCCGGGAGCGATATCGCCGCCGTTGACGTACATCGCGCCGTTGAGGGCGAAGGACTCGGCGAACAGCGGACTCCACCATTCGGCGTCCATCGTAAGATACGGGGTTCTCAGCAGGTTCATCAGCTGTCCGGCGGTCGCCATGGACGAGAGTGAGCCGATAAGATCGGCGATGATGAACTGGTAGTTGTCCTCTCCCGCCATGACGGAGGATTTCACCTTATCGAGGCTGTTCTCCTGAGCGTAGGCTATCTCTATGTTGAATTTGTCTTCTACGAAAGTGTCGCGGTTTATGAGGCCGTCGTTCACTATCTCGCCATTGAGCTCGGCTTCGGGGCAGTTGACCTGAATGTCCATGTCGTTGCTCTCGTAGATGGTGTATTTCCGCCCGCCGAAGTCGTTCTCGCCGAGATTCTCTATTGCCGACGGCGGAGCGGTCTCGGCTTCCGGCTCGGTCGCGCCGCCGGCCCCCGTTGTGGAGGACGGCTGGTTCACGGCAGCCTGCTCGCCGCAGGAAAACAGCGGCAGAACGGTCATCAGGGCAATCAGCCCAGACAGTATCCTTTTCGCTGACGATGACATTTTTTCGCACCTCACGGTTGTTTTTGACTGCATTATAAGGGATATGGCGTGTTCAGCGGCTCTCGCTGTACGAAATAAGCCTTTTCGCCTCGTCCTCACGCTCCGGGGGAAGCCAGTATCTGACGTAGAGCGGAGTCTTTATCTCCTTCGCGACGGCGTAATACTCTTCCGGGCCGTCGATGACCATGGCCCTCTTCCCGGCGGCGGAAATCTTTCGGTAGACGTCGAGCCAGTGCGCCGCCTTCGGCTTGCCGGTGCCGTATACCCACTGCACGGCGGCGAGCCTTTCGAGAGACAGGACATCGTCAAGATGCGTCAGCTCTCCGACGCCGTCGAGATGGTATATCGTATGCGTCAGCCTCTCGGTGTCGCGCCTGAGCGTCGGCAGGACGAAGCGGCGGAACATATCCGAGCCGAGCATATAGCAGAAATCGCACTGGATGACGTATGCCGGCGCAACGGACAAGAGCCCGTTCCAGTCGGTAAAGCCGTTCTGCGGCTTTAAAACCTCCGCGAGATCGAAGTAGGCGTCGTACCACGCATTTTCGGCTTCGAGGACCAGTCTTTCGACCTCGTCAGGCTCGTCTATCAGAGAATACAAAAGTCTCTCGCTCGTCACCATCGACGCGACGACGTCCATCACCCCGCCGAGATCGGGCATGCCCATGATGACAAGGCCGTTCCACCGCTTCATACCGGCGGCGTACAAATCCTTTATCCGCCTGACATACCGGTTTTCCGGGTCATATCTGATCGAAAGCTCCGACAGAGGAGTCGATTCCGTCATATGCTCCGGCGGGAAAAACCATACTCTGCCCGACGAGTTGTCGAGCACTCCTCCGCAGAAGGCGGCAAGGACTCCCGGACCGAAGCAGTCGAAACTGATGTACGGATAGGCGGCTCCGAGATACTCGTTTTTCGACAGGGCGATGTCGTACGCTTCGATTATGTCCTCGGGCGGGATGCTGAAATCGGCGCAGTTTTCCTGAGACAGAGTCGGCGCCTTCGGGCTCCGCTCATCGGAGTAGGCTCCGCCTATGGTCATCTGCACGATGTCCCTGTCGGACTCGCCGTTCCACCACGCTTCATACAGAGCCTTCGTATTCTCAATGCGGGACATGTCAAAATGGATCGGCATGATTATATCCCCCTCCCGCTGACGCGTAAATCAGGCTTTTAGATCGTCGGCGGCCCGGCGGGTCGCAGCGATCATCTCGTCGATCATGGCTATGGGATCCTTCGCTTTGCATATGCCGGACGCAGCCCCGGCGGCTTCGGACCCGGCCATGATGAAATCGTAGACCTGCTGTCCGTTCGTTATCCCTGCCGCCTGCTCGACGAGGATATCCGGGTTTACCGCCTTCACGCTGTCGATGCAAGCCTTGACGTAGCTCATGTCGGACACGGCTCCCGAATTCCCGCCGATGAGCTCGGTCGGCTCGGGATTTATTATATCCGGTCCGAGACAGGCGATCGCTCTCGCCTCGGCTACGCTGTCGGCGCAGGCGAAGACGAACATGCCGATCTCATGGGCGCGGTCTATCGTCGCCTTGATCTGCGGAAGGCTCATCGGCTTCTCGCAGTGATTGACGACGACGCCCTTCGCCCCGGCGTCGCGCAGGGCCTCGGGGAGTATATCCGCCATGCCGCGCCCCGGACGAAGAGTGTCCATATACGGCGCGACGAGTATCAGCCGCTCGGTCCTCTCCGCGACGCGGCGGATCTCCACCGCGGGGAGCGTGAACAGAACGTCGATATCGTATTTTCCGGCCGCCTTCTCGGCGGCGAGAGCGTACTCAAGGACGGTGTCGCCCCAGACGTAATTTTTCGTGCCGATCTCGAAAAACGGCGTTCTGATGTTTATCATGTCAGCCCTCCCGGGATGAGATCATTTCCCGTATTTCGGAAGCATGGCGATCCTCTCGGCGTGGCGTCCGCCGGAGAAATCGGTGTCAAGATACAGATCGACTATATCGAGGGCGAGACCGAAGCCGAGGACCCGTCCTCCGAGGCAGAGGCAGTTGCAGTCGTTGTGCAGGCGGGTGAGACGCGCCGAATATGTGTCGGTGCAGACGGCGGCCCTTATGCCGTCGTGCTTGTTCGCCGCCATCGACATGCCTATCCCGGTGCCGCAGCAGAGTATGCCGCAGACGCATTCGCCCTTCTGTATCGCCTCGCAGACGGCGTGCGCGTATATCGGGTAGTTCACCGATTCGGTCGAGTCGCAGCCGAAATCCCTGTACGCTATGCCGCGCTCGCTGAGATGCTTCATTATTTCGAGCTTGAGCTCGTATCCGCCGTGATCGCAGCCGATCGCGACGGTCTTTCCGGTGTAATCCATATTATCCAGTCCTTTTGTCAGCTTTTCCCGGCTTCCCTTTCCCGGCGCTCGCGCTCGGCCTGCGACATCCGCAGATAGACGGGCAGAAGCTCGTCCGGCGTCACTGCGCGCCCATCCATATAGTCGAGAAGCCCGACGGCTCCCGCCGAATAGGCGGTCTGGCGGCGGAGCAGCTGAGGAGTTTTTCTCATCCTCGCCTTGAGCGCTTCGAAGTCCGACGACATCAGCCTTCTCTCGGCGAGATCGGCTCCGTCCCCGACGAAGAACAACGGTCTGTCGGGAGCCGTCTCGTCAAGCTCCTTCATAAGGGCTTCGAAGGCGATCAGGCGGTCGTTTCTTATCCTCGTCATCCTTTCGCCGCTCCCGGCGCCGCTGAAAACGGCGTTGTAGAGCTGATTCCGTCTCGCGTCCATGACCGGCACGACGAGCGCGTCTCCCGACACGCCGTGCAGATTATAGGCGAGAGCCTCGAGCGTCGAGACTCCGGCGCAGGGGACGCTTCTCGGATATGCCAGTCCCTTTATCATCGACACGCCGATACGCACGCCGGTGAACGATCCGGGCCCGGCGGTGCAGGCGAAAAGGCCGATGTCTGATATCGAAAGCCCGAGAGACTTAAGAAGCGAATCGCACATCGGCAAAAGAGTCTCGGAATGGGTCATAGCCCCGGTGACGCTCGTCTGACCGAGCAGGGCGCTGCCCCTGAGGACGGCCGCCGACGCCGTTACCGCCGTCGACTCGACGGCGAGGATCAATATATCGTCTGTGTTCATCAAAACCTATGCGTTCACTCTGTCCCGGTCTCGCGATAGGCCTCAGCGTAGAAATATTCCTGGCTGTTGAGCGGCTCGCGGCCGTCTATGACCTTTTCGTATCTGCCGCTCGACATCAGGACCGATTTTTTGACGTTGTCGGCGAGCATCACCTGCGTCATCGAGACGAGGCGGTCGGCGATATCCTTGTCGAAGATCGGAGTGATTATCTCGACGCGCCTTGTCGTGTTCCTCGTCATCATATCGGCCGAGCCGATATAAACCCTCCGCATGACGTTGCGCCCGTTGCCGAAGATGAATATGCGGCTGTGCTCAAGGAACCGCCCGACTATCGAAACGACCCTGATATTGTCGGTCTCGCCGATGATCCCGGGCAGCAGGCAGCATATCCCGCGTATGATGAGCTCGACCCTGACGCCGCGCCGTCCGGCGGCGGCAAGGGCGTCGATGATGTCCTTGTCGGTCAGGGAATTCATCTTGATGCAGATATATCCCGAAGGACCGAGAGCCGTTTCGGCTTCTATCTCTTTCAGGATCCCCGGCTTCAGAGTGTTCGGCGACACCAGCAGGTATCTGTAATCGTCGCCCGGCTCTCCCATCGCGATATGGCCGAAGAAGCGGTCGGCGTCGTCGGCTATCCTTTTGTCGGATGTGATTATGCCGACGTCGGTGTACAGCTTCGCCGTCTTCTCGTTGTAGTTGCCAGTCGCTATATGGACGAGGCGGCTGACTCCCGGCTCCTCGCCGACGCTCTCGCGGCGGCGCGTTATCATCGTGATCTTCGAGTGCACCTTGAGCTGATCGAGACCGTATATGACGTGGCACCCCGCCTCCTCGAGGCGGCGGGACCAGCTTATGTTGTTGGTCTCGTCGAATCTCGCCTTGAGCTCGACGAGCGCCGTGACCTCGATCCCGCTCTGCGCCGCCCGGCAGAGCAGGTCGACGACCTGCGAATTCGACGCCATGCGGTAGAGCGTTATCTTTATCGACACCGTCCGCTCGTCTGACGCCGCCTCTCCAAGCATACGGAGATACGGCTTCATCGAGTAGAAGGGGTAGGAGAGGAATATGTCGCGCTCCGACGCGATATCCTCTATCGTCCTGTCCTCCGGCACGTCCTTCTGATCCCTCGGCGACAGCGGCTGATAGAATAGACGGCTCTCGGCGCCGAAGACGGTCTTTATCTTGTCCTCGAGCCCGTATACATATTTCAGCTCAAGCGGGCTCGACGAGGCGTAATGCTGCTCGGCCGTGACGCCGCAGCGCTGCGCGACCGTCCTGCCGAGCTTGTCGGCGCCTGAATACGACGCCGAATATGTCTCGACTCTGACCGGGGACAGCTTTTCGCGCCTCTTGATGATGGCGGTGACATAGTCCCTGTAATCGAGGTCGTCGTCCGAGAAGTTGTCCTCCACCTCGACGTCGGCGTTCCTCGTCACGCGGATTATCGCCCGTCCGGCGATCTCACAGCCGTCGAATATCTCGGAAGCGAAGCGGAGCAGAAGGTCTTCTATCGGAAGATAGGCGACACCGTCGGGCGACGGCAGCGATACGACGCGCCCGAAGGCGTTCGACACCGGCACGATGCCCATCGACGCTTTGCCGTTCCTCCCCGACCTCAGCGTCACGGCGAGATACATCCTCTTGTTGTCGAAGGACGTCATCGGATGCTTCACGTCGACTATCTGCGGGGTCATGAACGGCAGCACCTCGCGCCTGAAGTACTGCTTGGCGAGCTTCGCCAGGTCTCCGCTGAGATCGGAAGCCGAAAGGAACCTTATCCCCATCGCCGACAGCTTTTCAGTCACGTCGCGCCAGCAGGCGTCGCGCAGGGCGTAAAGCGGCTTTACGTCGGCGTAGATCGCCGAAAGCTGCTGGGCGGGGGTCATGCCGGTCTTGTTGTCCGGCGGCTCGTCTGGTATGAGGGAGCGGTCGAGCATCGAGCCGACGCGGACCATAAAGAATTCGTCAAGGTTCGAGCCGAATATCTCGATGAATTTAAGTCTCTCAAACAGCGGCACCTCGTCGGCGACCGACTGCATGAGCACGCGTCTGTTGAATTTCAGCCAGCTGAGCTCGCGGTTAACATATATGTCAGTCATATGAAGCTCAGCCGTTTTCTTCACCCTGCGACGCCTTCATCTCGCGGATCCTGCCGAGCAGATAGCCCTCTCTGAGCCCGCCGGATGATATCACGATGTTCTTCGCCTGAACGCGCTTCACTATCTGCTCGAGCGCGATCATTCCGGTAACTATCGTATGCAGGCGGTCGGGTATCACCTTGATGAGTATCTCGATCTTGTCCTTGTTAAGGTGAGTGAAATAATCTATCGTGTCGAGCAGCTGATCGGAGGTCATTTTCGATCCCGACTGCGTCCCGTCGGACGCGGTCATCTCATCGCGCAGCTTCGCCACCGAGCGGGCGGTGCCTCCGACGAGATACAGCGTGTCGCCGTAGCCGCTCAGCCAGTCGATCTTCCCGACCCTCTCGGCGACGTAAGCGGCGATCTGCTTCGCTTCCTTCTTCGACGGGAAGATCTCCTCGACGAACTTGCGGTAGAGCGAAAGACAGCCGAACTTGTCGCTGTGGGCCCTTACCGCGAGGCAGTCTATGAAGCCGAGGAGCTCGGTCGAGCCGCCGCCGATATCGCACATGACGCCGGAGCGCACGCTCTCGCCGAGGGCGTATCTGAGACCGTCAAAGCCGAGCAGGGCTTCGTTCTCGCCCGAGATAAGAGAGGTGTCGAGGCCGGTCCTCGCCTTTACGGCGGCGATGACCTCGGCTGAGTTGATTATGTTTCGCAGCGACGCGGTGGCGAGGCAGAAGATCCTCTCCTCGGCGACGCCGACGTTCTCGGCGAGGCGCTTGTATTTCTCGAGCGTCTCGACGAGATGGCCGATTCCGGCCTCGCTCATGATCTTGCGGCTGTTGTAGTTTATGAGTCCCAGCGTCGAGGATTCGGTCATTATGAAGGAAAGCGTGGTTTCGCTGTCGACCTCATCCACGTCGTAGATATTCATCTTCATGGTGTTCGAGCCGATGTCGACCACCGCGTATCTGTTTTCTCTCATGTCTTTATCGTTCCTGTCCTGTTTTTATTAATTCTTCCCGAGCTGCTGCCAGTATTCCTCGAGGCACAGCCCTCTCTCCCACATCTTGCAGGCGTGGTATCTGCCGACGTAGCGGAAATGCCACGGCTCGAAGCTGATGCCGGTGATCTCGGTCTTGTCTGCCGGATATCTGAGGATGAAGCCGAATTTATAGCAGTTGTCCGCCAGCCATGTCGCGGCGGCCTGCTTCGCGAAGGAGACGTCGGCGGCGGCTATGTTGTGCATGTCGACGCACAGCCCCGACTGATGCTCACTGCATCCCGGTATCTGGATGATTTTCGCCGCCTCGGCGTAGGCGGCCTCGTCGCCGAGATATGAGAACTCGGCTACCTTGTTGTTGAACGAGTACTGCTGCTGCTTGTACGGACGGTAAGCTGATGTCACCGTGACGTCATTGAATCCGTTTGCCCTCGCCTCGATGAGGAAGGCCTCGAGCGCCTTGGCGGCGTATTCGCGCATCTGCTGCGTCGCGCGGCCGTCGTTTCTCGTGTCGACGACGTCGATCAGATCCGTCGGGGCGTAATCCTCGCCGAGAGGATGCGTTTTGTTAATCAGAGTCAGGTACTCGTCCCCCTCGGGGTTCATGTACTGCTCATACGCCGAAAGATCCGACTTGAAATTGAAGGTGTAGTTTTCCCATGTCGGCTGAGGCGGCTCGGTCTCGGCAGGCGCGGCTGTCTCGGCCGTCTGCGTCTCTTCGGACGGCGTCTGCTCGTCGAAGCCGCCCTCGGGGACATCGTTCAGCAGCGGATCGCCGTTCGCGTCCGTCTCGCCGTTCGGCGCGAACGGATCGGAAGTTCCGGCGACCTTTCCGCCCTCAGGCTGGTTATCCGGCTTCGACGTCACGGCCCTGACTACGGCCGTTATCACGAGCGCGAGGATGCCGATCACGACCACGGCGGCGATGATCAGCAGAGTTATGTTCCTGCGGCGGAGCTTCGCTTCTTTCTCTCGGCGGCGCTTCTCGGCCTCGGCGGCCTTGCGGCGGCGCTCAAGCTCCATGCGCCGAAGGGTTATTGCCGGATCCTCCTGCTGATACCCGTAGTTCTCGCCCTGATACCCGGCGTCGTATATCCGGCCGCCGGTGCTCTGGATCCGGGAATTCTGCCCCGACGTGTAGCCTCGGCCGCCGGAGTAAGCCTGACCGCCGTTCTGCCGCCCGGCGTATCCGCCCTGATTCATTCCCGTCTGCCGCTGACCTGACGGCTGACCGTAGCCCTGCGGCGCTCCCTGCGCCTGCCGGTTCCGGGTCTGAGCCGCCGAAGCGGGCCGACGGACGGCCGTTCTCTGCCTTTGTCCGTTATTCTGTCCGTTCAATTCTTATCCCCTGATAAATATATACGCTTATAGCGGTCTGCTGTGTTTTGCTGTGTGATTTCCGGTGTCATTCGACGAGGTCATATATCGAATAGTCGGTTTCGGCGGCAGCGGCTTCCTCGGCGGCCCTCGCCGCGGCGGCGGCCTCCTCGGCGGCGCGGCGTTTCTTCGCCTCGCGCTCGGCGCGTATGCGCTCCGGGTCGGTCTGCTGAAGTATCTCCTCGCTGAGAGAGCTCTCGGCGATATGCGGAGCGTAGCTCTCGTGCTTGAGCGTCAGATGGAGCGGGTTGTCGGGCGAAGCCGGCTTGTCGTTTATCGGGGTCAGAGACATCGTCGACAGCGACGAATCGTACGTTGCCGTCATATCGGCGACGTAATAGTTGATGAACTCATACGGCACCCAGATATCGCCGTTTTTCATGACGGCCGGGTGCGGGAGTCGGACCTCGATGCCGTTGATCTCGACGACCGGCGTCCCGACATGGAAGCGCACCACGTCGCCGTACGCCGACGCGCGGTTGTCGCTGCCGATCTGCGTTATGAACGAATATTCGCCGGCGTCTCCGGTGACGACGAAGCCGTAATAGCTGCCGATGAGGGAGAAATCGACGTACCAGTCGTTGTTTATGTACACCTCTTCGGCGTCGTAGCTCCAGAGATGCGAGCCTTCGGTAAAATATCTCCGGCGGTAGTACTCATAGTTCGGTGAGACGGCTCTCGCCTGTTCGCGGGTGATCTCCCGCCCGAGGACGTAGACCACCGTGTCGCCGCTCATCATCGTCCTTATCGAGGCGGCGTTGAGATACATCCATCCGCCGACGACAGAGAGGATTATGGTGACGAAGAACAGTATGAAGAAGAGCCTGATATGGCTGAGCACCTGCGCCAGCCCTTCGGCGCGCCTGTCCTTGCGCTCGGCCTTTTTCTGCCTTTTTCTTGCAGCCGCCCGTTCCCTCTCGGCGGCCTCCTCAGCCTCGAGCCTGAGACGCTCCTGCTCCTGCTGCCATTTCTTTCTCGAGTTCTGCTCCTCGCGCTCGAGGCGCTGATACTCGGCGGCCCGCTGACGCCTGTCGGCGCCGCCGTATCTGCCACCCGCATTTCCCCGGCGTCCGCCGGAGGCTGACGCGCCGCGGGCGTTCCCCGCGCCCGAAGCTCTGCCGCCGGTTCCGCCCTGACGCGTCCCGGAAGTGTTTCTGCCTGTCATCCGAGACCGTCCTTATATTGGATTTCTGCACTGGGGGAAGGGAAACCCTTTCTGAAGAAAGGGTTTCCCTTCCCCCAGACCCCTTTTCCTTCCCAAAGACTTCTGTTACAAAAAATATACTATCTCACAAGATAGGCGGCGAGAGCCTTTATCCTCTCCCCCGCGTAGCCCGCGAGAGCCTTTTCCGCCTCGCAGAAGACATATTTCCCGTCTTCTGTGCGGTATCGGCGGCATCCGCCGCGGCAGTATATCAGCGCCGGGCAGGAAAGACATCCTTCCGGCGGCCTTGCCGCCCCTTCATCCAGAAAGCGCACGGCGCTTTCGGAGCCGGTAAGCGATTCTATGCCGTCCTTTATGTTTCCGAGCAGATATTCGTCGACGCACCAGAAATCGCACGGATAGACGTCGCCGTCGGCCTCGACGACGAACTGTATCGAGCATGCTCCTCTCGAGCCGCATTCCTCCGGCATCTGTCCGGCGGCGGCGCGGATAAGATCGTCAAAGCGCCTGACGCTGATCCTTCTGCTCGATCTGCCAGAAAGATACGCCGCGATATCGGAATACCAGCAGTCGAACAGGCGGCAGAGGAACTTACCGTATCTTTCGGCGGTAAGACGGTTTTCCCCGTCCGACACACAGGGGATGAACTGCATCCAGTCCCAGCCGCGGGCCTTGTATTCGTTATAGATCTGTCGCGGCTTTTTCGCAAGAGCGTCGGTCACGACGGTGAGAATGTTGAACTTCACCCCGGCGGCGGCGAAATTATCGGCCGCGCGAAGCACCGTCTCATAGCTGCCCCTGTCGGCCATGTCCACCCGGCTGCCGTCGTGCAGAGGCTGATTGCCGTCGATCGAAAGCCCGACGAGCCAGTCATGCGAGGCGAAATACTCCGCCCAGCGCTTATCCGAAGCGCACAGGATGCCGTTCGTCTGTATCGAGAACGAGACCTTAAGGCCGGGAGAGATCTCATCGGCGTACCGCCGAAGCTCATCCTCAAACTGCATGAACCGCTCGAGCCCCCACAGCGTCGGCTCGCCGCCCTGAAAGCTGACATGCAGCGTTCCCGCCGAGGCATCGACCGCCGACCGTATCAGGCTCATGGCGGTTTCTTCATCCATCAGCCCTCTGTCGGCCTTCTCACGCGCACCGAGCTCGGCACGGTAAAAGCAGTAGCGGCAGTTCAGATTGCAGCGCCCGGATGCCGGCTTTATAAGCAGCGAAAGAGGGCGCTTCATCGTTTTCAAGCCTCCCAAGGCTTCAGATCTTGCGTCCGGCAAGCAGCTGATCGGCAGTCCAGCCGATGAGCGGGTCGGAGCAGCGCTTGAGCTCGTCGTGGAGCTTTATCCTGTAATCGGCGATTATATCCTTGTACTCCGGGTTGCCGATCTCGTTTCTGAGCTCATTCGGATCCTTCTGTCGGTCGTAGAACTCGTCGATGTCGGTCGGGTTCCAGACGTACTTGTATCTCTCGCCGCAGATCATGCGCTCGCAGAAGAGACCGAACTGCTGACCGTTGTAGGTCGAAACGGCGGTATCGCGCCCGTCGAAGGAGACCCCGCCGCAGAGATCGGCAGACATATCCTTACCCTGGAACCAGCCGTCGGGAGATTCGATCCCCATCAGCCCGCACAGGGTGGCGGGGATATCGAGCATCGACTGAGCGAAGCTCTTCACGCGATTCGGCTTTATATGCCCGTCCCAGCGCATCGCCATCGGGATATGGGTGATGTCGTCGTACATGTTGTAGTGCTTGTCGATAAGACGGTGTCCGCCGCACATGTCGCCGTGATCGGTGACATAGACGATGATGGTGTTCTCCATCTGCCCCGATCTCTCAAGGGCATCAAGGATGAGGCCGACGGCGTTGTCGTACTGGGTGATTATGCCGTAATACATGGCAGCGGTGTATTTCCAGCCGTTATCCCATGTCCTGTCCTCGAGCTTCCAGTTTATGAGCTGTTGCTTCTGGATATACGGCTTGCCCTCGAAGGTCTCGCCGATGCTCCCCCACGGAGTGAGCTTGTCGGGATCGTACATCGACGAGAACGGCTCGCTCGGGCGGCAGGGCAGATGCGGCTCCGGGCTGTCGAGATGGATATACCACGGCTTATCCTGCTTTGTGAATTCCTCTATCCATCCGATCGCGTGCTTCGCTATCTGATGCGTGAAGCTGTCCTCGAGCTTAACCGGATTCGGCTCGCCGAAGAAGCCGTTCGTATACTTCACATCCGGGTATCTGTCGGATATGTATTTGTTTATGTCGCCGCGCGAGACAAAATGCTCAAAGCCGTAATCCGACGGCTGGGCCTTCGGGTCGACCTCCCAGCATCCGGCGTAAGCGGTGTTGTATCCGGCCTCGTGGATCGCCCTCGTCCAGCTCCATATCGACTTGTCGATCCCGGCCACCGGGAAGACGATATGAGGATTCCACAGCCCGCCGTACATCTCGGGGCGTCTGCCGGAAAACAGCGCCTGTCTCGCCGGAGCGCATACCGGTATCGGGGTGTAGCAGTTTTCAAAGAAGGCTCCGTTGTCGGCGATACGCTCGAGATTCGGCGTCTTCACATCGAAGATATGGCTCATCGACACGCAGTCGTAGCGCTGCTGGTCGTACTGGATATAAAGCAGATTCGGTCTTTCGCTCATTTTCGTAACCTTTTCGGCGATCTCACGCTCAGAATCCTGCGGGCAGCCCCCCGACAGAATATAATAACTCATAATAATTATATCATGACGGCCGGATTAATTCAAGTCTAATTCGTGATATTTATGATAAAGAGAAATAAAAAAAGCGGCCTCACGCCGCGCATCTAATAAGGGAAAGGACGCTGCCGTCCTTTCCCTTAAGCTTAATTGAATGTTGTCTTTTGATCCTTCCAATCCGGCAGCGGGCTCACAGCAGCGCCGCGAAGCCGTAGGCTATGCCGGATACTAGCACACCGGCTATCAGGACTCCGATGAGCAGCGCCGGGAGCGCCGTCTTCATGCGTATGTCAAGCAGAGCCGCGATTATGGCCCCCGTCCACGCCCCGGTGCCGGGGAGCGGTATCGCCACGAACAGTATAAGCCCGAGGACCTCGAACTGTCCTATCCTGTACGACCGCTTCATGGCGTGTTCCTCTATCCATCCTGCGAATTTCGAAAGATACTTTTTCGTCTTCATCCATTTCAGCAGACGCCGGATGAAAAGCAGGATGAACGGCACCGGCAGCATATTGCCGATGACGCAGAGGATATATGCGACATGCCAGTCGAGATCGGCGGCAGCCGCTATCGGTATCGCTCCCCTCAGCTCCACGACGGGAAGCATCGAGATGAAGAATACCCAGAGAGATTTTTTAATGATTTCGGCTGACAATACGTTATACCTGAAGGCGGCGGCGCCTCAGCGGATAAGGCTCACGCCTGCCCGCTCGCGCTCGATTTCCCGCGGCCGGTGCCCTTGATGATAGGGGAAAGATACTTGTAGATAAAGAATGTGATCAGGGAATCTGCGGCGCCTTTTAGAAATGTAAACGGAAGGTTGAAAACGATCAGACATCCGAGCAGCCCGTCGACATTCGGGTTGAGCTCCTGATACATGCCGATTATCGTGTCGAGCGGCATGAATTTCGTGTAGACCGGGTACGAGATGAAATAGTTGACCGGGATGCTCATCACCGCCATCGCAAGAGACCCGGCAAGGCAGGCTATGAACGCTCCCTTTCTCGTGCGGTTGTATTTGTATATGAATCCGGCCGTTCCGACAAGGAATATCCCGATAAGGAAATTCGCCAGCTCTCCGACTCCGCCGGTGGACGAGGTCAGAAGCTTTACCAGATTCTTTATCAGGCAGACAAGGATCCCGGACAGCGGCCCCATCGCGAAGGACGAGATCAACGCCGGAAGCTCGGAAAAGTCGAACTTGATGAATGGCGGGATCAGAAACGGAAGCGGAAATTCAAGCAGCTGGAGCACCACTGCGACGGCGCTCATGATCGCGGTGACGGTTATATATCTGATATAGCCGAGTTCCCTCGTTGCGGCAGTATTCATTTTTTACCTCTCAAATTCTATAAAAAACAGACAATTTGAGAGATCGGCGATGTAAGGATATTATTCAAAAACGCTTGAACAACAAAAATGCTCTCCGATGGGTTGCTTCGGAGGGCGGCGTTATTCGTCGGGCGCAGATGCCCCTTTCGCGGCGGCATAGCCCGCCGCTTATGATATCGTCGATCTTTTTCATCCGGACTGTGGCGGCATGCCGCCTCCCGCGGAGCATCATGTTCATGACGATGTCACCGCCGGAACCGTCGGTCGGGGGATTTCGCCCCGTCAACGGGATGATATATCCCGCTCTTGGACTGTAACCATCGGTGTGGAATTTCACCACCCTCAAAGTCGGACGTCTTTCCTGCCGGACGGTTTCCCGTCCGGCAGGATGATGTCTTTGATATTAAGCTATATTATTTCAGATTATTCAATGATCTTGGAAACAACGCCGGAGCCGACGGTACGTCCGCCTTCACGGATAGCGAAGCGGAGCTGCTCCTCCATGGCGATCGGGCTGATGAGCTCGACAGTCATGTCAACGTTGTCGCCGGGGCGGCACATCTCAACGCCTTCGGGAAGGGAGATGGTACCGGTGACGTCGGTGGTTCTGAAGTAGAACTGCGGACGGTAGCCGGCGAAGAACGGCTTGGAGCGGCCGCCTTCCTTCTCTGTCAGGACGTAAACACGGCCGACGAACTTGGTGTGCGGATGGATGGAACCGGGCTTGCAGACGACCTGGCCGCGCTCGATCTCGTTCTTCGCGATGCCGCGGAGAAGCAGACCGACGTTGTCACCGGCCTCGGCGTAGTCAAGGATCTTGCGGAACATCTCAACGCCGGTAACGACGGAGGTGCCCTTCTCTTCCTTAAGGCCGACGATCTCGACAGGGTCGGAGACCTTGACGGTGCCGCGCTCAACTCTACCGGTAGCGACGGTGCCGCGGCCGGAGATGGAGAAGACGTCCTCAACAGGCATAAGGAACGGGAGATCGGACTTACGGGCGGGAGTCGGGATGTAATCGTCGACGGCGTCCATCAGCTCATGGATAGACTTGTAGACTTCGGCGTCGGGATCGGTCTCGGTGCTCTCGAGAGCGTTACGGGCGGAGCCGCGGATGATCGGCACATTGTCGCCGTCATAATCGTACTGGTTAAGGAGGTCACGGGTCTCCATCTCGACGAGGTCGATGAGCTCTTCGTCATCAACGAGGTCAACCTTGTTCAGGTAGACAACGATGGCGGGAACGTTAACCTGACGGGAAAGAAGAACGTGCTCGCGGGTCTGCTGCAGCGGGCCGTCGGAAGCGGCGACGACGAGGATAGCGCCATCCATCTGAGCAGCGCCGGTGATCATGTTCTTGATGTAGTCGGCGTGGCCGGGGCAGTCGACGTGAGCGTAGTGACGCTTGTCGGTCTCGTACTCAACGTGAGCGGTGTTGATTGTGATTCCGCGGGCCTTCTCTTCGGGAGCCTTGTCGATCTGGTCATACGCCATGAACTGAGCGTGGCCGTCCTTCAGGGAAAGGACCTTGGTGATGGCGGCGGTAAGAGTGGTCTTGCCGTGGTCAACGTGACCGATGGTACCGATGTTGACATGCGGCTTTGTACGTTCGAAATGAGCCTTTGCCATGATTATTTTTCCTCCGGTAATTTATTCTCTCGTAAATTACTCACAAAGTTGTTTGTTGCTTATATCTCAAGCGTCAGCGTCAGCTTTATCTGCCGGCCCTGTCGCCTACGATCTTCTCCATGACGGACTTCGGGACCTCCTGGAAGATACCCGGCTCCATCGAGTAGACGCCGCGTCCCTGCGTGCGGGAGCGCAGATCGGTGGCGTATCCGAACATCTCGGACAGCGGCACCTGTGCGGTGATCTGCTGTCCTCCGCTCGTGGCCTCCATCGAGTCGATGCGTCCGCGGCGGGAGTTCAGATCCCCGATAACATCGCCCATATAATCGTCGGGCGTGATGACGACCACCTTCATGATCGGCTCTATAAGGACCGGATCGGCCTTCGCCATGGCTTCCTTGAAAGCCATGGAGCCGGCGATCTTGAAGGCGTTCTCGGAAGAGTCCACCTCGTGGTAGGAGCCGCCGGTGAGCGTGACCTTGACGTCGACCACGTTGTAGCCGGCAACGACGCCGGACTGCATCGCGCCGCGGATACCCTCGTCGATGGACGGGATGAATTCCTTCGGCACGTCGCCGCCGACCACCTTGTCGATGAACTCGTAGCCCTTGCCCGGGTTCGGCTCGATGGTGATGATGGCGTGTCCGTACTGGCCCTTGCCGCCCGACTGGCGGACATATCTGGTGTTGGCGTCGGCGGGACGGCGTATGGTCTCTTTGTAGGAGACCTGCGGCTTGCCGACGTTCGCCTCGACCTTGAACTCGCGGAGCAGCCTCTCGACGATGATCTGGAGATGAAGCTCGCCCATTCCGGCGATTATCGTCTGTCCCGTCTCCTCGTCGGTATAGGCCTTGAAGGTCGGATCCTCCTCGGCGAGCTTGGCGAGCGCGACGTCCATCTTCTCCTGACCGGCTTTGGTCTTGGGCTCGATGGCGACGCGTATGACAGGCTCCGGGAAGGTCATCGACTCGAGGATTATCGGGTCCTTGTCGTCGCAGAAGGTGTCTCCGGTGGTCGTATTCTTGGTGGAAACCAGAGCGCAGATATCGCCGGCGTAAGCCGTCTCGATATCGGTGCGCTCGTTCGAGTGCATTAGCAGTATCCTGCCGACACGTTCATTCTTGTTCTTCGATGAGTTGAAGATCGTCGTCCCGATCGATACGCTTCCGGAGTAGACTCTGAAGAAGCAGAGGCGTCCGACATACGGATCGGTCATGATCTTGAAGGCGAGAGCCGAGAACGGCTGATCGTCTCCGGATTCTCTCGTTATCTCATCGCCCGTGTCGGGATCGATTCCCTTTACCGGCGGGATGTCGAGCGGGGACGGCATGTATTCGACTATCGCGTCGAGCAGCTTCTGAACGCCCTTGTTGCGGTAGGAAGTGCCGCATACGACAGGCACGATCTTGTTGCCGATGGTCTCGCGGCGGATGGCGTTCTTGATCTCCTCTACGGTAGGCTCCTCGCCTGCGCAGTATTTCTCAAACAGAACGTCGTCGTTTTCCGAGACCGCTTCTATCATCGAAGCGCGGTATTTCTGCGCCAGCTCGAGCATATCCTCAGGGATCGGCTCGACCTTCATATCCTTGCCCAGATCGTCGTAATAGATGACAGCGTTCATCTCGATAAGATCGACGATGCCCTTAAAGCTGTCCTCCTTGCCGATGGGAAGCTGGATCGGCACCGGATTGGCCTTCAGACGGTCGCGCATCATGTCGATGACGCGGTAGAAGTTGGCCCCCATGATGTCCATCTTGTTGACGTACGCCATCCTGGGGACATTGAACTGATCGGCCTGACGCCAGACAGTCTCGGACTGAGGCTCGACGCCGCCCTTGGCACAGAGGACGCACACGGCGCCGTCAAGGACTCTCAGCGAGCGCTGGACCTCGACGGTGAAGTCGACGTGCCCGGGAGTGTCGATGATGTTTATGCGGTGGTCCTTCCAGTAGCAGGTCGTCGCGGCCGATGTGATCGTTATTCCGCGCTCCTGCTCCTCTTCCATCCAGTCCATGGTGGCCGCACCGTCATGGACCTCGCCCATCTTGTGTACTTGTCCGGTGTAAAACAGGATACGTTCAGTCGTGGTCGTTTTTCCGGCGTCGATATGTGCCATTATACCGATGTTGCGGTAGGTTTCTAAGGGATATTCTCTTGGCATCTGTTTTGTGCTATCCTTAAAAGTTAAAGAATATTAAACGACTATAACGCATCTTTGCGTCCGCTCACGCGGGCGCCGTGAATCGTTTATCCGCTCTTTAAGCGGACGGTCGGTATAAATATTCCGAACTAAAATCAATATCTGTAATGCGCGAACGCCTTGTTGGCCTCAGCCATTCTGTGCATTTCTTCTTTTCTCTTGACGGCTCCGCCGGTGCTGTTTATGGCGTCCATGATCTCGGCCGCAAGTCTCTGGGCCATTGTGCGCTCAGAGCGGCTGCGGGCGAAATCGGTGAGCCATCTCAGACCGAGCGTCTGACGTCTGTCGGGGCGGACTTCCATAGGAACCTGGTAGTTGGCGCCGCCGACTCGGCGGGCCTTGACCTCGAGAACCGGCATGATGTTCTCAAGCGCGTTCTGGAACGCCTCGAGAGCGTTCTTTCCGGTCTTCTCTTCCACTTCCTTGAAAGCGTCGTACACGATCTTCTGAGCGACGCCCTTCTTGCCGTCGTACATAACCTTGTTGATCAGTCTTGTGACCAGCTGCGAATTATACACGGGATCCGGCAATACTTCTCTTTTGGAGATGTTACCTCTTCTCGGCATATCGTATTCCCTCCTTCATTATTGATGAGATCACAGGTACTCGGAATACATGGTATTCCGTCGATGTATGTCACTTGCGTAAATTGCCGATCCCGTCATATCCGGCCGGCCGTTTTATAACAGCGCATCCTTCAAATCGGGGTATCTCTGCGATACATCGAGCGCGAAACGGATCATATCCGCCGCGGCCGCTTGCGCGGACTTTGATTGTGAAAGCGATTACTTCTTCGCCTTCGGACGCTTGGCGCCGTACTTGGAACGGCTCTGCATGCGGCCCTGGACGCCCTGAGCGTCGAGCATGCCGCGGATGATGTGGTAACGGACGCCGGGAACGTCACGGACACGGCCGCCGCGGATCATTACGACGGAGTGCTCCTGAAGGTTGTGACCGATGCCGGGGATGTACACCGTTGCCTCTACGCCGTTGGTAAGACGGACACGCGCGATCTTGCGGAGAGCCGAATTCGGCTTCTTCGGGGTCTGCGTGGTGACCTTCGTGCAGACGCCGCGCTTCTGCGGGCTTCTGGCGTCGGTGGCACGGTTCGTCAGAGTGTTGAAGCCGTGCTGCAGGGCAGCGGACTTGGACTTGTAGACATTCTGCTGACGTCCGTTCTTAACCAGCTGATTAAAAGTAGGCATTAGAACTGTTTTCCTCCTTCTTTGAGTGATGCGTGTTATAAATACCCGCGGCCGGGCGCACAGCGCTGTAAAATGGGCATAATACACCCTTCCGCAAATATACTATTATTATACCATTGTTCCATCCCGATTGTCAAGCGCCAAAGCGATTGTTTACATTTTTTCTACGATGTGCATAATTTGACAATGACGGGAACAAAGGAATTTATATATAGAGCGTATACAAAGCCGGTCCGGCGGCCGCCGCGGAGCGTTTTTTTTCCGTATGCGGCCGCTTTCGGGCTCATATCCGCCTTATCTGCCGTTTCTGTCTCCCATCTCGGCTCCGAGCGGGATCGGCTCGGCCTGCTCCACTTCGATGTTGCGGTAGTAATCCATACCGGTGCCGGCGGGGATGAGCTTGCCGATGATGACGTTCTCCTTCAGGCCGAGCAGATGGTCGGTCTTTCCCTTGATGGCGGCCTCGGTGAGCACCTTCGTCGTCTCCTGGAAGGAGGCGGCGGAGAGGAACGACTCGGTCATGAGGGCGGCCTTGGTGATGCCGAGCAGCACGCGGGAGCCGACGGCGATCTGGAGCGGCGTGCCGTCCTCGCGGACGGCTCCGGCCTCGATCTGCTGCTGCACGAAGGCGTTGGCGTCGTTGAACTCGTTGATGTCGACGGTCGAGCCGACGAGCAGGTCGGTGTCGCCGGGATCGTCTATCTTGATCTTGCGCGTCATCTGACGGGCGATGACCTCGATATGGCGGTCGTTGATGCCGATCGACTGGCTGGAGTAAACCTTCTGGACTTCCTTTATGATATACTCGTAAACGGCTTCCAGACCCTGGATCCTGAGGATGTCGGCCGGATAGAGCTGACCCTCGGTCACGGGCTGTCCCTTTTCGACGTGATCGCCGGCCTTGACGAGCAGGATCATGTCGTAGAGCGTCGGGATGCTTACCGACTCGTCGCCGTTGTCCGACGTGATGACGATGGTGCGGTTCTTCTTCTCGTCTATGCTGACGGTGCCGCTGATATCGGCCATGAGGGCGTTGTGCTTCGGGCGGCGCGCCTCGAAGACCTCCTCGACTCGCGGAAGACCCTGCGTGATGTCCTTGCCGGCAACGCCGCCGGTATGGAAGTTACGCAGAGTGAGCTGCGTGCCGGGCTCGCCTATCGACTGGGCGGCGATTATGCCGACCGATTCGCCGATATTGATGGCCTGACCGGTCGCGAGGTCGGAGCCGTAGCAGTGAGCGCAGACGCCGTTGCGGCTGCGGCAGTAGAGGATCGAGCGGACCTTGGCGCTCCTGACTCCGGCGCGCTCGGCCTTCTCGGCGAGCTCCAGAGTGCAGAGCGTGCCGTCGGGGACGATGACTTCGCCTGTCGTCGGATCAGTGATGTCGCCGATGACGTAGCGGCCGGTGATGCGGTCGCGGAAGCGCTCGATGACGGTCTTGTTGTCAGCCTCGTCGATGAGCTCCTCGACATAGAGTCCCTCGCTCGTGCCGCAGTCCTCCTCGCGGACGATGACCTCCTGCGAAACGTCGACGAGACGCCTTGTCAGGTAACCGGAGTCGGCCGTCTTCAGAGCCGAGTCGGAAAGCGCTTTGCGCGCGCCGCGGGCAGCGGTGAAGTACTCGAGGATCTTCAGGCCCTCGCGGAAGTTGGATTTGATCGGGATCTCGATGGTTTCGCCGGTGGCGGTGTACATGAGTCCGCGCATGCCCGCGAGCTGACGCATCTGTGTCATGTTGCCTCGCGCGCCCGAGTCGGCCATCATCTTGATCGGGTTGTATTTATTGAAGTGCGTCTGGAGAGCGGCGGTGATGTTCTTCGTGGTGTTGTCCCACTCCTCGATGACGCGGCGGTAGCGCTCCTGCTCGGTGAGCTTGCCCATCATGTACTGGGCGTGGATCTTGTCGACCACCTTCTCGCTCTCGGAGATCATGGTATATTTCTCCGGCGGGATGGTGACGTCGGCGACCGAGATGGAAATCGAGGCGAGCGTGCAGTACTTGTAGCCGGTCGCCTTGATGCCGTCGAGCACCTCGACCGTGGTGGATATGCCCTTGTGCTTTATGCAGCGGTCGATGATCTCGGTGAGCAGCTTCTTCGTCGCCGGCTCGGTGATCTCGAGATCGAGACGGTGCTCCGGATCGTGACGGTCGACGAAGCCGAGGTCCTGCGGGATGTTCTTGTTGAATATCAGGCGTCCCATCGTGCAGTCGACGACGCCGGTGTATGTCACTCCGTCGATCTCCATCGTGCGGCGCATCTTTATCGGCGCGTGCATGCCGATGAGGTGCTGGTCATACGCCATCACGACCTCGTCGTAATCGCGGAAGATCTTGCCCTCGCCGACCTCGCCGGCGCGGTCGATGGTCAGGTAATACGAACCGAGTACCATGTCCTGCGACGGGATGGTGACGGCGCGTCCGTCGGCGGGCTTGAGCAGGTTGTTCGCCGACAGCATGAGGAACCTCGCCTCGGCCTGAGCCTCGGCGGAAAGCGGCACGTGGACCGGCATCTGGTCGCCGTCGAAGTCGGCGTTGAAGGCGGTGCAGACCAGCGGATGGAGCTTTATCGCCTTGCCCTCGACTAGGATCGGCTCAAAGGCCTGGATCGACAGTCTGTGGAGCGTCGGGGCGCGGTTGAGCAGCACCGGGTGCTCCTTTATAACGACCTCGAGAGCGTCCCAGACAGCGGGATCGACCTTTTCGACCTTCTTCTTGGCGTCCTTGATGTTGGAGGCCTTCTGGGCCTCGACAAGGCGCTTCATGACGAAGGGCTTGAACAGCTCGAGAGCCATCTCCTTCGGCAGACCGCACTGATAGAGCTTGAGGTCGGGGCCGACGACGATAACCGAACGTCCGGAATAGTCGACGCGCTTGCCGAGAAGGTTCTGACGGAAGCGTCCCTGCTTGCCGCGCAGATATTCGGAAAGCGATTTGAGCGGGCGGTTGGAAGGTCCGGTGACAGGCTTTCCGCGGCGTCCGTTGTCTATGAGAGCGTCGACGGCCTCCTGCAGCATCCTCTTCTCGTTGCGGATGATGATGTCGGGGGCGTGGAGGCTGAGCAGGCGTCCGAGACGGTTGTTGCGGTTGATGACCCTTCTGTAAAGGTCGTTCAGGTCGGAGGAGGCGAAGCGGCCGCCGTCGAGCTGGACCATCGGTCTGAGCTCGGCCGGGGAGACCGGCACGACGTCGAGGATCATCCATTCGGGCTTGTTGCCGGACTTGCGGAAGGCCTCGACGACCTCGAGACGCTTGATTATGCGGAGCTTCTTCTGCCCGGTGGCGCTCTCGAGCTCCTCATGCAGCTGCTTCGACAGCTCGTCTATGTCTATCTCCTGAAGCAGCTCCTTTATCGCCTCGGCGCCCATGCCGACGCGGAATTTATAGGGAAGCTCGCACTGCGCGCGGTACTCGGCCTCGCCGAGAGCCTGATTCTTCGTGAGATTCGGGTTGTCTCCGGGATCTATGACGATATACTGCGCGAAGTACAGGACCTTTTCAAGGATCCTCGGCGAGATGTCGAGAAGGAGTCCCATGCGGGACGGGATGGCGCGGAAATACCAGATGTGGGACACCGGCGCGTTGAGCTCGATGTGTCCCATGCGCTCGCGGCGCACCTTCTTGCTGGTGACCTCAACGCCGCATTTCTCGCAGATCTTGCCCTTGTAGCGGACACGCTTGTACTTGCCGCAGAGACACTCCCAGTCCTTGGTCGGGCCGAAGATGCGCTCGCAGAAGAGGCCGTCCTTCTCGGGCTTTAAGGTGCGGTAGTTGATCGTTTCCGGCTTGCGGACCTCGCCGAACGACCAAGAACGGATCATGTCGGGCGAGGCGAGACCGATTTTTATTGAATCAAACATATTGTATTCCAACTTCAGCCTCCGTTAATTTCCGTCGTCATAATCGGAGATATCGTCGCCTTCGTATTCCTCGCCGTCGCCGTAGATGGCGTCAAGGCTTTCGTGCTTCACGCTGTTGGGTGCCGCGAGCATCTCGTCGTCGACGGTGTTGCCGTCGTCGGACATGTCGTCGGAGAAGCGGCTATCGGAATAGATCGACGGGGCGACGGCGGAGCTTCCCATGACGTCGGCGATATCGTCCGAGCCGAAATCGCGCTCTGTCTCGGGGGAGTCGTCAGCGTCCTGATCGGAGCCTTCGTAAACTCCGAACATCTTTTCCATGAGATCGGAATCGGCTTCGTCGTTCTCGTCGAAGCTGCCGTCCTCGATATCCTCCGGCTCCTCGTCGGTGTATTCGCCGGATTCGTCGCGGTTCTCGTGGGATGTGTCGACGTAATTGGGAGTATTCTCCATCTCCTCGTCGGCGAGCGACGAGAGGATGATCTCGTTGCCCTCGCGGTCGAGCACCTGAACGTCGAGAGCGAGAGACTGCAGCTCCTTGACGAGCACCTTGAATGATTCGGGCACTCCGGGAGTCGGGACGTTCTGTCCCTTGACGATGGCCTCGAAGGTCTTGGTGCGCCCGTTGACGTCGTCGGACTTGACGGTAAGGATCTCCTGGAGCGTATAGGCGGCGCCATAGGCCTCAAGAGCCCACACCTCCATCTCGCCGAAGCGCTGGCCGCCGAACTGGGCCTTGCCGCCCAGAGGCTGCTGCGTGACGAGCGAGTAAGGACCGGTCGAGCGGGCGTGGATCTTGTCGTCGACCAGATGGTGCAGCTTGAGGTAGTACATTATGCCGACGGTGACGGGGTTGGCGAAGGCCTCTCCGGTGCGTCCGTCGTAAAGGATCTGCTTGCCGTTGGCCGGCAGGCCGGCGTCAAGCATGCACTTGGTGATGTCGCTTTCCTTGGCTCCGTCGAAAACGGGGGTCATTACCTTCCAGCCGAGCTTCTTCGCGGCGTAGCCGAGATGTACCTCGAGCACCTGTCCGATATTCATTCGGGAAGGAACGCCCATCGGGTTGAGGACTATGTCGAGCGGTGTGCCGTCGGCGAGGAACGGCATGTCCTCCGGCGGCAGTATGCGGGAAACGACGCCCTTGTTGCCGTGGCGTCCGGCCATCTTGTCGCCGACCGAGATCTTTCTCTTCTGGGCGACATAGATCTTGACTTCCTTGTTCACGCCGGGGGCGAGCTCGTCGCCGTTCTCGCGGCTGAACACCTTGATGTCGACGACAATGCCCGACTCGCCGTGCGGCAGGCGGAGCGACGTGTCGCGGACTTCCCTCGCCTTCTCGCCGAAGATGGCCCTGAGCAGGCGCTCCTCGGCGGTGAGCTCGGTCTCGCCCTTCGGCGTGACCTTGCCGACGAGGATATCGCCGGCCCTGACCTCGGTGCCCTTGCGGACGATGCCCTCGGGCGAGAGGTCTTTCAGCGCGTCGTCGCCGACGTTCGGGATCTCGCGGGTGATCTCCTCCGGGCCGAGCTTGGTGTCTCTGGCCTCGTGGGTGTATTCTTCTATATGTACGGAGGTGTAGACGTCGTTGCGCACGAGGTTCTCGTTCAGCAGAACGGCGTCCTCGTAGTTGTAGCCCTCCCATGTCATGAAGCCGATGAGGGCGTTCTTTCCGAGCGAGATCTCGCCGTGAGAGGTGGCGGGACCGTCGGCGATGACCTGATCCTTCTCGATCCTGTCGCCGACCGAGACTATCGGGCGCTGATTGATGCAGGTGCCCTGGTTCGAGCGCTTGAATTTGACCAGATGATAGACGCGCTTGCGGCCGTCGTCGGCGCGGACGGTGATCTCGTCGGCGGTGACGTCGATGACGGTGGCGTCCTCCTCTGCGGTGACGACGACGCCGGAATCTATGGCGGCCTTGTACTCGACGCCTGTCGCGACGATCGGCTGCTCGGTCACCATGAGGGGAACGGCCTGCTTCTGCATGTTCGATCCCATGAGAGCGCGGGAGTTGTCGTCGTTCTCAAGGAAGGGGATCATGGCGGTGGCGACCGATACGACCATCTTGGGCGAGACGTCCATATAGTCGACCGCGTCCTTCTTTATCTCTATGATATCGCCGCGGCGGCGGGCGGTGACTCGGTCGTTCACGAATCTGTGATCGGCTGTGAGCGGCTCGTTCGCCTGCGCGATGATGTATCTGTCCTCGTCGTCGGCGGTCATGTACACGACGTCGTCGGTGACGATGCCGGTCTCCTTGTCGACGCGGCGGTAGGGCGACATCATGAAGCCGAACTCATTGACGCGGGCGTAGGTCGAGAGGTAGGAGATAAGACCGATGTTCGGGCCTTCGGGGGTCTCGATCGGGCACATGCGTCCGTAATGGGTGTAATGTACGTCGCGGACCTCGAAGGAGGCTCTGTCGCGCGAGAGACCGCCGGGACCGAGGGCCGAGATGCGGCGCTTGTGCGTCAGCTCGGCGAGCGGGTTGTTCTGATCCATGAACTGCGAGAGCGGCGATGAGCCGAAGAACTCGCGTATGGCGGTGACGACCGGGCGGATATTGATGAGCGACTCGGGGGTGAGCGTCTCGGAGTCCATGACCATCATGCGCTCCTTGACGTTCTTGTCCATCCTGGCGAAGCCGATGCGCATCTGGTTCTGGAGCAGCTCTCCGACCGAGCGCAGACGGCGGTTGCCGAGATGGTCGATGTCGTCGGTCCTGCCGACGCCGTAGGGGAGATTTATGAAATAGTTTATCGAAGCGAAGATATCGTCCTTCGTGATATGCTTCGGCATGAGCTCGCTCATGCGGAGAGCGGCGGCCTTCCTGAGTTCATTGGGGTCGTCGCCGTAATTCTCAACGAGCTCGCGGAGCACGCCGATCTTGACCTTGTCATACGGACGGAGTCCGAGCGGATCGAGAGCGTCGCCGACGATGCCGTGAGGATCGACCATGCCGTTGCCGAAGATCTTGACCTCGACGTCGTTTTCGACGAGTATGTACGCCTCGTTGACGCCGGAATTCTCTGCCCTTATCGCGTCCTCCTCAGTCATCGAGGTCTCGGCCTCGAACAGCAGCTCGCCGGTCATGGGATCGACGATAGGCCTTGACAGACGGTGTCCGGCAAGTCTGGCGGAGAGGGAGAGCTTGCGGTTGAACTTGAAGCGTCCGACCGAAGCGAGATCATAGCGCTTGGGATCGAAGAACAGGTTGTTTATGAGCTGCTGAGCGCTCTCGACGAGCGGAGGCTCGCCGGGGCGGAGACGGGTGAAGATCTCTTTCAGAGCCTCGTCCTCCGGCGTATCGCCGTTGCCGAGAGCTCTTTCGTTCATGCCGTCGTTCTGCATCGTGTCGCGCAGACGCCTGTCGTCGCCGAAGTTGTCGAGGATGTCGTCGTCTGAGCCGATGCTGAGGGCGCGGATGAGTATAGTGATCGGGATCTTGCGGTTCTTGTCTATGCGGACGCCGAGGCCCTCGGACGAATCGGTCTCATACTCGATCCACGCGCCGCGGTACGGTATTACCTGAGCCGAATAGATCTTGCGGCCGGTCTTGTCGGTGTCCTCGGAATAATACGCGCCGGGAGAGCGGACGATCTGGGATACGATGACTCTCTCCGCGCCGTTGATGACGAATGTGCCCTTCTCGGTCATGAGCGGGAAATCGCCCATGTAGATGTCCTTCTCTATGACCTCTCCGGACTGCTTTGAGTAGAGCTGGACCTTTACAAGCAGCTTCGCCGCGTAGTTGACGTCGCGCTCCTTCGACTCCTCTACCGGGTACTTCGGGTGCTCGGAGTCGAGCGTGTAGCCGACGAAGTTGATGGAATAGTTGCCGCTGTAGTCAGTGATCGGCGAAACGTCGTGCAGAACCTCCATGAGCCCCTTGTCGAGGAACCACTGATAGCTGCTGCGCTGGATCTCCACCAGATCCGGCATCTCGAACGTTTCGTCATAACGGGCGAAGTTCATTCGCACCGTAGTGCCGAGCTTGCAGGGTTTGATCATTAGCTGTACCACTCCTTGGCGTCACACGGTTTTCCTGGGGGAAAGGGGAAACTTTTCTGAAGAAAAGTTTTCCCCTTTCCCCCAGACCCCTTTTTCCTTTTCAAAAGACTTTGCTACATAAATATTTTTAAGAGCTGTCTTTTCGGACGTTTTTGCCGCCGGCGCCGGTTTTTAAAACAGAACATACTCAAAAAACGGCGAAAAACGCCGGCGCGTGCCGTCCTGCGCCGTCCTTCGGATCCTCCCTCCGTCACGCTGGTTACGTACGGATGAAAGGACTCGGGTGTCGTCGCATGGCCGCAGCGCGTGGCGCGTCCTGCGTAGCTCTCTGAGTATGAGACTATCCGAATATTCAGTTATTTCGCGGCCTCGCGCGAAAAGCCGGACGAAAATCCGAAGTCCTCCGCGGCGAGCCGATAACGGGAATATTATACCACTTTGGATGTGATTTGTCAATAGCCGATTTTGGATATTCCGAAAATAATGCAGAATTCACATAAATTTAATATGTGAAATTTTATCAAATCTCTTGAAATGAGACTCGTTTTGTGATATGATATATATCTGACGTATGAATAGACGCAAGGAGGTGAAACACATTGCCGAACATCAAGTCCGCCAAGAAGCGCGTCAAGATCACCGAGACCAAGACCCTTCAGAACAAGATGGCGAAATCCGCCCTCAAGACCGAGCTGAAGAAGTATGACGCCGCTCTCGCCGCCGGTGACAAGGCCGCCCTCGATTCCGAGTACAAGCTGGCCGTCAAGACTGTCGATCAGGCCGCGTCCAACGGTCTCATCTCCAAGCAGGCCGCCGCCAGGAAAAAGAGCAGCATGACCCTGAAGCTCAACAAGGCCAACGCCTGACGGGAAAATCCGACTTAAACCGCAGATAACAGCCCGCTCGGCGGGCGGCTTCGCACGCATTCGCGCGCGGTGTATGAACCCGGGTCGGGTGATATCATAAAAAGACGGATCAGAGCCGTCTTTTTTGATTTTATTCCCGGCAAATCAAAACGAAAAAGCATACCTTCCCGGTGCGGACGATCTGCCGTGATCTATGGATGTCAATGGATTTCATTGACATTTTTTGCTTTTTATGCTATAATATTTCATGCGGAAATGTCCCCTTCGGAAACGGAAAAGGACGGCTGACGCGGACTTCTTTCGATCAACCTTTGAACGATTGACGAAAGGAGGTGCGTGCTGTGCAAATAGCTCTTTCGATTATTTTGCTCTTGATGAGCGTGATCGCCGACGCTTACGGCATCTATTGCCTCTGTCAGCGCATTATCGCGAATCTCAGGCGGGATAAAAGAAGACAGACCGTCTCTCGAGCAGACGATCTGTCGGATGAGGATGAATAATCCTTAATTCTGCATGAAGTCTGCGTCAGCCGTCTGAATAAACCGCTGGAACGGTTTATTCGGGACTTTCCGCATTATTATTATATCACGGATTATCGTTGTTGTCAATGCCTGCCGCGAAATTTCCATGCCTGTGTTCTGAGTGTGACAGACAATTTGAAAAACGACCGTACCCGCCGATAAGTATATATGGTTTTATTCAGGCGTTCAAACCTTTTCTCCCATTATCCGTATCTCCATCGGCACCGGATCGCCGACGCAGGGCTTCACTTCATATGACGTAACCCTGCCGCCGCGCCACTCGGCGCTGACTTCGTACCCACCTCTGGCGCGAAGGCCCTTGAACGAACCGTCCTTCCACTGCTCCGGCAGGGCGGGAAGGATATTTATATATCCCTCATGGCTCTGCAGCAGCGCCTCGGCTATCCCGGCGCAGCCGCCGAAGTTGCCGTCGATCTGGAACGGCGGGTGGTTGTCGAACATATCCGGCAGCGTGCTGTTTTTCAGCAGCGCCGTGACGTTCTCCGCCGCCTTGTCGCCCATGCCAAGGCGGGCGTAGAAGTTGATTATCCACGCGCGGCTCCATCCGGTATGCCCGCCGCCGTTCGCGAGGCGTCTCTCGATCGCCTTTTTCGCTCCCTCGAACAGCTCGGGGGTGTTTTTCGTTATCTGATCGGAGGGGTGCAGGCCGTACATATGCGACATATGCCGATGTCCCGGCTCGGCCTCGTCGAAATCGCTCTGCCATTCCATGATCTGGCCGTATTTCCCTATCTTATAAGGCGGCAGGCGCTTTGCCAGCGCGGTCAGCTTTTCGGCGAAGTCTTCGTCGACGCCGAGCACCGACGCTGCCGAGGCGGTATTGGTGAACAGCTCTCGGATTATAGCGTTGTCCATCGTCGGACCGGAGGTGACGCCGACCCTCGCGCCGGTCGCCGGGTCGATATAAGAGTTTTCCGGGGAATTCGACGGGCAGGTGACGAGATACCCGGTATTCGGATCCTCGACGAGGAAATCGGTGAAGAATTCGGCGGCTCCGCGCATGACGGGGTAATAGCGGCGGAGGAAGCCGACGTCGCGGGTGAACAGATAATGATCGTAATAATGGCGGCAGCACCATGCGCCGGCGCACATGAACGATCCCCATGACGGGTGATCTCCGAGAGCCGTGAAGCCCCACGGATTCGTCACCGTATGCGCCACCCAGCCGCCGCAGCCGTACGCAGTTTTCGCCGTGACGGCGCCCGGCACGGTCAGCCCCTCGACGTATCTGAAGAACGGCTCCTCGAGCTCGGAGAGGCCGCATATCTCGGCCGGCCAGTAGTTCATCTGGATGTTGATGTTTATATGGTAGTCGCAGCTCCACGGGCCCTTGTAGTCCTTGCTCCATATCCCCTGAAGATTTGCCGGGAGCATGCCGCGCGAGGACGAGATAAGAAGATATCTGCCGAACATGAAGTATTTCTCGATGAGGCCGTTGTCGCCATCAGGCGACTTTATCCGCTCGTCCGTCGGGACGTTGTCGCGGTCCTCTCCTCCGATATCGAGCCTGACGCGGTCGATCATGCCGTTCATGTAGGCCCTGTGAGCGCCGTATATCTTATCCCAGCCGTCTTTTTCAGCCGCCTCGACCAGTTTCAGGCATTCGCCCGAGGTGTCGGCGTCGTCCCGCTTATACGCGGTCCTGACGGCGATATAGACGATCTTCGCGCTACCTTCCCCGGTCACGCGGATGAGACCGGAGTACTTCGTCGGAAGATACCCGCCGAACACGATGTCGCCTCCGTCTACGGCTATGTCGGTCCCGCTGCGCTCGTATCTCAGGGATGCATCGGCGGCGGCGCCCTCAAGCCGTACGGCGATGACGCCGTACCTGTACGACGCAATGGCGACGCTCCGACCGTTTTCATACTCCGTCACCGCCTCGCCATTCCTCATGTCGAGATATCGCCTGTATGAATCTCCGGCACTGACGGACGGATGCGAAATATAGAGATCTCCCGCCGTGGTGTACGAGCCGTAGGCGGCGTCGGAGCCGTGGCTCCCGCCTCCCCGGCACCTGAGATATTTTTCGCAGAGCTTCTGCGCCTCCTCGTATCTGCCGCCGAATATGAGCTTTCTCATCTCGCCGAGATGCCCGAGCGTTTCCGGGCTGTCGTTGTCATACGGCCAGCCCGTCCACATCGTCTCCTCGTTCAGCTGCAGACGCTCCTCTTCGGCGCCGCCGAACACCATCGCGCCGAGCGCGCCGTTTCCGATCGGAAGGGCCTCCTCCCACTGTGAAGCCGGGGTACGGTAAAACAAAATACTGTCTGACATATAGCTGCCTCCGGTTATCTCTCGTCGTGACCGCATATAAGGCCGGATGTCCGGCCGACGCTTCAATTATACCACATATCGGCCCTTTTGTCAAACCGTTTCGTCCGCGATCCCGCTTTAAAAGAAAAATAAACCGCGCCCGTCTTGAATTCGGACGGCTCATAATGTATAATATTATCGGCACATCAAAACGAAGAACATATTAGGATCCCGTTCTGCCATGAATAAATCACCTTCCGCCATACCGAAAAACATAATCCGCCCACTCGCAATTATAACGCTCATATGCCTCGCTCTGTCCTCATGCGGCGGCCCGGCGGCATCCGGGGTGTACGACGGCATTTTCATAACCGGATCGGACGCGGAGATGACCGGGCAGATGACCGCCATGGACACCTTCATGACCGTCAGCGTCCGCGGCGGCGGAGTTACCGCAGACGAGCTCAGGCAGTGCATGGAGCTCGTCCCCGACATCGAGTCAAGGCTGTCCGTCACGCTGCCGGAAAGCGAGATAAGCGCGGTCAACGCCGCCAAAGGGAAGACAACAGCCGTATCTGACATGACCCGGGACATCATCTCGAGATCGCTCGAGATGTCGGCCATGACGGACGGAGCCTTCGATATAACCGCCTATCCGCTCGTCCGAGCATGGGGCTTCACTGCGGGAGAATACCGCGTCCCCGGCGAAGATGAGATCGAAAGCCTGCTAGGTCTCGTCGGATGGGAAAAGCTGTCGCTCGACGGCGGCGGCGTCACCCTGCCGGAAGGGGGCATGATCGATCTCGGCGCGATAGCGAAGGGCTACGCCGGGGACATCCTGCGAGACGCCCTCGCCGACGCCGGAGCCGTATCGGCTCTCCTTTCGCTCGGCGGGAACATCGTCTGCATCGGCTCGAAGCCGGACGGCTCGAAATGGCGGGTGGCGATACGCGATCCGCAGGATCTGTCGTCATATATCGGATATGTCGACATCTGTGACACGTCGGTCGTAACGAGCGGAGGCTACGAGCGCCAGTTCACAGGCGATGACGGGAAAACATACTGGCACATCATCGACCCGTCGACCGGATATCCCGCCCGCAGCGGGGTGATATCGTCGACGGTGATATCGGAAGACGGCGCAACGGCCGACGCGCTTTCGACGGCGCTGTTCGTCATGGGCGTGGAAAAGGCAGCCGGGCTCAGGAGAGAATACGGCTCGTTTGAGTACATCCTCGTCACGGACGACGGCGGGCTCGTCGTCTCGGAAGGCATATCCCACGCTTTCACGCCGTACGGAGAGAGAGAAGTCGTGATAGCCCGCTGACGCTCCCGGACGAAATATGACGCTGTTTAAAAAATGTATGGAGGGAAAGAAGGCAAAGTATCTAATATCCTGCTCATTTTGTATGGAGTGTTGACAAATTGAACGAAAGATGATATAATATTCCATGAGATAAAGCAGGGATAAGGAGGCTGAGCTGAGTGAGCGGATTCGGCAGGGACAACAACGTGATACTGATCGGCATGCCCGGAAGCGGGAAAAGCACCGTCGGCGTGCTGCTCGCCAAGGCGCTCTGCGTCGATTACGCCGACACCGATCTCCTTCTCCAGCGTTCAAGGATGCGGCCTCTGAAAAACATAATCGACGCGGTCGGGCCGGACGGATTTCTCGAGCTCGAGGCCGATCTCATATGCTCGCTCACACTGCGCGATCACGTGATCGCGACCGGCGGCTCGGTCGTCTGCCGGGAGAGAGCGGTAAGGCATCTGAAATCATCCGGCGTGCTCGTCTGGATAGACGCTCCGCTCGAGGATCTCGAGCGGCGGATCGGCGGCATGAAGGGGATCAGGGCCAGAGGCGTTGCCATCGGCCGCGGCATGACTCTGAAGGACCTCTTCGACCAGCGTCTGCCGCTTTACGAAAAGGCGGCGGACATCCGGGTGGAATGCGGCGGTCTCGACGCCGAACGCTGCTGCGCGAAGATAATACAAGAGCTTGAAAGATACGGGACGGGAAGATGACGGGCGAATCGATTCAAAGCGGCGGGAAGGCCGATATATCCGATATAGTGATCGTCGGCTTCGGCGAGCTGAGCGGCCTGCTCGGCAGGTACAGCTTCGGCGGCTTCGGCACCGGCTCGATAGTCTGCCGCGTGCTTTACGTCCATCCCGGCTGCGCGGCGAAGGTCATAATCCCGTCATCCGACGGCTCCGGCGGCGATACGATCGACTGCGGCGGAGGCGATCACGGGACTCTCGCGTTCTTCCCTCCCCGTCCCGATCTTCCGTGCGAGATTGTGACGGACGACGCCGCTCTTTCCCCGTCGAGACTTCTTTATATCGACTTCATCACGCCCTCGCCGTTTTCGGGAGCCTCGGCGGTATATACTCAGCCGCTCCGCCGTCACGGCGATCTCACGAGCTATGTCAGCCTTATCGAGGCGCTGATGTTCCGCTACTACACCGAGGGCGAGACCGAGGATATCCTTCAGGGCTGCCGCGAGGCCGCCGCCGCCTTCGTAAATTACGCCCCCCGCTCGGCGGGAGTGCCGCAGATAACCGACGAGCGCGTCATAAGGGCGATGAGATCGGTCAGGCTCGATCTGAGGGATATCACCCGCGCCGAGGCCGCCCGGGCCGCCGGCGTCAGCTCGGTCTATATAGGCGAGCTGTTCGAGAAGACCGTCGGCATCTCGATAGGCCGGTATATCCGTGAATACCGCCTCTGCGCCGCCCAGATGCTGATAAAAAGAGGAATGACCGTAGACGAGGCGGCAAAGCTCGTCGGATATAACGGAGGCTCGTCCTTCGCCCGGGCGAAAAAGCGCTTCCGCCCCGGCGGCGGCGAATCGCCGGATGAGGATCTCGGCATCGGGCTCGAGCGTGACGACGGGGACGAGTGATACGGATCCACAGAATATAAAAAAGAGAGCCGATCGGCTCTCTTTTTCGTTTTATTCGATTACCCTGTAATCAGCCTGCAGCCTGAGTCATGTCGTAGCTGGAATACATATAAACGATGACGTCGCCTTCCTTTACGGGCTGGGCGTTGGCCTTGCCGCCGGTCTGGTTGTCCGGAAGGACCCCGTTGATGGAGTACTCCCAGAAGTAAGCGATACCCTCTTCCTCATGCTCGGTGTACTCGCCGATATCTTTGATGGAATCCTGAGCGTCGTTGAGAACGATCGGGATATCGGGATCGGCGATCATGATCTCCATGATGACGTTCATAACGGTCGGGTTCGCAACATCGACGGTGACCTTGTTGTCATAGAAAACGTCGTCGCCGGCTTCGATGGTGAGATATACGGTGGTCTCGGTGGTCTCGGCTGAGCACGACGAGAGGACGCCGAGGGAAAGTACGGCGATAAGAAGAAGAGCGATGGCTCTGAGCTTTTTCATTTCGGTTATGACCTCCAATTATTTGCATGCGGGATATCTGAATAAAAGTATATCCTTTTTTTCGGTTTTTTTCAAGTACATGTGATTAACAATTGATTAACCCGGTATGACTTTTGGTGAAAATAACGGTTAGGACCGTTATTTTCACCTGTTTTTTACGTCAATTATGTCAAAAGCTTCAGTTTTCCGGGTAATATCCGCCCTCGGCCGGAGTAGGCATCTGCGGCTCATCCGAAGGAGCGGCCGGTGCGGGCGCCGGCGCCGGTTCAGTCTGAGGCGCCGCCGCTTCCGGAGGCGATGTCTCGGGCGGAGACGTCTCGGGAGGAGAAGTCTCCGGCGGCTCCGTCTCCGCCTTGCGGTCGGGATCGTAGTGAGGACAGATGCGGTTGTACTGATACCCCCGCTGAGAGTAGCTCACTCCCGAATACCGGCCGTTCATGATGCAGTTATAGAACGGCAGATCCTTGTTTGTCGTGTATCTCGTCCCGTCCGGCACCTCGCGCCATGTGTACTGGGCGTCCTGCACCGTTATATTGAACGGGAAGTTCCGGCTGGTGATGTTCAGCAGACCGACATACCTGCATTCCGATTCCGGGCAGTCGCCTGTCGCGACGCCTCCGTTCACGGTATCGTACCGCACGAGAACGTGCGTATGGCACTGCTCGGTAGGCGCCGTCGCGTATGTGAAGTACATCTTTATCGCGCGGTTGCCTCTCGGATCGGCGTAGCAGGTGTTGCATATCAGGTCGCCCGAATCCATGCAGACGGTGCGCTCGACGATGCCGTCGGCCATCTCGAACTGTCTCACCTTTTCCCCGGTCGAGAAGACCTTCGCCTGATGGATCTGAGTCATGAGATCGTCCCAGATCTTGAGCGACGGGTTGGTGGTGAATTCGTTCAGCGACTTCGGCATGTCGTAGCCGAACCATACGGCGGCCGAGTAGTAGGGCGTGAAGCCGCAGAACCAGCGGTCGTTGTCCTCCTGAGTGGTACCGGTCTTTCCGGCGCAGGAGACGAGGCTCTGGATCGTGGCGCGCTTCGCCGTGCCCTCCTTGACGACGTTCTGCAGGATCATCGTCATGATGAAGGCGTTCTGCTCGGACAGCACGACCTCGCCGGTGGTGTCGTTGTTTATGATGATGTCGCCGTTCGAGTCCCTTATCTGCAGGATCGTGTGCGGCTCATGGAAGACGCCGCCGTTGATGAAGGTGGCGTACGCTCCGGCCATCTCGATGACCGAGACGCCGTATGAGAGCTGACCGAGCCCGAGAGGGGCGAGATCCTTGTCGGTGACGTATTTGCCGCCGGTTATCTCCCGGCTCTCGACGAGATCGAGGTGATAGCGGTTGGCTCCGTAATCGAAGGCGGTCTCGATACCGAGGCGCGTCAGCACCTGCAGCGAGATCGTGTTGACCGAGCGGGTGACGCCGTCGAGGATCGTGGTAAGGCCCTTATAGCCTTCGGGATAGTTTGACGGCCATCCGTCGGGGCGGCTGTACTCGGTCTGACCGCCCGCGCCTATCGTCTCCTCGCCGAAGTTGATCGGCACGTCGTCGAAGACGGAGGCCATCGTGATCAGTCCCTCCTGCAGCGCGGGGGAATAGACGGTAAGCGGCTTTATCGACGATCCCGGAGGACGCTTGGCCGTGGCGTAGTTGAACAGGCGGTCGCCCTTCTTCTCGCCTCTCGCGCCGCCCACCGCGACGATATCGCCGGTCGGCGGGTCGACTATCGCGATAGCGCTCTGCGGCTGTATGACCGAGTTCGCTTTCGGGAAGTTGGCGTCGTCGAGATAGTACTTCTCGACGATATTCTGGATCTCGGGATCGAGGGTGGTGTATATGCTGTATCCGCCGGTCCTCAGCAGCTGCCACGCGACCTTGTTCTCGACGCCGTAATAGCTGCTGAGAAGCTCGAGCGCCTCGTCGATGACGACCTCCTGGAACCAGGAATACCTCGTCGTGACGGTGCTTGTTGACGTGCTGACGGTGTTGACCCTCGGTGAGTTGATGATCAGCTGCTTGTCGTAGGTGGCGTCAAACTCGGCCTGGCTTATCTTGCCGTACTGCAGCATCGTCCAGAGGACGGTGTTGCGGCGCTCGAGGTTGTTTTCCGGATGCTGGATCGGATCGTATTTGCTGGGGTATTTCGGGATCGCGGCCAGCGCGGCGCATTCGAGCAGCGAGAGATCCTTCACTTCCTTGCTAAAATACTTGTAGGCCGCCGCTCCGACGCCGTCGCAGTGCTGGGAGAGGAAGATGTAGTTGAGATACATCTCGATTATCTCGGTCTTGTCATACTTCTTCTCCAGCTCCAGCGCCCTCAGTATCTCGGTGATCTTGCGCTGTATCGTGATCTCGTCCTCGTCGGTCACGTTCTTTATCAGCTGCTGCGTGATCGTCGACGCCCCGGCGTGATGCCCGGACGAGAAGAAATACCAGAAGGTGGCCTGAGCCGTGGCTATCCAGTCGACGCCGTTGTGATCCCAGAAGCGGTGATCTTCAATCGAAGTGAAGGCGTCGATGAGGTATTTCGGCATGTCGGCGTACTTGACCCACGTGCGGTCGGTGCCGCTGTTCATGCGCATGTTTTCCAGCTCTACCGGCTGGCCTATCCTCGCCTCGCGGTCGGTGAAGCTGTAATAGTATGTCCGCGTCGTCTTGGCCTGACTAATGTTCAAGCCTTCGAACGCCGTGAGATCGGGGGTTATGTTGTTCTTTACGTATATAGCGAACGCCAGTCCCACGACGGCGCCCGTCATGGCTCCGATGAGCAGCAGAGTGAGCAGGATATTGAGTATATACGACAGCACCCTGCCGACTGTCCTTGAAGCGAGCCTTACCGCACCGGCGGCCTCGTCTCCCCAGTCGGCGGCGTCGCTCCGCCTGACGGGAGGGCTGGTCGCGGCTTTCGGCCTTCTCTGCATCCGTTCTCCTTTCCGAATATATTTCAGCCGTTGTTTTTCATGAAGCTATGCGGTGAAAGGACCATAAGCCCCTCCACCCTATCCATATTTTACCATCTATCTGGCTTCATAAAAACCGAAAATCATAAATTCTCTGTAAATAATCGGTCTCGTGTTTATTTCAATATCGCCGAGCCCTCGCCGAGAAGCCCGGTTAGCTCGCCCATGACGAACTCCGTCGGCGCGATGCCGAGCCCCGACGCCTTGTATTCGCCCTTCGACGAATCGTACAGCACGACCGGGACGTCGCCGGAGAAGATCTCGGCTATCGCCAGCGCCCTTTTGGTGTCGGGAGCGGCGCTGTCAGCTGAGCTGACCCGCAGGTAAAGCCTCTTGGGCCTTTGAACCGGTCTGACTGCCGGCTGAGCCGGTCTTATGTCCGGCTGAGCCTGCACCGTCTTGGGCGGATTCGGTTCGGCAGGTATGGGAGCGGCATCGTTCGCCGCGGCATGATCCGGAACGGACGGCTCCGGCGCGCCTCCCTCGCCGGCGTCGCGCCTTTCGGCCGCGCCGGGACGGTAGCCGCCGACGGGAAGCGGAGGGAGCTCCTTTTTATACGTCACGGTCTGACGCTGAGGCATCGCGTCGATCTTCGGCATGTCGCGTATCTGAAGACCGTTTTTCAGCGCCTCCTGATATTCCTCGTTTTTCAGCAGAGGATAGGCGTTGTCGACGAGCAGCTTTATCTCGTCCTCGCCGTCCCTCGACGACAGCCTTCCCTCGATCACGACGGCCTTGTTTTCCTCGACGTCGGACGAGAACCTCGCCGCTCCCTTCGGGAAGACGACGCATTCTATGCCGCCGGTGCGGTCCTCGACGGTGAGGAACAGCATGAGCTGTCCGTCCTTCGTCTGCTTTACCGTCCTTCTCGACACGAAGCCGCAGATCCTCGCCAAAGCGCCGTCGCGGTAGCGTCCGGCTTCAAGCGAAACGGGGCCGACTTCGGTGTCCTCGTCTTTGTAGGCTCCGGCTATCGCGCCGCAGGTGTCGGGCGAAAGCCGCTCTGTCATCTCGGAATAGCCGTCGAGCGGACTGCCGGAGAAATACATACCGGCGTATTCCTTTTCGAGCTCGAGCTTCATCTGCTTCGTCAGCTCTTCCCTCACCTCGGGATAAGGGAAATTCTCGCTGCCGTCCGAGACCGACATGCCGGACGCGCCGCCGAACATGTCCATCTGTCCCCTTATATCGGTGCGGGCCTTGTCGGCCGCCCTCTCCATCACCCGCGACAGCCCGGCGTGAAGGCGCTTTCGCCCGATGCCGAGAGAGTCGAAGCAGCCGCAGAGGATCATCGACTCAACAGCCCTCATCTGCGTCTCGCCGGGTCTCGCCCTCATGACGTAGTCGATGAGCGACTTGTATTCGCCGTTTTCCTCTCTCCTCGCGACAGCCGCCTCGGCGGCCGGACGCCCGACGTTCTTTATGAACGACAGGCCGTATCTGATCTCGCGTTCGGAGACGGCCTCGAATCCGGCTCCGCTTTTGTTTATATCAGGCGGCAGTATCTTTATCCCCTCGCGCTCGCATTCGGCGAGATACGGGGAGAGTCCGTCCGTCCCCGACGCGAAGTTCATGAGCGCGGCGGTATATATCGCCGGGTACCTAGCCTTGAGCCATGCGGTGCGGTAGGATATCAGCGCGTAGGCGGCGGCGTGGCTCTTTTTGAAGCCGTAGTTTGAGAAGTCGATCATCGAGTCGAACAGGGCCCTCGCGTCCTCCTCGCTCATGCCGCGCTCGGCGGCTCCCTTGATGAAGGTGGTGAGCTCCTTCTCGATGACGCCCTGCTTTTTCTTCGCTATCGCCCGCCTCACGACGTCGGCCCTGCCGTAGCTGTAGCCGGCGACAAAGCGGAAGATCATCATGACCTGCTCCTGATAAACGATGCAGCCGCAGGTCTCCTCAAGGATCTCCCTCAGCTCGGGAGTCTTCCACACTATCTTCGACGGGTCGCGCCGGTTCTTCAGGAAGTCGGGTATCGAGTCCATCGGACCGGGGCGGTAGAGCGCTATCGCCACCATGACGTCCCTTACCGAGCGCGGCTTCATCGAGATCAGCAGCTGACGCATGCCGGGCGATTCGAGCTGGAACATCCCGTCGGTGCGCCCGCTCGCCATGAGGGCGTAGGCCGAATCGTCGTCGAGCGGGATCCTTTCGGCGGAAAAGCCGGGATCGGTCTTCCTGATCGCCTTCTCGGCGGCGTCGATGATCGACAGATACCTGAGGGCGAGAAAATCGAATTTCAGCAGTCCCAGCTCGGCGAGGGTGTCCATGTCGTACTGCGTGACGATGACGTCGTCGTTCATCGAGAGCGGGACGTACTCATACACCGGCCTGTCGGTGATGACCACTCCGGCGGCGTGCGTCGAGGTGTTGCGAGGCATCCCCTCGAGAAGCTCCGACATCGAGATCAGCTTTCGCGCCTCCTCGGATCTTGCGAGAACCTCCTTCATCTCCGGCGTTTTGACGGCGTCGGCGAGCGTGATATTGAGTCCTCTCGGTATCGCTCTGGCGACAGACGAAATATCAGACGAGGAAAGCCCCATCACCCTGCCGACGTCGCGGACGACGGCTCTCGCGCCGAGCGTCCCGAAGGTGACTATCTGGCAGACATGGTCGCGTCCGTACCTTTCGGAGACGTATTTTATCACCTCTCCGCGCCTGAGCGAGCAGAAATCTATGTCGAAGTCGGGCATCGAGACCCGCTCGGCGTTGAGGAAGGTCTCGAAAAGCAGCCCGTATCTCAGCGGGTCGATATCGGTTATCCGAAGCAGATAGGCGACGAGCGATCCGGCTCCCGAGCCTCTGCCGGGGCCGGTCGGTATCTTCACGCTCTTTGCGTAGTTGACGAAATCCTGCACAATGAGGAAGTATTCCGAGTAATGCAGGTTGGCGATGACGAGGAGCTCGTATTCTATCCTCTGCCTGTATTCCGTCTCGCCGAATTCATCATCGTAGACGATGTCCCCGTCGCGAAGACGCCTCTCGAGCCCTTCCTTCGTCAGCCGCCTTATATAATCGTCGGGCTTCGAGCCGTCGTCAGGCTTGTACGCCGGAAGATATCTTTTCGTGAAATCGAAGTCAAACGAGCACCTCTCGGCGATCCTGACGGCGTTTTCCATGGCTTCAGGATGATCGGGGAAGACGAGCTCCATATCGGCGGGAGTCTTCAGGTAATACTCGTCCTTCTCGAAGCCTTCCGGCGAAGGATCCGACAGCTTCGCCCCGGTGCGGATGCACTCGAGCACGCGCCTCGCAGCCGCGTCCTTTTTCGAGAGATAATAGACGTCGTTTGTCAGCACGAGCGGGATCCCGGTATCTTTCGCTATCTCGGCGACGCGGCGCATCGTCTGATACTCGCCGCTGTCGCCGTGGTCTGATATCTCGAGGAAGAAATTCCCCCTGCCGAAGACCGAGTCCATCCTGACGGCGTAATCCCTCGCGCCGGAGATGTCGCCCTTTCTTATGAACCCGGCGACGCCGCCCTTCATTCCAGACGACAGGGCGATTATGCCCTCGTGGTACTCGGCGAGCTCTCGTATGTCGATGACGGGATCGATATAATACCCCTCAGTGAAGCCGAGGGATACCAGACGTATCAGATTGCGGTAGCCGGTCTCGTTTTCGGCGAGCAGGACGAGGCTGTCGGCCCCCGAGGCGGGAGACGACACGGCGCCGCTCTTGTCGGCGACATAGGCGTCGCAGCCGATGATCGGCTTTATCCCATCGGATTTGCACGCCTTGTAGAACTCGACCGCGCCGTACATGACGCCCTTGTCGGTCAGAGCGCAGGCCGTCATCCCGGCCGACTTTACCGCCGCCGGGATGTCCTTTATCCTGCAGGCCCCGTCGAGCAGGCTGTATTCGCTGTGCAGATGCAGATGAACGAAATCAGACATTTCTTTGCCGTCTATGTGGTTCGCTTTATCGGACGGAAGCGGCAGACATACAGTGCCTCGCCGTCTCCCGGGAATATCGATGATTGAATAAAGGAAAACTTCTCAGCTCCGGCCGGTATCGCCTTTTTCTTTCTCAAACGCCGCAGCCCCGGCCGCCTCAGACAGCTTCGCCAGACGGTGCACGCAGCCGGATTTCGTGATAGGCGGATCGTGCAGCGCCGCCAGCTCGGATATCGACGCCGACGGATAGCCGGCTCTCAGCTTCGCCGTCTCCCTGAGCTGTTCGGGGAGAAGCGCCAGCCGTCCTGATTCTTCGAGCGACTTTATCGCGGCTATCTGCTTCTGGGCCGCCGTGACCGCCCTGCCGATGTTCGACGTCTCGCAGTTGGCGAGGCGGTTCGCGTTGTTGCGGAATTCCTTGTATATCCTGGCGTTCATCGCCTCGAAGGCGGCGGGTGCGGCTCCTATATAGCCGAGAAAATCCTCCACCGTCCCGCTCGAGCGCAGATAAAGCACGCAGCTGCCGCCGCGCTCGGTCATGAGCGGCGGGAAGCCGAGCGACGACATCAGCGAGGCGAGGGAATCGGCGAGCTTATGCGCCGAATCGCCGGACGCCACCGTCAGCTCGAGCCGGTAGCTTTTTTTGGGATCCGACACCGTCCCGCAGGCCAGAAAAACGCCGCATAGGAAGGCCCTCCGGCAGTCCGGGCAGACGAAAAAGGCCTCGTCAACCGAATCGAAGCCGTCGATAATCAAGGTCCTTTTCTTTTTCTCGTTCTGTCGTATCAGCCATTCGAGAAGCCCGGACGAGATGTCCCCGGTATGCCCCGACGAAAAGAGGAGCAGCCCGTACATCAGCGCGTCCCGGCAGCACGGCTTTTTCACGTTTTTTCTGCAGTACGACGAAAGATAGCCGCCTATCTCGGCGGTATGGCTCCTTTTCGCCGCGCTCTCCGATTCAGGGTCCGACATATCTTATCTCCGGCTCGATAACGACTCCGAAGCGGCGCGATATCTCGCTTCTTATCGTGTCTATCAGGCGTCTGACATCTTCGGCCGTCGCTCCGCCGCGGTTGATTATGAATCCGGCGTGCTTCTCGGATACCTGCGCCCCGCCGACGGAAAAGCCCTTTAGCCCCGCCTCGTCTATCATGGCGGCGGTGTAATGACCTGGAGCGCGCTTGAAGGCGGATCCGGCGCTCGGATATTCGAGCGGCTGCTTTTCCCTTCTCGCCGTCATATTGGCGTCCATCTTCGCCTGTATCCCGTCGGGATCGCCCGAAGTCAGCGACATGACCGCCCGCAGGACGGTTTTCCTTCCGCTCATATAGACGCTCTCGCGGTAGCCGAAGCGGTGCTCTTCGCCGTGATACGAGGATATGACGCCGGTATCGGGATCGTAATGATCGCTCGACACGACGACGTCCTTCATCTCGCCGCCGTATGCCCCGGCGTTCATATAGACGGCGCCGCCGAGGGTGCCGGGGATGCCGTAGGCGAACTCCAGTCCCGAAAGCCCCGCCTTTCTCGCCTCAACGGCGAGCGATGAAAGCGGAACGCCGCACTCGGCGGCGATCGAAGTACCGGAAACGCTTATCCCTTTCAGGCGGGCGGTGAAAATGACGGCGCCGCAAAAGCCATCGTCGCTGAAAAGTATGTTCGACGCAGCTCCGCAGACCGTGTATCTCTGCCCCTCCTCATCCGCCGACGAAAGGAGTGATGCGAGAGCGTCGGCGTCAAGCGGCCACATCGCCGCTTCGGCGGGACCGCCGATCCTGAACGTGCAGAAGCGGGAGAGATCGGCGTCCCGGATGATCTCGAGCCGTCCCGAGTCTTTCAGAGCGGCGGCGCGGCTCATGAATTGTTCTTTCAGCATTTATCCACTGTTTTCAGTCTATATTATTCGTATCTTCGTTTTCTCCCGGCGGCGCGGTATCGCCCGGTCCGGGCCCTTCCGCCGCGCGGCGCAGGATATCCTCCCGGCTGTCGAGCATCTCGCGGGCTCCGCGACGTATGGCTTCGGTTATCTCGATGCCGCCCATTATCCTTGACAGCTCGCCGACCCGCATCTCATGGGTGAGAGGTCTCACGATCGTCTCGCTGCGTCCGTCGGTCTCGGTCTTTTCTATCCTGAGATGGCTGTCGGCGAGCGCGGCTATCTGCGCCGAATGCGTCACGCAGATGACCTGCGACTGCCTTCCCGACAGCGCCAGCTTTATCCCTATCTTCTGCGAGGTACGCCCCGAAACTCCGGTGTCGACCTCGTCGTATATCACGGTGCCGATGCCGTCCCTGCCGGAGAATACCGACCTCAGGGCCAGCATTATGCGCGAAAGCTCGCCTCCCGAAGCCGTGGTGGAGAGAGGCTTCAGCGGCTCGCCGGGGTTCGTCGCCACCTCGAAGACGACGTTGTCGCGGCCGAGCCTGCCGTATCTCAGCACGCCCTCGCCGCTTACCGAGCGGCTGACAGTAGCGGAGAAGCGGACCTTGCTCATATCGAGGAAGGAAAGCTCGCTCATCACCCTTTCGCCGAGCGTGACTGCCGCCTTTTCCCTCAGATCTGAGAGCGCGGCGGCGGCCTCCTTGAGCTTCGCCATGACCTCGGTCTGCTCGTTTTTCAGCTCTTTCAGGCGGACGTCGGACAGGCTGATCTCGTCGAGCTCCTTTGCCGCCTTCTCCCTGAACGCGATAACGTCCTTTATCTCGGGGCCGTATTTTCTCGTAAGGCGGGCTATATCGCCCAGCCTCGTCTCTATCCTGTCGAACGCCGCGTCGGGGTCCTCGTCGCCGGTGTCGCATGCCTTCCTGACCCTCTCGGCGACGTCCTCGAGTTCATAGACGTACGATCTCAGCTTTTCGGCGTCGGCCGAAGCGTCGGGCAGAGCGTCCGACAGCTCGTCGAGAGAATCGGCGGCGTCGGAGATGAGATCCCTCGCCGAAACGGCTCCCTCTCCGCCCCAGAGCGCCCGCCATACGCGGGACGAGTGCTTTTTCAGCTTCTCAAGGTCCCTTATCTTCTTTTCCTCGGCCCGGAGCTTTTCCTCCTCGCCGTCCTTCAGCCCCGCCTCGTCTATCTCGGATATCTGATATTTCAGAGTCTCGACACGCCGTATCTTCTCCCCGGCGTCCCTTGTGAGCGACGATATCCCGTGCTTGAGCTCGGCGGCGCGGCGGTAATACCCGCCGTATTCCTCAAGGAGCCTTTCGCTCTCCGGCATTGCCCAGCTGTCGAGCAGATTTATATGCGCGCTTTCGTCGAGCAGCTTCTGGCTGTCATGCTGCCCGTGAATATTTATAAGCAGAGCGGCGCACTCGCGCATGAGCGATACCGGCACCGCCCGGCCGTTTATCCTCGCCTGCGACGAGAACCTGTCGCCTGATTCGATGTCGCGCTGCAGGCAGATCGAGCCGTCCTCGTCCGGCGTAATGCCGAGCTGAGAAAGCCCTTCGAGAGCCTCTTTCCCGATATCGCCGAAAAAACCGCTCACCATGGCGCGGCTCTCGCCGGCGCGGATCATGTCCCTGTCGGGACGCCTGCCCATCAGGAGCCCGATCGATCCGATGATGACCGATTTTCCGGCTCCCGTCTCGCCGGTGAGGACGGTAAAGCCGGGCCCGAAGCCGATATCGACGCTTCGGGCGACGGCTATATTTTCGATATGAAGCGATAACAGCATGACGCGCTCCAGTGCCCGGGCGTGATCAGCCCTGCCCTACGGCGTAAAGTGATTCTATCGCCGTCACGACCGATTCGGCCGCGGCGGCTGTTTTGGCTACGATGAGTATCGTGTCGTCGCCGGCTATCGTTCCGACAAGCCCCCCGAGCTCGATGTTGTCGAAGGCCGAGCCGGCGGCCTGAGCCATTCCGGGGTAGGTCCTGACAACGACGAGATTACCCGCCGCCTCGGCTTTCAGGACCGCCTCGGCTATTATCTTGCGGTATTTCTCGTCGCTCGCGGCGGAGGACTGAGGGAGCGCGTAGCGGTAGCTCCCCCTGCCGTCGGACGCCTTTGTGAGCCCCAGATCCCGTATGTCGCGGGAGACGGTCGCCTGCGTGACGTCGTAGCCGGCCTCCATGAGCTCCTTCTGAAGCTCCTCCTGGGTCTCGATCTCCCTCGAGGAGATCAGCTGGATGATCATCTTCTGTCTGTCGCTTTTCACTTTAAAAGTCTCCTGTAACATATACCCTTTCAGCCCCGCCCGCCTCAGTCGGACAGCTTTTCGCTCATGACTCCGTAAAATCCCCTGCGGTTCATGCGTATGAACGACGTCGTTATCCCGGCGCGCGTGACCGACGCCTCGGCTCCGCGCGGCAGCGAGACGCTCTCGATGCCGTCGACGGTAAGATAAAGATCGCCGTACCCGGACTCGCCGCCGGTCCTCGGCTGATAGGCGTTGACAGCCCTCAGGACCATATCCGGGGAAAAGATCAGGGGCTTCGCCCCGAGTGTGTGCGGACATATCGGCGTCACTATGACGCAGTCGAGACGCGGATCGACGACCGGTCCTCCGGCAGACAGCGAATACGCCGTGCTGCCCGTCGGCGTCGCCGCGATAAGACCGTCCGCGTGATAGCGGCTCACCTTCTCCGAGCCGCAGTACAGCTCGATCTCCGCCATGCGCGACAGCACGCCGTGAGATATGACGGCGTCGTTCAGCGCGAGATAGCTCCTGCCGGCCACCCTGACGTCGAGCATCATGCGCCGCTCCACCGTGTACCCGCCCGAAAGATACCGCTCTATCAGTCCGATCTCGCTCTGCTCGAGCTCGGCGAGATAGCCGAGATGACCGCAGTTGACGCCGAGGATCGGTATCCTCAGCGTCGCCGCCGCTCTCGCGGCGCGCATGATCGTCCCGTCGCCTCCGATGACGACGATGAGCTCAGGATAATCGTCCTGCGCAAACGACTCCGGCATCCTCTCGAATATCCGGCTGACGCATCCGCGGCTCTCAAGCAGCTGGGCGGCTCTCTTCGCCGCCTCCATGCCGATGTCGCGCGTGGGATTGCTGACTATATGGATCTTTCTCGCGTCCAACGGCAGATCGCCCCTTTCGTATCTCTCAGACGCTTCTGAACAGCGCCGTATATTCTATATTGCCGTCCCCGCCCCGTATCGGCGACTCGACGGCGTCCATCATCATAAGACCCTCGAGCGCGGCCGCCTGACGGCATTTCTCAATCGCCGCGCTCCTGACCCTTCCGTCGCGGACGACGCCGTTCTTGCCGAGGGCCTGCCTGCCGCACTCGAACTGCGGCTTTATAAGCGATATCAGCGCCCCGCCGCGCGAGAGCACCGACCGGACGTTCGGATATATGAGCGTCTGCGATATGAAGGAGACGTCCATGGTGACTATCGGATGCGCTCCCCCGACGTCCTCCGGTGAGAGACGCCTCGCGTTGAAATTCTCGATCACGATCACACGCTCGTCGGCTCTGAGGCGCGGCACGAGCTGTCCCGATCCGCAGTCGACGGCGTACACCGCCTCCGCCCCGTAGGTGAGAAGACAGTCGGTGAAGCCTCCCGTCGACGCGCCGATGTCGACGCAGACGGCGCCCTTGATCTCGCCGGCGAGATCGAAGCGCTCTATCGCGCTTTCGAGCTTCAGCCCGCCCCTGCTCGCGTAGAGGCAGACTCCGGCGCCGATCCTGACGTCGTGCTCCTTTTCGTCATCTATCGGCTTTGAAGGCTTTTTCACGACCTCGCCGTCGATCGTGACGGCGCCCTCGGCTATCGCGGCTCTCGCCCTCTCGCGGCTGGAGAACCATCCCGATCTCGACAGGTAAACGTCGGCTCTTTCCATGACTTGAAGGACGATTCAGGAGATGAACATGCCGACGATGAACGGCATGATTATGCCGAGCAGAGCGCCGCCGAGCACCTCGAGCGGAGAGTGGCCGACGAGCTCCTTGAGATCCTTGTACTCCTCCGAGTTTTCTATCTCGGGGTTGTGAAGGACAAGATCGTTTATGATCTTTGCGATATCACCGGTCTCGCGCCTGACTCCGGCGGCGTCGTACATCGTGATGAATGCGAATATTGCGGCGATGGCGAACAGCGGGGAGCTGAATCCCTGCGTAAGGCCAAGGGATATTGCGAGAGACGTGACGGTCGCCGAATGCGAGCTCGGCATCCCGCCGCTCGACCAGACGACCTTCCAGTTGAATTTGCGGTATTTTATGAAGTTGATCAGCACCTTCAGCACCTGCGCGATCATCCAGCTGAGCGCGGCGCAGATGAGAGGGTAGTTGCGTATTATGTCGGCGAAGCTGTCGACGGCAGTTACAGTATGCAAAGGATATGCCTCAGGAATTTCATTGTTCTGCAGGTCATTTTCTGCGTTTGAGAAGCGAGACGGCGAGCGCGGAGAGCGCCCCGCCGGAGTCTATGCCGGACACGGCCTTTACCGCCCGATCCGTAAGCGCGGCGGCGTATCCCGCCGCCTCATCCGGCGTCATATACGTCATGAAGGTGGTCTTTCCGGCCCTTGCGTCGTCTCCGACCGGCTTTCCGAGCTCGGCGGCGTCGCCCGTCACGTCGAGGATGTCGTCGATTATCTGGAAGGCCCGCCCGATGCCGAAGGCGTATTCCTCGGCGGCGGACATGATATTTTCGTCGAGGCGCTTTCCGGCGGCGATCACGCCGAAGCGGGCGGCGCACTCGATAAGGCAGCCGGTCTTGAGCTTCTGCGTGAGCTCGAGCTCGTCGAAAGAAAGCCTTCTCTTTTCCGATTCGAGATCGAGCTGCTGTCCTCCGCACATGCCGTCGCCTCCGGCGGCCTTCGCGAGGGCCGACACGGCGGCGAGAGAATCCTCCGGCGGAAGAGCTTTGCCCGACGCCGTCACCTCGAAGGCCATCGCCTGCAGCGCGTCTCCGGCGAGCATGGCTCCCGAATAGCCGTAGACGATATGGCAGGTGGGACGGCCCCGCCTGAGATCGTCGTTGTCCATGCAGGGCAGATCGTCGTGTATCAGCGAATATGTGTGCATCAGCTCGATGCCGCAGGCGAGCGGCAGGGCCGCCTCGTCTCTCCCGCCGAGAGCCCGGCAGAATTCGAGCGTCAAAAACGGCCTGATCCTCTTCCCGCCGCCGAGGACGGAATAGAGCATCGCCTCTCTCAGCAGAGGATAGCCGCTCTCCGACACCGAAAGGCGGGATGAGAGCTGATTCTCAAGCTCGGCCGAGACCAGCCCGGCGTCGAGCCTCATAAGCTCATTCAGTCGTTCTTCTGTCATCACCCGGCGATATATCCTTCTCCGCCATGCCGTCGGCGGTCCTCTGCAGCAGCTTTATCTTCATCTCGGCGTTTTCGAGCAGCTTCTCGCAGCCGTTTATGAGGGAGACTCCCTCCTCGTACAGCTTGAGCGACTCGGCGAGCGGCAGACTCCCCGACTCGAGGGAGCGCACTATCTCGTCGAGCCTCGCCATCGAGCGCTCGAAATCCGGGGCTTTTATCTGACTGTCAGGCATCTTTTTCTCCGTTTATGGCGCTTTGCTCATTCATTATGATTTCCGAAGCCACGGCCTCGATCCTGCCGTCGCTCATGCGTACCGATATCGCGTCTCCGGGCGATATCCCCGAGGCCGATTTGACGGCCGATCCGTCCTTCGTTACGAGACCGTAGCCCCTCGAGAGGATCTTGAGCGGAGACAGCGCGTCGAGACGCCCGGCGGAGCTGTCGAGCCTCGCCCTGTATCCGTTCATCTGAGCCGACAAAGCGGCGTCAAGGCGTTCCCTGCCGCGGTCGAGCAGCTGTATCCTGTCGCTCACCATGCTCATCGGCTGGGAAAAGACGCGTCTCGACGCGTAGTTTTCGAGCGACAGACGCCGTCTCATGACGGCCTTGCCGACGCTCTCGTCGAGGCGCTTCCTGAAAGATCTCAGCGACTCTCTCATCGCGGCCGAGTCGGGAACGGCGATCTCGGCGGCAGCCGACGGGGTCGGGGCCCTCACGTCGGCGGCGAAGTCCGATATCGTGAAGTCTATCTCATGCCCGACCGCCGATATTATCGGCGTCCCGCATCCGGCTATGACCCTCGCGAGCCCCTCGTCGTTGAAGCACCAGAGGTCCTCGATGCTGCCGCCTCCGCGGCCGATTATTATGAGATCGACGTCGGGGCGCGAGTCGAAATACCTTATCCCGCTCGATATCTGCCCCGGGGCGTCGCCGCCCTGAACGGCGGCGGGATAGATCAGAAGCTCGGTGTTCGGGCTGCGGCGGCGCATGACGTTCATCATGTCGCGTATCGCCGCCCCGGTGGGGGAGGTCACTATGCCGATCTTTTTCGGGAAGCGCGGCAGCTTCTTTTTAAGCTGCGGGCGGAAAAGCCCCTCGGCCTCCAGCTTCTTTTTCAGCGCCTCGAACGCCTCATAAAGCTCGCCGACTCCGAGCCGGTGCATCGAGTCGCATATCAGCTGATGGTAGCCGAACGGCACATACATCTCGAGCGCCGCGTGGACGGCGACCTTCATGCCGTCCTTCGGATCGAAGGACAGGCGCTGCGCGGCTCCCTTCCACATGACGGCCTTTATGACGCTGCCGCCGTCCTTCAATGTAAAATAGATATGACCGCTCTTGTTCGGGCGGAGGTTCGATATCTCGCCCCATACGCTGACGGACGCCAGCTGCGGGCTGCACTCGATGATGTTTTTTATATATGTGTTGATTTCGGTGACGGTAAAACCGGGAGACGCCGCCTTTTCGTCGGATGATCCTGATATCTCGGCTTCCGCCGCGTCCTCTTCCTCTTCGTCCTCGTACTCGGCGCCGTAATACCCGCGCTCGCCGGCGCTCATCACGCGCTCATCGGCCATATTCCGCCTCGTGCTTTCTCTCGGCGAGCAGGGCGACGCCTGCCGCGTTGTCGGAGGAAAACTCCGGCTGCGCGAAATATACGCCGCGATCCGCGTATTTTTTCATGAATCTCTCCCGTATGACGGAATTCGACATGACGCCGCCGGCATAGAGAAGCGGCAGCGACGGGTACCTTTCGACGGCATTCTGCGTCATGGCGTCGAGCGTGTCGGCTATAAAATCAATGACGTAGAGCGCGATCCTGCCGTCGGGCTCGCCGTCCGCCTTCATCCTTGCCGCGATGTTCTCAAGGCCGGAAAGATTGCAGGAAAGCCCGCTGACGGATATCTTCGGCTTCGCGTGCGGCTTCTGTCCCGGACGGAGCGACGAAAGATAATCGAGAGCCAGCCTTTCCATGGCCGGACCGCATGGGAATCTGAGCCCGAGCATGACTCCGGCTCGGTCTATCGCCTGTCCGGCGTTGAGATCCGACGTGCCGCCTATAAGCTCGACCGACATGTCCCTGCCGCTCGCGAGCAGCATCTCGGTCGTGCCTCCGCTCACATGGAAGGCGATGAACCTGTCTCTGCCGAGAAGGGTGTCCTCTCCCCTCGCCGACGAATAGACGGCGGCGGAGATATGCCCGGCCTGATGCGAAAAATCGTAGACCGGGATATCGAGAGCCGCCGAAAAGGCCTTCGCGGCGGCGATCCCGACGGTAAAGCAGGGCATATACGAGCCCTTCGCGTCCCGGGGTCTCGCCGAAACGCCGACGGCGGCGCAGCCCTTAACCCCGTCCTCTTTTTTCAGTCGGTCGAGAAGATCCGGCAGGTTCGCCGTATGGGCGAAGACGGCGTCGCTCTGTCGCAGTCCGGTCACGCCTTCGGCGACTTTGAGCGGCGCCTTGAGGCTGACAATCACCCTGCCGCCCTCGGCGACAGCGACCGACGTGGTGTAATTCGATGTGTCTATTCCGAGATAGCGCGCCATCAGGCTTCCGATTCCTTCTTTTCAGTCTCGGCGGGCTTTTTCCTGCCGCTTTTGACGGCTATGCTGTTGAGCACGCCGTTCACGAATTTCGGCGCCTTCTCGTCGTCGTATATCTTCGCAAGCTCAACGGCCTCGTTTATCGCCACCGGCGGCTCGACTCCGCCGAATACGATCTCGTACGCCCCGACCCGAAGCACGGCGAGCGTCGTCTTCGACAGACGCGTCAGCTTCCAGCCGCGCAGACAGCTCTCTATAAGCGCATCGAGCTCCCCGAGCTTCTCAAGGACGCCGAAATACAGCTTTCTCACATAGTCGTCGCCCTCGATCTCAAGAGAGGCGAGCCCGTTTTCGTACATCTCGTCAAAATTACAGGCCTCCCCGTAGTGGAAGCCCGCCGCGCATACCAGCTGCACGGCCGCGTTCCTCGCGTCCCGACGCTTCATTTTACGCTCCGTTCGATTTCATTTCAGGCGGCGATGAGCCGCACGATAATATTATACATCATATCCGTCAACAAGTCAAGTGAGATATTGTGTAAAGTAACACCCGCAAACAAAAATCGGCGGGAGGAAGCTCCTCCCGCCGCAATACCGTCATTGTCTTATCAGCCCTCGATGGCGGAGAACAGGTCGATAGCCTTCTGAAGCGCCTTGTCGACCGATTTCTGCATCTTGGCGATGGTGGATTCGTAATCCGACTTGTTGGCGGCGAACTTGCCGGCGAAGACGCCGTCGCGGATCTGGTTGCTCCAGAATGTGTCGCCGAGATCGTTGATTCGGTTGCCGTAGATGATGTCGAGCATCTCGACAGAACGCTCGTCGCGGGCGTACTTGTTCTTGAGCACGACGTCATAGTACGCCGGGATGACCATCTTCATCGACTCGCAGGCCATTACCTCCATGAAGGCTCCTGACATATCCTTGTTGGCGGCGAAATCGGTGACCACCATCAAAGAGCCGCCCTCGAAGCGGCTGTAATAATCCTCCTGAGCCTCGTCCCACTTCGGGTACGGGATCAGACCGTAGTCGATGTCGCAGTCGCGGTAGAAATGCAGGAAAGCGACGCGGACGATGTTGTAAAGCGCCTGACCGTTCATGAAGACGGTGTTGTTCGCGTAGTCGGGTAGATGGCTGGAATCATGATATACGTTGTCCGAGTACATCATTGTGAATATTTTTGACCAAAATGTGGCGAATTTCTGGTTCTCCGCCATGCGGAAGACCGGCGCGTCATTCTCGTCTTTTTCGACCGAGCGAAGCCCGGAGGCTATCCAGAAGCACGGAAGCACCTGCTTCGGATGCGAGGTCAGGCCGTAACGGTCGTCGTCGGTGAACTGGCCGTCGCCGTTGAGATCGGCGACCACCTTTATCATGTTCTCGCCGAGCAGATCAAGCGTCCATTTGCCGGAGAGGATGGTGTCATAGTGATCGGCGAGACCGAAATCATTGCTCATGGTCTTGTTGAACATAAGCGTGTTGACGCCCTCATATCCGCTGAGGTTGAAGTCGCCGTATGAGAAATACAGCCGGTTCAGCATCGATATGTCCTCGTTCATCGACTGTGACCAGTATTCGCGCGTCACGTCCACATACGGCAGGCTGGTTATCGGCAGGATATTGCCGTTCTGGGCTATACTGAGAGCGTCGCGGTCGACGGTGAACATTATATCGTAGGCGTCGTCCCCGGCAGCTATCAGCTTCTGTATTATCGGCGTCGGCTGGTTCTCGCGCGTCTCGGCGATCTTGAGCCCGAGCATTTCCTCGACCTTCGCCGTGCGCTCATACAGGGCGTCGTTCAGCACCTCTCCGTTCATCTGGTCGGCGATGAGCTGAGTGTTGTACGATGTTGTTTCCCAGCTGAGGACGCGGATAGTCTTGCCGCCGAAATCGAGATCAGCCGGAACATCGGTCATGATCTCCGGCTCGGCCGTGGTCTCTTCGGCGGCCGGAGCGTCGGCGTTCTGCGCGGCGGTCGTCGACGCCGGGGAAGGTGTGTCCGCCGTCTCGCCGCAGGCGGCGAAGGACGACAGCAGCATCAGCGCAGCCAAAAGCGCCGAGATGCTTTTTCCGCTGTAATGCTTCATTTATGTATCCTCCCAAAATCATTCGCTTTATATTATCGTAATCTCTCTCCCGCATTCCTTTATCCCGAGCCCCGTAACGTACTGCACGGCTCCGCCGGGAAGCAGGCTTTCGTGGTTGAAATGCAGATGCCCGGTAAGAACGGCCTTTATCAGCGGCTCGGAATTGACGTAATCGACGAAGCGCATCGTCGCCTCGCTCGGGCGGTATCGGACGGCGCGGTACTCGTTCGCTCCCGAAAGCAGATGCTCCTCGTCGCAGCCGACGAGATCGGGAGTGCCCGGCAGCACCGATATGATCCTCTCGAACAGCGACTGCTCAAAGATCGGCACGTGCATGAAAAGCACTATCGGCAGTCCCTTTTCGGCTTCCCTTTTCAGCCGCCATGTCTGCCAGTCCTCGACCTGATTGTAGCTGTCGTCCATGCCGACGAAATTCACTCCGCCGACCTCCCTCGCCGAGAACAGCAGCTCCTTTCCGAGATACCGGCTCGTCTCGGGGTAGCTGGTCATGCGGTAGGCGTTGTCCTCCCAGCCGTCGAAAACGAAATGCACGTAATCGTGGTTGCCCGGCGTGAAGACGACGTTCTTCGCCCGCTCGAGGCACTGACGAGACCTTTCGAGGCTCAGCGCCGACATCAGGCTGACGAAATCGCCGGTATGGACGAGCAGGTCGCAGTTTTCATTCGCGTAATCGACGAGCTCGTCGAAATACTTCGGGAACAGCTCGCCGTCGGGATCGCCGTTCGATTTCTGCGAGGAAGCCAGCGCCTCGCGCTTTCGCGCGGAATCGCGCTCATCCGCGAGATTGAAGTGGGTGTCGGTTATGTGCAGGACCTTAAGCGGCTTCTCTATGCCGATCTTCAGCGTCGATCTTACTATATCCAGCATGACGCCGCCCTCATTCGAGAGTGATCTCTCTCGCCGTGCCGTCGCTGCCGCAGCCGGTCACGATCTGTGGCAGACCTTCCCTTATCACGCTCTCGAAGTTGTAGTGCAGATGCCCGGTGAGGATGAGCTTGATCAGCGGCTCGCTCTTTATGTAGTCGATCATGCGCAGGGTCGGCTCGTCGGGACGCTGCTGGACGGCGCGGAACTCGCTGTACGGCAGCAGATGCTCCTCGTCGCAGCCGACGATATAGGCGCAGTCGGCGTGAGGCTTCGCCATATGATGATCGTACAGAGACTGCTCGAACAGCGGATCGTGGAAGACGAGCACTATCGGCAGTCCCTTTTCGGCCTCGCGTCTGAGCCGCCACGTCTGCCAGTCGGCGAAATGATAATAGCCGTTGTCGATGCCGACGACATTGACGCCGCCGACCACGCGGGAATTCCAGAACATCGGGACGCCGAGCCCGAAGCCCATCTGCATGTAGCTGGTCATGCGGTAGGAAAGATCCTCCCACGCCTCGCCGACCCAGCGGGAGTACTCGTGGTTGCCGGCGATGAAGAAGATGCCGTCGTCCTTAAGTATCTCGCGCGCCTTCGCGACGTTCGCGTGCGAGACGAAATCGATAAGATCCCCGGAATGCACCAGAAGATCGCAGTTCTCCTTCGAGTAGGCGATCTGCTCCCTGAGATTCGCCTCAACGCTTCCGTCGACATCGCCGAAGTCCCTGCCCCTCGCTTTCGCGAGCTGGCGCTTTTTCTCGTCGTCCAGCTCATCGGCGAGCGTGAGATGCGTGTCGGTGACGTGCAGAAGCTTTACCGGCTTCTCAAGGCCTATTTCAAATGTGTTTTTCGCAAGCTTGATCATGATGTTCTCCGTTCGTTGTATGACGCAAACATTATACCTCATTTGAACGGGCATGACAAAGATTATTTATTGAACAGTCTATTAATTTTTTTCGTCTTCATGCAGCCGTGAATATGTTTTTTCATCAGAAACAAAAAATTTGCCGAAAACTGGTGACAAAAGGTTCCGGATATGGTATAATTATTGTCAGAAATCAACAACGGAGATATATAAATGCCAATCGCAAGCAAAACCGACGCGAAGGCTGTGACGTCGGCCGTACTCGCGGCCGCTCTGATGCTGAGCGTGACCGTATATTTCGCCTCCGCGGCGGACGGCAGGAACCCCTCCGCCGATCCGATCACGGCGGCAGAGACCGGCGTCGGCGCCGGAGCCGGGCGGTACGCCGCCGGCACCGAGGCGCCTGAGACGGACGCCCCGGATACCGCGTCCGATAATGAGACGGCGGCTCCCGAAACCGACAAAGCCGCACAGCCGGAAACGGAAAAGCCGGAGACCACGAAAAAGGAAACGGCCGCCCCCGAAACGACGAAGCCGGAGACGACAAAACCCGAAACGACAAAGAAGGAAACGACGGCTCCCGAGACGACGAAACCCGAGACAACGAAACCCGAGACGACGAAAAAAGAGACCGAGGCTCCCGCGCCCGCGGTCCCTGCTTCCTCTGCGCCCGCGGCGGGAGCGGCCAAAGTCTCGACGACCTACACCGGGACGATATCGTCGGCGACGCTGAATCATATAGACGTCCGCATCGAATACACCGTCGTGATAAAGGAAGGCGAAACCAGCGCCACCGTCGCGGCCGACGCCTATCTCGACTTCCTTAACCTGAAGGTGAACGATCCCCGCAAAGGGAACCTCGTCATCGGCAGCACTAAAAAGGCCTATTCCACCGGCGCGATATCGGAGACCGACCGCAACAGCCATTCGCTGCTGCTCGCTTCGAACCGCGTCAGCGTCCCGCTGTCCGACGGCACGATAAAGCTGTCCGCCGAGTGGAACCTCGGCGGCAGATACGCCGGTCATTATCTCGGCAACATCGTCGCCGAGGGATATGTGACGCTCACAGACGGATACGAGACGATGCCGAACTCGGCCGGTCTCGACGTGAAAAACATCCTCCAGACGCCGGAGCTGCCGAACGGCTGCGAGGTGACGAGCCTCGCGATAGTTCTGAACTATCTCGGCTTCAACGCAGACAAGGTCAGTCTTTCCGACAACCTTCTCGCCAAGAAGGTGCCGTACACCGACGCCAACCCGGCGAAGGAGAACGCCGGCAATCCCCGCGACGCCGTGAAATCATACGGCTGCTGGGCCCCCGTCATCCGCGACACGGCGGTGAAGTATCTGTCGAACATAGTTTCGACCGGAAGCTCGGCGAAATACGATCCGAGGGACCTCACCGGCACTCATCCGCGCGAGCTTTACAGGCTCGTCAGTCTCGGCATCCCGGTCATCGTGTGGGTGACGAACCCGATAGACGACGCGCCTTACCTGATGAACAGCTGGACGGCGAAGGACGGCGCTCTGATCAACTGGAAGCATCCGTCGCACACCGTCGTGCTGACCGGCTATGATCTCAGCGGAAAGACCGTCACGCTCTCCGACCCGCTTCAGGGGACCGTCAAGGTGTCTGCGGAGATATTCGAGACCCGCTACGCCCAGATGGGAAGTCAGGCGGTGGCGATATTAGCCGGCTGATCCGGGCCTCGGAGGGCTCAGTACAGCTCCCTCAGTACCAGATCTGTCGATCCGGGGTTCGGACCGTTTTCGATCCTTCTCACCTTCGGATTGTTTCTGTACCTCGATCGGATCATGTCCCTTATCGCGGTCCCGCCGTGATATCCGTGTATCACCCTTATCCGGTAAACCGAATTGTTCGCCCGTCTGACACTTGAGTCGACGGCGACGGCCGCCTGATCGACCGTCATGCCGTGCACGTCGACCTCGACGGCTCCGGCGCTGATAAATCCCGCCATCAAAAGCTCCTTTCCCGCTGCGCCGCATCGTCCGGCGCGATCCGCTGATATATTTTACCATACCTGCGCCTTAAATTCATGCAGCATTATTGAATTTTATCATAATATTCCGCTTTGAAGGAGAGATGCGATTTGCTCGATATAAAGAAGATCGTCGACAGCCTTCAGGGCTGCCCGTGCGGACGCCCTCACAAGGTAGATATAAAGGGAGTCGAGATAGGCCACGGCCTCAAGGCCCGGACGGCCGACATACTCAGCGGCTACGGCTTCCCGAAGCGTCTGCTCGCCGTCGCCGACAAGAACACTCTCGCGGCGGCCGACGGAGTGCTCGAGGTGCTCCGAGCCGGTGGCTTCGAGACGGAGCTCGAGATGTACCGCGATCTCCGCGTCGCCGATATGGGCGAATGCGACAGGATAGCCGGGATATGCCGCGAAAAGAAGCTCGACGGCATAATCTCGATCGGCACCGGATCGCTGAACGACACCTGCCGCCTCGCCGCGCTGAAGGCCGACACCGAATTCTGCATCTTCGCCACCGCGCCGTCGATGGACGGCTTCGCCTCCGGTACCGCGCCGATCACCACCGGCAACTTCAAGGTGACGCACCCGGCGCGCCAGCCGTCGGTGATAATCGCCGACACCTCCATCCTCGCGAAGGCTCCCGCCGTGCTCAAATCGGCCGGCTTCGGCGACATGATCGGAAAGCTGACCGGACTCGTCGACTGGCGGGTATCGTCGCTCATCACCGGCGAGTATTACTGCGAGAACATCGCCGCCCTCACCGAGGAGGCGCTGAGACGGGTGATATCGCTCGCCCCGCGCGTGACCGAGGAGAGCGAGGAGGCCGCCGGGGCGATCATGGAGGCTCTGATAATCACCGGCATCGCCATGAAGCTCGGCGACAGCGTCCGCCCAGCCTCCGGCGACGAGCATATAATCTCCCACTACTGGGAGATAAAGAAGCTGGAAAACGGCCTGATCTCCGACTTCCACGGCCGCAAAGTAGGCGTCGCCACGCTGATCTGCTCAAGGATATACCATTATCTCGCCTCTATCGAGACGGTCGACCCGAAGCCGGAAAAACTCGACTGGGACGACATTTACTCGACGTACGGCCCGAATTTCGTCGGCGACGTGAAGCGCCTCAACGATCCGACGGTGACGACGGAGACGACTCCGGAGATCGTCCGCGAATGCTGGCCGCAGATACGCAGGATAGTGCTCGACACTCTCCCCTCCGACGACGAGCTGCTGTCGATAATGAAGTCGGCCGGCGCCGCCACGACCATCTCCGACATTGCCGTATCGCCGAAGCTCGGTCTTGAGGGCGTGATATATCACCCCTACATGCGTCACCGCATGACCCTCATGCGCCTTATCCCGATGCTGGGCATAAAGATGGACTGGCAGAAGTTCATTGAATGACAGCATAATTCACGATAAAAATCCGCCTGCAACAATACCGCCGATCCATCTTTGACCAATGAACAAGAAACATTACGGCCTGCACGTCGCGAAAAACGGCGGCGTCACCCTTTCCGGCAGAGCATTCAAGGGCTTCGGGCTCAACTATTTCGGAGCCTTCGCGCATTACTGGCACCGGCCTCTCGACAAGGCGCTGTTCAGAGACGCCTTCGCCAAGATCAAGACCTACGGCATCGACTATATCCGCATGCCTTTCTGCGGCGGCAGCGCCAACTACTTCAGCCGCTGGGACAGCGATCCCGAATGGATATACAGCCATCTCGACGCCGTCGTGTGCGCCGCCGAGGAGCTGCATCTCGGGCTCATCGCCGATCTCTGCTGGAGCTGCGCCGCCATCCCGGAGCATCTAAAGGGGCACCGTTCCGATTACGGCGACCCGGAAAGCGAGACGGTGAAATACGCGCTGAAATACATCCGCGCCATCGTCTCCCGATACGCCGACAGCCCGGCTGTCTGGGGATGGGAGATAGGGAATGAGTACAATCTCGAAGCCGACCTCTGCGACGGGCGCAACTGGAGCTGGCTCCCGCAGTATGTGAAGTCCCCGACCGGCTTCGACTACATGACGTCGAAGGAGATGCTCACCTTCTTCTCCCTCGCCGCCGAAGCGGTCCGTGAGACCGACCCGTGGAGGATGATATCCTCCGGTCACGGCGAGACCCGTCCTCAGGCGGCGTCGCTTGCCGCCGCGGCGGAGAGCGTCAACCCGATGACCCACATCTGGACCACCCGCTGGGACGAGCAGCCGAGAGAGGATTTCGACAGGATCAACGGGATCATGGCTCCCGACCCGATCGACACCCTTTCCTTCCACCTATCGCACGCCACGAGCGACGGCAGCGAGAGGTACATCGAGAGCTTTGAGCGCTTCGGCGACGTCCTGAGTCAGGAGGAATACCTTTCGGCGTACGCGTCGTCCGCCTCGGAGCTGAAAAAGGCGGTCTTCCTCGGAGAGATGGGGGATTACTGCGATCTCAGAGGCGAGGCCGAGACGGCGGAGCATTTCCGCACCCTCTGCGAGGACATCCTCGACGCCGGGATCCCGCTCGCCTGCGCCTGTCTGTTCCAGAATTTCAACGAATCCGAGATGAACGGCTCCTTCATGTCGATCATGGGGGAAATGAACGACGGCATAAAGCAGGCGATGAAGATCAACGTCGACAAGGCCTGGCCGAAGGAGAAAAAGAAGAAGCCGTCCGCCGAAAAGCCGGAGGCAGACGGGCAGACGGCCGAAAAGCCGAAGAAGAAGCGCGGCGGGAAGATAGCCGCCGGGCTCATCCTGACTGCTGCCGCGGGGATCGCGGCGGCTGCCGCAATCAAAAGGACATCGGGGAAAAGATGACATCAGGCGGGCACATCGCCGCCGATCGCATTTTTGATCACACAAACCATATATAAGGAGCTGGAGAAAATGAAAAAGACACTGTCCATGATCCTTGCCGCCCTCATGCTTTCATCTGCTGCGGTCCTTGCGGCCTGCGGAGGCGAGCAGGACGTCTCCCCCGCCTCGACTACAGCCGCTCAGGGCGAAGACGCACCGGCGGAGACCGCTGCCGAGACCACCGACGCCGACGTCCGCGCGTCTATACCCGACGATCTGCCGGATGAGGATCTCGGCGGCTACACCTACACGATAATGACCTACTCCAAGGGCACATATTATCAGGAGGAGGAGACCGGAGACCTCGTCAATGATACGATCTATCAGCGCAACCGCGACGTCGAGGAGCGCTTCAACGTAAAGATCGCCGTAAACGAGCAGCCGGGCATACAGGAGCTCGACGGAGCCTTCAAGAAGCTGGTGCAGGCAGGCGAGAACACCGTCGATCTCTGCATCCCGCATCAGATAACCTCCGGCGTCGGCTTCGTCACCGGGCATTTCATCCGCAACTGGAACGACGTGCCGTACATAGATCTCTCGAAGCCGTGGTGGAACAGTCAGATAAACGAGACGCTGCAGATAATGGGTAAGCAGTATTACATCGCCGGGTCGGTGACCAACCCTCAGCCCTTCTGCATGCTCTACAACAAGACGATGGCGCAGAACTACGCTCTGCCGGATATGTACGCCGAGGTCCGCGACGGCAAGTGGGATATCGACGATCTCCGCGAGTACGCGAAGCTGGCCAGCCTTGACATCAACGGCGACGGCACGATGAACGAGGAGGATCAGTGGGGCATCGTCTTCAACAACGACAACCAGACCCTCAACTTCATGTACGCCTCCGACATCTGCTCGGTCATCATAGCCGACGACGGCATGCCCACGCCGAACGTCGTGAACGACAAGATGATCACCCTCGTCGAGAAGCTGTACGACCTTATCTATAACGACAACCGCACTCTCTACTGCACCTACGACCAGATGTCGGCATACGGAAACAAGGCCTTCACCGACGGACGCTCGCTGTTCGTCGGCGGCGGAGTCGGCTCGGCGCAGTCGTTCCGCGCCTCCGAGGTCGATTTCGGACTTATCCCCTATCCGAAGTTCGACGAGGCTCAGAGCGGATATCACACCCACGTCGACGCGTGGAACGGAGCTCTCTGCATCCCCAAGACGGCGTCCGACGAGGATCTCAAGCGGACCGGCATCATCATGACCGCCATGTCGGCCGGAGCCTACAAGACCGTCATCCCGGTGGTCTACGACATAGCCCTCGGCACCAAGTATCTGCGCGACGAGGAGAGCCGCGAGATGATGGACATCATCTACGCCGGCATACTCTACGATTTCGGCTACGTCTTCGACAACTGGAACGGCTGCACATGGATCCTGCCGCGCATGATGGGCTCGAAGAAGACCGACGTCGCCTCCTACTGGGCCTCCGTCGAGAAAAAGGTAATGAAGAATTACGAAAAGATCTACGCCGCCGTCGAGGCAGACGAATGATCCGGCCGGAAAAAACGCAGATCGTGAAAAAAGGAACCCTTTTCGTGAGGGTTCCTTTTCGCGCACCCGTGCTGCAAAACGCAGGCGAAACAGAGCGGAAAACGGAAGTTTACCTTGATTTTACAACTGCCGGATTTCAGAATTTACATTGTGACGGTATCATTGAAGCATAACCATGGAGGTCTTTTATGATATACTGCGTTGAAGATGAAAGCGCCATCCGTGATCTGATGGTCTACACTCTGAAGGCTTCGGGCTTTGAAGCGCAGGGCTTCGGGGACAGTGTCGGATTCTGGTCCGCGATGAAGGCTCAGAAGCCGGAGCTTATCCTTTTGGATGTCATGCTCCCCGGCGAAGACGGACTGACGGTCCTGAAAAGGCTGCGCTCCTCGCCTGCGACATCGGATATCCCCGTTATCATGGCTACGGCAAAGGGCAGCGAATACGATAAGGTCATCGGCCTTGACGGCGGCGCTGACGATTACCTCGCCAAACCGTTCGGCATGATGGAGATGGTTTCCCGCATCAAAGCCGTTTTAAGACGAACGGCGCCGAAACAGGCAAAGGTCATTTCATACGGCGGGATCACTCTGGATGAAAGCAGGCACTTGGTCACCGTAAACGGCTCGCCCGTGTCGCTGACATTGAAGGAGTACGAGATACTGAAGCTGCTGATGGACAGCCCCGGTCAGGTTTTCACAAGAGAAATACTGCTCTCCGACGTCTGGGGGATGGATTTCACCGGCGAGACGAGGACCGTAGATGTCCATATCGGTACGCTTCGGACGAAGCTCGCCGAAGCGGGCGATATGATCGAGACGGTACGAGGCGTCGGCTATAAAATGGCGGAAAGGAAATGAGCAGCAAAATATTCAAAGGGATCTGGATCGTCGCGCTGTCGGTATTCCTCGCCTCTCTCGTTTTCATAATGGGCATCTCCTACAACTACTTTACCGGGATCCAGAAAAGCCAGCTGAAAAACGTGACGGAACTCGCCGCACAGGGCGCCGCTGACGCCGGGATGAGCTATTTCGACGATCTGAACGCCGAAGGATACCGCATCACATGGATAGGGGCGGACGGCAGCGTCCTTTATGACAGCGAAGCTGATACGGCGACAATGGTGAACCACATGGAACGGGAGGAAGTAAAGGAGGCGCTGGCACAGGGATACGGCGAGTCCGCGCGTTACTCCGACACCCTTTCGGACAAGCAGCTTTACAGCGCAAAGCGGCTCCCTGACGGATCCGTCGTCAGGCTGTCAGTCGTGCAGGTGGCGGTATGGGCGCTCATTCTCGGATTCGCGCAGCCGATCTGCTTCGTCATCCTGCTCGCGCTCATCCTCGCTTTTGTGCTCGCGTCGCGTATCGCAAAGAAGATAGTGCAGCCGATAAACGATATAGACCTGAATAAGCCCGAGCAGTATTACGGCAAAGAGAACTATAAGGAGGTCGAGCCGCTGCTGCGGCACATCGCGGCGCAGCAGACCCAGCTGAAAAGAGATCAGGAACAGATCGAAAAAACGTCGCTTATCCGTCAGGAGTTTACGGCAAACGTATCCCATGAGCTGAAAACGCCGCTTCACGCCATCTCCGGGTACGCCGAGCTGCTTGAAAACGGCATGGTGAAGGAGGAAGATATAAGACCTTTCGCCGGCAAGATCCGCAGCGAATCCTCCCGCATGACAAAGCTGGTCGAGGATATCATAGAGCTTTCAAGGCTCGACAACGGCGGCGCCGAGATGGAGCGGGAGGACTGCGATCTGCTTCGGATCGCCGAAAACGCCGCGGACAGTCTTGACGCCGCCGCCTCTGCGATGAACGTCTCCGTCAGCGTCGAGGGAACAGACACGCCGATAAGAGGCATCCCGCAGACTCTTTACAGCATCGTTTATAATCTCTGCGACAACGCGATAAAATACAATCGCCCCGGAGGAAGCGTAACCGTTAAAGTTGTTCCTCAGAACGGCGAGGCCGTGCTGACCGTCAGCGATACCGGAGTCGGCATCCCGGAAGAATGTCAGGATCGGATATTCGAGCGCTTTTACCGTGTCGACAAAAGCCACAGCAAGGAAGTCGGCGGCACCGGGCTCGGGCTGTCGATCGTAAAGCACGCGGTCATGGTCCACGGCGGCAGGATAAAGATCAGCAGCGAAATTGGGAAGGGAACCGAGTTTGTCGTTACTTTACCCAACGAGCCCAAAGAAATGCTCTCTGAGGAGGAACCCGAGTATTATGCTTGATTTTAATGAGAAAAAAGGATTCATTTGTGATATGGACGGTGTGATATATCACGGGAATCGTGTTCTTCCGGGGGTCAATGAATTTCTGGAATGGCTCAAATCCAACAATAAAGAATTCTTGTTTTTAACAAACAACAGCGGGCATACACCGAAAGAATTAAAGCAAAAGCTCGCAAGAATGGGACTTGACGTCTCGGAAGACCATTTTTATACCAGCGCACTTGCTACGGCAGCATTTATCAAAGATCAAGCTCCCGGGTGTTCCGCTTATGTTATCGGTGCGTCAGCCCTGATTAACGCTTTATATGATGCCGGCGTTACAATGAACGATGTGAATCCTGACTATGTAATTGTGGGAGAGGGCAATACTTATTCACTGGAGTCCCTGACGCGAGCCACGAATCTCGTGCTGGCAGGCGCCAAACTGATAGGCGCGAATTCAGATATATCCGGGCCGATTGAAAACGGGATTGCTCCCGCCTGCGGTTCGCTGATTTCACCGATCGAAATGACTACAGGCAAAAAAGCCTATTTTTGCGGAAAGCCAAATCCGTTGATGATGCGAACCGGTCTCAAAATGTTGGGCTGCCACAGCGCCGAAGCGGTCATGATCGGCGACCGAATGGACACGGATATTATTTCCGGACTTGAAAGCGGAATGACCACGGTATTGGTATTGTCCGGCATTTCCTCAAAAGAAACGCTGACCCAGTTCGCCTATCGTCCCAGCATTATACTTGACGGCGTCGGGGATATCGTGAATATGGCTGATGCGCAAAAGGCATAATTACCGTAAGAGGCGGGAGCTTAGCTCCCGCCTTTTCTTTTCCCGCTTTACAGGGATTTTACATAATGCAGATAGCGCATTTGACGTTTTTCCGTTACTCTATTCTTGTGAGAAATCAAAGAACGGAGACAAAGATATGAGTTTTTTTGACGTCTTAAATCTGATTGGTGGGCTGTGTCTGTTCCTGTTCGGAATGACGTTCATGGGACAGGCATTGGAACGGCGTGCCGGAAACGGACTGAAAGTGCTTCTTGGCCGATTGACAACAAACAGATTTGCGGGACTTGCCACGGGGCTGGGCGTGACGGCGGTAATCCAAAGCTCTTCAGCAACGACAGTTATGGTCGTCGGTTTTGTCAATTCAGGGCTAATGACGTTACGGCAGTCGATCAATGTTATCATGGGTGCGAACATCGGGACAACGGTAACTGCATGGATTTTAAGCCTTGCGGGGATAGACAGCAAGAATTTCTTTGTCAGTCTGCTGAAGCCATCTTCGTTCACGCCTATTCTTGCACTGATTGGCATTGTGTTCTATATGATGTCAAAAAACAGCAAACGAAAAGACACCGGCATGATTCTCCTTGGGTTTGCGACACTAATGTACGGAATGGAAGCAATGTCCGGTGCTGTTTCAGGTCTTCGGAACGTTCCCGAGTTTCGGCAGCTGTTTCTCGCGTTTGCGAACCCGATTCTCGGAGTCCTCGCAGGAGCGATCCTTACCGCCGTCATTCAGTCAAGCTCGGCGTCGGTCGGCATTTTGCAGGCGCTGGCTTCGACCAACGCCGTCTCATACGGCGCGGCGGTCCCGATCATCATGGGGCAGAATATCGGCACCTGCGTGACGGCGCTGATCTCATCGGTGGGAACAAGCAAGAACGCGAAACGCGCGGCGCTCGTCCATCTCAGCTTCAACGTGATCGGCACGGCTGTATGGCTGACGGTATTCTGCATCATCAAAGCGGTCTTCGCTCCGGTCATCCTTACGCAGCCGGCAGCCCTGACGGGGATCGCCGTGTCACACTCGGTATTCAATATCCTCTGCACTCTGCTGATGCTCCCGCTCAGCGGAGTACTTGAAAAGCTGGTCTGCAGGCTCGTCCCGGACGCGAAAACGCCGGAAAAGGCAAAAGAGCTTGACGAGCGACTGCTCGGAAGCCCGGCGCTTGCTCTGAACAGGTGCGGTCAGGTGCTTGACCGCATGGCAAAAACAGCGGTCGGCGCATTGAAGGACAGTCTCGAAAACGTGCTTTATTATGAGGATGAAAGAGCCGAAAGCATCCGCAGATCGGAAGAAGAAACCGACCGTCTGGAAGATATTCTCGGGACATACCTTTTAAAGATCACATCCTGTCAGCTCGGGGAAGAGGAAAGCGTGAAGGCCACCGAATACATGAAGCTGATCGGAGATTATGAGCGTATCGCCGACCACGCCTCCAATATACTGGACTCCGCGGAGGAAATGCGGCAGAAAGGGATCGTTTTTTCCGATGAAGCGGCGGAAGAATACAGAGTGATATGCTCCGCTGTCACCGAAATACTCGATCTTTCATATCAGGCTTTTGCCTGCGGCGACGCCGCGGCCGCGAGAAAGACCGAGCCCCTTGAAGAGGTGATAGAAACTCTGAAGGAAAACCTGCGGACAAGGCATATCCTAAGGCTGCAGAGAGGCGCCTGTTCCGTCGACGCAGGCTTTATCTGGTCGGATCTGCTGAGCAATCTGCAGCGCGTTTCGGACCACTGTTCAAATATCTCGGGATGCGTTATCGACACGTTCGGGCACAACATGAACATCCATGAAAACCAGCAGATTTTTCGAAGCTCCGGCGAGGAATACAAACAGGATTATGCCGCGTTTCAGAGCAAATACTCACTTATCGGAAATATCTGAAATACATCTGCATCCGATATAAATGCGCAAATCAAAAACGGCCGTACCGGACGCAGGTCCGGATACGGCCGTTATTCTTGATGACCGGCTTTGACAAAGCATTATTCGTCGGCGTTTTCCCAGTTGTGATAAACATCGGTGACGTCGTCGCTCTCGTCGAACATGTCGAGCATCTTCTGCATGTTCTCGCGGATGTCGGGATCGTCGATGCTGACGTAGGAGGACGGGATCTTATCCTTCTCGGCGGAGAGGATGGCGTAACCGGCCTTCTCGAGCTCGTCGCGGACGGCGTCGAGATCGTCGGGCTCGGTGGTTATCTCGTAGACGTCTCCGTCGGAGGAGAAGTCCTCGGCTCCGGCCTCGAGAGCGGTCTCCATCAGCTTGTCCTCGTCTATGTCGGCGTCCTCGTCCTTTTCGATGACGATCATGCCCTTATCGGTGAACATAAAGCTTACCGAGCCGGAAACGCCCATGTTGCCGCCGAATTTATCGAAGAAATGCCTGATCTCGCCGGCGGCGCGGTTTTTGTTGTCGGTCGTGACCTCGACTATGACGGCGACTCCGCCCGGGCCGTAGCCCTCGTACGTCATCTCCTCGTAAACGACGCCGTCGTCGCCGGAGGCGCGCTTGATGATGCGGTCGATGTTGTCGTTCGGCACGTTCTGCGCCTTCGCCTTGGCGATGAGGTCACGCAGCTTGCTGTTGGAGACGGGATCGGGACCGCCCTCGCGGACGGCGATGGACATCTCCTTGCCGATCTTGGTGAATATCTTGGCGCGCTGGGCGTCGGTCTTTTCCTTCTTATGCTTTATGTTGTTCCACTTGCTGTGTCCTGACATGGCTATCCTCAATTCTGTTAAGTGACGATGAGGGCTCCGCCCTCAAACTACTGCAGGGGGTGCCGCCCCTTGAACCCCGCCGGGAAGCTTTTGAAAAAGTTTCCCGGGACCCTTCAAAACTTTTTGACCAAATAATTTATAACCGTTTTATATCTTCTCCGGCGTCTTGAGGCATATCAGCCTGAGCGCCGATCTGAGCGTCGTCCCCGCGGCCTTCGTGAGAGCCAGACGGAATGCCTTCGCCTCATCGCTCTCGGCTGAAAGGATCCTCGTCGACTGATAGAAGCGGTTGAACGCCGTCGCGAGATCGTAGCTGTAATGCGCTATCACCGACGGCTCGAGACCGTCGATTGCGGCCTTCACCCTTTCCGGGAAGAGCCCGAGCTGATGAGCGAGATCTATCTCATGCTCGTTCGGGATGTAGCCGGACGGCTGATACTCTTTTTCCGCGTCCTCTCCGGCCTTGGCGAGGATGCTCGCCGTTCTCGCGTATGTGTACTGGACGTACGGTCCGGTCGCACCGTCGAAGCTGAGCGCGTCCTCCATCACGAAATTGCTGTCCTTGATGCGGCTGTTCCAGAGGTAATGGAAGATCACCGCTCCGACGCCGACGGCCTCGGCCGCCGCCTTGCGGTTCTCGATATCGGGATTCTTTTCCTCTATTATGGCGTCGACGCGCTCGATGGCCTCTGCGAAAAGATCGCGCAGCAGCACCACGTTTCCGGTACGCGTCGCCAGCTTCGAGCCGTTGACCGAGATCGTGCCGTAAGGTACGTGAATGAGCTTATCGTACCAGTCGTAGCCCATGAGCTCGACCACCTTGAACCACTGGGCGAAGTGAAGCGACTGCCCGGCGGAGGTGACGTAGAGCGCCTTGTCGAAATGATACGTCTGCTGGCGGTAGACAGCGGCGGCGATATCTCTCGTCGGATAGAGCGTCGAGCCGTCCGATTTGAGTATCAGGCAGGGCGGCATCTTGTACTCGGAAAGGTCGACGATGGATGCGCCGTTGTCGATCTTCAGAAGGCCCTTCTCTCTCAGCTTCTCGACCTGCGCCGGCATCTTGTCGGTGTAAAAGCTCTCGCCGAGCCACGAGTCGAAGTCGATGTCGAGCAGGCGGTAGGTCTTCTTGTACTCGGCGATGGATATGTCGAGGAACCACTTCCAGAGCTCGTGATTGCGCTCGTCTCCCTGCTCCAGCTTGTGGAACTCGGCTCTCGCCTCGTCCTCGAGCTCGGGATGGATGGCGGCCTCATTGTGGAACATGACGTAGAGGCTGACCAGACTGTCGACGCCTCCGTTTTCCACCATTTCCTTATCGCCCCACTTGTTATAGGCGACGATCATCTTGCCGAACTGCGTCCCCCAGTCGCCGAGATAGTTGATCCCGATGACCTTCCATCCGGTGAACTGCAGCAGCAGCTTTAAGCTGTGCCCGATCACCGTCGTGCCGAGATGCCCGATATGGAAGGGCTTGCAGACGTTGGGCGAGCTGTAATCGATGACGGCCGTCTTTCCGTCGCCGTCGTCGGAGCCGCCCCATCTCTCGCCCTTCGAAAGGATCTCCGGCAGCAGCGCCGAGCTGTAAAACTCCGGGGCGATCGTCAGATTCAGATATCCTCCGGCGATATCCGCCTTCGAGATATATTGAAGCTCGTCCGAAAGGCCCTCGCCCAGCTTCGCCGCGATCTGAGGCGGCCCCATGCGGAGCGTCTTGCTCAGCCTGAAGCACGGCACGGCTATGTCGCCCATAGACGGGTCGGGAGGGTATTCGAGCGCCGAAAGGAGCGTCTTTTCAAGCTCCTGCTTCGGCGGCAGCTGCGCCCCGGTGAAGACAGCGGCTGTCTTGTCGGCCAGATGGGCGCAGATCTGTGATTTCAGCTGTTCTATTGTCATTGTTTTTATTCTTACCGTATTTTTATCCTTACCGTTTTATCCGCGTCTGTTTTTCGCCTGACTGTGACGGATCACTGCGGTAAGCGGCTTGTCCGCAGCGATCCTATCTTCGTCTGCGTCCGGTCACGATAAGAACTATAATAAGCGCGGCCGAGATGACGGCGGCGGGGATGAGCCAGTTCAGATTGGTGTCGCCCGTCTGGGGGGAATACACCGTGAGCGCGGAAATCGCGCTCTGGACCGGCTGCTGAAGGTAAATGGAATACATCAAAAAAAATCTCCGGTGTTTCGCTGTGTGAATGAAAATAATCCTATATATTATATCACATGAAACCCGGTCAATTCTATCGGTATTTATTAATTTTTAGATATCGGGCATATCAAAGGGCGGAGCCGGGGAAAAAGATCTTCCCCGGCCGACCGCCCGCCGATATTATTCCTTGTTGTCTATGACCTGCCTGATGTGGGAAACGAATTCCTCGGCGGTCATGGTGACGGTCTTGCTGTCCTGAGTGCGGACCGAGACGTTGTTCTCCTCGAGCTCCTTGTCGCCGATGATCACCATATACGGGATGCGCTCGGTGAACTGAGCCTGACGGATCATATAGCCGATCTTCTCGTTGCGGTCGTCGAGCTCGAAGCGGACGTGGGCCTTGTCGAGCATGTCGCAGACCTTGTGAGCGTAGTCGGCAGCCTTCTCGGAGACGAGCAGGACCTTCGCCTGGACCGGGGCGACCCATGTCGGGAAGCGTCCCTTGGTCTCCTCGATGAGGTAGGCCATGAAGCGGTCGAGCGAGCCGAGTATGGCGCGGTGGATGACGACCGGGGTCTTCTCGGTGCCGTCGGTGTCGATGTATTTGAGGTCGAACTTGGCCGGCAGGCAGAAGTCGAGCTGGCAGGTGGAGAGGGTATATTCGGCTCCGACGGCCGGCTTTACGTTGACGTCGAGCTTCGGGCCGTAGAAGGCGGCCTCGCCGATCTCCTCGGTGAAGTCGATGCCGAGCTCGGTCAGGACATGGCGCAGGGCGTTCTCGGCCTTGTCCCACATCTCGTCGTCGGGATGGTACTTGACCTTGTCGGCCGGGTCTCTCAGCGACAGCACGCAGCGGTAGTCGGTGATATGGAAGTCCTTATATACGTCGAAGATGAGATCGACGACGCGTCCGACCTCTTCCTTGATCTGATCGGGTGTGACGAACAGATGCGCGTCGTTCTGGCAGAAGTGGCGCCCGCGCTCGATGCCCTTGAGCGTGCCGCTGGCCTCGAAGCGGAAGTCATGCGCGATCTCGCCGATGCGGATAGGCAGGTCGCGGTAGGAATGCAGGCGGTTGGCGTAGATCATCATGTGGTGCGGGCAGTTCATCGGACGAAGCACGAAGCTCTCGCCCTCGACCTCCATCGCCGGGAACATGTTCTCCTTGTAATGCGCCCAGTGACCGCTCGTCTGATAAAGGGCGACGGTGCCGACGCACGGGGTCATGACGTGCTGATAGCCGAGCCTGCGCTCCTTCTCCTTGATGTAGTTCTCGAGCTCCTGCCATACGGTATAGCCCTTCGGCAGGAACATCGGCAGCCCGCGCCCAACGAGGTTGTCGGTCATGAACAGCTGCATCTCCTTGCCGATCTTTCTGTGATCGCGGGCGGCGGCCTCCTCGAGCTCCTTCAGATGAGCCTCGAGCTCGGCGGTCGTCGGGAAGGCGGTGCCGTAGACTCTGGTGAGCATCTTGCGGCTGGCGTCGTTCTTCCAGTAGGCGCCGGAGATGCCGGTGAGTTTGAAGGCCTTGAGCGCCTTGGTATATGTGATGTGCGGGCCGACGCACATGTCGATGTACTCGCCCTGCTGATAGAAGCTGAGCGGCACATCCTCCGAAAGATCGGAGATATGCTCGACCTTGTATATCTCGCCGCGCTCCTCCATGAGCTTGACGGCCTCGTCCCTCGGAAGGACGAAAGATTTGAAGGGCAGGTTCTCCTTCACGATCTTCTTCATCTCGGCCTCGATGGCCTCGAGGTCGCCGTCGGCGAGCTTCTTGTCGCCGAGGTCGATGTCGTAATAAAAGCCCTTCTCATTTGCCGGTCCGTAGGCGAATTTCGCGTCGGGATAGAGGCGCTTTATCGCCTGCGCCATGATGTGAGCCGCCGAATGGCGAAGCACGTGCAGCTCGTCTTCCTTCGGGCACTCTCCGGCGTGCCCGTCGTTGAATACTACCTTCATGAATGTCGATCCTCCGTTATACAGGTTCTTTTTCCGCCGGGCGAAAGAAAAAACACCCGACGACGGCGCCTCGGCGCCTTTCTGTCAAGGGTGCGTAATATATTACTGCACGGTTCCACCTTGTTTTTAACTCGGGGAATCCATATAAGATTCCTTCCCTTAACGCGGGATCACGCGTCCGCTTACTGCTGGTTCGGCGGGCGGGCTCCGGAACGGTCTTCGCCGGCGTCTTTCATGAAAAACTCTCACCACGCGTTTTTCTCTCTGCGATGTACGGCGCCGGTTACTCTTTCCATCATCGCTTTTCGATATGCTTCATTATTATATCACATATCGCGCGGCTTGTCAAGGGCTTTGACATGCATTCCTCCCCGCGGCGGGCGGAGAGGACGCCCGGCGGAAGTAAATTTTTTATGACTTCGCCTTATTTCCTTGACAAAAGGCGTCAGATACGGTATAATATGTAAAGCGTTTCGCGATACACCGCGCCGACGGGGAGGGATCATATGGAAAACGCCATCGACGCTCTTTACGGTCCGGACGGGAAACGCGTAAGGATGACGCGCCTGCTCGACATTTACGGCGGGCTCCTGTCAGACAGACAGCGAAGGGCAATGGATCTGTCCTGCAACGAGGACCTTTCCCTCTCCGAGATCGCCGAGATCTGCGGGATAACCCGCGCCGGAGTGCATGACCGCATCGTAAAGTCGGAAGCGATACTCGAGGACGCCGAGAGCCGTCTCGGCCTTCTCGCCCGAAGCGACCGCCTCGCCGAAGCGGCGGAAAAGATATCGTCAGACGCCGAAAAGATAGACGCCATATCGCAGGACGCCGTGATAACGGCGCTCGCTCGGGAGATAAAGCAGCTCGGAGACAGTCTCGCGAAAGCCGCGGAGGAAAGAGATGTTTGAAGGACTTACCGAAAAACTGAATAACGCCTTCAAAGCTTTCCGCGGCAAGGGAAAGCTGAGCGAAAGCGACGTCAAGGCCGGCATGCGCGAGGTCAAGCTCGCGCTGCTCGAAGCCGACGTCAACTACAAGGTCGTAAAGGAATTCGTGAATTCCGTGACCGAGCGCGCCGTCGGTTCAGAGGTGCTCGAATCCCTCGTCCCGTCCCAGCAGATCGTCAAGATCGTCAACGAGGAACTGACGAAGCTGATGGGCGAGAGCCAGTCGAAGCTGACCGTCTCGCCGAAGCCGCCGACGATCATCATGATGTGCGGACTTCAGGGCGCCGGCAAGACCACCCACTGCGGCAAGCTGGCCGGTCTGCTCAAAAAGGACGGCAAGCGCCCGCTTCTGGTCGCCTGCGACGTCTACCGCCCCGCCGCCGTCAAGCAGCTCGAGGTGGTCGGCTCTCAGGTGGGGGTCCCGGTGTTCAAGATCGAGGACTCGAAGGATCCCGTCGCGATAGCGAAGGCCGGCGTCGCCTACGCCGAAAAGAACGGCCTGAACACCGTCTTCATCGACACCGCCGGACGTCTCGAGATCGACGAGACGCTGATGCGCGAGCTTCAGGACATCAAGGCCGAGGTCTCGCCGCACGAGATACTGCTCGTCATCGACGCGATGCTGGGGCAGGACGCCGTCAACGTCGCCAAGACCTTCAACGACATGCTCGACATCACCGGCGTCATCCTGACGAAGATGGACGGTGACACGAGGGGCGGCGCGGCGCTGAGCGTCCGCTACGTCACCGGAAAGCCGATAAAATACGTCGGTCTCGGCGAGAAGATGGACGCGCTCGAGCCATTCCACCCCGACCGCATGGCCTCCCGCATACTCGGCATGGGCGACGTGCTGTCGCTCATCGAGAAAGCCGAAAAGCAGTTCGACGAGAAAAAGGCCGCCGAGCTGGAGGCCAAGATTCGCGCCTCGGAATTCACGCTCGACGACTTCATGGATCAGTTCGAGCAGATAAAGGGCATGGGCTCGCTCGAGCAGATCATGGGCATGCTTCCCGGAGTCAAGCCGGGCGCGCTGAAGGACGTCCAGGTCGACGAGAAGGCGATAGACCGCATGCAGGCGATCATCCGCTCGATGACGCCGGCGGAGCGCCGCAAGCCGTCGATCATCGACCTGTCCCGCAAAAAGCGCATCGCCGCCGGAAGCGGGAATTCGATAGACGACGTAAACCGCCTTCTGAAGCAGTTCGAGTCGATCTCGAAGCTGATGAAGCAGATGTCGGGAGTCGTTCCCGGAAAGGGCCGCGGCCTCGTTCTGCCGGGCATGGGCGGAAAAGGCAAGGGCAAAAACAAAAAACGCATGAGATTCTGATCAAAATAAATATCTCAAAAAAACAAAGCATTATTCGGAGGAATAACAAAATGGCAGTCAAGATTCGTCTTCAGAGAGGCGGAGCCAAGAGAGTCCCCTTCTATCACGTCGTAGTGGCCGATTCCCGCGTAAGACGCGACGGCACCTGCATCGAGAAGCTCGGCTTCTTCGATCCCCAGACCGAGCCGGTCAACATCCAGATCGACGCCGAGAGAGCCAAATACTGGCTTTCCACCGGCGCTCAACCGACCGATACCGCCCGCGCTCTCCTCAAGAAGGCCGGCATCATCGAGTAATCGACGCCGCAAACGGCGCGCGGGTATCACCCGCGTCAGTCCTTATCAATCGGAGGATCGCAGATGGCTGATTTGGAACTCGTTCTCACCGATATAGCCAAAGCGATCGTCGACGAGCCTGACAAGGTGTCGGTCAAGACCAAGACGAGCGGAAACAGAACGGAGCTCACCCTCAGCGTGGCTCCCGACGACATGGGCAGAGTGATAGGCCGCCACGGCCGCATCGCCCTCGCCATCCGCAGCGTAATGAAGGCCGCCGCCAACGTCGACGACCGCCGCGTAACGGTCGAGATCAAATAATCTGATAAAATCACGGTCGGGGGAAAGACTCGTTTTCGGTCTTTCCCCCGACGCGGCGTTATGCAGTGCGCGCAGAGCCGCTTTTTTCCCGCGCCGTATTGACACAGCCGCTTCCCGCTGATATAATTATACCGGGGGAATTGAATCATGGATATAAACAAACCGAGCATAATGTTCCCGGATCAGAGCGATCCGGCATCAGACGCGAAGGACAACCCGCAGATCGTCTACGATCTCTCGATAGACCGTCTGCTCGAGCTGATAGAGCCCGACATGAACGGGCGGGACTATTTTCTGAGATCGGTCGGATCGCCTCCCGCGCATGTCGAAAACATCCTGTCAAGGCAGCAGACACTGACCGACTTTCTCGAGATCCCCGGCCTGTTCGAGCGGTTCTCCAATCTTTTTTCCAGATGGGCGGATCTGAGGCGGGAATGGAACGACGCCCGCTCTAAGACGGCCGGGCGCGGACACGTCGGCGAGGCGTCGGATGCCGATTACTACCGCGCCGCCTACCGCCTGCAGGTGTCGGCGATATACACGAGAAGGATACTGAGCTTCATCCGCGGCATATACAACGAGCTTTCCGCCGCCGAGCTCCGCAGCCCGGCGCTGATCGCCGTCCGTGACGCGGCGGCTTCTCTCGTGACGAGGAGCGAATTCGGCGAGCTCGACAGGACGGCGGCGAGATACGACGCCTTCGCTCCGTCGAACGCCTCGTTCGATCTCGATCCCGCCTTCAACGAATTTATGTACATAACCGACGTCAAGGCGAAGCTGACAGGCGACCTTTACACCGAGGACAAACGGAAGGAGAAAGCCGATTTTCTCGAGAAGCTGATCGGGAAGATAAGATTCAGAAAAGCCGAGCCTGCCGAGGATGAAGACGAATATCAGCCGATACGCTCGGTCGCCGTTGAGGACAAGGGGATGACCGGCGTCCTCGCCGACGCCGTCTCCGATCTCGCGTCGGTGATGAGCGGCGCGGCGTCGGCTCTGTACGGGATATTCGAAAAGCTCCCCGCCGAGTGCGGCTTCTACCGCGCGGCGATAAAGTACGTGAATTTCCTCCGCGAAAAGGGCGTCGAGACGACCTTCCCGTCGATCATGCCCGCCGAAAGCCGCCGTCTCGAGATAAAAGCCCTCCGCGACGGATATCTCTGCGCCGCGAGCGACGCTCCGGGGGCATCCGACGTGATACCGAACGACGTCTCGGTCGGGCACGGCGGCGGCATCGTCGTCATCGGCGACAACAACACCGGCAAGACGGTATATCTGCGCTCGGTCGGGACGGCTCAGCTCCTTGCGCAGTCGGGACTGCCGATAATCTGCGAAAAAGCCGAGATAAGCGTCCGCGGCTCGCTGTTCACCCAGTTCGCGGCGGCGGAGAAGGATTTCACGGCGGGCGACGTGTCGGGACGCTTCGAGGAGGAGGTAAAGCAGATCGCGGCCATAAACTCGGCTCTCGATGACGGCTCGCTCGTGCTGCTGAACGAGACGTTCCAGACGACCGCCTACTCGGAGGGAGCGCAGGGGCTTCTGCCGATCCTGCGCCGCTGGTCCGGCAAGGGTGCGGCATGGCTTCTGGCGACGCATCTGCGGGAGCTCCTGCCGCTTCTCGGCGACGGCGAGGCGGTGATCCTCGAGACAAGACCGGGATACAAGCTCGAAAGAGTATGAAATGAAAAACGCCTGATAAAGAAGGAGGGGACGATATGCCCCCTCCCTTTTTTTATTTTCTCTCGCTCAGCATGTTCGCCATGCGGTTCTGGATCAGCGCCGCCGTCTCGGCCGACGTCCTCGCGCCGGAGAGGAAGGCGGAGACTTCCTCGATCATAAGGTTTCCGACAGATTCGTCGACGCGGACATACATATCGAGGCGGTCTATGACCCCGTCGAGCTCGGCGGCAGCTTCGGGCGTGATGTTGCCGATCGTGACTCCCATGCCTTTGACGAAATACATGCCCGCCATGGTCTGATCGCTCACCGACTTCTCGGCGAGCTTCGCTCTGGCTTTTCTGTTGACCGGGAGCTCGCTCGACGACGACTGCGCCTCCTCGCCGAGGAAGAAGCGGACAAACCCAGCGCATCCGTCTATATCCTTCGCCGTCGAGCAGACGGCGATCTCGGACAGCGCGACAAACGGCATCGTCGGGCCGCCCTCACGTCCCGGGAAGCCGATGAGCTCTATATCGCCGTCAAACGACACCATCCTGTCAGACCAGTACTGCTTATAGCTGTCGATCTGAGTGAAGCCGAAGATCGCCCTCTTTTCTTTAAGCACCTCATACTCCGTCAACTCGCCGCCGCTCTTCTGCACCGGCGACTGCTCCGGGAGTGACGCCGCGAAATCGAGCAGCTTTATGAAATCCTCCGAATCGAAGTCGCAGACACCCTTTTCGGCGTCGGCGTACTGCGAGAAGCCGAAGTAGGCAAGGAATATCGAAAATTCATCGCGCGAGACGCCGGCGAACGGCGCGCGGTCGGGATAAGCCGAGCAGACGGCGATAAGATCGTCGACGGTAAACGTCTCGGGGATTTCGCCTATCGCGACTTCGATATCAGAAGGCGAGGCGTCCATCGTCATGATCGCGAAGCTGCCGGGGACGCTGTACAGCTTTCCTGACCGCTCGCAGGTCTCGATTATGTTCCGCTGAAGCTCATCCGACTTAAGGAATCCTCCGAGATCGCCGAGGGAATACAGATCGACGAGGATCCCCTTGTTTATATAGCTCTCATACGGCATCATCGAGTTCAGCAGCAGCATGTCCGGGATATTCCCGGCGGCCATATCGGCGTTCAGCGCCGTGATCGCCTCGGATTCAAGAGCGTTCTCGCCGTAATTTATGATCTCGACGCGGTAATCGGGGCTGGATCTGTTGAAAGCCGCCGCCGCGCTCCTGACGCCGGATGTGAGATATGTGCAGCCGACAGTGAGGACGGTCTTTTCCTTCCCGTCAGACGCTTTCGGCGTCAAAAGATATACGGCTCTCCGGTAATGTCCTGAATCTGCCGGAACCGCGACGAATCTCCCGTCTCCGGCAGGCCGGTAATTCTGATATACGTCGCCTTCGGCGAAATCCGACGCCGTGAAATCGACGACCGTTTCCGCCGTCCCGTCTCCGACGTCGAAGCCCTTTATGCCGAGCAGTGTCGAGAAAAGAAAATCGTAATCCTCCCCGGCGTTTATCGTGAACGAGCGGTATTCGTCTTTGTCGGGGATCTTAAATCCCTCGAGCAGTTTTCCGGAGAACAGATCCACCTGGCATATCGTATTGTCCGAAAGCTGCACATAAAGAGCGCCGTCCCTCGTGCCGATCAGCCTGTTTATGGCGGATCCGTCGATCCCGGCGACGATCTCGCACCCGGTTTCGCTTACGCGGAAGACGTTTTTGCTGTTTGTGACATACAGCTGTCCGCCGGTCTCGGCCATGCCGTTTATATAGTTCAGATCGCTTCCGGCAAACAGACTCGTGATATCATATTCCTTCAAAAGCCCGCCTTCCGGCGTTATCAGGCAGACATACCCCCGTACGTCGGCGCGGCTGCCGTCCTCGTGATAGGCGAACACCGACTCATAATACCAGATGTTCTCATCTTCGGTTATATACAAAAGATTTGTGCCGCTTGCCGCGCTGTCGCCTTCCTTCATATGGCTTTTCAGCTCTATCCTTTGTATATCGCTCCCGTCCTCCGAGACCGACAGCAGAACGTCGTGCCAGTACTGGTTTTCATCCATCTCGCGGTCGGCGATGATGACCCTGCCTCCCGCCCATCCGGCGAACGATATCTGTCCCGACGCGCTCTCGTAGACGAGCGACGGCGTAAAGGCATGCCCGCCTCCGCCGTCCTTTTTCCCGCCGCATGACGCCGAAAACGACATACACATAAGTGCCGCGAGCGCGGCCGCCGCTTTCCTGATCCATCCCTTCATTGTTCTTCCTCCCGTTCCGGCAAATGATCATAATGCGACGCGTTCATCATTTTTCCGGCGGGTATGGACTAAGACATGTCAAGGCTCATGAGCAGACCTTCAAGAAGATCCCTGTCTTCGCAGACGGCCGAGCAGCAGACGCCGTCCCTCGCTCCGAACGCCTGCCAGACGCCGTCCTCACCCTGACGGAAATAATACGTCGTCCCGTCTATATCGGCGGCCTCGCATCCCTGCCTGTCCATGAGTTCTGACAGATCAATGCCGCATACCGTAAGCCCGAGCGACGGCTCGGTGAAACCGAAAACGACCATATCGGCGCTTTTGCCGCCGGAAAGCTCGATCTCATACGACGACGCCGACGTGACGGCTGTCCCCTCCGGCAGCTTTGACGGGACCGGGTAGAGGATATGGAGCTTTTCCTTTCCGAGCAGTTCGGAAACGCTGCGGCAGACCGATCCAGCCCAAAGTCTGGCGATCTTCGTGCCGCCGACCATCACGCTCCCGTCGTCTCCGCTCTCTGCCGCGCCGATCACATCGCAGACGATCCCGAACTCCGAAAGGAGCTCCGACGCCGGAGCGCGCATCGCCGCCCTGATCGAAAACGGCAGAGACACCGCGACGGCGGCGCATGCCGCGGCGGCGATCCGCGTAAGCCGCCTTCTCCTGCGCAGCTTTTCGCTTATCGCCTTTTCGCGGTTCATCCCGATGATCCTCGAGACCCCGGCCCTTATCTCCTCCACGGCGGCGGCATCGTCCTCCCGGACGCCGCGCAGCCGCTCGGCAAGTGAGGAGCACTCCTTTATAAGATCGCAGTCCATCTCCCTCTCCGGCTTTTCGATCTCGCTGTCGGCGATCTCGGTAAGGAGACGGATCATGCTCTCTCTGCTTAATTCTTCACTGCCCAACGTGTGAGCCTCCAATACGCCTTTCATCCGCTTCGGAAAAATAATGAACGCTGTCATATGATATAACCGTCCGAAAGCGGGAAAATGCTGTTCTGTTTTCTCGAATTAACATTATGTTTACAATCGTGCGGACATTCATATCCGCCCGTCGTCTGCCGCCTTTTTTATCAGCGGGCGAAGCTTGTTTTTTATCTTCCCCAGCCTGTGCCTGACCGCCGACAAAGTGATGCCCTCTCTCGCCGATATCTCGGAATATGTAAGCCCCTGATCGAACCTGAGATCGTACAGTCTTCTCTCGTCCGCGTCAAGCGCCGACAGGATCGCCCGGGCCAGCCTCTCGATATCCTCCGGGGACGCCGCGTCGTCCATGCCGACCGATATCTCATATACCGGACCTGTGCCGTCATCGTCCGGCTCATCCCCGCCGGACGGCGTCTTCTCGTCGAGACTCCCGGCTATCACCCTGCTCTGCCGCTTTTTCAGGCGGTAGTAATCGGCGATCCTGTCCTTCGCCGCCTTGTAAAGCCATTGGCGGGGATATTCTATCGGCTTTTTCAGCCACGCGGACGTGAAGGCCGCGAAAACATCCTGAGCGATATCCCCGGCGTCCTCCGGCGGCACCCTTCCCCGGCAGTAGCTGAGGATCTCGGGATAAAACTCCTCGGCGGCGGCGTTCAGCTTGTCCAGATCTTTCATCTTCTTGATCCGCCCTGATCTGTGAATGTCGATGATATTTGAATTGCCGTTGATATTATTTTACCATCCTCCGAGCGAGATTTCAAGCCGGTATCGGCGTTTATAAATAATTTACATTCAAAGCGAAAGAACCGTCCCGCCGGTAAGATCCGGCGGGACGATATCGGTATCATAAGAGATTAATCAGCCTTCCTCCGTCGCCTCGAGGTTCTTGTAGAACCTCTCGAGCGTCTTCAGAGCGCCTTTCTCGTTTTTCGCGTACCATGACGCGAAATCGGTCTTCTTCTGCTGCACGCAGAGGCGTCCGAGCGTATAGAACAGGTCGCTGAAGCCGGTGTCGAAGCCGAAGTAGTTGCCGCCGACCTCATAGCAGATGGTGTCGAACAGCAGGTCCATCATCCTGACGGTGTCCTCGTCTCTGGCGAGCTTGCCGGTGAGGATGGTGTCGTAATAGGTCGGGATGACCTCGTTGCCGCTCTCGTAGGCGAGCATCTCGATGACGGCGCCGACCATCTCGGGGCGCTGGATCGTGGTGGGCACGCACATCATGCCGCCCCAGTCGAGGGAGTAATACTCGGTCTGGTTCTCGTCGTACTTCGGGTAGGGAAGGAAGCCGAAATCTATCTCATATCCGCGCATCTTCTCGGCCTGCGATATGGCGTTGAGCTCGAACATCATCCGCCCGGAGTCGATATGGATCATCGTCGACTCGTCCGACATCGACGCCGGCTCGAAGATGACGTTGTCGACGGCGAGAGCTGTGAAGCGCTCGACGAGGCTGACCATCTTCTCGGTGTTCATGGCGAGCTCGACCTGACCGCTGTCGTTCATCTTCGTCATGAACTGATCGGCGCCGGGAACGAAGGCGATATATTTCGATATCTCGTTCGTCGTCACGCCGTAGGCGTCGTTTATATCCATCGTGCCGTTTCCGTCGACATCGGCGACGGCGGCCCTCGCCATCTTGTCGAAGGCGTCGATGGTCCACTTCCCGTCGTAGACGAGCTGATACGGGTTGTCAAGCCCGAAATCGCTCACCATCTGCTTGTTGAAGAAGATGACGTACGGGCAGGGGATCATCATGTCGTTTATGAGGAAATACGTGTTCTTCCCCAGCCTCATGACGTCCATCTGCCGCTTGTTCCACCACTCGGCGTCAAGATCGATATGCGGCAGATTGTCGGCGTTGTATAAAAATCCGCCCGACGACAGCGACGAAACGCCGCTGATGCAGTGCAGGAACACCTGATCGTAGGCGTCCTCGCCGGCAGAGATGCTTTTCTTCACGACGGCGTTCTCCGCTTCGAAGTTCTCATACATCGTCGGCACGATCTTCACGTTCAGCGTATCCTCTATCTTCGCCGAGCGGCGGTATAGGGCGTCGTTCATGACGTCGCCGTTTTCCTCGGTCGCGACGAAGTAGTAGGTGTAGCCCTGCCAGTTGAAGATCGCCTGCCTGAACTCGGCTCCGCCGAAGTCGAGATCGTCAGGCAGACCTATCGGTGTGCGGGTGGATTCGGCCTCGGTCTCGGCCGCCGTCACAGCGGCGGCACCGTCATTCTCGGACGCGCCCGGCTGAGGCGATGAAGCTGATTCGCCGCAGGCGAATAGAGACGATCCGGCAATCAAAGCCGCCAGAAGAGCGGCCGGCAGCTTATTTGTTTTCATTATAACTCCTCCAAATTAAAGCATTCATCCGAAATATCCAGATATTTCGCTCATTCTCGCGCTCTGTTCGACTCCGAACGGACATCTTGCGTCGCAGTGACCGCATCCGAGACAGTCGGAGGCGTTTATTTCAAGCGTCCTGTAATGCTCAGCGGCGAGAGCGTCGCCGGAAAGCGCGAGATCGTAATATTTATTCACCAGTCCGATGTCTATCCCGGCCGGGCAGGGGCTGCAGTGATTGCAGTAAACGCATCTTCCGGCCGAGCCCGACGGGACAAAGGAGCCGATGAAGGAGTAATCGAGCTCCTCCTCGCTCTTATCGCAGTAAGCCAGCAGCCGTCTGATTTCGCCGATATCCGACGCGCCGGGCAGAACGGTCAGCACGCCGGGCTTGTCGAGGCAGTAGCGGATGCACTGATATTCTGTCATCGCCGCTTTGAAGGGAGACGTCTTCGCGTCGAGCAGCTGACCGCCGGAGAACGGCTTCATGACCGATATGCCGATGCCGTCCCTTTCGCATCGGCGGTAAACCGCCTCGCGCTCGTCGGCTTCTCCCCTCGCGTACTCCCCTGTCTGCCAGTCGTAAGCCGGGTTCACCGAGAACATCAGCATGTCGGCCGGAACGTCGTCGAGTATCTCCATTATGACCGACGGGGTGTGAGAGGATAGCCCGATATGCCTGACGACGCCGCTCTCCTTCATTCCGACAAGCAGATCATAGACGCCGTTCTTTCTGTATGTCTCCCAGTCGGAGCTCTCGTCCTGACAGTGAATGAAGCCGTAGTCGATATAATCAGTCTTAAGCGTCTCAAGCTGCCATTCGACCGACCTTTTGATCCTGTCGGCGTCGAGCGTCCAGCCGTATTCGCCAGACAGATAATCGGCTCCGAAATGTATCTGATACATGACGTTTTGTCTTACGTCGCCAAGTCCCTCCCGGAATATCGGGAAGGCCTGACTTCCCCCGGCGGCGAGATCGAAATAGTTTATCCCGCCGTCATACGCGGCGCGAAGGGCTTTCGCGCCTTCCTCCGTCCCCGCCTTGTATATATAAGCGGTCCCGAGCCCGATCTCGCTTATTCTGTCACCCGTTTTCCGGTTTATCCTGTATCTCATAGATCGCCGTTCCTTCCGTATGCCTTGCTGACGATTATCGAAAGCTCTGATTTTCCGCCGGTCAGCCGTCCTTCGAGTATATCGTCTTCCGTCACCCGCGCGAGAAGGATCTCCTTGTCCTTATATCTCTCGCGGTCGTAGATGATGTTTATCATGCCGTCCGGCGACTCGCAGACGTCGGGATAAGACACGTTCTGCCGCCCGTCGATGAGAAGCCCGCCGATCCAGCTTTTTCCGTCCTCCTCCGACAGCATCGCCGTGAGATTGTTGCGTCCGGTGAATCTGTAGTGGTTGACGAGCAGCAGACGGCCGCTTTTCAGCCTCCTTACGCAGAAGCGGGAGCACGGACCGCCGAGCCCCGAATTGCGCTCGCCCCGCCACGTGACGCCGCCGTCGTATGACTCGGCCATGCCTATCCCGTCCGACGCCCTTATCAGCATGACGAGACTGCCGTCTCCCCGCTCGTATATCATGTGCTCGTCGATAAGCCGGTTAGGATAATCCGAATGGCCGATCAACTCGAACGTCGAGCCGCCGTCAAGCGAGCGGTAGACATTTGAATATCGCTCATCCGGCAGACGGTTGAGCTCCGAGTCGGAGCTTTTCCATATCGAGCAGGGCAGCAGCCACGTGCCGCCGCGCGTGACGATCGGCTTGTTCATCATTATGCCGTTGGCGATACGCTTCGGCGGGGAGAATACCGGCATATCGGCGTCGGGATCATCGCACACCGCCCGCCAGACGCCCATCCTGCCGTCGTACAGGCCGTACGACTGGGCCCAGAACAGATTCAGCCTGCCTGACGGGTCGATCCAGAGGCACGGATCGTAGCAGCGGACGAACTCGGGAGCCGGGGGCAGCACGGCCATTATGGCTTTCCCGAAATCATGCGGGTCGCGGCTCTTGTACAAAAGCAGGAAATTTCCCGCCTCCTCGGTCTTCATCCCGGTGTAGAAGACGGCGTAATACGTCCCGCCCTTCGTGCACTCGATTCCGGGGATGCCCTGGAAAAGACGGCTTTCGTCGGCATACGGTCCGGCCGGATCGCTCAGCGCCGCGCCGTCCGTCAGATACGACGCCGGAAGGAGCGAAAGATCCTTGTTCTCCATAATCATATCATCCACCTGTCCTGACGTTTTCCTCTTCCTTCGTCTCGCGTCTGCCGAATACGGTAAAGCTGACGACGCCGGGACGCAGCCCCTTCGGCCATCCGTGCACTGTGAGACGGATGTATCTCCCCGGGATCGGGGCGAAGGTCCTGTAATCGATGCTGAGATCGTCACGGTTGTCCCTCGCGTCGAGAGCCGTGGTCCATTCACTGCCGTCGAGTGAGACAGATATATCGTACCTGAAAGGCCCGGGAACAACGCCTGCGTCATAATCCAGTCCGACCTCCCGCCAGATGATCCTCGACGCGGCGATATTGTAGACGGCCTCGGCGTCCACCTCGAGCGTCGGCAGAGGGTCTGCCTCCTCAGGCAGCCAGTGAGTGAGCAGACTGTCGTCAAGAGCGTAGAAAGCCTCATGCCCTTCCGTCCGGCTGGAAGCGCGGCATCTGAAGCGCTGGAAGAAAGTCAGCGGGACAAGCCCGGCGTCCCCCTTCTCAGGCTGACACGGGCCGTACTGCGGCGTTTCGGTCATGCCGGGGCAGTAAATTTCTCCATTGTCGTCGATCTCCATCCTGTCCATGCCTATCCTGCGCTCGAACGGATGATTGTAGGCGACGGGGATCGTATAGAACGCCCACAGGCTGCCGTCCGGAGCCCGCTCGACGCACCCGTGTCCGCCTCCCCTCACAAGCCCCTGCCTTGAGCCGATTATCGGGTTGCGCTTCTGGTAGACGAACCCCGATAGCGGGCCTTCGTCGGAATAATACGCTCCCATGGAGTATCCCGGGAACTGGGTGCCGTTCGCGGCGTATATGAGATAATAACGCCCGCCGTATTTCAGCATCCACTGCCCCTCTATCCAGCCCCAGCGGCTGTCCTGACAGTCGGCTCCGAATCTCTCCCAGATGTGGGACGGATCGAACCGGTTCAGTATCACAGGCTCGGTAATTATCCTCTGTGGATCTCTTTCGTCGAGCCTGACGCCGAGCGTGAAGCTGGAGCCGCCGCTCTCCGGGCTGCCCTCGCAGCCGAAATAATACATATACACCCGGCCGTCGTCATCCCTGAAAAGAGCCGGATCGACGGGTCTGAGGCCCTTGCCGTCGGGAAGTATGAAATCCCCGACGTATCTGAACGGTCCTGTCGGGCTGTCCGATGAGTAAAGCCCGTCGGAATGCCGCGTCATCCAGAAGCGCCCGGCCGTTTCGACGACCGTCGGGCTGTAGCCGGGCTCGCACGGGATATTGCACGGAACGTATTTCCAGCTGACGAAGTCTTCGGATACGTACGTCATTCCGTAACTCGGGTAAAGGTACCACTTCCCGCTAAAGAGCATGACGCTCGGGTCGCTTACCGAGCGGTAATCGCTCGCGGGAACGCCGTCCATGCCGGCTCTCCCCTTGTCGGTGCCGCGCGGGATCGACGGCAGCGGGAGGGGATTTATGTAAGTCGGATATTTTATTTCGTCCATGATCGTGACCGCAGACAATCAGTCTATTTCGATGATCTCGTGGATATAGATCCTGTCCACCTTCGTTCTTATCGTGCCGTCGATATACGAGAAGTCGAGGCTTTCCCCGCTCGGCCTAAGGACGAGACGGCTCGGCATGGTGTCGGATTTTATCGAAATCTCGGCGTCGAGCACCGGCGGGATGAAGTCCTCGGTCGCCGTCTCGCGGCTGGAATGCGAGCCGTTGGCGTTGACGAGCTGGATATATTTCACGCCGTCCTTTACAAGGGTATTGATCTCGAGCAGACCCTCGGCCTTCTCGATCTTCACCGACGGATCGTACAGCTTCGATGCCATCGCCTTCACGGCGTCACGCTCGGCGTACTGCGGGCACTCGCCGTACTGATATCCGATGTCGGCGGCGATTACGCCGATCTTCCCCTTGCCGAACGGCATAACGACGCCGCAGGGGATGTCGGTCCTGTTCTCGCTGTCGCCGAGCCACATCATGGTCTCCCCGTCCTTCGCGTCAACTCGGTAAGCCCCCTTCAGAACGCCGATATGGAGATGATCGACAGACATGCAGCGCATATCCGGCACTTCGCCGTTATCGACCGCATAAGGCAGCCTTCCGGCGAACAGACGGCAGGTATTTGCGCCGGTAAGGAGCAGGCTGCCGCCGTTTTCGGCGTAGGATATGAGCTCGTTTGCCATATCCTCGTCAAGTCCGAATCTGAGCTCGGGAACGATGATGAGCTTGTAGTCGCCGCAGCGTCCGCGTAGGGTATGCTCGCTCGCGATCTCGGTCTGGATCCCGCAGTCGCAGACAAGCGCCGTAAGCCCGACGGTGCGCTCGTACCCGGTCCGGCTGTACAGACCTCCGCTTTCGAGAGCCCTGTCGTGCGTCGACAGCAGTATCACCGCCTCATGGGTGTTCTTTCCCCTGAAGCAGTACTTCTCCCTCGCCCTGACAAAATCGGCGACCGGCTTCATGAGCCGTATCTCCTCCATCCTCGGCGAGCCGTCGGGATACTGCGTTATGTAGTTCTGGAAGCCGCCGCCGAGTGAGATCACCGACGCCGCCTCCTGCATGATCTGCACCGGATGCTTCGGCACCCGGATCTTCAGCGAGCTGAACTGAGTGCGGAAGTTCCACGCCATGAGGTCCCACGTGCGGTTCTGCTGGGCGATGGCGCGTCCGGCGTAGCGGGCGGTGTTGAAGGAATTGCCGGGATTGAAGTCGCCGGACAGGAAATCGACGCCCGACGTGACTGCCTCCGGCATATGATCGGTGTACGCCCAGTTTGAGGCGATCTGGAAATCGGGGTACTCCTTATGCACCTCGTCGACGTAGTATCTCACGTAGCGGCGGAAGCATTCGCGGCAGAACTCGCGGTATTCGTCGTAATAGGCGTCGCCGCGCTCCTTCGGGAGCTTTCCGCGAAGATCGATCCCGGTCTCCTTCTCGAAGGCGGCGACTGTCTCGGGATGGTAGTCGGTCTCGGTGCCCCAGCACTCGCCGTCGACCCATACGCCGTCGGCGCCGTACTTCCCGGCCAGCTCCTTCAGCTGGGGGATGAGGAGCATATCGGCGTATCCGCCGCGGGTGCGGGTGACGCTGTCCGAGCGGCTGCCGTCGGCGTGAACGACGGCCTCCTCCGGGTGATTCTCGCAGAAGCGGCGGTCGATGACGCCGGAATAGTGCAGGTACAGAGCGACGCCCTCCTCGCGCGTCACCCTTCTCCAGAGCTCGAGGGTATCGAAGGCGATATCCGGCATGGCGTTCTCGAGCGAGGTGGGATAGGACGCCCATCCGGGATGCCCCTTGCAGTCCACCTGAATGAAATCAGGCTTTATATACCTGCATATCTCCCTTATATCCTCCTCCTTCAGCGTAGCGCCGACCACCTTGCCGGGCGCCGGGGTGGCGTGAAAGTCGAAATGAAGTCCGAATGAGCTTTCCGAGCGTCTTTTCATGATAAAAGCCTCCGCTTCAAGCGTATGATATGTTTTATGTCTTCCGTCTCATCTTAATCCGGCGGCTCGGTTTGCGGCCGCCGATATTATTATATATCTTTCGCGCGGCGATTGCAAGCACTCCGCCGCTCTTTGGCGGCGGGGCCCAAAATATTTACAATTATGATATCAGATGTTGACACGGTATGTCGCGTATGATATAATTTACATCGGAAGAAACACGCGTGAAAGGAGACAGCCATGAACAGATACGATCTGTCGCAGCTGATGAAGGAGGTCGAGACCGAGCTCACCCGTCCCGGCGGGAATTTCGACACTCTTTACGGCCACGACCCGAAGACGCTCGAGCAGGCGAAGATGATCGCCGCCATAGCTCTCACGGCGGCCGACGTCTACTACTCAAAGCTGACGAAAATCGAGTTCGGCCTCAGGGAGGCCGACGAGAGAGGGGAGAAATGACATGCTGAAGATCGGATTCGCCGACTATTATCTCGAAAACTGGCACTGCAGCAACTATCCCGATTTCATGAGGCAGGCGATAAAGGACGGCGGTTATGACGCCGCCGTCACCTGCGCCTACGGCATGCACGACAGCCCCGACGGCACGACGAGCGCCGAGTGGTGCGAAAGGCACGGTCTTGCCGAGTGCGGCAGCATGGAGGAGCTTATAGCCAGCGTCGACGCGATCATGGTGATCGCCGCCGACGATTCGAGAACGCATGAGGAGGTGTCGAGGCTCCCGCTCATGTCTGGCAAGCCCTGCTTTGTCGACAAGACCTTCGCATACGATCTCGCCGCGGCGAAGAGGATGGTATCGCTCGCCGAAAGACACGGCACACCGATTTTCTCGTCCTCGGCGCTCAGATACTGCTCGGATATAATCAAATACAAGGCGGACTTTCCCGGCAGGCCGGTATTCGTCTCGACCGTCGGCCCTCATTCGCTCGACAGATACGCCGTGCATCAGCTCGATCCGATCGAGGCGCTGATGGGCAGCGGCGTAAAGCGTATCAAGGCCTTCTCCGCCGGAGACGCCGTGACTCAGATGATACTCGACTACGGCTCCGGACGCTTCGCCTCCTTCACCCAGACGCCTCAGCCCTACGCCGAGTTCAATTTCATGGCGACGCAGGACGGCTGCGGCATGAACGGGCGGCGGCTGAAATCGATTGACTCTGACTATTACCCGAATCTCATGCGGGCGATACTTGACTTTTTCATGACAAGGGTCAGCCCCGTCGACATACGCGAGACGCTCGAGATCGTGGCGGTCATCGAGACGGCGAGAAAGGCCCGTCTCGACCCGGATACATGGTATGATATCGAGGTATGAAGACATGGAAAGGATAAAGCTGCACTATCTCGTCGGCGACGTCCACCAGGGCGGGCACGACGTCAGGCGCGTCGCCGCGAACAACCGTATCCTTCTTGAAGAAAGCGGCGCTTTCGACATAACCGTCGTCTGCGACGAGCCGTGCCGGGATTACGGTGGGAGGCGTCTGCCCGACATAGGGTTCGACGAGTATCTTTCATCCGGCATGATAAATGAATGCGAAGTCATCGTCTTCAACTGCGGCAACTGGCGCTTCAACGATCCTGAGGAGCAGAAGATCCTGACGGACGCCGTCGCCTCAGGCAGAGGCTTCGTCTTTCTTCACGGCGACCATCCCTGCTACTGGAAGGAGGTCGGCATGAAGCCGTTCCCCGAGATCGAGAAGATGGCGATGATGATGTGGCGCGAGCCGACGTCGCACGGCGATTACACCGACCATCACGTGACGATAACCGACCGCGAGCATCCGATCACCCGGGGGCTGCCGGATTTCGACACCCGCGACGAGCTTTTCTGCGGCCTGTCGAACGTCCACGGCGTCCCCTGCCGGGCTCTGGCGACGGCATACTCTGACGCCGGACTGCTTTCCCGCCACGGGCGTCCCGGGACCGGGAGAGACGAGCCGGTCGCCCTCGTCGGAAGCTACGGCAGAGGAAGGACATACAATCAGGTGCTCGGGCACGTCTGGCCGTTCTATACCGGCCACGGTCTCGGCGAGAACACGATGCTGAGCCTTTCTCCCCGCCCGCTCAGGATGATGTTCGTCAGGGGCTGCGAATGGGCGGCGAGGGGAGACGTCACGCTGACGAAGGATTACAGAGGCGAGGGCGTGATGGTATAAACCTCGCCGCAAAACAAAAAATACCCGCCGCGGGTATTGACAAACAGGCAAAAAAGCTGTATAATATTCATGTCATGTGAAGCAGACAGGAAACAGCCTCAGGCTGACCGAAGGAGTAAAACTCTCAGGTGCCGCAACTGCGCGGCGGAGACTGGCTGCGGATGACACTCTGGAGAAGCCCGGCCGTGACCGGGTGCCGAAGGTGCAACGCCGCTTATGACAGCGGCGAATCTCTCAGGCAAAAGGACAGAGCGCGGATGAGTCTTTATTATCGTTTCATCATTGTCTATCGCCCGTGTCTTTACCGTGAGAGCCGCCCTTTGGCCGGCTCTTGTTTTTATTCAAACACAATGCGAAAGGACGCGGAAAAATGGACGCCTTTATCGAAAAGATCGCTCAGATAAACGGAGCGGTGAACAACGTCGTCTGGGGAGTCCCGGCGCTCGTGCTGCTGATCGGCACCGGACTGCTCATGACGATCATAACGAAATTCTACCAGTTCAGGCGGTTCGGCTATATGTGGAAGGAGACGATAGGCTCTCTGTTCCGCAAAAAGCATATACTGAAAAACGAGGACAGGAACTCGATATCGCAGTTCCAGGCCCTCTGCACCGCCCTGTCGGCGACGATAGGCACCGGCAATATCGCCGGAGTCGCCTACGCCATCACTATGGGCGGACCCGGCGCGGTATTCTGGATGTGGATCGCCGCGATAGTCGGAATGATGACCAACTATTCCGAGAACGTGCTCGGCATATACTTCCGCCGCCACAATGAGAAGGGCGAATGGTCGGGCGGCGCGATGTACTACCTGCGCGACGGCGTCGGCAGGATGAAGTACGGAAAGCACGTCGGAAAGATCCTCGCCGTGCTCTTCTCGATCTTCGCCATCCTCGCCTCGTTCGGCATCGGCAATATGGGGCAGGTCGTCTCGATATCCGAAAGCGTCGTCACCGTCATACCGGCCGACGCCAAGATAGTAGCTCTCGTCACCGGCATAGTCATAATGATCGCCGCCGCCCTCGTCATAATCGGCGGCCTTAAGCGCATAGCCGAGGTGAACGAGAAGCTCGTCCCCTTCATGGCTCTGTTCTACATCATCGGCTCGATCATCATCATAATAATGAACATAACGAAGATCGGCCCGGCGTTCGCCTCCATATTCAGAGGCGCGTTCAATTTCAGTGCGGCCGCCGGAGGCGTCGGAGGAGCGATCATAGCACAGGCGATGCAGTGGGGCTTCAAGCGCGGCGTTTTCTCGAACGAAGCCGGACTCGGCTCGTCCGTCATGGTGCACTCGGCGTCTAACGTAAAAGAGCCTGTCGAGCAGGGACTCTGGGGCATCTTCGAGGTGTTCGCCGACACCATGATCGTCTGCACCTGCACTGCTCTCGTCATTCTCACATCCGGCGTCGTCGATCTCGATACCGGCGCCTCGATATCCGGCGTTACCAAGCTGGGTCTCGCGACCGAGGCCTTCAAAAACAGCTTCGGCACCTTCGGCGGCATATTCATCGCCGTCGCCGTGACTCTGTTCGCCTTCACCACCGTCCTCGGCTGGAGCTACTACGGAACGAAGTCCTGGGAGTATCTTTTCGGCACCAAGTCGACGATAGGCTACAAGATATTCTTCGTTTTGCTGATCGTCGCCGGATCGACCCTCGACGCCTCCCTCGCGATAGACCTTTCCGACACCTTCAACGGACTTATGTCGATCCCGAACCTCATCGGCGTCATATGCCTGTCCGGGCTGGTGCTTCGCATAACGAAGAACTACACCGCGAGGAAGATAACGAAAAAGCGCCCGGATCTCGAGCCGATGTACTCCGCCCTGCCCGAGATACAGCTTGAGCAGGAGAACCGCACCGACATATAACGATCCGGACGCCGGATGATAAAATCATCCCCCGTCAGCCGCTCTGATCATCCTTCATCTTGAACCGGTTCACTCCCCATATGCCGAGCAGTATCAGGGCGAAGGCCGCGACGCTGACCGGTCCGAAGGGGTCCCCCATTATGACTACGCCCGACGCGACGGAAACGAGCGTCGACAGGTTGGTGAAGATGGTGGACCTCGCCACCGGCAGCTTCGCGAGGGAGTAATTGGCGAGGAAATAGGCGATCACCGACGAGCCTATGCCGAGATATACGGCGGCGATGATAAAATCGGCGTGTCCGAGGGCCTCGGCCATCATCGCCGGCGTTTCTCTGCGATAGACGGCGAAGGTGAGGATCAAAAAGAACACGAACCCGACGCTGAACATCACGTATGTCAGCTCGAACGGAGTGTATTCGCGGGAGAATCGGCGTATCATCAGCGAATAGAGCGATCCCGACAGATACGCCGCGACAAGGCAGACGCATCCGGCGACCGTGTTCTTCCCTCCGCTTCCGCCGACCGACACCATGGCGACGCCGACGATAGAGACGAGCACGAATATCCACTGCTTCACGCTCAGCTTCTCTTTCAGCACGATCGCGCCGAGAATGGCGGTGAATATCGGGCTGATCGACGATATCATGCCGGTGAAGGCGGTGGTGGTGTAGTCGATGCCGTAATTTTCAAGCACGAAATACAGACACGGCTGAACGAGACCGACAAGAACCGGCCAGATCAGCTTTTTTCCTTTGAGCGATATCCTGCATATCCTTGTCAGCACAAGGACGTTGAGCGTGACGAAGGTGAGCGTGAAGCGCAGACAAAGCAGTATCAGCGGCTCGGTGACGTTGAGAGCCATCTTTGAGAAAAGATAGCTGAAACCGAAGATGATATAGGCGGCCGAAGCGGCGAGCATACCCTTCGCGTCGTCGGAAAGACGTTTTGACATGGCAGACGGTCCTTTATTTCAGCGTTCGGATATACAGTTTACCACATTTCAGGCGAAAAATCAACGCCGAAGATAAAAAAATCGCGGCTATACACAAAATATCCACCGCAGGATATTGACTTCTGATGCCATTCGGTGATATAATATATTTTATCAAATTTTTATAATCCGGATCGAAGATCCGGATTGAATTATATGATTTGACAAAATCCAATGCTGAGAAAGCGCGAGACATGCATAAAGAATTTCTGATGGGCAACGAGGCGATAGCTCTCGGCGCGATAGCCGCCGGGATAAACCTCGCCGCCGGATATCCGGGCACACCGTCGACCGAGGTGCTCGAAACGGTCGCCAAACGCAATCCGGGAGGCATCCACGTCGAGTGGTCGGTGAACGAGAAGGCGGCCATGGAGGTCGCTGCCGGAGCCGCCTATTCGGGAGCGAGGACACTCGTCACGATGAAGCAGGTCGGACTCAACGTGGCGTCCGACCCGCTGATGAGCCTTGAGTATATCGGCGTCAAGGGCGGCATGGTGATCATGGTCGCCGACGACCCCGGGCCCATATCCTCACAGACCGAGCAGGACACCCGCTCCTTCGCCTCATTCTCCAAGCTGCCGCTTTTCGACCCGTCGTCGGTGTCGGAAGCATACACAATGATCCAGGACGCCTTCGGGCTGTCCGAGCGGATCAAAAGTCCGGTCTTCTTCCGGGCCACGACGAGAGTCGATCACGGCTACGAGGCGATAGACGTGAAGGACACCGGCGAGTATAACACGAACACTCCGGAGGGATTTATCAAGGATTCCTCGAAGTGGGTGATATTCCCCCGCCTGTCGGTCAAAAACCACGCCCTCATCGAAAAGCGCAACGCCGAGCTCTCGGATGAGCTGTCGTCCTATCCCGGAAACACGGTCAAAGCCGGAGACGGGAAATATCCAAGGCTCGGCATAGCGTCGCACGGCGTCAACTGGGGCTATACGCTCGACGCCCTCGGCGGCAGATTGCCGAGGCTATTGAAGATCGCCACACCGTTCCCATTCCCCGAGAAGCTGGCGGTTGAATTTCTGACAGATCTTGACGAGGTCCTCTGCGTCGAGGAACTCGATCCCGTGATCGAGCGGGCGCTGACATATGTCTGCGGGAAATACGGCCTGAAGGTCAATATCCGCGGCAAGCTCACCGGCGACATCCCGCCGGCGGGAGAGAACAATGTCGACATCGTCAAGGCCGCCGTGAACCGCTTCCTCGGCGAGACGGCGGAGGATGACGCAAAGCTCCCCGAGCCGCCTCCGCTTCCGGTAAGACCTCCGGTGCTCTGCGCCGGATGCCCGCACAGGGCTTCCTTCTACGCCGTCAAGCAGGCCATGAAGGGGCAGAAGACCGTTTACTGCGGCGATATCGGCTGCTATACCCTCGGCAACGCCCAGCCGCTCGACATGTGCGACACCTGCCTATGCATGGGAGCCGGGATCAACATAGCTCAGGGCATTTATCACATCGAGCCGGACACGAAATGCTTCGCCTTCGTCGGCGACTCGACATTCTTCGCTTCCGGCATAACCGGCGTCGTAAACGCCTTCTACAATCAGGCCGATCTCACCCTCATCGTCCTCGACAACTCGACGACGGCTATGACAGGACATCAGCCGCACCCCGGCACCGGCGTGACGGCGATGGGACAGATCGTCGAAAAGGTCTCGACGGAGGCCGTCCTGCGCGCGATAGGGCTGACGACCGTCGAGACGGTCGACCCGCTCGACCATAAGCCGGCGGTCGAGACGGTAAAGCGCGCCGCCGCTCAGCCCGGCGTGAAGGCCGTTATCTTCCGCTCGCCCTGCGTCGCCGTAACGAAGCCGAAGGGACGCTCAAAGGTCAACGCAGATAAATGCGTCGGCTGCAGAAGGTGCATAAAGGAGCTCGGCTGTCCGGGACTCACGTTCAGAGACGGTAAAGCCGTGATCGACGATTCGCTCTGCACCGGCTGCACCCTCTGCGAGCAGATATGCCCGGTATCGGCCATATCCGGAGGTGAGAAAAATGCGTAAAAACATCATCCTCTGCGGCGTAGGCGGACAGGGAACGGTCCTTGCCTCAAAGCTCGCGGCAGCGGCCGCGATGAACAGGGGATTCGGCGTCAAGACCGCCGAGACCATCGGCATGGCTCAGCGCGGCGGCAGCGTCTTCTCGCATCTCCGCATCGGGGACGATATCGCCTCCCCGCTCATAGCGAAGGGACAGGCCGATCTCATAATCGGCTTCGAGCCGGCCGAGACCGTCAGGATGCTGCCGTATCTCAAAAAAGGCGGCTCGGCGGTAGTGAGCTCGAGACCGATCATGCCGGTAAGCGCCAGCATCGGAGCGTCTGTGTACCCTCTCGGCGAGATCATGGATTATCTTAAAAGCCGCGTCGAAAACCTCACGATAGTAGACAGCGACAGGGCGGCCGCCGATCTCGGATCAGACAGGGTGCTGAACGTCGTGCTGCTCGGCGCCGCCGTCCGCACCGGCGAGCTCGGAGTGACGGAGGAAGACGTCATGGAAGCGATACATCAGCGGCTGGCAGAGAAATTCCACGCCCTGAACGAAAAGGCGCTGATGTACACGGCGGATAAATGACAATCAATTAAAAATCATACATTCCGTATAAAAGTCTTTGAGGAAAAGTGGGGGTCCAGGGGGCGGAAAACCACTTTCTCCAGAAAGGGGTTTTCCGCCCCCTGGTATAAAAAGGAAATTTGTCATGAAAATCAACGACACACAGATAAAGCAGGTAAACAACCAGATCAGGCGGCTCATCGACGCCGACAATTTTTACGGCAGGAAGCTCAGGGAGGCCGGGATAACCGGCATAGAGAACGCCGACGATTTCGAGAATCTGCCGTTCTCGCAGAAGCAGGATCTTCGCGACGCCTATCCGCTCGGGCTCATGACCACTCCCGAAGAGGAGATCGTCCGCATACACTCGTCGTCGGGAACGACGGGCACGCCGGTCATAATCCCCTACACCGCAAAGGATGTCGACGACTGGGGGATCATGTTCAAGCGCTGCTATGAGTTCGCCGGGATAACGAACAAGGACCGCATCCAGATCACCCCCGGCTACGGTCTGTGGACCGCCGGCATCGGCTTCCAGTACGGCGCCGAGAAGCTCGGGGCGATGGTCATACCCATGGGCCCCGGCAATACCGAAAAGCAGCTCCAGATGATGACCGACCTCAAATCCACCGTCATCTGCGCCACGTCGTCCTACGCCCTGCTCCTCACCGAGGAGATCGAGAAGCGCGGGATAAAGGATCAGGTCTGCCTCAGAAAGGGCGTTATCGGCTCCGAGCGCTGGGGAGACAAGATGCGCGCCCGCATCCATGACGGCCTCGGCATCGAGCTGTACGACATCTACGGCCTCACCGAGATATACGGCCCCGGCATCGGCATAAACAGCACAGAGGACAGCGGCATGTTCATCTGGGACGATTATATCTACCTCGAGATCATCGACCCCGTAACCGGAAAGAACGTCCCCGACGGACAGCTCGGCGAGATAGTCATAACCACCCTCGTGAAGGAAGGCGCGCCGCTCATCCGCTACCGCACGCACGACATATCCCGCATAATCCCCGGAAAGTACGGCGATATAGACTTCCCGCGCATCGACGTCATCACAGGCCGCAGCGACGACATGATGAAGATAAAGGGCGTCAACGTCTTCCCGAAGCAGATCGAGGAGGTCCTCGCGACATTCCCGGAGCTTTCCAGCGAATATCAGATCCGCATCTCCCATCTCGAGGGCCGCGACACAATGCGCATCTACGTCGAGACCGACGGAACCGTGAACTTCCTCGATATGGCCGATAAAGTCGCCGCCGCCGTCAAGAGCCGCATCGGCTTCACCCCGCTCGTAAAGGTCGTCGAGCTCGGAGTGCTCCCGAGAAGCGAAAAGAAGTCGAAGAGAGTCATCGACGAGAGATACGACTGATACGGGACGGCATCGAATTGAACGATATGAGAAAAATCAGACGCGTGATCCTCGCCGCCGCGATCCTGCTCACCGCGGCGCTGCTCGCAACGGCGGCGTACGCCGACGGGATCACAGCCGACATACGCCCCGCTGAGGAACGCGACTATTCAGGATATACCGTCATCCTCCATTCCAACGACGTCCACGGCGCCGTCGACGGCTACGCGAAGATAGCATGGCTCAGGACGCAGCTTGAGGATATGGGCGCCGAGGTCATACTCGCCGATGCCGGCGATTTCAGCCAGGGCGGCGCAGCCGTGAACATGAACAAAGGCGCCGACGCCGTTCGGCTGATGAACGCCGTCGGATACGATATCGCCGCCGTCGGCAACCACGAGTTCGATTTCGGCCCGGAAAGGATGATGGAAAACCTCGGCGGCGCCGAATTTACCGTCGTCTGCTCGAACATACTGAAGGACGGGGAGCCGGTATTTGCGCCGTCCGCGATGTATGAGACAGAGTCCGGCTTAAAGATAGGCTTCTTCGGCGTCGAGACGCCGGAGACGCTGACTAAAAGCAATCCAAAGTTTACGGCCGGTTTTGAGATCCTCGACGGAGATGAGATGTACGCCGCAGCTCAGACGGAGACCGACGCGCTGATATCGGACGGCGCCGATATCGTCATCGCTCTGACGCATCTCGGCGTCGACGCGGAATCCGTTAACAGCGGGAATGGATCGCCCAATCTCTGCGCCGGTGTTTCCGGGATAGATCTTATGATAGACGGCCACTCCCACACCGTGATGACATCCGGAGCGGACGGCGAACCGATACAGTCCACAGGAACGAAGTTCGCCTATATCGGTCTCGTGCTCATCTCGCCGGAGGGCGTCATCGAGGACAGATATCTCGTCCCGACCGACGATCTCGGCTCCGACGAGGATGTCGCCGCGGCCACTCAGGTGATAAGCGACGCTCTCGACGAGACCTACGGAGAGGTGATCGCCGTATGCGAGACGGATATCACCGGAGAAAAAAACGACAACCGCTGCCATGAGTCGAACAACGGCGATCTCACCTGCGACGCTTTCCTGTGGTACGCCGAGAACTTCATCGAGCTCTCCGATTACGACAGGGAGCATATGGCGGCGATAATGAACGGCGGCGGCATAAGAGCCGGACTCGTGCCCGGCGACGTGACGAAAATGAATGTCTTCGAAATTCATCCCTTCTCAAACACTCTCGTCCTTGTCCGACTCACCGGAGCCGAGCTTTTAGAAGGGCTGGAGGCTTCGACCTTCAGTACGCCGGAGCCGGTAGGCGCGTATCCGCAGACATCCGGCATCATATTCACCGTCGACACCGGAAAGGAATACGCCGCGGGCGAGCTTTATCCCGATTCGGTATATCACAGGCCGTCCGATATACGGCGCGTGACGATCGAAAGCGTCTGCGGGCAGCCGTTCGACCCTGATGCCGTTTATACCGTCGTCTGCTCCAACTTCCTTACCGACGGCGGCGACACATACTACGTCTTCAGCCATAAGGAATACATCGACACCGGCGTGCTTCTGGATGAGGTCGTCATCCGTTACATCACCGAAGCCCTCGGCGGCGTGATAACGGCGGAGCAGTACGGTCAGCCGCGCGGGGATCAGACGATCATCATACCGGACGCCGCGGAGGATGAAGCGGAGATCGTTCCCGCCGCCGATGAGACTGAGCCGGAAACGGAAGCTGCCGCCGCTCCTGACGGCGCCGAAGCCGAAGCCGACTTGCCCGACGATACGGTCTATATCGTCCTTCCCGGCGACTGCCTGTGGAATATAGCCGGCTCCTTCTACGGCGACGCCGCGAGATGGACCGATATCTACCGCGCGAACAGCTGTGTCATATCCGATCCGGCGCTTATCTACCCCGGACAGGGACTGACGATCCCGGCGGCGTGACGCTGAGATTTATTTATTAAGATATCCTTTATCCGGGGGCGGGAAACGCTTTTCGAGAAAAGTGTTTCCCGCCCCCGGACCCCCACCTTTCCCAAAAGCTTTGCTGCATGTGATACATGCTGAATCGAACTGAAAATGATATACAATGAAGGTTGAATGTCTGTGATACAGATATTCAACCTCCACGCATCCATCAAAAATCCCGGAAACGGTTTTCGCCGTTTCCGGGTTTCGTTTTTTTTTATTTTTCCTCTCTCAGCATGCCCCTGTACACTCCGGGCGCCGAGTCCTCGATGACAACTGCTCCGCAGCACTTTTTATAGAAGTCGACGGGGCCGGCGCTGCCGATGATGCCGTAGCCGTAGCCGAGGTCCTTCAGCCCGTGCAGACAGGCGAGCAGCAGGGCCTTGCCGATGCCCTGACCGCGCTCCTCCTCGGCGACGCCGGTCGGGCCGAAGAAGCCCTTGACTGTGGCGTCGTAACAGCCGAAGCCGAGCATCGTGCTCGATCCGTCGCCGTTCTCGCGGACGGCGATGTAGATGGTCTTGGGATCATTGAAAAACGAGTTTTCAGCCTCTCCGGCCCAGCCGCGTCCGAAATGCTTCGCAATCCAGCCGATCACGGCGTAGTTTTCCGGGCCTATCGGCTTGCGGATTATGATGTTCTTTTTCGCCAGGTCCTCGATCAGGGGATATACCGGCGGAAGATCGTACAGTTTTACAAGCAGGTCTGCCATAGCGCGCTCCTTTCGGCTTTATGCCGTATATATAATCATTCTTTTCCGTTCCAGCAGTAGGTGCAGAGCTTGCAGGGGGATATGCCGACCGAATCGAGCATGTCGTCGAGGCGGTTGTAGCGCAGGGATGTGAAATTCAGCTTCTTCCTGATGCCGTCGACCATCTTCTCATACTTCGGCGAATCGGGATCGGAGTATTCGGCGGCCTTCCGATCGGAGGAAGACTCCTCTCCTTCGAGCTCGGAGATGACGCGGCGGCCTATCAGCTCGCTTACCGACGTCGAGCGGGAGAAATTCAGGTATCTGCATCCGAACAGTATCGGCGGGCAGGCGGGACGTATGTGCACCTCTTTAGCGCCGCTGTTGTATAAAAACTGCGTCGTCTCGCCGAGCTGTGTGCCGCGGACTATCGAATCGTCGATGAGGAGCACCCGTCTGTCGCGGATCATGTGCTCGACCGGCACCATCTTCATATGGGCGATCCTGGTGCGCTGATCCTGGAACATCGGCATGAAGCTGCGCGGCCATGTCGGGGTGTATTTGATGAACGGGCGGGCGAACGGTATCCCGGAGCGGTTCGAATAGCCGACGGCGTGCGCCGTGCCGGAATCAGGCACTCCGGCGACCATATCGGCCGAGACCGTACCCCTGTCCCTGTCGGCGAGCTTAGCGCCGCAGGCGTAGCGCATCTCCTCGACGTTGATGCCCTCGTAGGTGGACGTCGGGTAGCCGTAATACACCCAGAGGAAGGTGCAGATCTTCATCTCGCTTCCCGGGGCCTTCAGGATCTCTACCTTTTCCGGCGTTATCATGTCGATCTCTCCGGGGCCGAGCTCCTTATAGTCGCGGTAGCCGAGATTGAAATAGGCGAACGACTCGAAGGTCACGCAGAAGCCGCTGTCCTTCGCGCCGATGACGAGCGGGGTGCGCCCCAGCCGGTCGCGGGCGGCGTATATGCCCTCCGCCGTGAGTATGAGCATCGTTATCGAGCCGTCTATCTGAGACTGGGCGAACTCGATGCCCTCCTTTATCGTGTTCTTGGTGTTTATCAGCGAGGCGACGAGCTCGGTCGCGTTGATGTCGCCGCCGCTCATCTCAAGGAAATGCGTCGTGCCGTGCCTGAACAGCATGTCGGTCAGCTCCGGGGTGTTGTTGATCCTGCCGACCGTCGTTATGGCGAAGGTGCCGAGGTGCGACCTGACGATGAGCGGCTGAGGCTCGAAGTCAGAGATGCAGCCGATGCCGAGCGTGCCCTCCATCGACTCGATGTCCGTCTCGAATTTCGTGCGGAACGGCGAGTTCTCGATATTGTGTATCGAACGGTCGAAGCCCTTCGGCCCGTAGACCGCCATACCGCCGCGGCGCGTCCCTAAATGAGAGTGGTAGTCGACGCCGAAAAAGAGATCGAGCACGCAGCTGTCCTTTGAAGCCACTCCGAATAATCCGCCCATAGATGGTGTTCTCCTTGATCGTTGTATTGGTGAGACGATTTATATCCGCCTTCCCTTTTCCCCCGCTGATGCTATGTATCGCCCTCCGTATCCCCGTCCGGCGCGCCGCCGTCGTCCTCCGGGATATACTCGAGTATGTCCCCCGGCTGACACTCGAGGACGCGGCATATCGAATCTAGAGTGTCGAAGCGTATCGCCCGCGCCTTGCCCGTTTTCAGTATCGACAGATTCGCCAGCGTCAGGCCGACCCGCTGCGAGAGTACGGTGAGGCTCATATGACGCCTGGCCATCATGACGTCGAGATTTACCCTGATTGCCATCGCACATCCCCCGTCAGATGGTCAGATCGTTCTCATCCTTGATCGTCTTCGCTTTCAGCACCAGATGAGAAAGCGCGGCCGAGACCACGGATATCCCGAAGCCGAGCACGCAGATGACGATCGAAGATATGAGAAGCGCCAGCGGCATAAGACGCGCGAAGAGCATTATGAGCGCTCCGGCGAAAAGAAGTATCGTGTCGGCTATGGCGTACTGCGATATCCTCTCGAGACACTTCGCCGTCATATCCGAGAAGGAGTTGTCACGGCCTATCTCCCGGCAGATCCTGAAATACTCGAAGATCGCGGCGAATACCGGCAGCGACATCACCCAGAGATATATCAGCACCGGGATGTATGCTCCGGCAAATTCCGGGTAATCGGCGGTTATCTTCTTTCCGTACACCGGGAACACCACGAAGAACAGGGCCGCCGCCATGACGGTGACCGCGGCTCCCATAGCGGTCAGATTCTTTGAAAGCTTTTTCTGTTTCATCCTCAGTGCCTTGTTATCTGCTGGCCGTTCACCCGAATGCGGAAGGAAAGCCCGAGCCTTTCGCAGGCGCGGCGGCAGAGGACCATCCTCTCGAGATAGATCTCGTAGAAGTTCATGACGCTGCCGTATTCGCTGTCCATCTTCATGTCGAGCTCAAGGACGGTCTTGTCGTCGGTGATCCTCACCTCGGTGTGCTCGGCGGCGAAGTTCACCCGGTCGTGGATATCGTCCTCGGAGATGCTGCTGTAGCTGCGCACCCGGCTGCGTCTCACGTCGGTCTTGTCTCCGATGATCAGAGCCGCCGAAATCGGAGATACCGGGTCGGCCGTGTTTTCGTTGTGATGTCCTATCGCGGCGACGATCTGAGCCGTCTCCGCCGGATCCATGCCGAGATCGGACAGGATGTGGAACGCCATCACGGCGCCGCTCTGGGCGTGGTCTATCCGGTTGACGACGTTGCCGATATCGTGCAGATGAGCGGCGATCTTGACCAGCTCCACGTCCCTCTCGGGATATCCGAGCGTCTCAAGGATGTAGCCGGCGGTATGCGCGACGGCGCCGACGTGGGCGAAGCCGTGCTCGGTGTACATGAGCGCGTCGAGGACGGCGTCCGCCGAGCGTATATACGAGTTTATCGTCTCGTTTTTTCTGATGTCGTCGTAAGTTATCATAACAAGCTGTCCCGCGTATATCACATCGGACGATTTCAGTCTTTTTCTTCGTCTGAGCCGCCATTTTCGTCTTTTTCGCCGCTTTCGGCGGCAGGCGCTGCCTCTGTCTTATTCTTTTTCGCGCGGATGACGGCAGATACGACGGCCCCGATGACCGCTGCCGCGGCTATGACGGAGACGCCGACTATCAGCATGACGCGGCCTCTGCCCTCGTCGGTGTCGGCGAAGCCCTCCCATTTTATCTTTCCGTCGTCTCCGATGCCGTATCTGTCGGCCTGATAGTCGGAAGCCGTCAGCTTCGAAAACTCATCGGCCTTTCCGGTGATCAGCTGCTTCTTCGTCGAAAAATCGAGACGGAAGCCGTCAGGGCGGGAAGAGTCGGAGACGGCGGGGGTGACGGTGATAACCGGCGTGTTAGCCGTCAGCTCGTTTTCGACCTCGACCACGGGATCTGCGGAGCTGTAGCCGAATACCATCAAAACGTCGTTGTTGAAGCTGAGGAAGGCGTTTTCGCGAAGGATCACCTTGCCGCGGTTTACCATCGCCAGACCGAAGGCGCAGTCGCCCTTGCACTTGTTCGAGCTGATGCTGCCGCTGTCGACGGTGAACGTCCCGTCGTTTATGATGCCGCCGAAGCGGACCTGAGCCGTGTTGGAGCTGACGCTCCCCTCGGTGAGGATGTATTCGCCGGAATTGTATACCGCGCAGGTCTCGGAGGCCGTGTTGTTGTTTATGTCGGTCGAGATCTGATGGAGCGATCCGGTGTTGTATACGGCGGAATATTTCTGCGCCGTGCACATCGTGATCTCGGCTCCGCTTATGACCGCTTTGCCGCTGTTCCACAGCGCGGCGGTGTCGGGAGCGTCGGAGTAGGCTATGTAGCCGCCGGAGATCGTAAGGTCGCCGGTGTTGTATATCGCTCCGGCGCGTGTGGAGGCGGTGCAGTACTGCATCGGGATCTCGCTCAGCACCACCGTGCCGCCGTCGTTGAATATCGCCCCGCCGATGCCGGCGGTATCGTAGGCTATCGTCGCCGAAACGGCGGTAAGAGAGCCGCCCTTCACATAGGCGAAGCCGCCCGCCCCGGCGGTGTTGTTCTGATAATCGCCGCCGTAGAAGGTGATATTTCCCTTTTCCTCGACATACGCGACTCCGCCGGTCGACTGTTCCCTGCCGCAGCCGGTGACCATGGCTCCGATGACGTTCGTCTCGCCGCCCTGCGACTGGATCGCGCCGAAGGAGCCGCGGTTGTTGCACAGAAGGGTGCCGATGTAGATGTCGAGCTGTCCGCCGTCGATCGCGATAAGAGGGGCGATGACCTCCCTGTCCTCCCCATCGAGGGTGAGAGACGGATGTTCGTTCGAGCCCTTCTCGCTGCCGAGAGTAAGATGCCCTCCGCTGACCTCGAAGATCGGGCATACCTCCCTGCCGTCGGCGCGCGTCATGTAGCAGCCGGTGCCGGAGACGATGTATTCGCCCGAGACGATGTCTATAATATCATACACCTCGATATCGGACAGGAAGATAATGGTCTTCCCGTCGTCGCCGATATAAGCGGCCTCCTCCCCGCCGAGAGCGGCGATGAAGGACTCGGCGTCGGTGACCTTTCCGCCCGGAGCCTTAACCGGCTCGGCGGCAAAGGAGACGGCGGTCAGAAGAGCGGCGGCCGCCGCCGCGAAAGCGAAAACAAGCAGCCTTTTAGCGAATTTAACCATAATTGCAGGAGAAACAAAATGCCCAGAAACAGTTGAATAACCGGATAAAAAGTTTAATAACCGGAATACAAAAAGGTAGTAAAAGTCTTTGCGGAAAAGTGGGGGTGCAGGGGGCGGAAAACCGCTTTCTTCAGAAAGGGGTTTTCCGCCCCCTGCTTCAATAATCTCAATTCTTGATCTGCGTCTCCACGAGCGACGAGCCGCAGTATTTCTCGCGCAGGCGCGGCTTTTCGATCTTGCCGGTCGCGTTGCGGGGGACATCGGCGAAGATGATGCGGCGCGGGCGCTTGTAGCGCGGAAGGCCCATGCAGAACTCGAACATATCAGCTTCGGAGACGGTATATCCCGGCTTTATCTCGATGATCGCGGCGGCGATCTCGCCGAGACGGTGATCCGGCAGGCCGATGACCGCCACGTCCTTCACGGCGTCGTTCTTGCGGATGTAGTCCTCGATCTGGACCGGGTAGAGGTTCTCGCCGCCGGTGATGATGACGTCCTTCTTGCGGTCGACGAGGTAAATGAAGCCGTCCTCGTCCTGCATCGCCATGTCGCCGGTGTAGAGCCAGCCGTTTTTGAGCGTAGCGGCGGTCGCCTTCTCGTCGTGATAGTAGCACTTCATGACGCCCGGGCCGTTCAGTATCAGCTCGCCCACGTCGCCCTGCTTCACCTCGGCGCCGTTCTCGTCAACGATCTTCACATTCCAGCCGTCACCCGGGATGCCTATCGCGCCCACCTTGTGCGTGTTCTGCATGCCAAGATGCACGCAGCCGGGGCCTATCGACTCGGAAAGACCGTAGTTCGTGTCGTACTGATGATGCGGGAACACCTTGAGCCAGCGCTTGATAAGGGACGGCGGCACCGGCTGCGCCCCGATGTGCATAAGACGCCACTGATCCAGCTTGTAGTCCTCGAGCTTCACTTCTCCGCTCTCGATGGCGTCGAGTATATCCTGAGCCCACGGCACGAGAAGCCAGACGATAGTGCACTGCTCCTCAGATACGGCACGAAGGATCCATCTCGGCTTGATCCCGCGCAGGATCACGGCGCGGCCGCCCGTCTCGAGCGATCCGAACCAGTGCATCTTCGCTCCGGTGTGATAGAGCGGCGGGATGAGCAGGAAGCAGTCGTCGTGCGTCGTCTCGTGGTTCGCGCGCTCGACGTGGCAGGAGGTCACAAGACTCCGGTGTGCGTGAAGGATGGCCTTCGGGAAGCCGGTAGTACCCGAGCTGAAGTAGATCGCCGCGTCGTCGTCGTCGGTGAGCGGTATCATAGGATCGGTGTCCGGCTGCTCGGCCGACAGCTTGTCGTAGCTCTCGGCGAAGGTCGGGCAGTCGCGTCCCACGAAGAGCAGAGGCTTCACTCTCGGGATGCGGTCGCATATCGCCTCGACGCGGCCGATGAACTCGGGACCGAAGATCAAAGCGTCGGAATCGGAAAGATCGAGGCAGTATTTGATCTCGTCTGAGGCGTAACGGTAGTTCAGCGGCACCACGACGGCACCCGTCTTGAGAACGCCGAAGTAGATCGGAAGCCACTCAAGGCAGTTCATCAGAAGGATCGCCACATGGCTCCCCTTGCCGAGACCGCGCCCGAGAAGAAGGTTCGCCATCTGATTCGAACGGCGGTCGAATTCCTTCCATGTGATCTCGCGGCGGTAGTCCTCGGACATAAGAGGCTCGACCAGCTCGTACTCGTGCCAGGTCACCTCGCGCTTCTCCTGCTCGGCGGGATTCAGCTCGATGAGCGAGGTCTCGCCGCCGTATAATTCCGCGTTGCGGCGGAGCATATCAACGATTGGCATAATGCATCATCTCCGGAATATATTTTGTATTGTGTGTATGCTGATTCAGTAATCCGCTTCCTCAAGAGCCGTGTCGATGTAGACGCGGTAGTTTTCCTCCGTCTTCGCGCGGAGAGGCACGTTTATCGGCGACGCCGTCGGCATGATGACGAACCGTCCGCCTTCCTTGCCGTCCCGCATCATCCTTTTCGTTTCCCGCCTCACCTCATCCGGCGAGCCGTTCTCCAGCAGCTTCAGCTGCATCGGTCCGAACAGCGTCATCCTGCCGCCGACGCGGGCTTTCAGTTCCTTCAGCGTGATGTCGCCGTCCGGCGGCTCCTCGCACGGATCGGTCGCGTCGCATCCGGTCTCGGCGATCATGTCGATCACCTGCCCGATCCGGCCGTGACAGTGGATCCTCACCATGCGGCCGTATTCGTGGATAAGATTAACCATGTCCGTCAGATACGGCAGCATGAAGCGCTCGAAATATTTCGGCGGCAGATACGGCGGGCAGATGTACTCCGGCCCGCATATGCGGTAGATGTCGCCCGGCGTCGATTCGAGCATGGCGCGGAGGTTTATCATCTTCCTGCGGTGTAGTTCCTTCGTGACCTCGGCGAAATGCTCGGTCTCCGTCATCACCCAGATCATCGACTCGCCGAATTCCATAAGGCTCATCGCGGTGTAGGCCGGATCGGAGAGGCTCGGCATAAGTATGCCGTGATCGCCGAGTTCCGACGTTATCCTCGCGGCGTCGGAGCCGTCGTATCTCACCGGCTCGAAGGGGATCGACATGTAGGCGTCGACGTCGGATATGTCCTTGCACAGATGCTCCGTCTCCCACCATGTGTTGATCCCGTTTATAATACGGCCCTGCCTTGTCAGCTTCCTGCCGCCGACGTTAAGCGAGAGCTTCGATATCCCGCCGTCGGATGTGTCCTCCCAGGAGCTTTCGGCGTCCGGCTGAAACGCCGAGGCGGCGTATCTCTCGTCGGAGCCGGGATTCCACATGCAGACGCAGTCGGTCTTTTCGCGGATATAGTCCATCAGGCTTTTGTACGACGGCTGCCTGTTGCAGAAATCGGCGGAATTGAAGCCGACGAGCTCGTAGCAGGACACGGGGACGCGGTCGGGGATCTCCCCTCTCAGCACCGTCAAAAGGCGTTCTCTCGAAGTCATCCGAATCCCCTCCTGTCCCGGACAAAACTCAGGTCATATAACTATATTATAACGCCTCAATGTTAAGATTTCAACAGGCCGTGAGCGCATTTCCGGCTCAGGCGTCCGCCGATGCGGGATTTTCGAGAGTCGACAGCAGATACTCCCTCGTAAGGCTTTCGTACAGGTCCGTCGTCTTCACTCTGAACGCATCGGCGGTCTCGGCGCGCAGCTCGTTGAACCGGCGCGCCTTGTAGACATCGCGCAGCTCCTCGAAATATTCGCTCACGTACCCGGGATCCTGCTCGTAGCGGCGGATGATGTGATATCCGTTCACGCTTTTGACTATGCCGCTCGTCTCGCCGATGCCGAGCGCGAAGGCGGCGTCCTCGAACGATTCGAGGAACTCGCCGCGGGTTATATAGTAACCCGTCTCGGAGTTCATGCCGATGTCCTCGTTGTATTCGCGCACCAGCTCGTCGAAGTCGGCGCCGGAATCGAGCTTCGCCTTTATCTCGCCGATGAGCCGCTCAGCCTCCTCCTCGGTATGCCCGTCGGGGATCTGTCCCTCCGTCAGGATTATATCGGGATTGATTGTCTTTATCATTATCTGCTTAACGCAGATGAAGTTTTCACGGATGTCCTTTTCCACCGTCGCGTCGGTGCTGTCGATGATGTTGTTGAACTCGGCGTAGACGGCCCTGCGCAGCTCCATCTCAAGCGATTCCTGTTCGAGTATCGAGCGCAGGACATTCTCAGTGATGTAGTTTTCCTTCATCTGCGACGCGAACTCATCATCGCCGAAGTTCTCCGACATCTGAGCCACCTGCTCGTCGATCGACTTCTTTTCCTCATCCGAGAGCTTTACGCCGTATTTTGACGCCATCTTGTACAGGGCGTATATATCTCTCAGCGTATCCTCCGTCTCGAGTCTGGCCTTGAAGTCCGAGTATTCCCCGGACGACATGAGATCGCGGGAGTGGTTGAGATAAAAATACCTGTACTCGTCGAGAAGGATATCGTAGTTGTCGAGCTTCATGACGGCGGGATTGTTTTTGTCCTGCCCGCAGCCGCACAGCGCCGCACATATGATGGCCGCCGCGATGAGCAGAGCCGCGCATCTTATCGTTCTTCCCATATATCTTTTCCCCCGGACGGACAGCCGCCGCCCATGACACGCCATTCACGTCAATATATTTAATATGATACAACATATCTGTATTTACGGCGTTACATCAGGGTAAAAATTTTTGAAATTATCGGGTAAAAAGCCGACGCCGGCAGATATCGTCATCTGCCGGCGCGAAGCGGTATATTCGGCGCCTCACGCGTTCGCGTAAAGCGGGTATTTCTCACAGAGAGCCTTCACCTCGGCCCTGACCGCGTCTGCCGAATTCTCGAAATCGACGGCGGTGAGGCGGATGAGATGCGCGAGCTTCGTCATATTCTCCTCCTTCAGGCCGCGCGTCGTGACGGCGGGAGTGCCGATGCGGACGCCGGAGGTGATGAAGGGAGAAAGCGGCTCGTTCGGGATGGTGTTCTTGTTGACGGTGATGTTGACCTCGTCGAGGCGGTGCTCAAGGTCCTTTCCGGTGATCCCGGTCGAGCGGAGATCGACGAGCATGAGGTGGTTGTCGGTGCCTCCGGAGACGAGATCGAAGCCCTCGGAGACGAGCCCCTTCGCGAGAGCGGCGGCGTTCTTCACGATCTGAGCCTGATAATCCCTGAATTCGGGTCTCAGGGCCTCGCCGAAGCAGACGGCCTTGGCGGCGATGATGTGCATGAGCGGGCCGCCCTGAGTGCCGGGGAAGACCGCCTTGTTGATCGCCTTGCCGAACTCCTCGCGGCAGAGGATCATGCCTCCGCGCGGGCCGCGGAGGGTCTTGTGCGTGGTGGTGGTGACGATGTCGGCGTATTTCACCGGGTTCGGATGCAGTCCGGCGGCGACGAGACCGGCGATGTGGGCCATGTCGACCATAAACAGGGCGCCGACCTTCTTGGCGATGGCAGAGAAGCGCTCGAAGTCGATTATCCTCGGATAGGCGGAGGCGCCGGCGACGATCAGCTTCGGCTTGTTCTCGACGGCGAGGCGCTCGACCTCGTCATAGTCGATGAATCCGTCTTCATTCACGCCGTAGGGGACGAAGTTGAAATACTTGCCGGAGATGTTGACCGGGCTTCCGTGCGTCAGATGACCGCCGCAGGAGAGGTTCATGCCCATGACAGTGTCGCCGTGCTCGAGCAGGCCGAAATAGACGGCGGTGTTCGCCTGAGCGCCCGAATGAGGCTGCACGTTGGCGAACTCGGCGCCGAACAGCTCCTTCGCGCGGTCGATGGCTATGTTCTCGACGATGTCGACGTCGGCGCAGCCGCCGTAATAGCGCTTGCCGGGATAGCCCTCGGCGTACTTGTTCGTCAGCACGGTACCCATGGCGGCGAGGACGGCGGGCGATACGTCGTTCTCGGACGCGATGAGCTCAAGCCCGTTCTGCTCACGGAAGAACTCCTTGTATACCGCGTCTCCGACGGCGGGGTCACAGGCGCAAAGGAAATCCATATTTTCCCTGATCATAGTGCACGCTCCTTGACGGTGATTATATTCACTTAATATTATACCATCATCCCCGCGTTTTTTCAATGGATTATCTGTTAATTGAAATCGAAGCGTCTGCGGGAGAGTATAAAAAAGGGAGGCCTCAGCCTCCCGATGTGATTCAAGCGATCTCCCCGAGCTTCCTCTTGTTCTCCGCGACCTCTTTCGGCGTCCATTCGCGCTTCAGCTCATACGTCCAGTCGCCTGAGTAGCCGACGTCCTCGAGGGCCTTGATTATCCCCTTCCAGTCGTTTTTGCCGTCAAGCGGGATCACATGCCTCTCGTCGATGAAATCGTAGTCGGAGACGTGCAGGGCGATGATCTTCGATCCGACCTTGCGGACGAACTCGGCGTTGTCCTGCATGAGAAGATGGTTGGTGTCGAAGACGCACCAGAGGTTCGGATCGTCGGCGATGAGATAGTTTATGTCGTCCGACGTGCGGCCGAGGCAGGTGCGGGGAAGATCCTCGACGCACAGCTTCATGCCGTACTCGGCCGTCCTTCTGCCGAGATACGAGAGATTCTTCTTCGATATCTCAAGCCGCTTCTCCCTGTCTTTGTCGTCTATCGGCTCGCTCGACGGATGTATGACGATGAGCGGGACTTTGGCGCGGTGAGCGGCGTCGATGAGCGCGAGATTAATGTCGACCGTCTGGGCAGCCCAATCGTCCTCGCGCGACACGTCGAGCTTCTGGCTGAACGGGAGATGTATCGACCGCAGCTCGACTCCCGCCCCGCGCGTGATCTCGCCTATCTTCTCCGCCTGATCGATGAACCTCAGCTCGGCGAAAAATCCGTCAAGCCCGGTGGAAAGCTCCATCGAGGCGATCCCGGCGTCGGCGTATTCCTTCACTAGCTCCGGAGACCAGCTCCCGAAGCATGCCGTCGACGCTCCGACGCGCCATTCGCTGAATTTGCTCATAGTATTGCTCCTTATATTGTTGAGGACAGAGGTACGCAGGGGGCTCCGCCCCCTGACCCCCGCAAGGAAAACTTTTGAAAAAGTTTTCCTTGACCTTTCAAAACTTTTGATACTTTTTAATACTTACGGAAGCTTTTCGGGCAAGGGGCGCAGGCCCCGACCCTATCTCAGTATTCGTATCCGCACTCGTCCATGTCTTCCTTGAAGAAGTCGTACATGACCTTGCCCTCGGCGGTCTTCCAGCGGCCGACCGAATCGGGGCGCATCTCGATCTTGGCGAGATCGAAGCCGAGGTATTTCTTGAGCTCGGCGAGCGTCTCGTCCTGACGGAGGACCATATCCTCGAAGCGGGTCACATGCCAGAAGGTCGGGCGCGGAGTCGCCTTGACTATCTCGCGCTGATACTTCCAGCTGATGGCGCGGCGCTCGCGGATGTCGTCGGTATGATCGTATTTGACGTTGAAGTCGGCGAGATCGTCGGTCACATGGCCGTTCAGTATGCAGTCGCGCGGGTCGCGCACCCAGTAGATGTAATATATCTCCGGGAACATGCGGGCGATCCACGGGTAAACCAGCGTCGTCTCGGGGATCTTCCAGCCCTTGCAGGGAGCCTTAGAGTCGAGGACAGTGTGCAGGAAAAGCTCAAGATGCCGCTTGAACGCCGGGTCGATGGGACCGGTGAGCACCTTCGAGAAGTCCCACTCGAAATTTCCCTTGTACTCGACGTAGCTGCCGAATATCCTCGCCGCCTCGTACATATCCTCCGGCGGGATGAGATCGCCGGACTTGTTCAGCGGCTCGCCCATGTAGACGCCGGACGCCGAGAGGGTGTGAGAGATCGAGCGTGTGCCGCTGTGGCCGCGGCCGATTATGGTTATGAGCATTGTAAGGCCTTTCATCGTCTTGTTGTGTGTTGCCGCAGGGCGGCCGTTTCAAGCCAAATCAGTATATCACAACGGCGTGAAAAAGTCAAGGAGGATTTCAAATTCGCTTCCGATTGTACAAAACACACAAAATATGTCATCTCGTTTTGATCATTACGCCGATTTTTGTCTTTTTTCAAAATCATCTGCAAAAGCCCTTGAAAATGTGGTATAATAATATGTAAAGACAGCCCGAAACTGCAAACAAACGAACTGGAGTGAATAAAAATGGCAATCAAAGCGCGCGTGCTCTGCTATCCCGAATTCGGAAAGATCCGCAATCTCGGCGAATGCGTAAAGAAAAAGCTCGACGATCTGTATCCCGACATGACACACGGGATCGACAAGATCCCTCCGGCCTACGCCTGCGACCGCGAGCGTCTTGTCTTCATCGGCGTCAAGCTCGGCAAGGACGTCCCGGACGACCTGAGACTCTTCTGCGCCGCTCTCGACAAGAGCAAGGCCGCCAACGTGGCGCTCTACGCCACCGGCAATCAGGAGGGCATCACCAAGCTCGTCAACATCCTGAAGGAAGCCGGCACGAAGGTCCTCGACGATCAGCTGTCCGTGAAGGACGGGTTTCTCTTCCTCAACGGCGTGAAGCCGGAGGAGAAGGCCGAGATCGAAGGCTGGGCCGAGAAGCTCTATACGGCTATCGACAACGAATAATATCCATACCGCCGGCGTCAGCCGGCGTTTTTTGCGCGCGGGCCGAAAAAACCACCCATAAGGGTGGTGCAATCGGATAAAAAAAGTGATATCATAGCATAAGACGCAATTTCAAAACCACGGAGGTGCATTAACACCATGAAAAAACTGATCTGCGCTCTGATGTGCGCCGTGATGCTGCTCGGCCTGACGCCGTCCGTCTTCGCCCTGAAGAACGGCGACGTGGTCGACGCGGTGCTTCACACCGACATCGTGACCTACATCAACGGGACTCCGATCGAGTCCTACAACATCAAGGGCTATACCGCCGTCAAAGTCGAGGACCTGATGAATTACGGCTTTATGGTGGTCTGGGACGCCGGAGCGAGGACGCTCAAGGTGACCCGACCCGTGGTAAGACCGGTCACCAGCACCTACGTCCCCGTCGCGAACACGTACATCGTGGGCTCGTACTGGATGGACGTTTACTACACCGATATAAAGACCTATTTCAACGGCAATGAGGTCCCGTCCTACAACATCGGCGGAAGCACCATCGCCTACGTCGACGATCTCGCCAAGTACTTCACCACACCCGACAAATACATCTGGGACGGCAGCGCGAGGACCCTCAGCCTGACCCTTCCGGGCGAGACCTCCGGCTCAGGCTCCGGCTCGAGCACCGCTCAGCCGACTCCGACTCCGGCCACGACGCCGGCCGCTCCGCTGAAGATCACATCTCAGCCGGTGAGCGTAACGGCGAAGGCAAACGACACCGTTAAATTCTCCGTCGCGGTGAGCGGCGGTGAGGGAACGATCACCTACAAGTGGGAGAGACGCAGGAGCAACGAGACGACATGGACCGCCGCCGGCGGCACCGGAGCCGATTACTCGTTCACGGCGACTCAGGACGTGCTTGACGCCGGTTACGTTTACAGATGCGTCGTCACCGACGGCAAGGGCAATTCGGTCACGTCGAACGAGGTGCAGCTGATCTCCGCCCTCGTCATGAACCCCGTCAAGATCGTCACCCAGCCGGTGAGCCAGTCGGCCGACCAGCTCTTCAAGGTGCTCTCCTTCAGCGTACAGGCCACCGGCGGCTCCGGCTCCTACACCTACGCCTGGCAGACGTCGAAAGACGGTGTTAACTGGTCTCCCGCCGCAGGCATCAGCAATCTTCAGACCTACTCCGTCACTGTCATCGGCGACATGGTCAGCTCTGTCAGCTATGTGAGATGCATAGTTTACGACGCCGCCAACTCCGCTCTCTTCGCTGTCAGCGATTACGCCGCCATCGTCGGACTCGGGGCAGCCCAGCCGCAAACCGTAACCAAGTCGACTTCGACAAACAGAAAGGTCGGCGAATCTGTCTATACAGAATACCCGTTCGCCAACTGGGATATACCCAGCGGATCGGTAAGCTACGATCCCACGGTCACGACATTGAACGATTACGGTCTCGGTCTGGAATACACATCTGATCATGTTCTTCTCAAGGGAATACCAAGCAAGGCAGGCACCGCTTTCCTGCGCATGATCATTGAATCTGGGAATACAACATATTATTTCGAGATCACGGTAAATATCACATCAGCCGCTTCTTCGTCTGGCGGAACTTCGTCCGGTAATATCAGCGCTTCGATACCCGCATCCGTTAAAACTACCGTCGGCGTCGGATTCTCCGGAAAGATCGTCGTAACGGTCACAAACGGCTCCGGCGACTACTCTTACGAGTGGCATGTAAAGAAGGGCTCGGATGATTGGTTCATTTCCGCGGACAAAGACAACGACTATGATCTCCCTGACTCCGCGATAGACGATACCAGCACATGGACGGTATATTGCGTCGTCACCGATAATAAGGATACAAGCAAGAAAATCTCGACAAATACCTGTTATGTGTACGTTTCAGCCGCTTCGTCAGGCGGATCGTCATCCGTCATAACGAAGACAGCTGATGCGTACAGAACTGTCGGTGAACAGGTCAATACTTCCTATAAATACTCCAACTGGAATATTCCCGCAGGAAGTACAACGATGGACGTTTCAGCCTCCAACCTGAATGAGTACGGTCTTTCAGCCTACTACACCGCTTACGAGGTCACTATTAAAGGCAAAGCGACAAAAGCAGGCGACGCTCTCTGCCGCATGGTAATCACATCCGGCGGACAAACCTACTATTTCGATATAGTCTTCCATATCTCCGCCACTTAAATAGTTGCCGTCATCCAAGTTGACAGTATCTGCGTATGCGGACGCATATAAAACCGCAATTCTACAGCAATTCTACAGCAAATATGGTAACAATTACCGCTTTGGTAAGCAGTGGAAAAGCCACACAGCGGCGATGAGTGTCCGGTATCGTTTATACTGTCGTGACATCTTGTATAGTTCTATATTTCCCCTCCGGCTCCCCGCCGGAGGGGATTTTCCTTTTTCCCTATTTGTAAATTTTGAAAAACTACCCAAAAGGGTATTGCAACCCGCCCGAAAAGATGGTATCATAATAAAACATCAAGCTACCGACATACATCAGGAGGTACTTTCCTGCCATGAAGAAAATCATCTGCGCTCTGATGTGCGCCGTGATGCTGCTCGGCCTTATGCCGTCCGTCTTCG
>CAMJPL010000006.1 GCA_946407735.1 uncultured Clostridia bacterium
ATACTTTCAGCTCCCTTACATCACTCATGTATCGTTCATGCCGATTTTGCCGCCACGGTCGACGTATGTCGGTCATATGAGCGGCATGTGAGTGATTTCATTGTAAAAACAATCAACATATGAGTATTCTCATCGAGAATACAGTCGGCGCATCGCGCTGCTCGCTGGAGCTGTTACGCTCCTTCGTTCCGCAAAGCTCGCTTCACAAAATACGTTCCGCTCCTTCGTCCCGCGTCTCCTTCGTCCCGCGAAGCGGGACAATAATCGAAAATTTGCGCAGCAAATTTTCCTATTAGAGCCTTCCCCCTCCGGGGGAAGGTGTCAAGCGGCTTCGCCGCTTGACAGATGAGGGCCCGTTCCGCGAAGCGGAACATTAATTGAGGCTTGCGGAGCAAGCCTTCATATTAAGTTCTTCCCCCATTGGGGGGAGATGTCAGACGCGAAGCGTCTGACAGTGGAGGGGTTCCCCGAACGCCGAGTATTACATCCCCTCTTTTCACTCATCGTAGAAAAAGTTCATAGAAAACTTTCTCTTTCTGAGAAAGAAATCTCCCCCTCCCCCTCCCCCCCTCGTTTCACACAACAATCACCACAATGCAGAACACCGAAAACCACTATTCCGCTGCTGACACGCAGATCAGCCTCTACACCGACGGCGCTTGCCGGGGGAATCCCGGGCCGGGCGGATGGGGCGCTGTTCTTGTCTATGAAGGACATGAGAAGGAGCTCTCCGGCGGAGAGAAAGAGACCACCAACAACCGCATGGAGCTGACAGCCTGTATCGAAGGTCTCAAAGCCCTCAAGCGCCCGTGCAGGGTCATTCTGACCACCGACTCGAAATATGTATGCGACGCCGTGACGAAAGGCTGGGCCGTCTCATGGCGGAGAAGGGGCTGGGTCAAGGGCGACAAAAAGCCGGCGCTGAACCCCGATCTCTGGGAGACGCTGCTCGGTCTTCTAGAAGTCCACGACGTCAGCTTCGTATGGGTCAAGGGGCATGCCGGACATCCGTACAACGAGCGCTGCGACAGGCTCGCGACGGCTCAGGCGGACAGATACAGGGCCTGATATCCGGAGCGGACCGACGGATATATTAAAGGAGTTTGTTATGTGTCAGATCTCAATAGATATACCAAGCGCCGTTCTTTACGATACCAAGATGGGGCCCGATGAGGCGGCGGATTTCGCGAGAAAAGCGGTGGCTCTGAACTATTATTCCAAAAGAGGCGTTTCGCTCGGCTACTGCGCTCAGATAGCCGGTATGGGCAAACAGGATTTTATACGGTTCCTCGGGGAAAACGGCGTTTCGATATTCCATTTCGACAATAAAGATGAATTTATTGAGGAAATGAATAATGCCTGAGGTTGTCTCCAATACAACGCCGCTCATATCGCTCGCCGATATCGGACTTCTGTGGGTGCTGAAGGAGCTGTACAGGGAGATCCGCATCCCGGAGGCGGTAATGAATGAGATCATATCCGATCCGGCGAGATCGGAGGTTTCTTCCAGCGGGTGGATTAAAGTCTGTCCTGTCCCCGAATCTCCCGGGAAAAGGATATACAGCTCGCGTCTGCACGCCGGGGAGGTCGGGACGATAATACTCGCCGAGACGCTTCACGCCGATCTCGTGCTGATGGACGACAACGCCGCGAAAAAGACGGCGAAATATCTCGGAATGAAGGTCACCGGGACTCTGGGAGTGATCATGAGAGCGAAGCGTGAGGGGCTGATCGACGCCGTTGAGCCGTATCTTCGCGCTCTTATCGAGGACGGCATGTATATCAGCCCGAAAATAATAGATTATGTGTTGACCGAATCCGGCGAATCGCAGCCGTGACAACTGAAAGCTTTTCCCATGCGAAAATCACGCATATATAAAAAACGCTCGCGCGCCCGGTGGATAGGGCCGCTCATCGCCGTGCTGGCGACGCTGCTCGTCGTCGGCATGCTCTGGCTCATCGCGGCGTTCAGCCAGGCGCCGCTCATCGCCTACTGGCGCGGGATATATATAGAGACGGCGATGACCACCGCCGACCACCAGTGGCTGGCGACGATGTTCTTCCCGCAGTCTGCGATAGACGAGGCTATGCTGAGCTCCGTCCCGCGGAACGAGGACATCATCGGCGGAGCCGAATATCTCGAGACGGTCGCGGACGAGGAGACCGAGATCGTCACGGCGATCGAGACCTTCGCGTCACCCGAGGACGAACCGGAGGAGATCATCACCGAGCCGCCGGAGACATCGCCGCCCGAGACGAAGGCGCCGGAGACTACCGCCGTTCCCGAGACCGAAGCTCCGCTGCCGAAGGCTCCCGACAACAAATATCACAACACCGAGTCCGACATCCTCGGTCTCGGCTTCATCAAAGCCGGTGTGAAGGATTACGCCGGATATACGGTCAATACCGTCGATGTAAGCGAGGGGCTTTATATCGCCGACGTCTCCGGCAACGGATACAAAGGCAAGGTCATGCTTATAGACGACCCGTCGAGGGTGTTCGTCGGACGCACGATCTACGCCGCCGAGGGAACAAGGATCCGCAAGATGGCGTCTTATTACGTGGCGATAGCAGGGATAAACGGCAGCGGCTTCCCCGATCCCGACGGCACCGGCGACGGGCATATGCCGATGGGCACTGCGGCGTCGCAGGGCGTCATCTGGGGACAGTACGCCAACTTCTTCGGCTCGGTCGTCATGACGAAGTCAGATAAGCTGGTCGTCGGAAACATCAGCATATGGAAGAACTACGCCATACGCGACGGCATACAGTTCGGGCCGATACTTATCGCCGACGGCGAGAAGCGGGTCAAGGGCAGCGCCGGGTACGGCATCCAGCCGCGCACAGCGATAGGCCAGCGCGACGACGGAGTCATCGTCATGCTGGTGATAGACGGCCGCGATCCCGCCCGCAGCCTCGGCTGCACGGTCGGCGAATGCGCCGAGATACTCGAGCGCTACGGCTGCGTCAACGCCGCCTGCTGCGACGGCGGCTCGTCGTCGGTCATGGAGTACGACGGCGCCGTTATAAACAAAAACTGCTCGAAAAACCCCGAATACGGCAGACGTCTGCCGAACGCATGGCTCGTCAGGAGCAAGAACGGATAAAATCATTCATATAACGCGAGGTGGGACCAACATTAAATGCAGGACAGAAGAAAGACTATCCTCCTTCTCTCGGCGATAGGCGCCGTCGTCATCGCCATAATCGTTATCCTTATCATCGGCCTCAGCGGCGGCAAGACGCAGTCCCCGGCGCCTGAGACGCCGTTATCTGAGCCGCAGAGCGGCGGCTCGCAGGGAAAGCGGATAATCGACGTCCAGCGGCAGGTGCTGATAAACGATATCGAGGAAGGCATCTGCGACATGGGGCTGCTCGTCACGCAGGAATACTATTTCACCGACGCCGTGACGCAGTCGAAGATCAAGACGCTGTTCAGCATCCCGCTCGGCTTTACCGAAACGTCGTATGTCGCCACATATGACGGCGTCGTGACGGCCGGACTCGATTTTTCCCTCGCCTCCGTCTCGCTCGATCCCGACGGCAGGACGGTCACGGTCAGCCTGCCGAAGGCGGAGATACAGAGCGTCGACATCGACCCGAACAGCTTTGTGCTGTATTCCGAGAAGCACGGCTTCGGCAATCCGCTTTCGGTGTCTGAGTTCAACGGCTCGCTCGCCGATCTGGAAAACCGCGCGAAGGAGCGGGCGGCCGAGCGCGGCGTGATCGAAAAGGCAGATGAGAACGCCAGAAAGATCGTGAGCAACTTCATCGGCGGCCTGCTCGATCCCGATCTGTACGATATAATATGGGCATAAGGGGTAAGGGGAGAACAGATGGACAGATTTCTTTTGAAGGTTCTTCTCTCGCTTCTGCTGGTGCTGCTGGCGGCCTTCTCGTTTTTCATCGTCTCGGGTCTCGTCGACACATCGGCGCTGAGCAGCTACCTCGTTTCCTCTATTGACGACAAGACCACGACCGTCATGAAGCTCACCTCGGCTTCCGCCGCCGTCTCCGCCGGAGTGTCGGCGATCCCCGGCGACACGGCTACGCCGATAGCCGAGAAGCTGGCCGATCTGACGGGATATTTTCTCATCATCTTAAGCGTCCTTTATACCGAGAAGGCGCTCGTCGGGCTGTTCGGGGCCGCCGTGTTCAAGGTGCTGGTGCCGATAGCCTGCGGGCTCGGGATCCTCGGCGTGCTGTTCTGGCGCAGGGGAGGCGTCCTTGCGAAGAACCTCGCGCTGTTCGCTCTTGCCCTCACCATCACGATCCCGGCGAGCCTTCTCATCGCCGACGGCGTTTACGGCAGCTATTCCTCGCGTCTCGGCGAGACGATATCGTCATCTGAGGCGCTGAGCGAGCAGACGGCGCCGCTGGCCGAGGCGGACAAGGACGCTTCGGTCATATCCGGATTTCTCAGCCGGATATCCGAGACGGCGACCAGTCTGTCGGAAAAGGCCGCCGATCTGCTGAACCGCTACGTCGAGTCGGTGGCGATACTTGTGGTGACGAGCTGCGTGCTGCCGATTCTGGGGATCATCTTCATACTGTGGATATTGAAGATCCTGTTCGGCGTCGATGTCCTTGCCCGCGTCCCGGCGGCGCGGGATGAGAAAAGAAACGACGGCGGACCGTGTGCAAAGGACACGTCCGCGCCGGAAAAATCCGCGCCGGACGTATCAGGCAGAAATCTGCCGAAGAAAAGGTGACACATCCCGAAAAAATCATAAAAACACATCCCGAAGCCCAATGGCTCCGGGATGATTTTGTTTCCGCCGCTATTTCTTTCCCCATTTGCCGACCTTTTCGGCGGCCGCCTTGTAGCGAAGCACCTGCGTCACCGAGATGGGGATCCATACGACCGTCCCGATCAGGTGGATGTAGAACCCGGCTCCCGCCGTAGCGCCGGTTATGAGATCGACGACGAGCAGCGCCGCGAATATCGCCGCGACAGAGCAGCAGGCGAACATGGAGGAACGCGCGTCCTTGTATTCTTTTTCGTTCATGGCAAGATGTTATTTTTCTCTCTTTCTTCCGGTGAGTCTTCGGTGATATTTTGCCGCCTGTATCAGCTTCCAATGATCATATCTCATATACCCATCTCTGCAGCCCGTCTTCATCTGCCGCACGGCGGAATCCGCAGGAGCGGAAAAGCGCGGCGGAGGCTGTGTTTTCCGGTTCGATGTACGCTTCGGCTCCTGTGCAGCCGTATTCGCCGAGACGGCGGCAGAGATCGCTTATCACCTGTTTTCCGATGCCCTGACGCCGCATGTCGGGCACAACGGTTATCATCACGCTGAGCGATCTGTCCGGGCTTTCGGCGTGAAGCACGGCGCAGAGGCGGCCATTTGTATATATCTTATAGAAATACACGCCGTCGGTTCCGGTGACATAAGTGAAATAGCTGTCCGCGTCGATGGAGACGAACCGTTCGCCTGACAGCATATCCCGAATCGCCGGTACGTCGGGATCGCCGGCTGACGTCAGGCGGCGAAAGATAAGTTCGTGCATTACAGATTTAGCTGTTTTGTTATTTTCTTCGTGTCAGTCTGCGGTTTTCTTCCGGTGTGCCGTTCGCCGTCTGTATGAGCTGCTGCTTAATATTATCCGTCAGCCCGAAGTTGGATCTGGCTTTTTCAAGATCACCGCCTGCGGCGAGACGGGCGGGGATCACAAAATATCCCGCGTAACCGGAGCCCTGATCGCCATGCTCCTTCTTTCTCTTTTCGATCTCCTCGGAAAAGACCTGATCTGTCAAAGCTTTTTCAATATACGGTTCCAGCGCTTCAAAAGATGAGATGGAATCTATCTCAGACGACGCTCTCCTGCTTTTTGCAAAAAGATATATTCCCCCGGCTGCGAAACCGACGGCGAAAAGGAGCGGCGCGATGAAATTGCCGAGAGGCGCTTCCGGCTTTTTCATCAGAATCGCGAGAACGGCTATGACAGCGCCGATAACGATCAAAGCGATACCAGACAGCGGAGAAGCGCTGAAACTCAGATTTTCCTTGATCTTTCTTCCGGTGATGACCGCGTCTCTCGGCTCACTTACCGATTGCTCGATCCTTACGCGGCTGCCGGAGCTGTATTCCTCCTTGCGCGCGATAACGAAGTATTCCCCCCAGACAGCGTCGTCCGGTACGTTTTCCCGTACCCAGGACGGCAGTTTATTGTCAGCCATGAATATCCTCCCCCTGTTTATTACGGCATATGCGTGATATATATTGTTTTCAGTAAATAATCTTTCTGAAGCAGACAGGCGTTCGGGGGGAGGGAAAACCTTTTTCTTCAAAAACAGTTCTCCTCCCCTTCCGATTGAAGGAAAACAATCATTCCTATCTGTCGAAACGTATCGCTCGCGCATGAGGATGTCACGCATCGGCGGCGCATCCGGATCACCGGGCGTGATCAGGCGGGCCACAGATAAGTTCAGGTATTGTAGAATGACGGCATATAGACGATATCCCAGATTTCCCCGTTCTCGTCAACGGCCTTATCGCTCGATACGAATGATAAGATAAACACATACGCGATAAAGGCGATCAGTTCCAGCAGCTGATTGATGAACGCGACCGTGAACATGACTGCCCAGACGCCGACCAATATAAACACGAGATGAACCGCCATCTGCGTCAGAACAATGATCGCGTATCTCAGCGGCGTGATTTTCAGCTTTTTGCGGCGGCGCGCCGTGATTATACCGTCGGCTATGAATTTCCTGACCGACAGGAGAAGCAGGATGATGCAGACTGCGATCGTCACGACCCTGTGGTCTCTTATAAACTGTCCCGCGGCGCTTAGGTCGTAGAGATAGAGCAGAGAGCTTATGCCGGGCACATTTATCGCCGTAAGCAGCGCCAGCACCGAAAGGTCGGCGACGGTGAGAGTCAGGAGTTTTATCATTCCGTCTCTCCGGCTCTCCATTATGACGAATTTTCTCTCCAGCTTCGGGACGATTATAAGTCCCAGGATGAACAGCACTATCCCGACGATCAGCTTCGCGGCATAGTGCATGACAAGCCCGCCTCGGGTATAGCTTACGCTGCCGATCACGGCGTTTTCGGCTTTCAAAGCAAATCCCAGTTCGATTTTGTTCGGTCTTGAGACGATGCTCTCCGCCGTGTTCGTTCTGCTGATCAGGGTGCCGTCGGCGCTGTACAGTCTGTATTCAAAGGTGTGGCCCGTTTTGCCGTGAAAAGAGGAGCAATTCAGTCTGTAATGCTGTGTTTCGCCGTTCTCTATGCTTCCTTCGAGGATCGTGAATCTTTCATTCGGGTACGCCGGAGTTCCGCCGGCCAGCAGCTCGAGCGTATAGGGGCTGCCGCTGTCGGAGGATGATACATCGCCGACAGGATTTTCGCCGTTCTCCGCCGCTGCCGGACGTCCGTATTCTATATCGAACTCAAAAGTGATTCTGAACGGCGCGTAGAACTCGGATAAAACCAGATTGTTTTCCGGGATCAGCTCATGCTTCTCCGATCTGTCGCTTTTGTCTGTCTGAACGCCCTTGACCCATATGATCAGGAGGAAAATAACGGCGGCGATAAGGGCTATCCTGACGGCGATCCTTTTTTCAGCTTTGTCCATTCATCTGCTTCCTTACTGCGGTAAAAATGGAAAGTATAAAAAGTCTTGGGAAAAGAGGGGGTGCGGGGGAGAAGAACCTTTCTTCAGAAAGGTTCTTCTCCCCCGCGTTAATAATCTCTCTCTTACGCGTTGTACGTCTGAGCCGACGTCGTTCCGCCGTGGCCGGTCCAGTTGGTGTGGAAGAACTGGCCGCGCGGGGCGTCAACGCGCTCGTAGGTATGCGCGCCGAAGTAGTCGCGCTGAGCCTGCAGCAGGTTCGCCGGCAGACGCTCGCAGCGGTAGCCGTCGTAGTAGGCGAGCGCCGACGAGAAGGCCGGAGTCGGAAGCCCGGCGCAGACGCAGGCTGCCACGACCTTGCGCCAGTCGGCGATGAGGCCCGACATCAGCTCCTTGAAGTACGGCGCGATGAGCAGGTTTTTCAGCTCCGGATCGGCGACGAAGGCGTCCTTTATCTTCCCGAGGAAGACCGAGCGGATGATGCAGCCGCCGCGCCACATAAGCGCGATGCCGCCGTAGTTCAGGTTCCAGCCGTAGGTTTCGGCGGCCGAGCGCATCAGGGTGTAGCCCTGAGCGTAGGAGACCACCTTCGACGCCAGCAGCGCGCGGGAGATGGAGTTGACGAAGGCCTTTTTCTCCTCGGCGGTGCCGCTGAACTTTTCGATGCCGCCGCCGATGATCTTCGACGCCTCGACGCGTTCTTCCTTCTGCGCCGACAGGCAGCGGGCGAAGACCGCCTCGCCGATGAGCGTCAGCGGAACGCCCTCCTCGAGGGCGGCGATGCCGGTCCACTTGCCGGTGCCCTTCTGTCCGGCGGTGTCGAGGATCTTCTCGACGAGCGGCGAGCCGTCCTCGTCCTTGTGGCCGAGTATGTCGGCGGTGATGTCGATGAGATAGCTGTCAAGGTCGCTGTGCCGCCACTGCTCGAACACCTCGTGCATCTCGTCGTCGGACATACCGAGATAGTCGCGCATGATCTGGTAGGCTTCGCAGATGAGCTGGATGTCGCCGTACTCGATGCCGTTGTGCACCATCTTCACGAAGTGACCGGCGCCGTTTTCGCCGACCCAGTCGCAGCAGGGCGAGCCGTCTTCAACCTTGGCGCAGATCGCCTGAAGGATCGGCTTCACGATCGGCCACGCCGCCGGAGAGCCGCCCGGCATCATCGACGGGCCGAGCAGAGCGCCTTCCTCGCCGCCGGAGACGCCGGTGCCGATGTAGAGCAGTCCCTTGCTCTCGACATATTCGGTGCGGCGCATCGTGTCGGGATAATGGCTGTTTCCGCCGTCGATGATGACGTCGCCGGCGTCAAGCAGCGGGATGAGGTTTTCGATCATGTCGTCGACCGGCTTTCCGGCCTTGATCATGAGGAAGACCTTGCGGGGCTTCGAGAGCTTTGAGATCAGGTCCTCAAGGCTGCAGGCGCCCATGATGTTGAGCCCCTTCGCGCGTCCCTCGACGAAGTTCGTCACCTTCTCGACCGTGCGGTTGAAGACGGCGACGGTGAAGCCCTTCGACTCCATGTTCATTGCGAGGTTCTCGCCCATGACGGCGAGACCGATGAGTCCGATATCGGCAAGCTGTTTCATGATATTCGCGTCCTTTCTGAGTGGGTGTGTATAGTTGGGTGTTGGTTATTCGGCGTCAGCATGCGTGACCGGAGATCACGCCATGATCCTTGATTATGCAAAGCTTATCCAGTGTTTATTCGTCAAGTTCGCTGATAAGCAGAATTCTTGTTTCGCTGCACTGACGAAGCTGTTTGTCGTTTGTAAGAAAGACATCGGCCATGCAGCGCATCGACGTGCTGATCTGAAGGGCGTCCATGCTTTTGAAGGAGCTGTATTTTCCTCTCAATCTGGCGGCGGTGTCGGCTACGGTATCGTCTATGCCGATCACATTGATCTTCAGCTCGTTCAGCATATCATCGTATGCTTTGATCAGGTCATATCTTCCCGTTCTGTAAGGATGTACGCAGAATTCGGCGCGCGTTATGACTGATGTAAAAAAGCCGCAGCCGTCCCGATTCCATTTTAATATCGAGGAAACGAGCTTATTATAATATTCCCCGTTGTTTTCTATCAGATAGATGACCGGCGCGGTGTCAAGATAGATACGCTTATACCCTGTCATCATTCCGCAGCTCCCGTACATATTCGTCGGCGCGGTTTCCTCGTTCGGTCGGGATATGGAATTTCGAGAAGTCTATATCCCCGGCAGGATGGGATTCTGTTCCGCCTTCAGAAAATTTGCGCAGTATCCTGCAGATGATCACAAGATCGTCCTCCTGTATCGTATCCAAAAGCCGTATCGCTTCCTGTTTTGCTGTCATGATACTTTCCGGATCCTTTCCGTATTTTGCAGTTCGTTTTCCCGATGTCCCCGTCAGGCGCTCTGCCGGGATTTGCCGAATAAATATATGATCAAGCCGCCGGGGATGGGCTTACCACGATCCGTCGAGGAAGAAGTCCCATCCGCCTCCGAAAGCCTCGCCGGAGGCTCCGGCGACAGCCTGCTCCATGGCCTTTTCGTCGTAGCGGAATTCGCCGAAGATGTCACGCATCTGGTCGATCTTCACGTCGATGTATCTGTCGCCGAGCGATTCGAGGCTCTTTCCGTACCGCCCGTAATAGCAGTAGCCGTAGCTGTCGGCGATCACCTGCTCGATCTGCGGGTCGAAGACATAGTCGACGCCGTTGAAGGTCATGACCGTCAGCAGATGTCCGCCGTAGCTGTTTCCGTTCTTCGCCTGACACGCCGCCGGAGTGCAGGGGAGGCCGATGGCGCGCATCATGAGCGCGAAGGCGCTCGACCAGTTGTCGCAGACGCCGATCCTGTCGGTGAAGATCGACATGGCGTCCGAGACGCTAAGCGCTTCGGCGCATCTGACGGAGGCCGCCGTGTCGTAGGTGATGTAATTCGTCGTGCCGCCGCGGACATAGCCGCCGTTTTCCGGATAGAGATACGGATTAATGAGCAGTATCGACATATGATCGAAGCTGCCGGACGATCCGTAGCTGCAGTTTTCGATCAGCCAGTCATAGCAGGCCTTGACCTTCTCCGACGTCTTCATGCCGGGGGTGAAGATCTCGCCGAACAGCTTTTCTACGGCGTCGTCAAGCGGCGTGTAGCCGGTCTTTGTCGGCACGAGGCGGCAGGCGTCGATCATCGTCTCTATCGACGCTCCCGCCGGGACGTCGACGACTGTGTTGTCTATCCGCCCGCCCGCAGGCTCAGCCGTCTTTTCGGGGAGGCGCAGTGTCACGGTCCTTCTCAGCCCGGCGTCGGTGAGGCGGGATATTATCGCCGCCGTCTCGGCCCTCGTGACGTATGAATCGGGGAAGAATGTCCCGCTTTGGTCGCTGCCGACCGCGATGCCGCATCGGTAGGCGGCATATATCGCATCGCCGTATTCGCCGCCGATACTGACGTCGGGGATGGCGCCGTCCTCGACCGAGTTGATCTCATCGTTGAAGAACTCGTCCTTCATCGAGTACAGCGTCCCGATCACCCAGCTCCTCGGGGCGGGCGAGCCGAGCCATCCGGCGTCGTACCCTTCGCCGCTTATGAGCCCGTGTCCGGCGCAGAAATCGACGTACGGCTGATACCACGGACTGCCCTGATCAAATCCGTCGCCGTAGCCGTAATAAATCGCATAAAGCCTTGCAAGAAGGACGATTATCTCGGCGTGGGTGACGCTGCCGCCGGGCGCGAACTCGCTGTCGCTCTTGCCGCGCATGAGGCCGAGCTCGTAGGTGTATACGACGCTCGGATAGAACCAGTCCCCGGCGCCGACGTCGGCAAACCTGCCGTCGTAGTCATAGCGGTATGTGAAGTTTTCGGTCCCGTACCCGCCGTATTGATTCCATGTATCGGCGAAGGACGGCAGAGAGGCGGAAAACGCGATGACGGCGGAGAGCGATAGTGCCAAAAGAGTTCTTGTCATGGTTTATCTCACATTTTCGTCCTGATCGAATATGTCGGCTATCTCGGTGATCCTGTTCCTCGCGAAGGCCAGCGCGGCGCGCATGACGAAGAAGCCGATGACCGAGTAGACGAGGAACATCATGTATGTCGTGACGATGGTGATTATCTCCTCGGCTGTCGGGTCGCTGACCGAGACGAAGAAGCTGACGGTGTGGATCAGCTCGTTTATCACCTCGAGAGCCAGCACCGAGACCTCGGCGCAGAGGAACACCTCGGTTATGTCGGACAGCTTTTTCCCGTAGTATTTTGTGGGGACATACCTAACTCTCCCGTCCTCGCCGACGACCTTCTTTCTCAGCCCGTAGCGCCGCTTGCGCAGGTGCCAGCCGGCGAGGATGACTATCGCCGTCAGTATCAGCTCGATGACCGAATCGATCCATATGGCGAGGATATATCCGCCGGGAGCCGAGGCAAATCCGCTCTGCGCCGCCGCCTCGGCCGTCATGGCGATCCTCGGCACGGCGAAGGCTATCAAAACGAGCGCCGTCACGCGTGCGCGGAGGCATTTGTAATACCACGCGATGCCGAGCGCTGCCAGAAGGGCGTAGCCGACGATCTTGCCGAGCGTTTCGTCGGCGGCTTCGAGGATTTCGAATGCCCCCTCCCTCACCGTGTCTCCGGAGAAGCGTGTCATCACGTATTCTATCGGCACGGTTGCGAAAAGCTGGATCAGAAGGGCGATGATCAGTACGATCGTGAGTTTTTTCGGGGAGATCATATTTGGGTTGTTGAGTTGTCGGTGGTTTTAATCCGTTTTGAGCCGCGGCTTAAGGTATTCGTTTACGGCGCTGAAAAAGCGTTTTGCATTCTCAAGCTGCTGACCTGCTTCTTCGCGTGTGCCTTCAAAAAACAAATCGTAGTCCGACAGTTCCCGATGCTTTTCGAGCTGGGTTATATATCCGGAAAGCTCGGCGGAGAAAATCCCTGTTTTTATGTAATATTGACGGAAATGTGCAATTACGCCCGAGTGCTTTGATGATGAGTAGCCGTCAAGGGCGTTGCAGGCGCACATAGCGGCGAATGCGGCGTAATAAGAACGGTTCATTGACGTTTTGTACTCGTCTATTTCAAAATTTTTTTCAGCCGCGCGCAGACAATCAGATGCATGTTTCAGGTTGAGCCGCGCGTTTACCGCAAACGCGTGTCTGTCTTTTTCAGTCAGGCTGCCTTCCATAACACGATTCCTTCTCTCTGGATATTTCTGTAGAAAAAGAGAATATCTTTGTAGTCGTCATATCTGCTTTTGTCTATATCCAGTATCGAAAACAGCTTGTCATGCTCAAGGCAGAGATCGGAGTTCCATTTGATGAACCTTTTCCATGTCTCGCTGTCGATCTTGTCCTTTACTATCACCGCCACGTCCACGTCGCTGTCCGGGGTGTCGTCGCCGCGGGCGACCGAGCCGTAGAGGATGATCCGGTCGACGTTGTCCTTGAATATCCCGAGGAGACCGGAGACGATCTCTTCTCTTATCTCGGGAGAGAGGGAGCATGCCATGATGAACTCCTTTCGCGTCACAGACCCAGCCTGAGTATCGCGAAGGTGGCGGCCGAGACGAGCGAATCGGCGTTCACGAGGACAAGGACGCCTGACACGCCCTCCTCCTCGGCGAGCTTCGCGACGGATTCCTTGTAATATCTAAGGTCGAGCATGATCAGGTCGTATTCGCGGGCGAGATACGGCGCCGCCGAATGGGCGAAGCTGTCCTTTATCACGATCAGCTTTTCGCGGCTGACGCGATTTCCGTTTTCGTCTGTGAGATACACGTCCGTCCGCGCGGTGTTGCCGCCGACGAAGGCCGAGTATTTGTCCTTCTTCTCGAGATAGCTCCTGTCGTAGAAGCCGGAAAATCCGCTGTCGTAGTCGGCGAGATAGGTGTAGAACCTGTCGTCGCCGTCAAAGCGCAGGAATTCCATCGTGTCGGGCTTCACCCACTTCATGCCGCCGCTCGACCATGTGGTGCCGTAGAATTCCTCTGACACCGTCTCGGCCGTGTATTCGCCGTAATCGTGAGTCGGTCTGCCGAGCGAGGACAGGATCGCGTTCGCGCCGGTGAGAGCGCCGCGGCTGGTCCAGTGGTGGTCGGTTCTGTAATACATGCCGTCGACGCCGGAGATGTCCATGCTGCGGAAGATGTCACGCAGTCCGACGTAGGTGATCCCGGGTTTCTCGCCGAGCGAGGCCTCGATATGCCCGTAGAGCGCGTTCTGCTGATCGTCCGGGTAGAGAGCCGGAAGACGGCTGACGAGCACGTCCTCGCCCCTCCCGGCGACGGCGACGATATACGGGATCCCAAGCTCCTCCGTCTTGTCGGCGAGCGCCGTTATCCCGGCGAGGTTCCTGTCGACGATGTCATAGTCGATCCAGCCGCCGCGCTTTACGATGTACCCGTCGGAGGCGAGCGTCACGCTGTCGTTCTCCCGCTTGCCGAGGGATATCTCGGCCGCGCCTTTTATGCCGACGAAGACGTCGCGCATCGGGAACTGATCGCTGAAATAATCGCCGAGCTTTCCGGTGAAGCTGCCGTCGACGAGGGTCTTAAGCGTGAGCTCCGGCATCTTCTGGAGATATCTGTTCTCCTGCTCGGAGAAGTCCTTGTCGGGGATGATGATCATCGCGATCGAGAGCCCGAATATCAGGGCGAGGGTGAGAATGACGCAGATGAGGTCCATCGGGCGGCTCTTTGCCGCCACTCTTTCCTGCAGATCGAGCAGGGTCTGCTGATCGGTATGTGTTTCAGGTCTTTTATCCATTTTGTATCGCCGCAGGGGTGGGTCTGAAATTAGCGCGCCGGCCGTCCCGGCGCCTGTCTTAGGGCAATAATGCCGCATAATAATTATACCATTTTTGTCAGGTTATGTCAAGCGGATATTGCTCCGGCGGCCGATTAATAAAGCCGCTCCAATACATACTTCCGCAACAGTTTGTTATCAAAAAGCGGTATAATACCGCTTTGACTTCTGATATAATTGATTCATCCGATAAACAGACAGAAAAGGAGCAAATATGATGAAAAAGCTTTGCCTTGCGTTATCTCTCCTTCTCGCACTCGCTCTGCTCGCCGGATGCGGCGAAACCGAAAAGAAGGATGACGCCGTGAAGGTCTCGACCGTCGATGAGCTTCTCGCCGCGATAGCTCCCGACACCGTGATCGAGCTCGCCCCGGGGACGTACGATCTCTCGACCGCCTCCGATTACAACACCGAGTCGGACAGCGCCTTTTACAGCTGGGATGAGGTGTTCGACGGCGTGCAGCTCAAGATCAAGTCGGTAACCAATCTGACGATCCGCGCCGCGTCCGACAATCCGACCGAGACCGTCATCACCGCGGTCCCGCGCTACGCCAACGTCATGTATTTCGTCAAATGCGAAAACATAACCGTCAGCGGCATCACCGCCGGTCATACCGTCGAGCCGGGAGCCTGCTCGGGCGGCGTGCTGTCGTACGACGCCTGCAAGAACATCTCAGTCGAGTCCTGCCGCCTGTACGGATGCGGCACCATCGGCATCGAGGCCATGCGCTGCGACGTCCTGTCGGCGAAGGGCTGCGAGATCTATGACTGCAGCTATGACGGCGTCTCGATCTATGAGACGACGAACGCCTCGTTCGAGAACTGTTCGATACACGATATCGACGGTCCCTGCGTCAGCGCCTTTGAAGGCAGCGGCTTCACATGGAACGGCACAGCGATGGAGGAAGGCGTCTACGACATGAACTCCGACGGCTCGCTCCAGCTTCTGGCGGGATAAACGGTGTAAAACCAAAATGAAATAAAAGCCATCATCTGTCCCGGCTTCGCCGTCGGACAGATGATGGCTTCTTTGCTTTAAGCACGGCGGTCGCTCAGATACCGTATTTTTCCCTGCGTTTTGCGGCGTCTTTACAAACCTTGCCGTCTTCTCTTATGCCGATCACTATTATCGTCATGGATGTTTCGGTGCGCTCAAGCTTATAAATCACCCTGATCCCGTGACTGACGAGCTTGGCCTTCAACAGGCCTGTGAGATCGAGACCGCTGTGACTGCCGAGCGGCTTTACATAGCCGCCTTCGGATGCCGGGAGAGGATTGTCTCTTACTCTGTCTATCATCTTTGCGGCAGCCGGTTTGACGCTTCCGTCCAGATCATTGAATTCTTTTCGCGCCTCAGGCAGGAAATCGAACGACCATTTCATTCTATTTCGACATCCTCCATGGCGTCAAGCATTTCACGAGTGATCCCGTTTTCCGCCATGACCTGTTCACCCGGTATCAGCTTTTCGGGATCGTAATTTTTCAGCCGCTCAGCCGCCGCGGCGATAAGATCGTCATTCTCCATTCTTTCCATTAAATATCTGTACTCATCCGGCGACATTATGACGGCTTCCGGCTCGTTGTTCTTCATAACTACCTTTGTGCCGCTCTTTTTCACGTCGGCGAAGATCTTTCCCGCGAGCCCGCGGTTGAACTGCGAGATAGAGACGGTGCTGTTGAGTACGCTCAGAACGTTGTTCATTGTGAATGCCTCCGAAAACAAGAAATATCAGCAGATAGATTATATCATATATCAGTATATTTGTCAATAATTATACAAATAATATCCGGCGGGACAGTCCCGTCGGATATCGTATATTTTTAGGCTTTACGCGTTCGCCATACTCTCGAACAGATCGAATACCTTCTGATAGTTCTTGAGGATCTTTTTCTCGTTCTTCGCGTAGTAGGACTCGAAGTCGGTCTTCTTGCCCTGGACGAGGCCCTCGAGCCAGAAGCCGCAGCCGCCCCAGCAGTCGTAGACATAGCCGAAGTCAAATATGCGGTTGGCGATCAGCATGTCGATGACCTGCACCGACTCGTTGTCGCGGGCGTATTTCACCTTGAGCGCCGTCTCGATGAAGACCGGCGTGACGGTCTTGTAGCCCTCGGCGTTGAGCGCCTCGATGATCGTGCCGACCTTATCGTCGTCCTGCACCGTCATCGGCACCACGAGCGCGACATGGCCGCCGTCGACGAGCGAGCGGTAGTCGGTCTGGGCTTCCTCCCACTTCGGATACGGGATGATACCGTAGTCGTGCTCGAGCTCGCGGAAGTTAGTGATGGCCATCTCCATGAAGCCGTTGGCGAAGACGCACTGGCTGCGCTGGAACATCTCGCGGCCGCCGTTGTGCCAGTAGACGGAGGATGAGTTCGACTTGTCGTAGAAGGTGCCGGGATTGTCGAACATCAGGGTGTTCAGCTTCTCAAGGATGGACGTCATCTTTGAGGTGTGGATCACGACGCTGACGGTCCCGTCCGAATTCCTCGCGCAGATCGGGTTGTCGAACGCCCAGAGATAGGCGCCGACGTTCGAGGCGACGCCGGTGGCGAAGCCGTAGTAGTCGGAATCGTCGCGCTGATTGTCGCCGTCAAGATCGACGTATATGTCCTGAGTGAGGGAGCTGAGAAGGTCTATCGTCCATTTTCCGTCCATGACGGTGTCGTAGATGCCGGTGATCCCGTAGCTGTCGGCGGCGACCTTGTCGAAGAACATGCAGTAGGTACGCCCGATGGCCGGAAGGGCGAAATCGCCGATGGCGATGAGGCAGACCTTCGAGTAGGTCAGATCCTCGACGCAGGAGCGCGACCACCACGGCTGACTGAAATCGACGCGGGAAAGATCGTACCAGTTCTTGAATATCCCCTTGAGCATGACGGCGCCGGTGTTGACCTCGTGCGTCGCGCCGAGATCGAAGGCGTCCTCGCCGGCGAGAACGGCCTTTGACATGAAGTTGCCGTTCGAGCCGTAATCGGCCTCGACTATCGTCGAGAAGGTGCAGTTGAACCGCTCCGAGACGCGCTGATTGCGCTCGTAGACAGCGTCGTTGATGACGTCGCCTGTCGCTTCTTCGACGACGAGGAACTGCTCCTGATCTGCCTCGGTTACGATGCGGAAATTATATCCGCCGTAGTCCGCTTCCGGGAGATTGTCGGCGATGAGCGCGCGCATCTCGATATCGGACAGCGTTTCCTCGGCTTCGGTGACGGCTTCTTCTCCTGACGGAGCGGTGGTCACAGCCGGATCCGACGATTCTGATTCCCCGCAGGCGGCAAGCGACGCGATAAGCAGCATCGCGGCGGCTGACAGGGCTGAAAACCTTTTGATGCCTGACATGATATACCCCTTTTATATCCTTTTTGTTTAACCGCGCATAACTCTCGCGGCGGTCTCTATCAGCGTGACGGCGGCGTCGTCGTTGTCGGCGAGCAGATCGTACAGCCCGTCCTCAGACAGCACGCCTCTTTTAAGGTCAGGCGGCAGCTCGCCGCGCTCGTCGGCCTCGAAGTCCTCGCGCCAGTCGCCGGAATAGTACTCGTCGAGAGCGTCGGCGAGCTTCTGCGCGTCCTCGTATCTGCCGAGCGCGTCCCTGAGCGCGTCTATCGCCGCGCCGAGCTCGTTCATGGCTTCTTCCATGGATCTGATCCGCTCGATCCTCTCCTCGTTCATGAAAAGTCTCCCCCTTTCAAAATGTCAGACGGCGTCCTCGATATCCGATTTCTTCCTCTCGCTCAGAGCCTTCTCGGCGATCATGTCCTTGACCTTCATGAGGCGGGTGGTGTTGCCGCGCTCGTTCTCGTCGAGCTTCATCACGATCGTGCGTATCGTCTCCTCGTACTGAGGTATCATGATATACTCCAGAGCGTTGACGCGGCGGCGGGTGCGCTCTATCTCGTCGGCGAGAAGCTGCGTCGCCTTCTCGAGCTCGGCCAGCCTGATTAGATCGGGCAGCATCGCGGTGAGCTGCGAAACGGCCGAGTCGAGCGATCCCGACGTGAACGCGAAGCCGTAATTCACGCCCTCGGCGCCGCTCTCGGCGACCGGAGTGTCGAATCTGAAATTCGGAACGGTGACGTTGAGTATGTGCTGCTCGGAGATCGACAGAGTTCCCTCGCGTCCCGGCAGCATCAGAGACTCGCGCATCGACTTCGGCGACATGACGGCGGAGGCCGCAGAAAACCCGTCTCCGACCGCCTTCATCTCGTCGTCTATGCGCTTTCTCAGTATCCTGTCTTCTCTTATCAGCTCAAGGAAACGGCGCATCATCTCGTCGCGCTTGTCCTTGAGGAGACTGTGTCCCCTGCGGGCGGTGGCGAGCTTCCTTTTCAGGTTGTTCAGCTCCATCCGCGTGGGGTTTACATGTAATTCAGCCATATAGTTACGCTGAGGGCTCCGCCCTCAGATACCCGCCGGGGCGCCTATGAAAAAGCGCTCCGGACCCTCAAAACTTTGCTAAAATAATAGATTCTGACACCCTATCCCGATAATCTTTACTTTTAAAAATAATTTGTAGCAAAGCTTTTGGGAAAAGGTTGGGGTTCGGGGAAGGGAAAACCCTTTTCTCGAAAAGGGTTTTCCCTTCCCCGAGAAATAATCACTCTCAGAGCGTTCTCCCGCCCACGAACGGCACGCAGTCGGCGGCGGCGTCTTTTGCGGTGATCTCATTCAGATCGTTGTCCATGTCGAGGATGACGTAATCGTCTGAGCCCATGCCCATCTCCTTCATGCAGGAGAGCTGGCGCAGGCCGTGACGGGTCTGCATGCGCTCGACCATGGCCGCGCGCTCGTCGTCCTTCATGCCGAAGATGATGTCGACGCAGGCCTTGTCTATCGACAGGATGTCGAGCGAGCCGAGGATGCCCACGTCCGGGGTCACGACCGGAGCCGCGTCCACGCCGGCGCAGTCGCAGTCGACCGACATGTTGCGCATGACGTTCACGTAGCAGATGTTTTTTCCGAAGAAATCTATGGTAGCCTTGGTGGACTCGGTAATGCGCTCCATGAGCTCGTCCTCGGCGATGGACCACGTGTTGTCGGAGCCCTCGCGGGTGTGGATCATCTTCTTGCCGATGCGGCCGTCGGCGCAGCCGATGCCGATGTTCTTGTTCGAGCCGCCGAAGCCGCCCATCGTGTGTCCCTTGAAGTGGGTCAGCACGACGAGGGAGTCGTAGCTCGTCATGTGCGAGCCGACGTACATCTCCTTCATCCACTTTCCGCCCCTGATCGGAAGGGCGGTCGTTCCGTCCTCGTCCATGATGTCGACGGGGCAGAAGTCCCAGCCGTTGATCTTGAGCGTCTCGCGGTGAGCCTCGGTCGTGTAGCGGCCGCCCTCATAGTAGGTGTTGGTCTCGACGATGGCGGCGTCCTTCAGCTCCGGCTCGGAGGACATGAGATTTTTCACCCATTCGTGCGGGATGATGTTCGGCCCGTGAGGCTCGCCGGTGTGCAGCTTGACGCCGACCTTGCCGGAAATGTTCTCATTGACTTTCTCATAGATCTTTTTAAGCCCGGCGGCCGAAAGGTCACGGGTGAAATAAACGATTGATCTGGACATTTTATACGCTCCTTGTCGTATGCTGTAAAAAAGTATCAAAAGTCTTGAAAAGATAGGGGGTGCGGGGGAAAGGAAAACTTCTTCAGAAGTTTTCCTTTCCCCCGCGAATAAGCGGAGTTCGTTACCTCTCCGCCAGCTTCCGCCTCGGCGTGCCGTCGTCGTTGTACGGCCAGTATTTTTCGATCAGATCGGGCTTGATGCGCTTGAGCTCGGATTTCGGGAAGATCGTCAGCAGCTCCCAGCCGATGTCGAGGGTGCGCTCGATGGAGCGGTTCTCCTGGAAGCCCTGATTGATGTATTTTTCCTCGAACTCGTCGGCGAATTTCGCGTAGAGGCGGTCGATAGGCGTCAGAGCCGCCTCGCCGAGCACCACCATAAGTTCCTTCGCGTCCTTGCCGCGGGCGTAGTTGGCGAAGAGCTGGTTCATCGTGTTCTTGTGATCCTCGCGCGTCTTTCCGGCGCCGATGCCCTTGTCCTTGAGACGCGACAGCGACGGCAGGACGTCTATCGGCGGCATGAGATTCTTGCGGTAGAGCTCGCGTGAAAGGATGATCTGACCCTCGGTGATGTAGCCGGTAAGGTCGGGGATCGGGTGCGTCTTGTCGTCCTCGGGCATCGTAAGGATCGGGATCATCGTGATCGATCCCGGACGGCCCTTGATGCGCCCGGCGCGCTCGTACATCGTCGCGAGGTCGGTGTAAAGATAGCCCGGGTAGCCGCGTCTCGACGGCACTTCCTTGCGGGCGGCCGACACCTCGCGCAGAGCCTCGGCGTAGTTCGTGATGTCGGTCATGATGACCAGAACGTGCATACCCTTCTCGAACGCCAGATACTCGGCGGCAGTCAGCGCCATTCTCGGCGTCTCGATGCGCTCGATGGCGGCGTCGGAGGCGAGGTTGATGAACAGCACGGTGCGGTCGATGGCTCCCGTCTTCTTGAAGTCGGAGATGAAGAAGTCGGCTTCCTCGAAGGTGATTCCGATGGCGGCGAATACGACGGCGAATTTAGTGTCCTCGTCGGTATTGATGACCTTCGCCTGACGCGCGATCTGCGCCGCCAGATTCGCGTGCGGCATACCCGAGCCGGAGAAGATGGGCAGCTTCTGCCCGCGCACGAGGGTGTTCAGCCCGTCGATGGCCGAGACGCCGGTCTGTATGAACTCGGACGGATAGTCGCGCGCGGCGGGGTTGATCGGCATGCCCTGAATGTCCATCATCTTGTCGGGCAGGATCCTCGGGCCGCCGTCGATAGGCTCACCCATGCCGTTGAATACGCGGCCGAGCATGTCCTCCGAGACGGCGAGCTGTATGCCGTGACCCATGAAGCGGACGCTCGACTGGGCGATGTTGATGCCCGAAGCGCTCTCGAACAGCTGGACCAGCACGTTCGAGCCGTTTATCTCGAGCACGCGGCAGCGCCTTACCGACCCGTCCGGCAGCTCTATCTCGCCGAGCTCGTCGTATTTCACGTTCTCGACGCGCCTGACCAGCATAAGCGGTCCGGCGACTTCCTCGATTGTTTTGTATTCTTTGATCATTTTTTATTCAATTAATTGACCGGGGAAGGGAAAACCCCTTCTGAAGAAGGGGTTTTCCCTTCCCCAGACCCTATCCTTTTCCCCAAGACTTTTTTACCAAAATATCAGGATGTCCGGACGTCTGATCATTCGGCGGAGGCTATCTCCCCGAATTCCTTCTCCATCCTCGCCTCGATCTCCGCGTAGTCCTTCTCGAAGTTCTTGCTCGACTTCGCGCGGCCGATCAGCTCTCTTACCGGCATCGAGACGATGCTGTCGAGATCGCTTCCCGCCGACGCGGCGGCTCTCGCCTTTTCGCTCCATGAGAGGATCAGCTTCATCAGCGCGTACTGCTGCGGAAGGGCGGAATACGCGTCGTCGGCGTCGAAGGCATCCTGCTGCAGGAAGTCCTCGCGGATCGACCTCGCCGTCTCCATCGTGATGCGGTCGTCGGGGGACAGCGCGTCCTCGCCGACGAGCTTGACGATCTCCTCAAGCTCGGACTCGAGCTGCAGTATGCGAAGCGCCTCCGCCATCGCGTCGATCCATCCGTGACCTATCTCGGACAAAAACCACGGCTCGAGACGGTCCTTGTAAAGCGAATAGCTGCGCAGCCAGTTGATGGCGGGGAAATGGCGCTTGTAGGCGAGCGCCGAGTCGAGGCCCCAGAAGACCTTGACGATCCTGAGGGTCGCCTGCGTGACGGGCTCGGAGATATCGCCGCCCTGCGGCGAAACGGCGCCGATGGCGGTGAGCGATCCGGTGCGTCGGTCGGAGCCGGAGCAGATGACGGCGCCGGCGCGCTCGTAGAACTGCGCCAGACGCGAGGTGAGGTAGGCGGGATAGCCCTCCTCGCCGGGCATCTCCTCAAGGCGTCCCGACATCTCGCGAAGGGCCTCGGCCCATCTCGACGTCGAGTCGGCGATGATGGCGACGTTGTAGCCCATGTCGCGGTAGAATTCGGCGATCGTTATGCCGGTGTAGACCGACGCCTCACGCGCCGCGACGGGCATGTCGGAGGTGTTGGCGATCAGCACCGTGCGCTTCATCAGCGAATAGCCGGAGCGCGGATCCTGCAGCGTCGGGAACTCGTTAAGGACGTCGGTCATCTCGTTGCCGCGCTCGCCGCAGCCGACGTATATGACGATGTCGACGTCGGACCACTTCGCGAGCTGATGCTGGACGACCGTCTTGCCCGATCCGAACGGTCCGGGGACGCAGGCGGTGCCGCCCTTGGTTATCGGAAACATCGAGTCTATCGTCCGCTGGCCGGTGACCATGAGCTCGTTGGGAGGGAGCTTTTCTTTGTACGGCCTTGCGAAGCGGACCGGCCACTTCTGCATGAGGGTAAGGTCGGCGGTCTCGCCGGAGGCGGTTTTAAGATGTCCGATGACGTCGGTGACGGTGTAGTCGCCGGCCTTTATGTCGGCTATCGTACCCGACTGCTTCGGGGAGAGCATGATCTTTATCTTTACGATCTCGGTCTCCTGCACCTCGCCGATGATGTCGCCGCCGGATACGCTGTCGCCCGGCTGAACTGTCGGGGTGAAGGTCCATTTCTTCTCCCTGTCGAGCGCCGGTACGTCGATGCCGCGCGGGATGTTCGGTCCGGCGAGATCGTACACCGACTGGAGCGGGCGCTGTATGCCGTCGTAGATGTTCGTCATCATGCCGGGGCCGAGCTCGACGGAAAGGGGAGCTCCGGTAGACTCGACGACGTCTCCGCGTCCGAGTCCGGCCGTCTCCTCATATACCTGTATCGACGCGCGGTCTCCGTGCATCTCTATGATCTCTCCGATCAGACGCCGCTCGCCGACGCGGACGACGTCGAACATGTTCGCCTCGCGCATGCCCTCGGCGACGACCAGCGGTCCGGAGACCTTCAGTATCTTGCCAGTGACCATATATTTCGGTTCCTTTCATCAGGTTAAAAGGGTGCGATGGGGGCTTTGCCCCCATGACCCGGCAGGGGAGCATTTGAAAAACCTCCCCCGCGCCCCGCAAAGCTTTACCCAGAAGCTAAAGCAATGCCGCGAGGGGCGCAGATATGCTTTTGATTCATTTTCCGCCTGACGGTCATGAGCGCGGGTGAAAAAACGGCTGATGACCGGCGTCCGGCGCGTTCAGGTGATATCCGAGCCGACGGCCTTCTCGACGAGCTTGCGCAGACGCGCCGACGACCAGCCGGACGATCTGCTCCCCGTCGGGATCGGTATCACCGCCGGGAGCGGGGAAAAGCTGTATTTTTCAAGCGCGTCCGGGATCTGCTCGGCGTATTTCTCGTCGATGAAGACGACGGCGCAGCCGGAGGCGCACTGATCAAGGCGCTCTCTCGCCTCGTCCGCCGTCGAGCAGTCGAGCACGTCGAAGCCGACGGCCATGAAGCCTATCACCGAGTCGATCTCGCCTATGACGGCGATCCTTGTCGGGCGGGCCGATTCGTTTTCTGTCATGTAAAACCCTCCCGTCAGCGCCACCACTCGCGCAAATGCGAGCGCAGGGAGCGCGGATCCTCGCCAGAAGCCTTCCCGGCGAGGATTATGCGGAGATTCTTCACCTCATACTCGGCGTTCGTGAGATAGGCGGCCGGGATCTCGGGACCGTAGGCGATATAGCGCGTTCCGGCGAAAAGTCCGAGATAGCATTCGTCGCAGGCCTTTTCGATCGACTCGAAGCCGTCGTCGGCGACCGCCGCCTCGGCGACCGAAAGATATCCCTCGGCGCGCAGAAGGCTCCACAGCGCCCCCTCGCCTTCGAGAGACGAAAACTTCGAGGGATCGACGCTGCCGCCCTTTATCATGGCCGACGTCATCAGGCGCCCGCCGCCGAGACGAATCACGCGCAGGGCGGTAACGATGTTGCAGAGGTCGATTCTGCGCCTGACCGCATTTTTAAGCACGTCGAGCCCGCTTTCTTCCGCCTTCGCCAGCATGTCGGCAAAGCAGGCGGCGTCGAGGATGATGTCTATCGCCTTCGGGTCGCGGCTTTTCGCGTACGACGCGGACGCCTCGGGAGCGGCGGCGGCCATCTTTTCGGGAAGGCAGGAGAAATCCCCGCTCTCCGCCGCCTCATAGACCTTCAGCGGATCGACCGACGCGAAGCCGTACATGCCGGACAGCGTGTCCTTTGCCGAGCGGCCGCGGATGAAGCATTTCAGCGCGTATTTGACGTTGTGGCAGTCGTAGGGATAGCGGAGCACGTCGAAGGCGTCGTCGCCGCCGGACATCTCATCCACCTCGCCGAAGGCGCGCGAAAGCGCCGTCTCAAGCGCCTCGTCGGCGCTCTGACCGCCGTATTTTTCGGTTATCTCCCGCTTTACCTCGTCCGTCGAGCGGGCGTCGCAGAGACGCAGGCTGCCGTCGCGGCCGAGCATCGAGTTCTCGAGGGCTCTGACACGCGCCGTGGCGTACAGATATCTCTCGGCCCTTTTGTCAGCGCCCTGTTTCATTTCCGATCCTCAAAAAGCAGAGCGGCCGCTCCGGCTTCAAGCTCGGGACGGTATTCGGATATGAGCGCGGCGACGGTGCAGTCGGTGGACACGCTGCCGCAGCGGAGGACGAAGCCGTTTTTTATAGATCCGTCAGGCGTCACGACGACGCGCTTGCCGGCTCTCGCCGACGCGGAAGCGACGGCCGCCTCGATCTCGGAGGCGTATTTCATGTCGGCCTCAGCCAGAAGGAGCTCGTAGTCCTCGGCGGGGACGAAATCCTCGTCCTCCTCGCCGGCGGCGGCTTCTCTCGCGGCGTTGTCCGTCACGGCTCTGACCGCGAGCGAGCAGAGGAAGCCGGAATATCCCTCGGCCGCCGGCAGGGCGGACGAGGCCTCGGCGAACGCGGCGTCGAGCAGGCGGTTCTTCTCCTCGAGTATCATGTTGCGCCGGACGTTTCCGGATGATGACTCGACGCGCGAGAGCATGGCGTCGCACTCGATCTGTGCCGATGCGCGGGCCTTTTCGCGGATTTCGTCGGCCCTGCGCCGGTATTCGGCGCTGAGACGATCGGTCTCCTCCTTCCCGGCGGCGAGGATCGAGTCGGCTTCGGCCTTCGCGTCGGACAGTATGCGCCCGGTGATCTTTTCTATTCCTTCCATGCGAAAATCACAATGAAAAAATTCGTTAAGTACAAAAGTTCTTGGGAAAAGGGTTGGGGGTCCGGGGGAAGGGGAAGACCCTTCTTACAAGAAGGGTCTTCCCCTTCCCCCGGTATAATCAAAGTAGTATATTACACCTTCATGAAAGCGATCATGAGCAGCGAGACGAGCAGCGCGAAGATGGCGTAGGTCTCGACGAGGGCGGCGGAGGTGATGGCCTTACCGATCTCGTTCTTCTGCTTGGCTATCAGCGAGACGCCGGTGACGGCGACCTTGGCCTGATGGATGGCGGAGAAGTATCCGACGATGGCTATCGGCATGGCGGCGACGAGAAGGAAGCCGCCCTGAGCGAGAGTGAGGTCGACGGGAGTGCCGAGGGTGCCGATCTTGAACATGATGAAGAAGGCGGTGATCATGCCGTAGATGCCCTGAGTGCCGGGAAGCGCCTGAAGGATGAGCATCTTACCGAACTGCGTCGGATCCTCCGACAGCAGGCCGGAGGCCGCCTGACCCACCATGCCTACGCCTTTGGCGGAGCCCATGCCGCCGAGAGCGGTGGCGAGGAAGGCGCCGAGGATGGCCAGATTGTATCCGCTGAATATGGTCGAGAGAAGCTGGGTGAAGTTTTCGAATTCCATGATGATCCTCCGGGAATTAGAGGTAGATTATTTTGTTGACTTGTAAAACGCATGACGGGGCGCGTTTTCGCCCGGCGTCATTCCTTTATCACCGTGTATTTCGCCGAGGGCGATACCGGATTGAACGGCTTTCCGCCGTCCTGATAGAATTTGCCGAAGAACTCGATGTACTGCAGACGCGAGTCGTGGACGAAGGTGCCGAGCAGGTTGATCACCAGATTGATCAGATGCCCGAGCGGCACTATCAGAAGGAGCATTATCCATCCGAGGACGGTGTTGCCGCCCATAGTGGCGAAGATGTTGACGACCTGGGCGATGACCGCCGAGGCGAGGCCGAGAGCCATGATGCGCGAGTAGGAGAGCAGGTCGGAGACGTAGCTCACCGTGTCGTAAAGGCTCATGACGCCCTTGAGCAGCTTCATGACGGGATTCTTCTCGGCCCTGCCCTGCGTCAGTATCAGCAGGGCGATTCCGGCGATGAAGACCCATTTCCCTATGCCGGACGGTATCCCTATCATGTCTCCGGCGGCGAAGAGGGCTATACCGATGAAGAAGACATACCACGGCACCACGTCGAGGATGCCGTCGAGCAGGCGGCCCTCCTTCGCGGCGATGTAGATGCGTATGCCCATGCCGGTGAAGAGATGCAGCACGCCGATTCCGAGCGAAACGCCGAGGAACATCAGCGGCTCGCTGACGATGTCGAACCACAGAGCCGTCTTTCCGATGTCTGCGCCGAAGAAGTTCTTCATCAGCTGCACCGGCAGGTCGCCGAAGTAGGAGCCGAAAACGATCCCCCACAGCGCGCTCGACACGCCGCATATGCAGAATAGCTTGACGAGGTTCTTCACGCCCGGCGAGAGATTCAGCTTTTTCAGCGCGACAGCGCAGAGCGCCGTCATGGCCGCTCCGTAGACGAAGTCGCCGAGCATAAGGCCGAAGATTATGAAGAAGAACACCGACATGACGGCCGTCGGGTCGAAGCTGCCGTAGGCCGGAAGCGAATACAGCCCGATCACCGACTCGAACGGCGAGAAGATCGGCTTGTTCCGGAGCAGCACCGGCACATCGTCGCCTTCGGCGGGATCGGTCAGCTCGTACCATATGCCGGGATCCCTGTCGAGCTCAGCTTTAAGCGCCGGTACGGCGAGATAGGGCACCCACGCCGTGACGATGCAGGTCGACGCCGTCTTCGTGACGAGCTTCTCGCTCTCGCACTGGGCCTCGCGGGTCATCGCGGCGTCGTAGGCGATCTCGAGCTCGCGGCAGCGGGAGGCGAGGGCGGCGTATCTTTCGTTTATGCTCTCGAGCTCGGCTCCGAGCGCCTCGTCCGCGGCGCCGATGCGGCTCATTATGTCGGAGGCGAGATTGCCCTTTCCGCTTTCGCACACCGAGCGGAAATCGGCCCGGGTAAAGCCGCGCCGCGTCAGCGCGTCATGCGCCGCACCGGCGGAGCCCTTCATCGTGAGCACGGCGACGTACTCGCCCGACGGATCTGACGACACCCGGATGAGCTCGAACTCGCTCTCCTCGGCGCGTATCTGCGCGGCGGTCTCGTCGATGTCGGTCTGCGGCGGCAGGACGCCGAACATGAGCTCGGTGAGTGCCGTCCCCGGCGTGTCGAGCGGTATGTCGCAGTCAAGCCAGGGGCGCAGGGCCTCCTTTTGCTGGGAGAGGCGCGTCCTCTCGGCCGTTATCTCGGCCGAGCGCTGTTTTTGCGCCGCGTACTCATCGGCGAGCCTTACCGCCTCCATGTAGCCGTCGGAGTCGGTGTCGAGCATGCCGCGGGTTATCTCGGACGGGCTGCCGAAAAGCCCGGTCCTGTCGGTGCGGAATTTCCCGAGACCGGAGATCGCCGCGGCGAGCCTCGCCGCCTCTCCGGCTCTCTTCGCCCGCTCGGCCTCGCAGCCGGGAGCTTCGTCCGGCGGCAGGGCTTCGGCGGCTTTGGCGGGATCTTCATCCTCCGCGCCGCTGTCCGTTCTGATTATCTCGGCGCATCTCAGCCACGTCAGCTTTTTCACTATGTCGGAAGCCTCGCCCGACGCCGAGACGAGCGACAGCTTCATCATGCGGCTTACCGACATCTCGCCATGATCTCCCCGGCTATGTATTTCGCCGCGTCGGCGGTGCGTTTTCCGGCGGCTTCGGCGAGAGCCGTGATGTCGTCGGAGGCCGAGGCGCGCATATCGCGCCTCATGGCGTCCGCCTTTGCGGCCGTCTGAGCTATCATGCGCTCTCTCGCCCTCGCCGAGGCGGAGACGGCTTCCTCGCACATCCGCCTGCCCTCAGCTTCGGCGTCGGATCTCTCACGGCGCGCCTGCGCCTGAGCTCCGGCTTTCAGCTCAAGGGCCTCCTTTTCGGCGGCTTTGATTTTTTCAAGTATTTCAGATTGCATTTATCCACCCTGGGTCAGCCCGCGCCCCGAAGCGTACCGCTCCGCCGCGCGGACATAAATATACCCGAATATTATACCTTAACCGGAGCGGTTTGTCAAGCGTATTTGATTTCACCTCTGTAAATAACGTAAACTTTTATCGTCCGGCGGTCTGGCCAGCGTTAAGTTAAATGCGTCTTACCATTATCGCCGCCGCGTTTACCGTTTCGGCTTGACATTTTAACATTTAAATGATATACTAATTCGGTGATGTCCGCATTACATGATTTATATCAAAGTAATTAAACCGATATGAGCCGCGAGCAGGCCGAAACGACGGTCCGCGCGGCTGAAAGGCAGATATGGCTGAAGAAACAAGGAATGTCGGTCCGGCTCCGGACGAGAACTGCACGCACGACTGTTCGACGTGCTCTCTCAGCTGCTCCTCAAGGACCGGCGAGAAGAAGACCGCGGCCGAGCTGATGGAGGCTCCGCTCAATTCGATGTCGAGCGTTAAGAACGTGATCGCGGTGGTATCGGGCAAGGGAGGCGTCGGCAAGTCGCTCATCACCTCGCTTCTGGCCGTTACCTTCGCCCGCCGCGGCTACACGACCGCTATAATGGACGCCGATATCACCGGCCCGTCGATACCGAAGATATTCGGTCTCAAGGCCGGAGGCATCCAGGGAAGCGAGGACGGCATGTTCCCGCCGCAGTCGAAGAGCGGCATAAGGATCATGAGCACCAACCTCCTGCTCCCGGACGAGAAGACCCCGGTTATATGGAGAGGCCCCGTCATCGCCGGGACTGTCAAGCAGTTCTGGACCGACGTCGTATGGGGCGACGTCGACTTCATGTTCGTCGATATGCCGCCCGGAACCGGCGACGTGCCGCTGACGATATTCCAGTCGCTCCCGGTGACCGGCATCATCGTCGTCACCAGCCCTCAGGAGCTCGTCTCGATGATCGTCGCGAAGGCGGTCAAGATGGCCGAAATGATGAAGGTGCCGGTGCTGGGTCTCGTCGAGAACTACAGCTACGCCCTCTGTCCGCACTGCGGAGAGAAGATCGAGCTGTTCGGCGCTTCCGCCTCCAAGGCGGCCGCCGACGAGTTCGGACTCGACCTTCTCGCCTCTCTCCCGATCGACCCGAACCTCGCCGCTCTCTGCGACAAGGGCATGATCGAGCTGATGAAGGATTCGCAGGAGAAGTACGTCGCGCCGGCCGCCGACGCGATCGAGCGTAAGTGCGCCGACAGCGAGGACTGAGCATCAGGCTTTGAAAAAGTCCCGCGACGCGGGGCTTTTTTCGCCGGACAGGATCAACACAAACCGAAACCGACAGTTATCATGAAAATCACAGTTCTCTGCGGAGGCATCACGCCGGAGCGCGACGTATCGCTCAGATCCGGCGCCATGATCGCCAACGCGCTGATCTCCCGCGGGCATAATGTCGCGCTCGTCGACTCGTTCGCCGGAGTGAGTGAGGATGCGGCCGAAAGCCTTTTCGCCTCATCCGGCTATCCCGTCCCGCCGATAAAGAAGACCGAGCCGGATCTTTCGGCGGTATGGGCTATGTACCGCTCCCCCGGCGACAAAGCCGAGCTCGGCCCCGGCGTGATAGACGTCTGCCGCTCCTGCGACGTCGTTTACATCGGGCTTCACGGCGGAGGCGGCGAGGGCGGCAGGATCCAGGCGGCTCTCGAGTGCTTCGGCATACGCTACACCGGCTCGGGATATCTTTCGTCCGGGATCGCCATGGACAAGGACATGACGAAGCGCGTCATCCGCGCCGCCGGGATTGACACCGCCGACTGGAAGAGATACGAGAACATCACGTCTCCCTCAGCCGCTGCCGCCGACATCGCGGCGGAGATCGGCGTCCCCTGCGTCATAAAGCCGCTCGGATGCGGCAGCACCTGCGGGATAACCGTGGTGCACGAGAGAAGTCAGCTCGAGGGCGCGGTGACTCACGCTGTGAAATACGAGTCGGCCTTCCTCGCCGAGAAATTCATCCGCGGACGCGAGCTGACGGTGGCGGTGCTGGAAAACGAGGACGGTGAGGCGAAGGCGCTCCCGGCGGTCGAGATCCTGCCGAAGACGGGCGGATACGACTACGTGAACAAATATCAGGCCGGCTACACCACCGAGATCTGCCCGGCCCCGATACCGGACGGCATCGCCGCCCGCGCGGCGGCGACGGCCGAGGCGGTCCACCGCGCCGTAGGTCTGCGCGGCATCAGCCGCACCGACATCATATGGGACGATAAGGCCGACAGGCTGGTCGTGCTCGAGGTGAACACGGCTCCCGGCATGACCGACACCAGTCTCGTGCCTCAGGAGGCGGCCGCCGCCGGGATATCCTATCCCGAGCTGTGCGAGAGGATAGCCCTGCTCGGCGCGAAAAAATAAGGCCGAATTTTCAGCCTCCGTCTTTACATATTAACAAAAAAACGATATAATTATCATATAACCGTTCAAACGAAACAACACATATAAAGGACAACGGATCATGGAAAACAAATTCATCGTCGAGACTTCCGCCCATCACGTTCATCTCACCGAGGAGCATATCGCCGTCCTGTTCGGCGAGGGCGCCGTTCTTCACAACAAGAAGGATCTCTCCCAGCCGGGTCAGTTCGCCGCCGAGGAGCAGGTCAACGTAGTCGGCCCGAAGGGCGCCATCAATAAGGTGCGCATCCTCGGTCCGGCCCGTCCGCACAGCCAGGTCGAGGTCTCCGCGACCGACGCCCGCGCTCTCGGACTCAAGGCTCCCGTGCGCGAGTCGGGCGACACCGACGGCACTCCCGGCGTCAAGCTGGTAGGCCCCTGCGGCGAGATCGACCTCGAGGACGGCGTCATCATCGCCAAGCGCCACATCCATATGACTCCCGCCGACGCCGAGGCCTTCGGCGTGACCGACAAGCAGGTCGTCTGCGTCAAGCTCGACACTCCCGACCGCTCCCTCATCTTCGGCGACGTGGTCGTCCGCGTCAGTCCGAAGTTCGCCCTCGCCATGCACATCGACACCGACGAGTGCAACGCCGCCAACGCCGCGGGTGAGGTCTACGGGACTATCGTTAAGTAAGGATTATTATTCTTGGGGGCGGAAAACCCGCTTTCTGAAGAAAGCAGTTTTTCTCCCCCCTGAATAAGTCACCTGCGGTGTCTTATTTACACCCCGCCTTTCCGGCAAAGACTTTTTATACAGGATTCATGTTATCAAAACAGCCGCTCCGGATATCCTCCGGAGCGGCTTTGTTCATTTTTTATCCGCCGTTTCCAGCTTCATCATGCCCGATTTCACCCATCCGATGCGGCGGAAGAGCGCGTCGAAGGCGAGGGTGAGTATGGCCGGGGCGATGAAATGCATGACGGCGATCTCGATGAGCGTCACCGGCAGCCCGACCCCGGCGGCGGACATCGCTTCGGCAGCGCCGAACTGTCCGACGAGTCCTGACGTGCCCATCCCGGCGCCGGTCGAGGTGTTAGTCATCCTGAGAAGCGCCGAAGATACCGGGCCGAGGATGGCCGAGGCGCATATCGGGGCGAGCCATATCTGCGGATGCCGCATGATGTTCGGCATCTGGATCATCGAGGTGCCGAGCCCCTGCGATATCAGCCCTCCCGCGCCGTTGTCGCGGAAGGAGGCGACGGCGAAGCCGATCATGTTGCAGCAGCAGCCGACGCAGGCGGCTCCGGCGGCGATGCCGTCGATGCCGATCATTATGCAGAGCGCCGCCGACGATATCGGCAGCGTCAGCGCCATGCCGACGATGACCGACACGATTATCCCCATCGGGATCGGCGTCATTTCTGTGGCGCTGTTGACGAACGCTCCGAGGGCCAGCATCGCGCGCCCGATGTACGGGCCGACGAAGACTCCGGCGCTGCCGCCGGTGAGGATCACCACCATCGGCGTGAGGACGATGTCGATCTTTGTCTTCGAGGCGACGAGCGAGCCGAGCTCGGCTCCGATGACGGCGGCGAGATACGCTCCGACCGGTCCGCCGGAATAGTCGCCGGCCGAGTAGCCGAGTGCTCCGGTGACAGCCGACGTGAATATGACGAGCGGCTTCGCGCCGAGCCCCCAGGCGACCGCCGCGCCTATCGCCGAGCCGATCACCGGCGATCTCGCCCCCGTCACGGCGGCGAGAGGCGACATCCAGCCCATGAACGGCAGCTTGGCGAGCTGCGAGATGATGAGGCCGATGATGAGCGAGGCGAACAGTCCCTGAGCCATCGCTCCCATGGCGTCGATAAAATACCGTTTGAACCACCGGTAAAGAAGGTCTTTCATTTTTTCAGTTCTTTTTTCCTCCGGATGATCTGAATATCGCCGCGTCTCCCGGCGGTTCCTTTTTGTTTGTTTCTCCGGCGGCGGCGATAATATTATACACCATATCTTCAGATAAGTCAAGGCTGAGGAATTTACATAAATATATCCGGCCGGGACTTTACAAACGTCGGAGAATGATGTAAAATATTATACAGGTCGATACCGGGACTATAAATTTTGTTTTTTTATATCCCGCTGTCTCTTTGTTTTTTCAAAGCTTTTGGGAAAAGGATGGGGTCCGGGGAAGGGAAAAACCTTTTCCCGAAAAGGGTTTTCCCTTCCCCGATATAAACGATCCGATAAAAAATATCGCCATGCCGAAGAAGAAAAACACGATATCCGCCGACGCGGAGGTTTATGTCAGGCCGATCATCTCCGGGTCGAGCGTCGTCGCTCCCGACGGCGGGGAAATAAGGTCAAAGGAGTTTCTGTACCGCTCCGGGCGGCAGATCCTCTGCGAGGCGCTGACGGACGGTGTCTACGGCCTGAGATACCGCGGCTCGTCAGGGCAGATAGAGCCGGACGATCATATCGGCCCTGTGTCGCCCTCGTTTCTCGTAAGATCCTGCCGGGCGGGACAGCCGGAGTATGACGCCGTATCCGGATGGACGCTCGAAGGAAGCGGCAGGATGGATAAATGCCCGCTCCCCGAGCTCTGCGGCGCCGATCCCGATGCCGACACGGTCTATTCCGTCCGACTTAGCCACAAAAAGGCGGGTCTTTGCGTTACGGTGTACACCCTTCTCGACGGGAGCGATTTCATCGAGCGGTGGCTCGAGATCGAGAACACCGCCGGCACCCCCGCCGCCCTCACCGACGTCTGCCCATACCGCGGCAGGGTGTGGGAAAACCCGGCCGGAAGGGGAGGATTTTCCGCCGCCTATACGCACGGCGGCGCAGGCGGCTTCTATGCCGATCCCGCCTCGACGGACATCCGCCTCGAGCTCACCTCCGGCAGGCCGTGCGTCTGGCTTGAAAACCATGCCTCCGGGGAGTGGTTCGTCCTTGAGTACGGCTGGAGCGGCGGATGGAAGATCGCCGCTGAGTCGGAAATCGTGAGCGGCGGCCGCCTTTCCCTTTCCGTCAGCGCCGGTATGCTTCCGGCGGCGGAAGCTATGAGGGATGAAAACGGCGGCATTGACGATCACGGCTCTGCCGCGCTGTATGTACTCTCCCCCGGCGAGAAGGTCATGACGCCCGCCGTCCATATCGCCCTTCTGCGTGAGAGCGAGGACAGGATCGCGCAGATCTGCCATGAGCATGTAAGGACGCTGGTCATGCCGCCGCTTCCCGACGGCGTCAGGGCGGCTGAGATAGAGGCCGATCACCGCGCCTATCTTTCCCGTCACGAGTCCGAGGAGGGGATAAAGCGCGATATCGACGCCGCGGCCGCCTGCGGAGCCGAGATGTACGTCCTCGACGCCGGATGGTCCGGCGGCGGGGACATAGGGCGCTGGCATGACAGCGTCGGCGACTGGACGCCCGGTGTGTGGCTCAAAAACGGGATAAAGCCGCTTTTAAGGTACACGCATGACAAAAAGATGCGCTTCGGGCTCTGGTGCGGCATCGAAACGGCCGGACCGGCCTCGCGCCTTGCGGCCGAGCATCCCGAATGGCTCTGCGGCAGGACGGTCGATCTGTCGGTCCCCGATGCCGAGACCCACTGTCTCGGCGAGCTGTGCCGCATCGCCGAGGAATACAGGCCGGACATGCTCCGTATCGCCGTCGGCGATGATGGCGGGCTTCCGCGAAGCGGGCGATACGGCTTCACCGAGCTGTCCGACTGGCGGTATCGTCAGGCCTTCTGCCGGATGATGCGAAAGGTGCGAAGGCGGTATCCTGACACCGAGCTGCAGGTGATCGACGCCGCCGGACGCCTCGACTATATGACCCTGTCGCTCTTCCACAGCGCCGGGCTGTCGCGGCTTTCAAGGCAGCCGGAGTCGGTGGATATCCTCGGCGGCATATCCTATATGCTGCCGCCCGAGCGGATACAGAGCGGATTCGGGACGCTCGCGCCGGATATCTCCTGCGACGGCGATATCGACAGCCAGCTCAGATGCGCCGTGATGGCTCGTCCGGCCCTCATGGGGACGGCTCCGTCACCCGACAGGCTGTCGCCGTGGCTCGACAGGCGGATAAAGCATTCGCTTGACCTCTTCCGCTCGGTGCTGCGCCCGATCCTCGACGGATGCCTCGTATATCATCATAAGCCGCTGTCGGCTCGCGCGTCCGGCGGCGATGTCAGCGTAATCGAGTACGCCTCCCCTGACGGGACGAGGAGCGCCGCGGCGGTCTTCCGCCTCTGCGGCAGCGCCGCAAGCGACGGCGACGGCATCGTCAGCGTGCGTCTTAAGTCGGTCAGCCCGGGACACTCCTACTCTGTCATATGGGACAGCGCCGGGGACAGGGCGAGGATGAACGGCGCGGACATCATGAGATGGGGGATCCCCGTGCGGGCCGCGCCCGGCTCGTCCGAGATGCTGATACTTCGCCGCGAGGACTGAAAATAAAGACTCAGTTATTATTCGCATATAATATTGAATTCTATTTAAAAAAAACAATCCTCATTTTTGCAGTAAAGCTTTTGAAGATAGGATAGGGGTTCGGGGAAAGGGAAGGAACTTTTCTCGAAAAGTTCCTTCCCTTTCCCCGATAAATGTAACTCCTAACTGAAAATAGTATAAACATCATGCTTCTTAAACTTCTTTCGATAGGCGACGTCGTCGGCCCTTCGGCGATGGCGGCGCTCACCAAAAAGCTCTGGTCGATCCGCAGCCAGCTTTCCGCCGACGTCTGCGTCGTCAACGCCGAGAACGCCGCCGAGGGCAACGGCCTCGAGGGACACGCCGCGAATCTCCTGCTGCAGGGCGGGGCCGACGTGATAACGAGCGGCAACCACATATGGCGCAAGCGCGAAATAAGGGATTATCTCCGCACGCACGACCGCGTCCTCCGCCCGGCCAACTACCCCGCCGGAGCGCCCGGCTCGGGATATACGATAATAGACGTCTCCGGCTACAAGCTGCTCGTCATAAACGCGCTCGGCACGATGTATCTCGAGGCGCTCGACGATCCCTTCCGCACGATAGACGGCATCCTTGAGCGCGAGAGCGGCAGGTACGATCTCGCCGCCCTCGACTTCCACGCCGAGGCGACGAGCGAGAAGATGGCGATAGGCCGGTATTTCGACGGCAGGATCGCCATGATCTGGGGCACGCATACCCACTGCCCGACAGCCGACGCCCGGATATTCCCCGGCGGCAGCGGCTATATCACCGACATAGGCTTCACCGGTCCTGACGAGTCCATCCTCGGCGTGAAGATACCGATCATCCTGAAAAAGATGACGACGAAGCTCCCCGAGCGCTTCGACGTCGCCGACGGCCCGATCTCGATGTCCGGCGCGCTGTTCACCTATGATACCGATACCCGCCGCTGCACCGGAGTGCAGGGGATAACCGGCTGGAGGATCGGCGAGTGAACGCCGGATGATAAAAGAAAATGCCCCGGAAGGCTTTTTCAAAGCCCCGGGGCGTTTTTCCGAGTTTTGAACGGCACCGTTTTGTTAACATAGGAATAATGTCGTCTGCGGGCGAGCGATGCTCGCCCCTACGAGATATATAAGAGCACATTGTATTCGGCTGATAAGCGATAATCTGTGTAGGGGCGGGCATCGCCCGCCCGTCAGGCGATGCCGGAAAAGCGAGAAATTGAATAATTTATTCCAGCAGCTTTTCCGGCAACGCATATATAATGATATTCATGTTGCAGATAAATGATGATCTGCCGGCATAACTTATCTCGCTGAAACGAAAAATCACCGCCGTACGGCGGTGATTTTTTTATCCGATCATTTTCTCATTCGGCGTCGGCGGGAGCTTCGTCGGCTGAAGCCTCCTCAGCGGAAGCCTTCTCGGCGGGAGCTTCGTCGGCTGAAGCCTCCGCATCCTTCGGCTCGTCGGCGTTGGCATTGTCCACGAGAAGCGCCTTGATAGAGAGGCTCACCTTATGCTTTTCGGTGTCGATATCAATGATCTTGGCATCGACTTCCTGTCCGACCGTGAGAACCTCGCTCGGGTTGGCGATCATGTGCGTGGTGATCTGGGAGATGTGGATGAGACCGTCGGTTCCGGGCACGATCTCGGCGAAGGCGCCGAACGGCTGGAGGTTGACGATCTTCACGTGGGCGGTATCTCCTACCGAGTACTTCTCGATGAAGATGTTCCACGGGTTGTTCTCCTCGGTCTTGTAGCCGAGAGAGATGCGGTGAGTTTCGGGATCGAAATCCTTAACATAGACGTCGATGGTCTGTCCGAGAGATACAACGTCGGAAGGATGACGGACGCGCTTCCAGGAGAGCTCTGAGCAGTGTACCATTCCGTCCACGCCGCCGAGATCGACGAACGCGCCGTAAGGCATGAAGGACTTGACAACGCCTTCATAATGCTTGCCCTTCTCGATAGTGGTCCAGAATTCGGCTTCCTTGGCCTTCCGCTCTTCGCGGTTGACCTCGCGGATCGACGCGACGGCGCGGCGGCGCTGCTCGTTCAGGTCGATGATCTTGACGCGCTGAGTGGTGCCGACGAGAGCCGTAAGGTCTCCGTCGCGCGGCACACCGGACTGCGACGCCGGGATAAAGACGCGGACGCCGTCCAGGTTGATGATAACGCCGCTCTTGACGACCTCGGTGATCTTGCCCTCGAGCGTGGTCTTGTCGTTGAAAGCGTCAACTATGCGTCTCCAGTTGAGGATATTCTCGACGCGCTTGCGTGACAGAGTCGCAACGCCGTCGATATCGCTCACCTTAACGACGATGGCTTCGATCTCGTCGCCGACCTTGAACATTTCGTCAAGACGGGCGCCGTTGTCGTCGGTTATCTCGGAGATCGGGATGATGCCGGTGACCTTGGTGCCGAGATCGACATGAAGCTCGTTGGGGCTGATGCTGGTGATGATACCGTTAACGGTCTGACCGCCGGTCAGAGTGTTGTCCTGAAGCGACTCGTTAAGCAGCTGCTCAAAATTCTCTTCCGCGGCCTGTCCTTTCTCCTCGAACTCCGAGGCAGTGATGTTCTGATTGTCTTCCATGGTTCTGATGACCTCCTCTATAATACCGCCGGGCGTTGAGGCGCCCGCGGCGATGCCCACTTTTGTCCCGCGCGGAAAATGGAGCTCCGCTGCGGCATCCGCTCCCTGGACGAGGAAGGTCTTTTCACAGTTCCTTTTCGCCGTTTCATACAGTTTTTTCGTATTGGAGCTCGATCTGTCGCCGATTATAACCATGAGGTCCGCCTCGCGGGAAAGGCTGTCGGCCTCGCTCTGTCTTTTTTCGGTTACACTACATATTGTATCAAAAATTCGGGCTTTTGTATATAGATGTACGATAAAATTTTTACATTTTTTCCACTCAGTTAACAATTGCGTAGTCTGAGCCACCACCACGGGGGATGATGAGACCGGGATCGTCTCCGAAGGGAGGCCCGATTCGAGATCGGCGAGCGTGTTCGCCGCCAGAGCCGGGCCGCCCGCCCATGACATGATACCTTTTACCTCGGGATGCGCCGGGTCGCCGATGACGATCAGCGGCGAGCCGTCCTTCGTCTCCCGCTCGGCTATACGGTGGATACGGGCGACGTCGGGGCAGGTGCCGTCGATCACGCGGAATTTACCGCCGCTTTCGCTCTCGGCTGAGCGCATACGCTCCATGACGCCGCGCTCTATGCCGTGCGCCCGGACGATGACGGAGGTGCGGACATATCCCGCCGACGACGCGATCACGCCTTCCAGCTCGTTGAGGGATATCTTTATCAGCCCCTTTTCCTCGAGGGAGCGCATGTAGTCGGCGTTGTGTATCAGCTCCTCGAGGAGGAAGAGCCGCTCGCCGGGGAGCCTTTCGGCGGCCGCCTTCTCGGCGAGGGAGGCCGCCCGCCCGACGCCGAAGCAGAAGCCGCTGTGCGGCGCGAGGATGAATTCGGATTCTTTCATTTTATGTATCAAAGTTTTTGCCGGAAGGAGGGGGTTCGGGGGAGGGAACCGCCTTTTTCCAAAAAGGCGGTTCCCTCCCCCGATAATAACTATCCCGTCTCTCACCCCGCCGCTTTCGCCTTTTCGCGCCATTTGGCCGCCTTTTTCGGGTCGCGGGGGAAGTAGCGGCCTGTCTCGAACAGCTCGGCGATCGTTTCCATCGCTTCCGAGCTGCCGCCCTTGGCGGCGGCGATGATGTGCGCGACGCCGTCGTCCTCGGCTCCGTGGTCGAGCATGGCGCAGCCGAGGCGGTAGCGGAAGGCGATGAGCGGCCTTGCCGCCTCGGGATAGATCGAAAGGTCGATCTTCGAGAGGTAATCGTAGCAGGCGCGCAGCTTCTCGAGGAAGGGCAGGCAGATCGAGCGGAGCTTCTCGAGCTCGTATTCGTCGGCGGGATAGCCGAAGGCTACCGCCGAGCTCATCCATTTCAGCGCCTTTTCGAGGCATCCGCGCTCGTTGTACTGCTTCGACAGCAGATAAGCGCCCTTCGCCGAGCCCATGTGAGCGGCGTAGTAGGCGTATCTGAACGCCTCGGCGGGATTGCCGCCCTCCTTCTCCGAGTATATCCCGGCGAGCTCGGCCATGGCTTCGGCCGAGCCGAAGGCCGCCGCCTTGGAGAGATATTTCACCGCCTTTTCCTTTGACACGGCTATCCCGGACAGCCCGTGTCCGTGGATGAGTCCGAGCATGAGCGATTTGTCCGGCTCGGCGATATCTGGCATGTCGACCAGCGTCTGGACGGCGTCCTCGAGCTCTCCGGCGGCGAGCTGGGCGTAAGCCGCGTCGCGTATCTCGCTCTCGGGCGGCTCGGGGATCTCGGTGATCTCTATCGGATCGGGTACGACGGACGCCATCGGCGGCTCGGTCGGGAGATCGGGGATCATCACCGACGCCTGTCTCAGCGGATCGGGGGCGTCGTCGGGGACCGGCTGATCGTCGGCCGGGGTTATGTCGACGGCGCTGTCCTCAAGGCGCTCGCCGTCCCATTCGGCCACTATCGCCGCGGCGAGCCTCGCCGCCGGAGCCGGCAGCTGCGCCGCCGCCGCCGAAAGCATGTCCCGCACCGCCGCCGAGTGATCCTTCGATACGCCGATGCCGTATTCGCGGCAGAGCGACAGCATCAGCGGGGAGTAGATCGGGTCCTCTTTCTTCGCCGCCTCGAACTCGCTGAAGGCGAGATCGGTCTCCCAGTCGGAGGCGCTGTACAGCATCATCTCGAGACCGTGCACTATCTTGGCCGACGGCGTCGGCAGCCTCATGCGGTCGGCGCCGAGCTTCATAACGTCTCCCGAGCCCTCCATGCGTGAGAGCTCGCCGCGCGCGGCCTTGTCCCCCGCCGCCGAGCGGACGCAGAGAAGGAGCGCCGTGCAGAGGCTGTCGGCGCGTCCGCTTGTCCCGCCGGAAAGCGGCGTCAGAGGCGGATCGGTGGAAAAGATGTTGTGTTTTCTTATAGATTCGTTCATTGTCTCAGCTGAGATGCCTGTCCGGCGTCATATATCGGATGCGGTCCGCGTTTGCTTATAAACGGCGGTTTGATGTCATGCGGGATCAGAGCTTCCCGATTGTGAAGCTCGCCTCGGTGCAGACATTTCCGTCCTCGCGCTCGGCGGTGAAGAAGACGGTCTCGGTCGGGACGGCGGAGTCCGACTGAGATGCGGTGTTCATCAGCGAGCCGTTGGAGGCGCGGCGGATGATGAGATCCTCGCCGTAGGGAGCCTCGCGGTCGTAGGCTATCGTCATCTCGGTGACCGTCCTGCCGTCGAGCGAGCCCTTCGGCATGAAGTCGAGGAACATGTCGGGGTAATAGGTGTTGTTCATATGCCGGTTGACGTCGATCAGCGACCAGCCGACGTGATAACGCCCGACCGGCTCCATCTCGAGCCCTCTCGGTATGCGCAGGCGCTTTACCTCGAGCTCGAGCGGATCGGAAAAGCCGAAGCCCATGTCCTCCACCTCGGGGCGGACGAGCTTCTTTGAGCGGACGTCGACCAGCGCCCAGAAGGACGCCATCTCGGCGATGAGCTCATCGCCGCGGAAGATCTGATCGTAGCGGTCGAGCGAGGTGCTTTTTATCGGCGCGAGCCACGCGTCGACGTCGATCTCGTCCTGTGAATGGAGCGGCTTGTACATTTTCATCGTCAGCCGGGAGAGGATGAACGCCCTGCCGCGCTTTTCACGCAGCTCCGCCAGCGTCGGCGGATTGTTCACGTGCTGCAGGAAGTTTGTCTCCTGCATGTATCTCAGCAGGATGGAGGGCCTGACGACGCCGTTGAAGTCTATGTCGTGCTCGGATGCGCGGTAGCGCTCGCGGTGCTTGTTGCCGCGCGAAAGTATTTCCTCGGGGATGTTGAGGTGAGATGAGAAGTTAAGCATTGAAGGGTCTTTGATTATGCGGTGTGCCGCGTTGAGGTTTTTGTTTTTATGTATTGTACAATATATCGCCGGATAATTCAACCGGAATATTGTTAAAGGATTCGGGCGAAAAAATAAAGGCTCCCCGCCGGGGGAGCCGTGATGTATTTACTTTGATTTTATCGGTATATATTTGTCAGAATGAGGATTCACGATCTCGCGCCAGTCGAGGTCGCCGCGGTCGAGAGCTCGGACGAGTATCTCGGCGGTGGCCATGTTGGTGGCGACGGGGACGTTGTGAGCGTCGCACATACGGAGCAGGTTGGCGTCGTCCTCGAGCATGGCGTCGGGCGCCGTGTCGCGGAAGAAGATCAGCATGTCTATCTCGTCGTAGGCTATACGGGATATCACCTGCTGAGTGCCGCCGTGTTCGCCGGAGAGAAGGCGCTCGGGCTGAAGACCGGTGGCGGCCCGGATATAGTTTCCAGTCGTGCCGGTCGCGTAAAGATGGTGCTTTGCCAGGATCCCGCAGTAAGCTATGCAGAACTGCGCCATGAGCTCTTTTTTGCGATCATCGGCAATAATTGCGATATACAAAGCTATCCCTGCCCTTCGTTGTCTTACTGTCTCGGCTGAAAAGGAAAATATCCATTGATATTATACCAGATATGAGCCGAAATGTCAATAATGAATATATTAATAATTTATTTGTTCGGCGAAAACGCCCCGGATCGGCGTGACTTTTCCTATTCGTCGAGCCTGATCTCGTCCTCCTCCGCGAGACGCGCGGCGGCGGCCTCGCCGGTGATCGTGAGCTCCTTCCTCGCGCCGCAGGAGGCGCATTCGAGCATGACGCCGCGGTCGGTGAAGTCGTAGACGAGATCCTGATTTTTTCTGTCGGAGCAGAGGCACTTTATCCGTCCTTCGTCGGCGAGCACGGCGAGAGACACCCTTACGGCCGTCTCGAATCCGGCGTTCTCGCTCTCCCGCCTGAGCGGGGCCGATTCCTCGTCCTCCCATATCTCGTCCGGCTCGTCCTCGTCCCGCTCGCCGGGATGCATGGCGGTGCGGGCCTCGTCGTCGGAGAAGTCGATGTCGGCCGGGTCGACGCCGATTATGTCGGCGAGGCGCTTCGTCGATTCGCGGTAGGCTTCGATGACCTTGTCCCGCTCGCCGATTATCAGCGTGTCGGCTCCGGAAAGCCCGCAGCTGAGTATGAAAAGATCGCGCCCGTAGAAAACCTCGCGGCTGAGCGTGTACATATGGTCGCGCCCGCAGGTGACGCACGGGACGGATATCCTGACGCTGTCCCTGTCCTGCCTGATCGTCATGGAGCTTTGGCCGCAGGGGCATTTGAGCCGGAACATATCCCCCCTGAGAGAAAAGGCGCCCAACGGGCTGATGACCATCCCGCCGCACTCGGGGCAGCGGTAGCATACTGTTGTCTGCATTGGTGTGAGTATCATGATGAGGAAACTCTTTCGGCGTTGTGTTGAAAGACAGATATCATATTATACCACAGGAGACGGGATTTGTCAAACGCGGCGGTGTGACGGAAATATTTGGAAATGTAAACAAAAATACATGCAGATCATCGCAGGCTCCGGTCCAGGAGCTAATTGTTAAGCGGCGATGATATAATACCGCAAAATATTTTAAAAAATATAAATATAATATGCAAAATCTCCAATACCCCTGTACAACCGCCTCAAAATGTGATATAATATAACTGCGGGGGGTGGCGCTTTCCCCCCTGAACTCATACAAAGAAAGGCGGAATTAAACCATGAAGATCAACATCACCGGACGTCAGATCGAGATAACCGACGACCTTGTCGATCTCTTCGACAAGAAACTCGCCAAGCTCGACAAGTATTTCAGCGACGCCAGCGCGCGCATCGTACTCAGCTCGTCCCGCGGCCGCGACCGTCTCGAGCTTACCGTGACAAGCGAGGGCATGCTGTACCGAAGCGAGATAACGGGCGAAACATTCCGCAGCGATATCGACGTGGCGGTCGACAATATCGACCGTCAGATCCGCAAGAACCGCACGCGCCTCCAGAAGCGCATGCGCGACAACGCGGCCAACAAGGCGGCTATGGAGAAATTCGTCTCAGCGGCTCAGCTCACCGCCGAGGCGGAGGAGCCTGAGGAGATCATCCGCCGCAAGACCTTCTCCAAGAAGCCTATGACCGCCGAGGACGCCATCCTCGAGATGAACCTCCTCGGACATCAGTTCTTCGCCTTTGTGAACGTCGATACCGGCGCTGTGAATGTGGTCTATCGCCGCAACGACGGCGGCTACGGCCTGCTGATGCCGGAATGATATAATATAATAAATCAATTATTGCGGGGGAGAAGAACCTTTCTGAAGAAAGGTTCTTCTCCCCCGCGCCCCCTCTTTTCCAAAGACTTTTACTACATTTTTTACATAAAGTGTAAAAAGTCTTGTGGGAAAGGGAGGGAGCAAATAAGTCGCCGCAGGTGACTTATTAAAGGGAGGGGAAACCCACTTCTTCAGAAGTGGGTTTCCCCTCCCCGCATTAATAATAATATATCGTTACTTCGGCTTCGCCATCTTGCTCATCAGGTGCCAGGCGGAGCCGTCCCAGGCGGTCACGAGGCCGCCGCTGCATTCGGAGATCCAGTCGTACTCGAAGGGCAGGACTATATTGCCCTCGGTGTCGACCATGCATTTTTTGCCGTCCTCGAAGCCGATCACGGCGAGGCCCTCGCAGAAGGGCGTGACATAGGTGTATATCGGCTGGGCTATCCAGTTGCCGCGGACGTCCATCATGCCGTAGCAGCCGTCCTTTTCGAGGACGAGGATGCCGTAGCTGTAATATTTCAGCTCATATCCGGACGGATAGTCGAAGACGGTGCCGTCGGCCGAGATGAGCAGCTCGGCGGTGCCGGCGCTTTCGCCGGTCCGGCGCTCGGTGTACGCCTCGGTCACCCGCAGATAGCCGTGATCGAAGTAGAGCGCGCCGCGCTGGCTCTCGTCGTCGGTGAGCGGCCAGATGAACCGGCAGTCCAGATCCTTGCGCACTCCGGCGCGGTCTGCCTGACCGTTCTCGTATATCACTGTGTGCCCGTTCTTGTCTATCACGCGCAGGATCCTGTCGCTTTCCGCCACGCAGGCCAGACCTTCGTCGCCGAAGCTCACGGCGTACTCGTACTGCGCGTCGATGACAGTCTCCCGCATGTCGTCCACATAGCCCCAGAGTATCCTGTCGCCCTCCGGATCGTCAGGATCCGGCAGATAGAACTGATACCTGCCGCTCTTGGCGGTGCCGTAATCCGGCGAGGCGTTGAGCTTCAGCGCCGGGGCGAACAGGGGATTGTAGTCGCTCTTGTACATACGGACGCCGGATGACGCGTCGGTCACAAAGTACAGATCGCCGCCGTAGCGGAAGAGCGGACGCCCGTAGCTGTCGCGGAACCAGACCGGCTCGGCGCCGTCGAAGGCGGTCAGCCGCACTACGCCTGAGCTGTCCATCAGCGAGAGCGCCGCGCCGTCGTCGTATATCACCCAGCCCATGTACGGCTCAAGGGTGTATCTGACGCGCGACTCCGACCTCGTCTCGACCGAGCCGGACGACCAGTCGGTCACCTTCTTCGACGTCGTCCGCCCGGTAAGCGACGCCTTCGGCTGAGCGATCAGCTTGCGCTCTGTGATTATGTGCGTCGAGCGGTCGTAATCGGTGTCGGTGATGATCCAGCCGTTCGATATCGCCTCGGCGGCGTCAAGCAGCTCGAACGCCTCGGTCTCGGCGTCCGATTCGCCGCCTCCGACCGCCTCGGGATGCGTGAACTGGCTGAGATTGTCGCCGGGAGCGCGGGGCGCGGTATAGGCGTCCTGATACGGGGAGACGGTCTCCTCCTCGCCGGAGATCAGCGCCGGGAGCACGTTCATGACCCTTTTGCGGTCGATGAAGGTGAAATCGTAGTAGCCCTCGATGTACAGCACCGCCGCCGCCGTGATGACGAGCAGCAGGACGATGAGCAGCACCTTGACAAGGCCTTTCATGAAGGTTTTCATATAATGAAGAATTTATATTTATATTTTTAAAACACGTCAGCCGGAAAGCTCATCCCCGGCTATCTGTCGTATTTCATCCCGGCGAGGATCATGAAGGCGCGGTAAACCTGCTCGAGCAGTATGACGCGCATCAGCCGGTGGGGAAAGGTCATCGGCGAGAAGGACAGACGCCTCGAGCAGGCCGATTTCACCTTCTCGTCAAGACCGTCGGGGCCTCCGATGACGAAATCTATCTCCGATCCGCCTTCCTCGGCGGCGGCGCCGACCATTTTCGCGAAACCCGCCGAGTCGGTCGTTTTTCCTTCGACGCAGAGGGCTATGCGGCAGGCACGGGCGCCCATGCGGCGGATGAACTCGTCCGGCGGGGCGCTCTCCGGCAGCTCGATGATCTCGACCCGGCAGAAGCGCCCGAGGCGCTTTATGTACTCGGCGCAGGCGTCGGAGTAGTATCTCTCGCTCGCCTTTATCGATCCGGCGGCTATGATCTTTACCGTGATCACGCCTTATACTCCCAGCCGAGCAGCGGCTCGATCCAGAACAGCTGCAGAAAGTCGAAGACGAAGGTGAGAAGGACCGGGATCAGGACGAGCGATATCGCCTTGGCGATCCTTTTGTCGCGCTCGAGCTTATGAAGGAAGCCGTCCTTTTCCTCCTCCGGCATGTTGAGGCTGTCCCTGTCGGGCAGCTTTCCGCCGAGACCGTGATTGAACCATAAAAATCCGGCGAGCGAGACGAGCAGCAGCCCGTAATACACCGGGTATATCGCCTTCCACTCGAAATATATCCCGACGCGGAAGACGCCGAATATGACGGCGAAGCAGGCGGCGAGGATCCCGGCGAGACGCCAGTTTATCTTTTTGAGATTGCTTTTCAGGTCGCGGGACGCCTTGTACTCGTGCGATTTTACGCGGTAGGTCCGCTTTTTTCCGCCGCTCATGTCATTCCTTATAAACGGCCCTGCCGGACATGTCGAAGCGCTCGATCTCGAGCGCCGCCTTCGTGTTCGGATAACCGGTGACGTCGAGCAGGCGCTGGTTGCGGCTGCCGCGGAAAAGGAGCTCGAGGTCGCGCTCGGCGAGTATGAACGGCCCGTCGACGAGATAATCGGTCGACGACAGGAGCGCCTTTGTGCCCGGCTCGGTCTCGGCCTTTTTCTGCAGCTGCTCGTAGGTCCAGCCGGAATAAGTCATGACGCTCATGCCGCGGGACTTTGCGCAGCGCGCGATCTCGGCGAGGGCTTCGCCCCAAAGGAACGGCTCGCCGCCGCTGAACGTGACGCCCTTTATCGACGGGTTTTCGGTTATGCTCTTCCAGAGCAGCGACGTGCTCGTCATGAAGCCGCCGCCCATATCCCATGTCTCTGGGTTGTGGCAGCCGGGGCAGTGATGCGGGCATCCCTGCGTGAATACGACGAATCGGAGCTGCGGCCCGTCGACGATGGATTCCTTTATCACGCCGGAGAGCCGGATCGGCATCTCCCGCGGCGAGAGAGAAGCGCCCGCGCGCGCCGCATATGGTATTGTTCTTCTGTGCAGTCCGGTCACGGGAGCCGCCTCCAGTCATGTTTTTGCCGCCGAAGGCGGTACGGATAATATTATATCACATTTCCGTGCGGAAATCAATAGACAAGAGGTGAAGGGGAGAAAAACGGCAGGAAAAAACCTCCCGGGGAAGGGAGGGAAGAAGGAAAGAAAAAATCCCCCGCCCGTGTTTCCACGGGCGGGGGAGGAGGTGCTTAGATCATGTAAGTCTAGGTAATCTCAGCAGAGATCAGCCAACGAAGTTGAGAACTACAGAGAGAAGATCAACATTCGACGGATCGAAGGTGACGGTTACAGTTCCGGCAGTTGTGCAGGTGACAGTACCAGAAGCGTAAGCGATATCGGTCTTCATATAGTTGTCGCCAACTTCCCAAGCATAAGTCTTGCCAGCTTCGAACTTGCTGTCATTGACGACTGCGGTAACCATTCCACCTCTAGGATCAACCTTAGTAACAGTAGAACCAGCCTGAGTCAAAGTAGCAGAGAGTGAAGACTGAACATCATTGAAGGTTGGAACTACCTTGAAGGGTTCAACTACCAGAATGTCGATATACCAGTTGCCATCTGCATCCTTGTAGCCATACAGGGTTTCGTCGAACATATCAATGCCCGTGCCAGCCTTAGTATAGTCTGCAGCATTAGCAGAAGCTTTATAGTAGTATATAGCGTCGGTGGTAGAGTTATCGGTTTTAGTAGCAGCCTTGAAGTCCTTATAAAGATCTACTACAGAAGTAATCTTTGTAAGGGTAAGCTCAGAGCACGTATAATCGAAAGTGGTTCCTGTTACTTTTACAGTAACATTGACATCATCGGTGGTGGCAGGATTCTTCTCAGAGAAGTCAAGGACAACCTTCGTAGCATCCTTAGAAACGCCGGAGATATCAACTACAGCCTCGATCTCGTTTACCTGAGTGGTCGAATCGGTCTTGTTGTAGACGAATTCGGTCTTGCCAGTGGTTACGATGTCATGCATGGTGGGAGTAATCTCGGTGAGAGTATACCAGTACCAATGCTGAGCGAGGAAGTTATTGTTACGAGCTATAACAGTAACGGCACCGCCATTCAGATCAATTTCAGTAATATACTTCTTGGCAATTGCGTCATACTTGTTATAGGTTATCTCCTTACCATCCTGATATACCTTATAAGTAGTAGCAGCAAGAGGAGTAGTGACATCCTTTACATGGATATCGATCGGAACAAGAATCTTCGGAACTACAGGGGCAGGAGCAGCCTGAGTGATACTGATGCCAGCCTTGAGCTCGATCTTGTAGCTCTCATTAGTGTTGTCCGGGTTGGTGAATACAAGGTAAGCAGGATCAGCAGCAACGGTTACATACTTGCCGGCTTTAAGCTCGATGCAGAGATAGTATTCATTGCCGATTCTCTGTTCAACCCATGTATCAACATTAATATTAGCGTCAGTGAAGTCCTTAACAGCAACAGCGCCGTTGTAGAGCTTCATTGTAGTACCGATACCGGCATACTGATCGTTCCAATTATTGTTGTAATTAGCAGCATAAGCGGACAGAGCAGCATACTGTTCAGCGGTAATCTGATATACAGCGACACCAGTTCCAGATACAGCGGTTCCACCAATATTATACGCGGAAGAAGCTCCGGTGATAGTGGTTCCGAGATCCTTCACAACTGAGAGATCAGCGCCCTTGGTGTAGGTAGTAGTGATGAAGATTCTCTTCTGACCACTGTAGGTCGTGCCGGACAGGTTGCCGGTGTAGACATAAGCAGTAGCATAGGAATTAGCACCATTTACTATCTTAGCGAAGTCATCAACTATGTTCTTCGGAGCGCCGTCCTTGTAGGTGATGTAAACATCTTTGCCTACATAGTTGTAATCGTAGTTGTTATGACCAAGCTCATAGACGATCGGCTTGCCGAAGGAAGTCGACCAGAGAGGAGTACCGTTCGGGATAGAACCCTGATAGCCATTCCACTGCTGGTAGATCGATACATACTTGTCAACGTAAGAAACCTTGACAACTTCAACATCGAATCTGCCGTAAGTCTGAGTAGGATCAAGCTGAGAAGTAGCGCCAACCTCAACCTCACCGACTACATAACCGTCCTTCACATAGTAGAAGTGACCGGCGTAGAGTCTCTGGTTGTACAGAGCGGAGGTGTAAGCGGAGGTCAGACCGCCGCGGATGAAGTCGATGGCATTGGTATACTGGTAAACAGTACCGATGGAGACACCGAGTCCGGTGGAAGTCTGGTTGGTGGCGACCATGGACTCCATGGTATGAGCATCAACATAGATGATGGTGTCATTGGAGTCGAGGTAGCTCTGAGTGGTGCTCGGGTTGATGGCAATGTTGCCGCCCCAAGAACCGTCAACTACGTAAACGAAGTCAGCGATGGTCTCACCGTCGGCTACGTGAGTAGCGGCGAAGATGCGGGCGCCCTTGATGCTGTTGACAACAGCGGGCTGAGCATTGTTCAGATAGTTTGTCCAATAGTTGTTGTCGCCGTCAAAGGCGTTGAAGAGAGTGATGTGCGAGCCGTCCTGCGGAACACCCTTGCTGGTCTCGAAGTTGAGAGTAGCGATGTTTCCGTTGTTGACGAGCTGAGAAGCGTTGTAATTCGGAGCAGTCGTGGTGGTACCCTGAGTGCTTCTGCTTCCAACAGCCGAGACAAGGATTATAACGGTGTCCTTGGTGGTCTTGAAGTTGTCAAACGGAACCGCAACGCCTTTGAAATTGTCATAGTAAGCGGTAGGACGAGTAGCCGTAGGCTTGCCATCCACAATATTTATGGTCTGCTGCTTCTGAGCATCGGTATAAGCGACACCATTGGTGAAGTTCAGACCGAGTTCGGAGAGTTTAGCATCAGCGGCATAGTAAGTGAAGTTGGAAGGATCGATGTAGGTCAGGTGATACATTCCAAGAGCGTCCTTGGTCGCCTTGAAGAGATCGCCGGCCTTGAGATAGTTGTTAACGAGAGCGCCGCCGGTGACGTTGGTGTAGCCGTCAACAGAAGCGACAGTGATAACGGAAGCGACGTTGCTGTTCACATAAGCGAGAACATTGGCGTAGCCGTTGGTGTTGAGGGAAGCGACGGAATCCTTGATTACAACGTAACCGGCGTCGTTTCCGTAGTCAACGATGCGGAGGATAGCGGAGTACTTCTCATCAACTACGTAGTTGACAGTGCGGCCCTTAAGGGTGTCGAAGTCAGTGTAGCTGCGGAGAACAGAGTTCCAGTTACCGCCCGGGAGGTTGTCAACGCCAACCTTGTAGGTCGTGCCGGTGATATTGCCGGCGTTGTAGCCGAAGTAAACCTGATCGAAGGTGATGGTCTTGGCCGGCTTGTTAACGGTGGTAACGTAGCCGATCTTGGTCTCGTAGGTGTCCTTCAGATAGAAGACGTTGGTCTTGGCATTGTAAGCATACAGGCAGTACTTGCCCAGCACGTCCTCAGCCTTAATGACATAGTCCTCGTCGCCGTTGAAGTACTTGTCGATGTCGATGTAAGCAACATCGGTGTATGCGGTCTTCGCGGCCTCGAGTCTGCCGTCGCCGGGGATACCGTCGGACTTCAGCTGCTTAGCGCCGTCCTTGTCGACGGTGGAGATGTAACCGAAGGAGTAGTAGAAGTAAATGCCGCGGTCGTAATCGCTGTTGCCGTCGTCATCGATAAGGATGGTGTCGGAGTAAGCGTTGACGTTGGTGATGTCTACGAAGGTATCGGTGATGGCCTGATAGAGTGTGGCAGTGGAAAGCGGATAAACCTTGAGGTAAGCGTCATGAGCTTTTTCCCAGTCAGCGTCGGCGGGATCTCTGTATACGCCGGAGTCGGCAGAGGTTTCAACAAGGTAAACGCCGTCCGGATAAATGGAAGAACCGGTCAGGGTGTGCCTGAAGTAGGTAAGAATGATCTTGCCGTCTTTGTCAACAATGTTGAGGTCAGCGTCACGCAGATAGGACGGGGATCCGAGAGCGGTGTTGGTGCCGAGTCCATTGTAGAGAATGACCTCGTAGTCATTGGTGGTCTTGGTGCCCTGGTGATTGCCCAGAACGGAGTAGGAAACGACAGCCTTGTAAGCGTCGGAGTTGATGGTGACATCCTTGCGGTGATCCTTGTCGCCGCCCTTGAGAGCGTCCTGATCAACCACTACGGTGTCGTTCTCCTTGGAGTAAAGGAGAGTGGTGTAGTCGTCCTTGGTCACTACATCGTAGGAGTAACCGATCTTAAGGGTAGCGGCGAGATCATCGGCGCCAAGAGCCTTGAAGGCGGTACGCGGCAGATAGTAGGACGGGTTGGACTGAACAGTTCCGTCATCCTTCAGAAGATTGAAGGTGACATAGTTAGCGCCGTCGGCAGCAACCTTGGACGGGTTGGCAGCGTCGGTGAAGAGGTTGCCTCTCTTGGTACCGGTGATAACAACGGTATCCATGGTGAGGTTGAACTTCGAAGCGCCGATGGTGGTGCCGTCAGCCTTCGGAGCGAAGAGAGCCTGGTAAAGGATAGCAACGATTTATCAGATACGGCAAAACATATTAATAATGAAGAAAAATGCGATACACCGACGCCGGTACCCTTTGTATGCCCTTTATTTTTAACCGTTGACTTTTTCAAAGCGGCATGATACAATATATACTGGACACCATGTATCGCAGACAAAGGAGGAAACTGATGAAACGCGCACCTAAAGGGACCGGGAGCATCCGGAGACGCAAAAGCGGTCTGTGGGAAGGCAGATACACGGTCGGACGGGACCCGGCTACCGGAAAACAGCTGCAGAGATCGCTTTACGGGCACAGCTGGGCGGAGGTCAGGAGCAGGCTCAACGCCGCCCTCGCCGAGGTCGGGGCGGCCGGATATACCGAGCCCACGAATATGACGCTCGGAGCATGGATGGAAAAATGGCTCAAAGAATACGTCGCCCCCTGCCGCAGGGACTACACATACCGGGCGTACAGCAGTATGACGCGCTGCCATATAATACCGTCGCTCGGCAGTATCAGGCTCCGGGATCTTACGCCGTACCGCATTCAGATGTTTTACAACAGCCTCGCGCTGAACGACGGGCTCTCGCCGAAGACGGTCCGCTGCGCCGCCGGGATCCTCGGCGCGTCGCTGCATACGGCGGTCAGGATGAGGCTGATACAGGCGAATCCGTCTTCGGACTGCATCCTCCCGAAATATGAGAGGAAGGAGATCAAGCCTCTGAGCGGAAATCAGATAACGGCGCTGCTCGGCGCAGCAAAGGGCGAGAGCATATATCCGCTGCTCTGGACGGCCATTTTCACCGGCATGAGAGAAGCCGAGCTGTGCGGGCTCGCATGGGACTGCGTCGATTTTGACGCCGGGACGATCACGGTGAAGCGGCAGCTTCAGAAGAATCCCTCCCCCGGCGGCGGATGGCATCTTACGCAGACAAAGAGCGGCAGACCCCGTGTGATACGGGCGGCGCCGCGCATAATGAATATATTGAAGGAAATCAGGCAGCGTCAGGACGCCGATGCCTTTTTTGTTTTTACAGACAAAAAAGGCGGCTTCTTCACTCCCGCCGGAATATACCAGCGCTTCAAGCGTCTCGCCGCCCGGATAGGCTGCCCGAAGGTGAGGTTCCATGACATCCGCCATACCTTCGCTGTGATATCACTCCAGTCGGGCGATGACATAAAGACGGTGCAGTCCAATCTCGGACACGCTACGGCATCCTTCACGCTCGATATCTACGGGCATGTTTCAGACAAGATGAGGGGCACGAGCGCAGACAGAATCGAGAGATATATAGACTCGACGATACCCTTTCCGTACCCTTAACATACCGTGTTCAATTACTAAACGACATTCACGTATTCGTTTAAGATTACATTTTCCTTACAAAACCGCCTCATCACTTGATTATAAATCAGATTTGTGGTAATATATATGCACAGACGTCGGCGGCGTATTATGTCGTATTGTCCGAAACTGGACCTGTATGGTGAGGATACCGGGAAAGATGAGGACGAAGCGTCTGACACGCGGCCGTATGGCTGTTAAAATTATAATTTTATTATTAACAAGGAGAAACTCCACCATGAGAACTTCTAAGAAGTTTCTTAGCATGATCCTCGCGATCATGATGGTAGTGGGAGCCCTCTCCGCCGCTGCTTCCTCCTACGCCTTTGACGACGTAGAGGACTATCAGAGCGAGATCGCTCTGATGAGCGAGCTCGGAATCGTTGTCGGTAAGACCGAGACTGAGTTCGGCTACGGCGCTGACATCGAAAGATGGCAGATGGCGCTCTTCATCGCCAGAATGATGACCGGAAAGGTTTACGACGACTATGTAAACTGGTATGATACTGAGAACTATACCACTTTCCAGGACATCAACTACGACCAGGCCATGGGCGCTATTTCCTATGGCAATGACAACGGCATAATCAAAGGCTACTCCGAGACCGAATTCGGCCCGACCGACGGTATCACCATTCAGGACGCCTTCACCATGGCCGTTCGTATGCTCGGCTACGGCAGCTCCGCTATGGACGCTACCTATCCGTGGTCCTATGTGGACAAGGCCATCAAGCTCGACCTCGATGCCCTTCTTCCGCTCGACTACAACAACGAAGACATAGCCACTAAAGAGCAGATCGTTGCTATTCTTTACCAGGCTCTCTTCGCTCCGAAGGCTGACGGCACCACCATCGGCGCTTCGAAGTTCAACCTCACCATGGATACCGTTGTTATCACCGGTACCAAGAGAGGCAACCTCTTCACCGACGCTGCCAACCCGTCCAAGGTTGCTGCCGACGGCGCTAACTATGTCACCTTCAATCTTCTGAAGGATGACGGAACTGTTCAGTCCAACCCGTCCTACTATCTGCCGCGTACCGCCTTCAAGGCTCTTGGCGCCGATGATCTCGCCGCTACCCTTAAGATCGGTTACTCCTACGATGTAGTGACCAAGGACGACTACACCACTCTCCTTTACTCCAAGGAGAACGACACCGTAGTGGTTGATCAGGACGCTCTCAAGGGCGGCGACAAGGATCACCGCAAGGATGTCACCATCAACTCCGACGCTTACAAGGCTGTCGTTTCCTACTCCACTCTGGGCAACAACCAGGGCACCAAGACCACCAATGACTACGAAGTCATCCTCTACAAGCTGGGTGCTAACGCTGCCATCGGCTCCGGTGCTTACCTCCGTGATGCCAACCTCAACATTGTTGACAAGGCTGGTAAAATCATCCTGACCTACATCCCGCATTACCTTACCGGCGCTACCACCGCTTACCCGACCGGCACCTACATGGTCGCCATCGATCCGGCTGCTGCCAAGGTCGTCTACAGAGATCCTGTAGAGGCTGACTGGATCAAGGCCGCTGAGGCTGCTGTATGGGATGTTGCAGGCGTTACCCTGTATCAGGCCATCACTGACACCTTCGTAGACATCACCAACGTCAACGCTTACTCCGACACCATCCTCATCGATGACGACGGCGACAGCGACTACGACCGCGGCATCTACATCGGCTACTCCTTCGGTTACATCTCCACCGTCGACAAGGACGGCGCTAAGCAGCTCAAGTCTGATGCTATCCCGGACGACGGCAGACTCGAGCTCGACAAGACCGCTTACACCGATGTTGCTTACATCGACATCGACAAGTACTTCAACGGCGACGAGGACTATGTCATTAAGGCTGAGGACGTGCTGGGCAAGTACTGCCTGTATGCTTACAATGCCAAGACCAACGTCTTCTATCTGAAGGACACCTACGAGACCAAGATCGGCTACGTTACCACCGTTAACAAGCCGGCCAAGACCATCACCTTCGATCAGGTTTACTTCGGCTACAACGCCGGCAATATCACCGGCACGACCTACAAGGTTGGCGTTGACAACCTCCCGGGCGGTAACTGGAACTCTGTTCTCCGCAGCTACACTGACTTCGACACCCTTAAGGGCCGCACTGTCAACTACGTAGTTGATGAGAAGTACTCCGCTATCCTCCGCATCGTTGACTACGGAAACGACGCCGGTTACGTTGTAATCAAGGATTCCGTCGCTTCCCTCAACACCAACGGCTACGCCAATGTTCTCGCTTATGTGAACAGCAACGTCGCTTCCGTTATCACTGTCGCTTCTGTTGACGGCTACACCAACGTCACCGGCGGCGCTCTCGTTAACAACTATCTCAAGGCCGGCGATCTCTTCAAGGCGACTAAGGACGCTCTTGGAATGTATCACCTGACCTACATCGCTCCGAACCAGTTCACCTACTACGCCGCTGACGCCAACCGCGCCGAGCTCGGTCTGTGGTTCACCAACGGTGTCGCTTATACCGACAACCAGTCGAAGCAGGTTCTCAAGCTCGACAAGACCACCGGCAAGCCTTACGCTGAAGCTACCGCTGTCAACTATGACAACTTCAACGGCGTATCCGTTCCGTTCGACAACTTCAAGACCACCAAGGATACCGTTATCATCCTTGTCTCGGCTGTTGGAAACACTCAGGGTGTTGACGGCGCTATCGCCACTGCCCCGAATTACAATGCTTCTCAGCTCGTCAACAACGGCTACATCGCTACTCTCAACTTCGAGACCAGCAAGGGTGTTCCGCAGGACGGCTCGCACATCACTCTCTTCAACGCCTTTGACGGCGACAACAACTATTGGACAAACTATCTGAACAATGCTCAGCCCGCTGTTGTCAACAGCATCAAGGGCGCCCGCATCTTCGCCGCTACTCACGTAGCCGACGGTGAGACCATCGCTGACTTCGTTTACGTAGTTGACGGTTCTTGGGGCGGCAACATTGCCATCAACCCGAGCACCACTCAGAGCTACCTCGACTCCAATGACACCATCATCTATGTTGATGCTCATACCATGGAGTCCATGGTCGCCACCAACCAGACTTCCACCGGACTCGGTGTCTCCATCGGTACTGTTTACCAGTATACCAATGCCATCGACTTCATCCGCGGCGGTCTGACCTCCGCTTACACCTCCGCTCTGTACAACCAGAGACTCTACGCCGGTCACTTCTACTATGTGAAGGACGGTTATGTAGTCGGTGAGGTTGAGGTCGGTGGTTCCACTCAGACCCAGCCTACTGGCATTGCTCCGAACTTCGACGTTGAGATCGTTAAGGTCTCCTATGTCGACAAGTACGTCGTAGTTTATACTCCTTGGGCTGCTGCTCCTAAGAGCGATGAAGATGTCGAACTCGGCAACCTGTGGACCACTTCCTTCGGCAGACCGATCGTTTACGAGCTCGGTCATGACAACGCCGATTACAACTATGTAGGCAAGGATGTTTACATCACCTACAAGGACGGCGCTCCGAAGAACATCATTGACGACTTCGCTAAGGTCGTCAACTCTACGAACTCCTTCGCCACCGCTTATGTCTACACCGGCGCTCTGTCCGGCACGACCTACAGCGGCCAGAAGCAGATCTTCATCACCACTGCTTATAACACTGCCAACCCTGTATATGACGCAGATGGAAATGTTATTTACAGCGGAATACTCAATGATAAACTGTTCAAGGATCTGAAGTCCACTCTTGGATGGGATCCTACCACCACTTACACCTTCGAGATCAGCGCCGAGCAGTATCTTGCTCTCAGCTTCTATGACGCTAAGCTTAAGGCTGCCTACAATGATGCTTACAGCACCAACTGGGCCGGTCTTAATACCACTCTGAAGCTGTACAGATACTTCAAGGACGGCACTACTGAGATCATCGATATACCCGCTGACAATATCCTGACTGAAGTTCAGCAGGGTCTTGGCACTAAGTATTATCTGACTCTCAAGGGTGTTACGAAGCTGTACAATGGCGTAACCGATCCGCTTAAGGTTCACGCTCAGGAGCTTGTTGAGAGAGATTACCTTGTATGGACCAACCCGTACAACACCAACGAGACCTACAAGATGCATCTCTGCATCGACATCCTCGGCGGCGAGACCACCGCTATCACCTTCCCGAAGCATGGTCCCGACGATACTCCCATAATCGATTACGATCCTGAGAACTACGTCGAAGGCGGAGATGCTGGAGACGTCCAATAAGATAATATCATCCAACCCATGATATGATCTTCCCCCGCCCGTGGAAACACGGGCGGGGGATTTTTTCGATCGGTATTGCCAAATAAAGCTTTTTGTGGTATAATAAAAATGCGGAGAAGCCCCGAATAAGCTGTTGGCACAGCTTATTCAGACGGCTGACGCAGACTTCATGTGGTAATCAGGGATTATTCATCCTCATCCGACAGATCGTCTGTGCGAGAGACGGTCTGTCTTCTTTTATGCGGGATAAAAATATTTTTCCAAAAACTATTGACAAAACGGCTGAATTCTGGTATAATATATAAGCGCTGTTAAAGCGCCGGTGGAAATGCTGGTATAGCTCAGTTGGTAGAGCGCATCCTTGGTAAGGATGAGGTCATCGGTCCGAATCCGATTACCAGCTCCACGCGAAGACGTCCCGATAGATCGGGGCGTCTTGTTTTTTGTTTTCAACGTCATTGCGGATACAAGGGAAACACAAAAAATCCTCCGCTTCCGCGGAGGATCTGTGGAGCTAATGGTGGGATTCGGACCCACGACCTGCTGATTACGAATCAGCTGCACTACCCCTGTGCTACATTAGCGTATTATCTATTATACCATAAACTGCGGATTATGTCAAGAGATAAAAAAGAAAATTAACATCCCGGGAAGTGCAACTCTCCTGTTCCGGCGGCAGGATGAAAAAGAAAAATAAATCTCCTGTTTAATTTTCGATTAAGGTAACCGTGATATAATATACTCACAACAGAAAACCAGGGAAAAAGAAAGGAAATAAATATCATGAAAAGATACAGAAGCTTCGCCATAATCCTCGCCGCCGTCATCACGGCTTCCTTCAACGGCTGCGGAGCGCTCGGCTATCTCTCCGCCGACGAAACGGCTGCATCGGGATCGTCCGAATCCCCGATCAGCGCGATATTCACTTCGGCAGACGTCAACGTCAGCTCGTCCTCAGTCTCCTCGTCGGCGTCGGCCGCGTCCTACACAGCCGCTTCGGGGGGAGTCCTCGACGGCTCCGGCATGTTCACCGAACGGGATCTGAAACAGTCGGCCGACACGTCTGAGGCGACGTACATCAAGGTGAGCGACGGCGAGACCGTCGATATCACCGAGGAAGGCGTATATGTCATATCCGGCAGCGCGAACGACTGCACGATCAGAGTTGAGGCTCCATCCGACGCCAAGGTGCAGCTCGTGCTCAGCGGCCTGACGATAGAGAACGCCGATTTCCCGGCAATATATGTAGTCTCTGCTGATAAGGTGTTCATCACCAGCCAGGGCGACAATTCCCTCAACGTCACAGGCCAGTATGCGGCTGACGGCGACACCAATACCGACGCCGTGATCTACTCCCGCGACGATATCACTCTCTGCGGCGACGGGTCGCTTGAGATAGTATCGAGCTATGGCAACGGCATCTCGGGCAAGGACGACATCAAGATCACCGGCGGCGTATATACGATCAGATCAGCTCTCGACGGCATCGAGGCGAACGACTCGATCCGCGTATGCGGCGGCGACATCTCCGTCACGGCGAACAAGGACGGCTTCCAGGCCGAAAACGACGAGGACAACAGCCTCGGATACGTCTACATCGCCGGCGGCACGATCAGCGTAAAAGCCGCTGACGACGCCATCCACGCAACTACCGTGGTCCAGATCGACGGCGGAGAGCTCGATCTCACCGGCGCCGAGGGCATCGAGGGCACTTATATCCAGATCAACGGCGGCGTGATCGACATCACCGCGTCCGACGACGGCGTAAACGCCGCGTACAAGAGCAAATCCTATACCCCGACCTTTGAGATGAACGACGGCGAGCTCACGGTGGCCGTCGGTCAGGGCGACACCGACGCCATCGACTCCAACGGCGAGATAATCGTGAACGGCGGCACTATAAATATCACGGCTCAGATGTCTTCGTTCGACTATGACGGCAGAGCGACCTACAACGGCGGAACGATCATTATCAACGGTCAGCAGGTAGACTCCATCCCGCAGTCGATGATGGGCGGCGGCATGGGCGGCTTCGGCGCCGGAGGCTTCGGCGCCGGTGGCTTCGGCGGAGGCTGGGGCGGCAATGCCGGCGGAAACACCGGCGGCTGGGGCGGAAGCTTCGGCGGCGGTTTCGGCAGGGGCAGAGGCTGAGAGGAATATAAAAAAGGACTCGCGCGAGTCCTTTTTTTGATGCTTTCAACAGCCGTCCGACGCCTTTTCGTGAGCGCTTCCCATTCTGCCGCCGACGCTGATTATCACAACGGCGGCGAGGACGAGGATTATCCCGCCGACGCTCAGGACCGTCACCGGCTCATGCCGGAAGACCATCCCGCAGACGGCGGCGACGGCGGGCTCGAAGGTCGCCAGCACCGACGCCCTCGTAGGCTCGGTGCCGGAAAGCCCGTATGTGTACATCGCGTAGGTAAGAGCCCCCGATACCATCGCCATGAGCAGCAGCATCCCGGCGCGCGGAAGCGTAAGCGCCGGCCATCCGCCGGATATGACGGCGACGGGAACGGTCGCCGCCGCAGAGAAGATGAACGTCCAGAGCGTCACCGTCAGCGGCCTGTATTTTTGAAGCGCCGTCCGCCCGATCACGCTGTACAGACCGTAGCAGAAGCCGCTCGCTATTCCGAATATCACTCCCGCCGCGTCGAAGCCGCCGCTGCCGCCAGACATCGACACCGCCGCGCAGCCGGCGAAGGCTATCGGGACCGCCGTGAGCTTGGCGGCGGTCAGCTTCTCATGGTAGATCGCTCTCGACATGATCATGATGAAGACCGGGGCGGTGTAGAGCAGCACGGCGGCCGGGCCCATGCCGATTCGCTGTATCGAGGCGAAATAGAAGAAATTGAAGGCGGCGAAGCTGGCTATCCCCATCCCGGCGAAGATCGGAAGATCGCGCGGGGAAACCCTGAGCGCCTTGCGGTCCGTGACGGCGAGCAGCAGGGCGAGCGCCGCCGCCGTCACCGCCGAGCGCACCGCGATTATATGGACGAGCGAATAGTCGTCAGCCGTGAGGGCCGACACGAACAGCCCGGTTATCCCCCACAGGCATGACGCGAGTATGATGAGAAAGGATTTCATTTATATGCCTGATGCTTTGTCAACGATATCGAGAAATTCCGCCGGTGTTACGATGAATCGCCTCGCTGGAAAATGCTTCATGTTCCCCGTGACGAGATACGCTTCGGTGTCGTTTCTGGCTTCAAGAGTGACTTCATAGAATACTATATCGTTTTTGTCTTTCACTTCCGCCATCTCTGCGCTGTCAGGATGTCCTGCCTCGAGAGATGTCCCAAGCGTGAGGAAAAGGTCGGTTACCGCGTCGATGATCCCGGCGCCGAAGTCATATTTCTTTTTTCTGCCGAGTACCTCCCTGTATTCGGCGAGGATTTTCTCGCTGTACAGTGGATGGACTTTTTTATCGGCTATCAGGTTTATGACTTTATCCGGATTTGACCCTTTTTTCAGGAGAGCGGACACCAGAACATTTGTGTCGATCACCGCGTATATCATGACGCTTTTTCCATTTTTTCACCGGGATCGGACATATCGCCGTCTGCCGCGGCTCTTTCGGCTCTGGATCTGTCTATTTCGTCATTGATCTCATCATCCGAGAGATCGGAAAATCCCATCTTTTCTGCCTTGTCCTGAGCTTCCGCCAGGGCGGTCCTGAATCGGCGTATGACCTCGCTCTCTTTTTCCGCTCTGCTTTTTGCTCTTGTGAAGTCATCCATTTTATCCAATTTCATTTCAAAAGGCAGCCCGTTTTCAATGATCAGTCTTTCAAAACAGATCTTCATCGCGCTGTTAAGATCCAGCCCTATTTCTTTGCATATCTTATCGGCGCGTTTTTTCTTTTCATCGTCCACCCTGAACTGCACAAGCACGCTCGCCATGATCGTATCCCTCCCATTAAAAATGATGTATAACATATTCATCTGAATACATTATACATCATCTGTCATCATTTGTCAACGGATATATGTGAAAAATCGCCGGACTTTGTGTCAGTCGATGACCTCGGTGCTCTCGTTCACCCGCCTTGTCGAGAATTCGCTTCTTCTCAGCGGACGGCTGTCGGTTTCGCACTCTCCCGACTGGCTGTCGGTCGGATCGTATCTGTCATACCGCTTTTCCGGCGACAGCGGGGTCATGAAGCGGCGGTTGCAGGCTATCCGCCTCGGATCGACGTGACCGAAATAGAAATCGCGGCGGGAGACTCCCTCTATCGTCGAATGTCCGTCGCCGTTCGTCGGGTCGCAGAACAGCCAGCCGTACGGCGCGACGTAGAACCTCGCCCAGTCGTGGCTCCCGATGTGGCCGAATTTGCAGGAATGCGCCGACTCCCATCTCGCCGGGATGCCGGCGATGCGGCAGAGGGTGATGAACAGGAGCGCCTGCACACCGCAGTCGCCGCGGCGGTTGACGGCGGCGAACTCGGCGATGTTGTCTATCGAGCCGTAGCTGCGCATATACGAGTAGACGAGGTGATCCATCATCCAGTCGTAGAAGCGGCGGGCGCGGATGAGGGGATTCGTCTCCCCGGCGGAAAGCTCCTTCTCGAGCGCCCTGAGATACGGCGTGAAGCGGATGTGCGGCCACTGCTCGGATAGATCGTCCGGCGAGACGTCGCTGCCCGGCAGATCGCACGACGCGATGTCCGGGTCCAGCCGGTGATACGGCTCGCGGCGGGTGAGGGAATATGACAGGCTGAACGTCATCCCGTCTCTGTACGGAGCGGTGAAGCGCACGGTCCTCTGCGCCGCGTCCTCCGGCCCGGCGAGTATCTCTCCCTCGGAGCCGGTTATCTCCGCCGACCATTCTATGCCGCTCTGCGTGTCGGTGGGTATCGGCAGCGGGAGATGCCCGATGACCGTCTCGCCGTCGGCAAGATCGGGCGACGATATCTTCATCGTATGGCTTATCTTCATGCAGACGGCGCACTCGCCGCGCTCCTTCATACGCTTTATCGTGAGATCGGTCTCGGAGGGCCTGCCGTCGTCGTCATCGGGGGGCAGCGTCTCGGAGGGCGAGTGTATCTCGGCGGCGGCCGGGAAATCCTCGTGGAAGCGTATCTCATTGTTCACCAGCCTCCATTCGGCGCGTCCGTCCTCCATCATGGCGGTCAGCTGGGCCGGAGTGAAGTCGGGACGGGCGTTCCTTATCACGCCGAGCGCCTCGTCGAAGGTGAGGCAGTACTCGTCGGCTATTCGGACGGCGGTCTCCCTCTCGAGCAGCAGCGCCGAGCGCATGGCGTCCGGGATGTCGCGGGAGAGCCAGAAATCTATCTGCCTGAGCTCATCCTCGGTGCGGCCGGAGTATTTGTACATCATCACGTTTTCGGGAAGGGAATAGGCGAGGGCGCTGTAATCTGTCATCTTTTCCACCTCAGGGCTGATATTGTGCTTCATTGTTTATATTATACCTCATGCCGGATGCAAATTCAAGAGGAAAAGCGATTTTGTTAAATTTCGCGATTATGGCTCGGCGGACTTGACTTTTTTTATGGAAAGTATTATAATTATTAAGATAAATTTAGCGAACTACCCGGAGGAAAAGTCAATGACAGGCGAAAACACAACGAAGCGCATTCTGAGCATTCTTCTGGCCGCGCTGATAGGCGGAGGGGCGCTTGCCGCATGCGGTGAGCAGGCTGACACCGGCGCTCCCGCCTCTACCACCGCCGCCTCGGACGGAAACGCTGTCGCCGATACGACAGCTGAGGAAACGACGAGGCATATGCCCGATCTCCCCGATCAGGACCTCGGCGGACGCGAGTTCAACATCGTTCTCGGCGGAAACGAGGAGCACGGCATCACTCCCGACGACATCAGCGCCGAGGAGCAGACCGGCGACACCATCAACGACGCCCGTTATGAGCGCAATCTGCACGTTCAGGAGAAGTTCAACATCAAGCTCGTCTCCATCGTCTGCAACACCGGAACCGGCGGAGACTCGATGAACAAGGTGAAGAAGGCTGTCACCGCCGGCGACACGACCTATGACGCCGCCTTCCTCGGAGGGTACGATACCTGTTCTCTCGCCAGAAACGGCATGCTGTACGATATGTACACCATCCCGAATCTCGATCTGTCTCAGGAGTGGTGGGATCAGAACGCCAACAACGCGCTGACGATCAAAAACCATATGTTCTATACCACCGGCGATATCTCGACCTTTGACGACGACGCGACGTATGTTATCATGTTCAACAAGCGTCTCGCCAACAACGTAGGTCTTCCGAACTTCTACGAGATGGTGAAGAACGGCACTTGGACGCTCGACAACTATAAGGCCAACGCCGTGACCGTCCATGAGGATCTCAACGGCGACGGCGTCTTCGATCAGAACGACCGCTACGGCATCCTGATCTGGGACGACTCGATGATGGGCGTCGTCAACTCCACCGGCACGAAGTGCTGCATCGTCAACGACAACGGCGAGATAGAGCTCACCATCTTCAACGACAAGGTCGTAAACGCCATTTCCTCCTTCTTCGAGGTGGCCTTCGACAACGCGGTATCGATCACTTATCAGCGCTCGAAGTACGGCGGCTGGGACGGCAACCTCTGCACCAGCATGTTCATCTCCGATCAGGCTCTCTTCTGGATGCGCCTGATGCTCGACGTCGCCAACCTCCGCAACATGGAGACCGACTTCGGCATCCTGCCGTATATGAAGTACGACGAGTCCACGCCCGAGTATTACTGCACCGAGGGCTCGTGGCACTCGATCTTCGTCTGCGTGCCGATCAGCATATCCGATCCCGAGCTCACCGGCGCGGTGCTCGAGATGCTCGCGGCCGAGGGCAGATACACCACGACTCCGGCTTACTATGACGTCGCCCTCAAGGGCAAGTACGCCCGCGACGAGGAATCCCTCGAAATGCTCGACATCATCGTCAAGTCCCGCTGCTACGATCTCGGCTGGTATTACGCCATCGGCGGATACAATGAGGAAGTCATGAACCTGCTCCGCAACTTCAAGGACGGCTTCACCACAATGTACGAGAAGAAGGCCACCAAGGCTCAGAAGGACATCGACAAGATCAACGCCGCTTTCGATGAGATAGGCTGATTATTCAGGAATATACATTATTTTCCCCGGCATTCCGAGAAGGAATGCCGGGGAAATTTTTATAGCTTATTATATTTGTTCATATGTATCGGAAGTCTTTGAAGGACAGGATGGGGTTTGTTGAAGGGAAGGAAAGTTTCTTCGGGAATAAGTCCGCTTTGCGGACTTATTCAAAGTTTTTTCTTCCCTTCACCAAGGATATTCATATATCCGCATCAGAACGCCATTCTTCCCCAGCCCTTCTCCGCCTCCTCGAACGGCGGCAGACCGAGCTTCTGCCTCGCGTATCTTACGTAAAACAGATAATTCTCAAACGGGGTGCCGTTCGGGATGCGGTGATCGAGCCCCATGACGGCGCCGCCGAGCAGCATTTTCGGCTGCAGGCGGTAGTCGACCTCGGCCATGATCTCGGCTTTGCTCTTTCTCAGCACATGCTTGTCGATGCCGCCGAGGAAGGCGACGGTCTTGCCGTATCTTTCCCGGATCGCCACCGAGTCCATCCTTCCCGTCGGCTCGCACGGATGGAAGACGTTCACGCCGCAGCGGACGAACTCGTCGAGCACCGCCGTCATGTCGCCGTCGCTGTCCTGATTGAACAGCCGGGTACCCTTTGACGAGAGGAAGTCCCAGACGGCGCGGTAATAGGGGTAGATGAACTCATGCACCGTCGAAGGGCCGATGAGCGGTCCGCTTTTTCCGGCCATGTCCTCATGCACCGACAGCTGATCCGGGACGACGATCTCGCAGACGCGCTCGAACACTCTGAGCGACGTGTCGCGGACGGTGCCGAGGATGTCGCGTATAAGCTCGGGATCGTCGTAATAGGCGACGCAGCCCTCCACCTCGCCCATGAGATCGCGGATGAGATCAAAGCCGCCGGGGATGCCCGCAACGATCATCGTCCCCTCGTCCTGCAGGCGCTTCAGCTGCCTCAGCGCGTCCTCGTTCACCCTCGATCCGCTGTAAATGAAATGAGGCTTCAGCTTCTGCCAGTCGTCCATCGTCCTTACCGGGAAGGTCTCCGGCAGGGCTATCGTCGCAGTCGACTTGATCAGCCGCATCCGTCTGCCGTAGCCGTCGATGTAAAGCCGCTTCTCGGGCGTGTCTTCGATTACCTGCTCGGGCGGGAGGCCGATCGCCCCCGTGCCGCCGATGCCCCGGTATGGGACGTAGTCGAAGGCGAAGGCGGTCATATTTATCATGTCTTCCGACGCTCCCTGCGCCCGCCATTCATCCTCAAGCCCGGCAAGAGGCCCGAACAGCTCGGAAAACATCACCCGTCCCTCCCTTTCGAAGGTCATCATATCGAGGTATTCTTCCCTGTTCCATCTCATGCCGTTGTCCTCCGTCAGGCGAAGCGCGAAAAAAGTACGTCCGTGCGTATATTATACCATACGGCGGGACTTATGTCAACCGCGGATGCATTTATCCGCCGTCATGAATTATTTCATCCGTTCGTCTTGAAATATCGCGCGGATGATGATATAATACCCCATGACGATATTATACATGCAAATGGGAGATAAAAGCATGAAAAAGATGATGACTTTACTCGCCGCCGTGATTTCGCTGACGGCGGCCATGACCGCCGTGTCATACGCCGACACTCCGGCGCCTGCCGCCGATCCGGCGCCTGCCGTCGATCTGGCGCCTGCCGTCGATCCGGCGGCTGCGGCGGAAGAACCCGCTCTCATAAGCCCGGCTCCGGTACCGGGAGACGAGACCGAGAGCAGGTTCTTTACGAAATATACCGTGAGATCCGGCGAAGCCGAATACGACGTCAGGACCCTCGCCGACATGCCGATGTCCGAGCTGACCGAAAAAGGTCTCGGCAGACCGGCGCTGAAAAAGGCGGCGTCGCTTGTAAAGGACGACGAGGATTATGCCGGATGGTATGAGATCCTGAGCTGGCGCTCCTCCCACACCGAAGCGGCGTACGAGAAGAAGGCCGCCGATTATATCACGGCGAATCTCGATCTCGTGAATGACGAAAACGAGGAAGGCTTCGTCAGCGCCGGGACGTCGTATTTCAGATATATTGGCTCGATAGACGGATATGAGCTGTTCCGGACCTGCCCGGTCTACATCGACGCTTCCGGCGAAGGGTATGAATCCGACTCGATCTTCTGCGTGATATTCAAGAACCGTCAGCCGGTCGGCGGCATCGACATCGGCAGAGACGAGCCGAGAAACGGTCTTGACGCCTCGTGGGACAAAGGCTTCAAGGCGTCCTTCCGCTTATGGCGGATAAAGAGCAGCGGCATCGGAGATGAGATCGCCGCCGCGGCTGACACCGGCGAGTTTTACATCCCTCAGTTCGGACTTACCGTGACGCTTCCCTCGCACTGGAGCGACATCGGCATGTACGCCTATAACGAGGAGGAGACTTCCTTCGCCTTCTATTCAAAGACCATGCGCGAGGCTGTGTGCGAATGGATCGGCGCCGATCCGGACGAGATCAACCCCGGCGACGGCGGCGTGCTGTTCTATATCGTCCGCCTCGACGAGCCGATGACCGAGAAGGAATTCCTCGAGAAGGGAGCCGATTACACGGCCTACCGCTATATCGCGGCGACCGACAGCACTTATGTCCTCTACTACGCGAGCGACGTGCAGTGCACGATGGAGGACGCGGATCAGTACGGCATCCTGAGGGATGAGGTCGCTCTCGTGACCTTCAGCCTGGATGTATGAGCTGTAAAATATTGAAATGAAATTTCCCGGCGTGCGTATGCGCGCCGGGAATTGTTATATTTTCATGTATTGCCGTCGAGCCATTCCACGATCTTCCGGAGGCTGTCTATCACCCATTCGCCCTTTTCTGCGCCTTTCCGGTCGATGAGGAAGGAGGTGAAGCCGAGGTCTCTCGCGCCGTCCGCCTCCGGCCTGTAATCGTCGACATAGACGCATTCTTCTGCCTTCACGCCGTGGGCGGCGAGAGCGGCGTTGAATATGATCGGGTCGGGCTTGTACGCTCCGACGAGCGAGCTGGCGGTAAATGAAATGAAATATTTCGCGATCCCAAGCTGACGAAGGGTGTATTCGAGCGACGGCGATGTGTCGCTTATCACGCCGAGGCTGTACCCGCGCTTTGTCAGAGCTTCGAGCACGCTTACCGTCTCGGGAAAGAGCAGACGGTCGCCATTGCACCAGATCCCGTCGAGCAGCGTCCCCGCGCGGCGGTCGAGATCATCCGTCACCCCTTCTCCGATCAGCATGAAGCGGTAATAGCGGAAGAAGAATTCCCTCTCGTCCTCGAGGCAGGTGTACCATTTTCCCTCGCCTCCCGCCTTCGCCATCAGCGCCATAGACTTGCCGTACGGAAGATCGAGCGGTTTGCCGCTCCACGACGATACCGTCCGATTGAGCCATTCGGTCTTTTCAGGGCTGTAATATGTCAGCGTCCCGTCCCGGTCGAAAAACACCGATCTTATCTTCATGAAAGGCGAATTTCCTTTACTTCTTCGCGTCCCACAGCCCGAGCGCGGGATTCGAGATGTAGAATATCCTCTCGCCGCAGACGTCGTTCCAGCCGTCATTCAGAGACGCGGGGGCGTATTTCTTCGACATCTCGGAGAAGTCCGCCCAGCCGAAGGCGACGCCCCTTATCTCGGCTTCGGAGCAGTTTTCCGGCCTCGTGCAGTAGGTGACCGAGAAGCGCCCGTCAGACGAGCCGTGGATGAGATGCGCGGCGACCGACATGTTCGCGCGCAGATCGTCGTTTCCGGGAGCTTTCACCAGCCGGAGCACGTTTTCGCGCCCGACGTAGCCGTATTTGCGGATCAGACGGTCGTTTTCCTCGTCCTCGCCGAACTTAACCACGCCGGGAGCCAGGACGATCAGCTCGCCGCCGTCGGCTATCGCCATGCGGGTGCGGTAGACCGCCTTGTTGCCGAGCCACGTCGACTTGAATTCGCGCGGATCGAGATACACGACGCATTTCTTTATCGGCTCGTCCATATGGATGAGATTGTATTTCTGCGCGTCGGCGACGGCGGCCTCGAAGTTGGAGCGCTCCCGGCCGATGTAAAGCCCGTGGACCGATATCTCGTCGCCCTTGTTCGTCGTGGTCGTCAGCACGTAGAGCAGCGGCACGTCCTGGAGGAAGTTCTCCTCAGCGTAGTCGAACACCTTTCTTACCGGCGAGAAGTCGCGCCCCATGATGCGCTCGAGCCCGTAGAAGGCGCCGAGCATGTGCGACGAGTTGATCATCGACGATCCGCCGCAGCCGACGAAGATGTTCTTTGAGTAGTTCGCCATGCCGACCACCTCGTGCGGCACGACCTGCCCCATCGAGATTATCAGCCCGTACTCCCCGCCGACGATCCGGCGGTTGACCTCGACGTCTATCGGCGTGTCGACCAGCCCCTCCGAGACGGAGGCGACGAAATCCCCCGGCACGGAGCCGATCTTCACGACGTCGTCGCGCCAGCGGTGGACGATGATCTTCTCCATCGGCACGACGCCCCGGAAGAAGGCCTTGACCTCTGCCTCGGTCATCGGCGCGTGGGTGCCGAGCGCCGGCATGACGTCGACGTTGACGCCGTTTGACGTGAGGTATTCGTAATATATCGCCGTCGTCATCCCGGCGCCGCTGTACATGCGGGTGTAATCGGGCGGCAGCAGCAGGACCCTGCCGGGCAGCTTCTGCGGCAGCGAGGCGATAAGGGCGGATCTTATTTCGGACTCGGAGAGCCCGGTTTCTGAGCGAAGTATCATTGTTTCGTTCCCCGGATATGATGGGTTTCCGTATGAGGCGGGAAAGACAGGCTCAGCCGCCTCTTTTAGCGATTATTTCCTTGCCGGTTCCGGCTTTCCGCGCGGGATCAGCCCTCGAGCTCCTCGAATGTGGCGTTTATCTTTTCCAGCGACTTCGCGGCGCCCTCGCGGTTCTTCTCGATGAAGGATATCCCCTTGTCGGCCGTGGTGAGGTTGATGAGGAAGCAGAGATTCGTCAGCTTGCTCGACTGGCCGCTGAAGGCGAAGCCGACATCGACGTACTGGGTGTCGCGCATGATGGCGAACATGTCGGCGTCGTCGGGGGAATCGGACAGCTTCGAGCCGAGCACCAGCTCCCATACGAGCGGGACGACGGTGTTGTAGTTGTAGCAGCTCATCGCCGATACGATAGTCGCCGTCATCTCGGCGTTGTCGGCGGCCGGCACCGGGATCGCCCAGTAGATGTCAAAGCCCGCCGAGGCGTAGTTTTCCTGAGTCTCGTCGAATTTCGGGATCGGCATTATGCCGTAAACGATATCGGAGTTGCGGACGGTAGTGAATATGGAGCGGCCCTCGGCGCAGCATATCAGGGTGTTGCCCTTGATGAAGGTCGGTGTTCCGCCCTCGTTGCCGCCGTTGAGCTTGTCGCTGCCGTTCTCGAACAGCTTCGCGCATTTCTCGAGTATGGCCATGCTCTTCGCGTCGTCGGAGATGAGCGTCAGCCATCCGTTTTCGTCCTTTCCGACGGCGCCGCCGCCGAAGCCGGACTGCATGCTCATCTCGCAGTAGTATGACGTGAGGAAGCCGTACTGATCGTCCTCCGTCATTTTCCCGTCGCCGTTGATATCCTGATTCATGTCGGTCGTCATCGCGATGAGATCGTCGAGATACCACTTGCCGTCGCGGGCCTTGTCATACGGTATCTCGATGCCGTTAGCCTCGGCGAGGGGCTTGTTTATGCACAGCATCGAGTTCATGTATATGCCGCTCAAAGCGAAGGAGTTGGCGGTGAAGTACAGCTTGCCGCCGACGGTGAAGGATTCGCTCGTCCCCTTGAACCACGGCTTTGACCAGTCGAAGGCCGATACCCCGCGCAGGTTGATGAAGTCGCCCTTCATGCCGTTGCCGGTGGTGAGGGTGTCGTGGTTGTAGATGAGATCGTAGGTGTTATCGCCCGCCATGACCATCTTGTGTATCTTGGTCGACAGGGTGTCCTGCGCGTCATCGGCGGTGAGGTTCACGTTGACGTTGAATCTCTCCTGGACGGCCATGCGCTGGTTGTAGAGCGCGTCGTTCACCACCTCGCCGTCGAGCTCGAAGGCGTAGATGTATTTCGAGGCCTCATACCATGTGGTGGTGACGAAATTCAGCTCGGCGCCGCCGAAGTCGGTGTCCGGGATGTCGTCGGGGATATAGGCGTTTGTCGTTTCCTCGGCCTCGGTCTCGGCGATCTGGGACGGCTCGGCGGAAGCGGCTGTCGTTGACGCGGCGGGAGAAGATCCGGCGCTCTCGCCGCAGGCGGCGAAGAAAGCGGAAATGATCGAGAACAGCAGCACAGCTGACATGAGTCTGCGTGAATTTTTCAAAATACACCTCTTTGAAACAATCGCAAAGTTATTTTATATTCTGTATTTTGTATTCTGCGGTGATCGACTTTTTATCCATCAAGCGCTGCAAATTTATCGTTAAATTTGTCTATCGAGTTTATAGCCGAGTTCTTTTTCTTCTCTATTGTTGATACGACGGTGTCCGGCTTTGTGTCATGGATAAGGAAGCACAGACCGGACAAAGAGGACATTGCGGTGCTGGCGGCGTATCAGATATCAACATACTGAACGTCGCGTATGATCTCGAACATTTCGGCATCGTCCGGAGCGTCTGCCAGTTTGCTGCCGAGTACGATCTCCCATACCTGAGGCACGATGATGTTGTAATTGTAACAGCTCATCGCGCTTACCAGAGTTCCGGTCATTTCCGCTTTTTCCGAAGTGACAGGGATACCCCAGTACAGATCGTAGCCCGCCGCGCTGTAATTTTCCTGATTTTCATCATATTTCGGGAAGGGCAGAATCCCGTAGGTTATGTCGTACTGACGAACCTTGGTGTTCATCAGCCTGCCCTCCATAAAGCAGAACAGGCTGTTGCCCTTTACAAAGACTTCTACGCCGCTTTCGTTGCTGGCACCGAATTTGTTGGAACCGTTTGCGAACAGCTTTGAACATTTCTCGATAATACTGACGATTCTGTTTTCGTCCGGGGTCAGCTCCAGCCATCCTTCGGCGTTTTTCCCTATCATCGCTCCGCCGAGATTGCACTGCATGCAGAGCTCGGAATACTGCTGACTCAGAAAGCCGTACTGATCTTCCTCGGTCATTTTTCCGTCGCCGTCGATGTCTTTATCCATATTGGCGGTCATCGCGAGAAGGGCGTCAAGCGTCCATGATCCGGCTCTCGCCTGATCATACGGCACCTCCAGACCAAAATCGGAAGCCAGCTTTTTATTGATCGTAAGCGTGCTGCTCATGTAAATACTGCTAATGCTGAAGGTGTTGGCGGTAAAGAAAAGCCTTCCGCCGATAGTGAAAAGGTCGCTCGTTCCGCTGAACCACGGTTTGTCGAAGTCAATGGACGACACGGCGCGGAGATTTAGGAAATCTCCGCCGAGACCGTTTCTCACCCCGCAGCCGTCTCCGTTGTAAATGAGATCATATCCGCTGTCGCCGGCCTGTACCATCTTATGGACGTCCTTTTCAAGCTGAGTGCCGCCGCCTTCATCATTTTTGACAAACAAGTCGATACTGACGTTGAATCTTTCCTGGATCGACATGCGCTGATTGTAGAAAGCGTCGTTTATGACCTCGCCGTCGAGCTCGGAAGCGTAAATGAAGCTCGGAGCGCCGTACCATGTCGGAGCGGCGAATGTAACAGTCTCGCCGCCGAAATCGGTGTCCGGGATGTCGTCCGGGATATAGGCGTTCGTCGTTTCCTCGGCCTCGGTCTCGGCGATCTGGGACGGCTCGGGGAAGCGGCGGTCGTTGACGCGGCGGGAGAAGACCCGGCGCTCTCGCCGCAGGCGGATATCGATCCGGCGGCTACGGCGGTCAGAAGAAGGATTGATGTGATCCTGCGCTTAAGTGACATATCATGTATCCTCATAAATCAGTAAAGCGTGGTGTCCCGTTGTGTCTTTGTCTCGGATCTTTCTTTTGCCGCTCAGCACTCGAACATCGTCCTGACGAGCTCATAGGCGAAGAGCAGATGCATCTCGCGAGTCGGGTGGTTGAGCAGGTTCGAGAGCAGGATAGTCGTGTCGACCCCGCCGCGGCGGAGCGTCATCCATCTCTCGTAGCAGTCGCAGAGGACGGCTCCGCCCTTCGAGGCGGCCTCTCTCGCGGCGGTCATGTATCTGTCCATCATGCCGGACGACTGGAGCTCGGCGAAGCGCCTGCCGATGTCCCTCTGCGTGCCGCTCAGTATCCTTTCATGGACGTAGTAGCACATCGGCTGCGGCGTCATGACGATTACCTCGGCTCCCGCTAAATGGCACTTGTCGATCATGCCCTTCACGGCGCTTCTGTACCGGTCTATGCCGTCCTCTCCGGCGTTCACGTCGTTCAGGCCGTAGCATATAATGACGAGATCCGGCTTCTGCGGGAGAAGGTCGCGGTCTATGCGGGAAAGGCCTCCCGGGGCGCTGTCGCCGTTTATCGCGGCGTTTACGATGTTCACCTGTCCGAACGGGAACAGGGTCATGAGCATCTTCCGAAGCTCGGATGCGTAATTGCGCTCGGTGTCGTATATCGCCTCGATGCCGCCGTCGTGATGGTCGACGACTTCAAAGCAGCCGTTCGACACACTGTCGCCGATTATCCCGATCGTCGCCGGGCGGCTGTGATATGCGTCTTTGGATTTTTGCGCTAAAATGTCGATTATCTTCATGATTTTCCCCTGCCTGGCGTATTACCTGCCGCTTTTATCTTCGTCCTTGTTTTCCCTGTCGCCGTCCTGCCGGGCGTTGTCGGTTATGACGGTGAACATTATCATCGTCGCCCCGGCTATGAATATTATGAGCGCCAGCGGCGCCCACACGCCGAAATAGAGCAGGAAGAGGGACGCCATGCAGGCGAGATATCCGATGTCCTTGAGGTAACGGAATTTCATATTGAAAGACTCCCCTGAAGATATATTTATATGTTATATTATACTCTCGGGCGCGTCTTTTGTCAAGCGCCTATTGACAAAAGCGAAGCGATGATGTATAATTTTCGTAATATGAGAGATGGAGGGATATGCTATGCTTTACGCCTATATACTAGCCGGAGCCGACGCCGGCGCCGGAGGGGGAATATACTCATACGAGGTAAAGGACGGCGGCAGGCTCGAGCCGGCGTCGTACATCGCGCTGCCCTGCCCGATGTACGCCGTCATATCGGACGGCGGTATATACGTCGTCTGCCGTCACGCCGTCGGCGGGACCGATCGCTTCGGCCGCGCCGCCGACTCGGCGGTGACGAGAGTGCCGCTCGGGCCGGGAGGGAGCTTCGGCGAGCCGTCGCCGTTTTGGCCGACTGAGGGCGTCACCGGCTGCCATGTCGATTACATGGATACGGCGGACGGGAAGATCCTTTTCACCGCCAATTACAGCTCGGCGCTGATCTCAAGGCTCGCGCCGGAGAAGGACGGCTACGTCTGCACAGCCGCCGTGATACACGGCGCGCCTGACGGGACTCACGGGCGCTTCGATAGCCGCGCATATCTGCATCAGTCGCTCGTCTGCGACGGCTGCGTCTTCGCCGTCGATCTCGGCCGCGATGAGGTGGACGTCTACGATCCCGATCTGGATTTCGTCTCGTCCTGTTCTCTCGCGAAGGGGACCGGACCGAGGCATATCATATTCCGCGGAGAGGACGGCTGGACGGTGAACGAGCTGACATCGACCGTCTGCCGCTTCAAGTGGGACAGAATAGCCCGAAGGCTTACGTACATCGAAACCTATGATCTTCTGCCGGACGGCTCGTCCGATGAATACCGTCTCGCCTGCGCCGGAGCGGCGATCCGGATCAGCGGCGATACCCTTTACGCCTGCGTGAGGCTTGACAACAGCGTCACCGCCTTCGACATCATGCCGGACGGGGCGCTCGCGAAAAAGCAGTATATAAAGTGCGGAGGCGACTGGCCGAGGGATATAAACCTCACGCCGGACGGAAAGTACCTTTACAGCGCGAACGAGCGCGAGGGGAGCGTAACTGTCTTCTCGGCCGGGGACGGCGGGCTTTCCTTCATCGGCGACACCGCCCGCCTGCCGCTGCCGAACAACATCCTCTTCGCGGAAAACTGACGGGCAGAGCCTTCTGCTGTGTCAAATTGAACAAATCGGCCGCCCGGCTCGAGCCGAAATTCGTCTCGCGCGGAAATTGAGAATTTATTGCAAAACGAATGCCGATGTGATATAATAATAAAAATTTTTATCCGCCCTCAGTATCCGCAAAGAGGCTTTACCGATGGTCCAATTCCTGATATACCTGCTTATCGGCTTTCTGGCCCAGATGATAGACGGCACAATGGGCATGGCTTACGGCGTGTCCTGCCGCACCTTCCTCCGCACCGCCGCCGGAGTGCCCGGCGCGACCGCTTCCGCCGTCGTACACGTATCGGAGGTGCCGACCACGCTCGCGTCGGGGCTCTCCCATCTCAGGATGAAGAACGTGAATCTGAGCCTGCTATGGAAGCTCATGATCCCCGGCGTCATCGGCGGCGTCGTCGGCGCGTATATCCTGCAGAACGCCGGCGACCGCTTCGAGCCGTTCATCGACGGATATCTCATAATCATGGGGATCGTCATCATAGCGAAGGCCTTCTCGAAGAAGGAAAAGACTCCCCGCGAGCCGGGCGCCTACGTCTATCCGCTGGGTCTGGCCGGAGGCTTCTTCGACGCCGCCGGAGGCGGCGGATGGGGCCCCATCGTCACCAGCACGATGGTCGCCACCGGCCACGACGTCAAGCGCACCATCGGCACCGTCAACACCGCCGAGTTCGTCGTCACCCTCGCCGAGACCATCGCCTTCATCCCGACGCTGATAAGCGACTTCCGCCAGTATGTGCTCATCGTCCTCGGGCTAATCATCGGCGGCGTCATCGCCGCTCCCGTCGCCGCGTGGGCGTGCAAAAAGCTGCCGGTAAAGGCGCTGCTCGTCATCGTCGGCACCCTGATAGCCGGGCTGAATATCTGGAACCTTATAAAATGGTTCATTGGGTAAGCGCCGGCATACAAAATTAACAAATAGTTTTCCTCACCCCCTGTACAAAACCCCGCGATTGTGATATAATACACCTGTAAGATCGGAAAACAGGCATTATACGTTTTTATCGGAGGAAAATCATCATGGATAAGCTGAGAGAGATCAAAAATTATATAATTCCCGAGAAAAAGCCCGCCGAGTCCAAGCTTGACAAGGCGCTCAAGATAGTTCTGTTCATCGGCGCCTGCGCCGGGATCTGCGCGCTCGCCTACCTCGCCTACCGCAAGTTCAACGAGTATATGCGCAATCTCTGCGAGGCCAACTGCGAGGATTATCTCGATGAGCTCGCCGTCGAGGAGGACGCCGAGGGCGATATCGACGACGCCTTCGAGGATGATGAGGACCGCTCCGACCGCGATATAGAGGTCGAGGTCGCCGACGAATCCGACTTCGCCGAGGGAACGGCCGAGTCTCCGGCCGCCGAATGATCGGCAAATTATTCAAAAACGTCGCTCCGCGCTTTTGCGCGGAGTTTTTTATCGCCCGCGTCTTGCATTATTTGCCGCCGGGTGATATAATATTATCCGTAAGCCAAGTACCGCATGGAGGATGATATCATGAACATATGCTTTGCCGCCGCCGACAGGATCTTCAAGCCGGTCTCTGACATGAACCCCGAATTCGCGGGCGGATACGTAAAGGACGCCGGGAGCGAGAGCACGACGACGCTCTTCGCCGTACGGAATTCGACGGCGGCGTTTCAGCTGCTGATACGCGCGGACGAGGATTATATCCTCACCGTCGACGACAAACCCTATTTCTCGCAGCACGGGCAGAAGCCGCAGCTCCGCCTCGGCGCCGTATGCGATCTCCCGGTGAAGATGAACATCGTCGACATGAATATCGCCGAGGACGGCAGATGCTACGGCGACGCGCTCCTGTCATCGCCGTCGGTCGAGATCGCCGCCGGTCAGACGCGGAGCGTTTACGTCGAGATCGAAGCGAAAAAGGACGCCGCCCCCGGCATCCATGATTTCTCGGTCGGGCTTTATCTGCACCGCATGCTCGAGCCGGAGACGAAGATCGGCGCTCTTGAAGGCTCGATCGAGGTGTCGCCGTACATCCTGCACGACGTAAGGGAGAACAAATTCCATCTCGACCTGTGGCAGCATCCGTCGAACCTCGCCCGCAAGGCCGAGACGCCGCTCTGGAGCGACGCTCATTTCGCCGTCATCGACAGATATCTGAAATCGCTCGGCGAGCTCGGGCAGAAGGCGGTCACCATCGTCGCCTCCGATGCGCCGTGGAGCGGTCAGGGCTGCGGCGGCTCCGACTCGCAGGCGAATATGTACGAATACGGCATCATATCGGCGAAGAAGAAGGCCGACGGGAGACTTGAGTGCGACTATACCGCCATGCAGCGGTATATCGACATCGCGGCGAAATACGGCATCGACCGCGAGATCTCGGTCTACGGCCTCTGCAACGTCTGGAGCCAGGCGGAGAACGGCTTCGTGAAGCCGGCGGAGGATTATCCTGACGGGCTGAGGATAAGATATCTCGACGAGAAGGACGGCTGCTACAAATATATGGACTGCGCTGCCGACATCGAGGGCTATATCGTAGGTCTCGAGCAGTACTTCGTCCGCACAGGCCAGATCGACCGCGTCCGCCTCGCCGCCGACGAGCCGGGAGATATCGAGCTTTACCGCCGGATACTCACCCGTCTGCATGAGATCGCTCCCGCCTTCAAATTCAAGGCCGCCATCAACCATTCGGAGTTCATCGGCGAGTTCGGCGAGGAGGTTTACGATTTCGCGCCGTTCATCTCGGGCATGACGAAGGAGTACAAGGCGCTGAAGGGCTATCAGGCGACGATGCCGGGCAAACGCTTCCTTTATTATATATGCTGCGGACCGCAGTTCCCGAACAACTTCATCACCAGCCCGCTCGTCGAGTCTGACTATATGCCGGTGCTCGCGTCGGCCGCCGGCTTCGACGGCATGCTCCGCTGGAGCTACAACATCTGGCCGGATCATCCGCGCGAGGACTCGAGGTACAGCTTCTGGCGCACCGGCGACACCCATATCGTCTATCCGCAGCCGGACGGCAGCCCGCTCCTGACGCTGAGATGGAAGGAGTTCAGACGCGGCATCGAGCTGTACGAGATGCTCGAGGAGCTAAAGGCGAAGGATCCCGCCGCCGCCGGCGAGGCTTACGCCATGGTCATGAAGACGACCGACATCGAAGCCGTCGGAAGGGCCGAGAAGCCGGAGGACATGTACGAGAGCGACATAAACGCGTATATTAATATGGAAAGGTTCATCGCGGGAAAGCTGATCTGACATCATGACCCGCCTGTGGGAGCGCCGAAAGGCGCTCCTTTTATATATGCGGCTGACCTGCAAATAATAACTTTTTGTAAATTATCACCTTTCTCGCTATATCTTATTGACTATTTTCTTCGTTTGTAGTATAATAGTAAGGCTGTTTTTCCGCTCATTTTTCGAGTTTTGGCGGGAAGGCAGGTCTCAGCCGGACTTCGGCTGACGGCGAAACGCGATGAAGCGGAAGGTTGCGCTCTTTCCCGGGAGCGGGAATTTCCGCCGAGTATGTCCGCCGCAAAGGCGGGCGGCAGGTCAGGCATATTTAAATTCGGCGCGGCCGCGAGCGGCTTGCGCGATTTTAAGAGGCGGTCGGGAAACGCCCGGCTCGGTTGTAAAACGGATACAGCGGAAACGCGGTCTCGCGGCGATGCTAGTCAAAGCCGTACGCGCGACTGCCCGGGTCCGGATTGAGTCCTTTTGAATATGCCTATCTCCTCCGCGGCTCTTTTATCGCCGGAATCGCTATCATACAATATTTCACCACGGAGGAACAAGGAATCCCATGGCAGTCAAGGAAAAACTCAGGATACGCCTCAAGAGCTACGATCACACCCTCATCGACGCGGCGGCGACCAAGATCGTCGACACGGCCAAGAGAAACGGCGCCGCCGTTTCCGGCCCCATCCCGCTGCCGACCGAGCGCGAGATCGTCACCGTGCTCCGCGCCGTCTTCAAGTACAAGGACAGCCGCGAGCAGTTCGAGACCCGTACCCACAAGCGGCTCATCGACGTAATCAAGCCCTCGCAGAAATGCGTTGAAGCTCTGATGGGCCTTGAGCTTCCCGCCGGCGTCGAAATCGAAATCAAGCTCTGATCGAAGCCTGATATCTCCGGTCCGTTACACCGGAGCCGAGGCGAAAGCGTCTCTCACGGCGCCGCGCGCCTCATATGCGATTTCATAGCCTGAGAAGTTCACAAGGCAAAATTCCGCCGCGTCAGTTTAAGCGCGACATTAGGAACAGGCTTCGCTGACCCTCGATTCAATGATTCAAAGTACAAAAAGTCTTTGGAAAACAGGATGGGGGTCCGGGGGAAGGGAGAAAACCTTTCTTCAGAAAGGTTTTCTCCCTTCCCCCGGAAACAGGAAAAGCACTCGTTCCGCAGAGAAATGCGGCGGCGTTTTATGTCATGTCGGGCGGCTGAGCCGTTCGACCAATAACCTAAAACAGGAGGATATATCATCCAATGAAAAAGGGAATCATCGGCAAGAAGCTCGGAATGACCCAGATCTTTGACGAGAACGGAAACGTCATTCCGGTAACCCTTATCGAAGCGGGACCCTGCACGGTCACGCAGAAGAAGACCACTGAAAAAGACGGCTATGAAGCCATCCAGCTCGGATTCGGCGACATAGACGAGAAGAAGCTCTCCAAGCCGGCCGCCGGTCACTTCAAGAAAAGCGGCGTGGCTCCGAAGCGCTATCTGAAGGAGTTCAGGCTCGAGGACTGCTCCGGTTATAATGTAGGCGATACCGTCGCCAGCGACATCTTTGCCGCCGGCGAGCTGGTCGACGTTACCGGCACCTCCAAGGGTCACGGATACACCGGCTCCATCAAGCGCTGGAACCACCACGTTCTCAGAATGACCCACGGCACAGGCCCGGTCCACCGCGAAGTCGGTTCGATGAACGCCAACTCCAGCCCGTCCCGCGTCTTCAAGAACAAGAAGATGGCCGGACAGTGGGGCGACGAGCAGGTCACTGTTCAGAACCTGAAGATCGCCAAGATCGACGCTGAGAAGAATATCATCGCGATACGCGGGGCCGTCCCGGGAGCGGAAAACGGCATCGTTTATCTGCGCAACGCCATCAAAGGCTGAACCGGCTAAGGAGGACAACAAATGCCTAATTTCAAGGTAGTCGATATGACCGGCAAGGAAGTCGGTAATATCGAGCTTTCCGACGCGGTATTCGGCGCTGAGGTCAACGCCGACGTTCTTCACGCCGCGGTAAAAGCTTACCTGTCCAATCAGAGACAGGGCACACAGTCGGCGCTCACCCGCGCCGAGGTCTCGGGCGGCGGCAAGAAGCCGTGGAGACAGAAGGGCACCGGCCGCGCCCGTCAGGGCTCGACCCGTTCGCCGCAATGGACACACGGCGGCGTGGCGTTCTCCCCGAAGCCGCGCACCTATAAGATCTGCCTCAACAAGAAGGTGCGCCGCATCGCGATCGTCTCGGCTCTGTCCGACAAGGCCAAGACCGACGATATCATCGTGATCGACGCCATCAGCGCCACCGAGTACAAGACCAAGACCATGGCGGCCATGCTCAAGGCCGTCGGCGCCAAGAAGAAGGCGCTCGTCGCCATCGACGGTGTCGACGACAAGGTCATCAGAAGCATGTCGAATATACCGGGCGTTAAGACCATCCAGGCCGACGCGCTCAATACATACGATATTCTCAACGCCGACACTCTCATCATCGCGAAGGACGCGGCGAAGAAGATCGAGGAGGTATATGCATAAAATGAAGGACTTTCATGATATACTGATCGCCCCGGTCATCACCGAGAAATCCAATGAACTGATCGCGGGTAAGACATATACCTTCAAGGTAGCCGACGGCGCCACCAAGCCGGAGATCGCCGACGCGGTCGAGAAGGCTTTCAAGGTCAAGGTCGAGTCGGTAAACACCGTTTCCATGGTGAAGAAGCCGAGAAGAGTCGGCGCTCACTCCGGATATAAGTCCGCGTGGAAAAAGGCTTATGTGAAACTGACTCCCGATTCCAAGCCCATCGAGTTCTTCGAGGGCATGAACTGATCCGGAGGAGTGATTTCAAATGGCTACGATCAAATATAAACCCACAACTCCCGCGAGACGCGACATGTCCGTCCCGTCCTTCGAGGAGATCACGAAGAAGACGCCCGAGCGCAGCCTCATTCATCATCTGAAGAAGCACGCCGGACGCAACAGCTACGGCAAGATCACCGTCCGTCATAAGGGCGGCGGCAACAAGCGCAACTACCGCATCGTCTCCTTCCGCCGCGCCGACGCCGCTCCGGCCAAGGTCATCGGCATCGAGTACGATCCCAACCGCACCGCCTACATCGCCCTGCTGCAGGACGACGCCGGAGTGAAGAGCTACATCATCGCTCCCGAAGGCCTTAAGGTCGGCGATACCGTTTACAGCGGCGCCGAGGCCGATATCAAGCCCGGCAACACCCTGCCGATAGCCAATATCCCGGTCGGTACCGTTATCTACAACATCGAGCTTTATCCCGGCAAGGGCGCCCAGCTCGTAAGAAGCGCCGGCACCGGAGCCCAGCTCATCGCCAAGGAGGAAAAGCTCGCTCAGGTGAGACTTCCCTCGGGCGAGGTGAGATACATCCGTCTCGACTGCACCGCCTGCATCGGCATGGTCGGCAACAGCGACCATGAGACCGTGAAGGTCGGCAAGGCTGGTAAGACCCGTCACAAGGGCATCCGCCCGCATGTCCGCGGCTCGGTCATGAACCCGAACGATCATCCGCACGGCGGCGGCGAGGGCAAGTCGCCCATCGGTATGCCTTCTCCCGTCACTCCGTGGGGCAAGCCCACTCACGGCTATAAGACGCGCAACAAGAAGGCCCGCACCGAGAAGATGATCATCAAGCACAGGAACGGGAAATAAGGAGGAGCCGTTAAATGAGCAGAAGCCTCAAGAAGGGGCCGTTCGTCGAAGCGAAGCTCTACAACCGCATCGACGCAATGAACTCCAAGAACGAGAAAAATGTTATAAAAACCTGGTCGAGGGCTTCCACCATCTTCCCGGAATTCGTCGGCCACACTATCGCCGTTTACGACGGCCGCAAGCACATCCCGGTGTACATCACCGAGGATATGATCGGCCACAAACTCGGCGAATTTGCTCCGACGCGTACCTTTAAGGGTCACAGCGGCTCGAAGACCTCCAACGACGGCAAGTAAGATAAGGAGGACTTGAAGCAATGGAAGCAAAGGCCAGTTTAAAATTCGCGCGCATCTCGCCGCGCAAGGTAAAGATCGTGCTCGATCTGATCCGCGATAAGGACACCGCCGTAGCCAGAGCTATTCTCAGGAATACGCCGAAGGCCGCGTCGGAATATCTCATCAAGCTGCTTGACTCGGCCGTAGCCAACGCCGAGAACAACTTCGGGATGGACAGAAACCGCCTCGTCGTGAAGGAGTGCTTCGTCACCCCCGGCCCGACGCTGAAGAGATTCAGAGCCAGAGCCAAGGGATCGGGCGCCCGCATCATGAAGCGCACGAGCCATGTGTTCATCACCGTCGCAGACAAGGAATAACGGAGGAAAGAGCACCTCATGGGTCAAAAAGTAAATCCGCGCGGCTTCCGCGTGGGAGTTATAAAGGACTGGGATTCGAGATGGTTCGTTGAGGACGAGCAGTTCGGCGATACCCTCGTAAACGACTACACTCTCAGGAAAATGCTTAAGACGCGCCTGTATGAAGCCGGCGTGCCGAAGATAGAGATCGAGCGCGACGCCGCGCGCGTCCGCGTGTTCATCCACTGCGCCAAGCCCGGCCTGATCATAGGCAAGGGCGGCACCGAAATAGACAAGCTCAAAGCCGACATCGAGAAGGTCGTCGGCAAGCCGGTATCGGTTAACGTCGTTGAGATCAAGAACCCCGATATGGACGCGCAGCTGGTTGCCGAATCCATCGCATCCCAGCTCGAGCGCCGCATCGCGTTCCGCCGCGCCATGAAGCAGGCCATCGCCCGCACCATGAAGAGCGGAGCCAAGGGTATCAAGACCGCCTGCGGCGGACGCCTCAACGGCGCCGAAATCGCCCGTACCGAGCATTATCATGAAGGCACCATCCCGCTGCAGACCCTCCGCGCCGACATCGACTACGGCCAGGCGGAAGCCAATACCACCTACGGCAAGGTCGGCGTAAAGGTATGGATCTATAAAGGCGAAGTCCTCGACGGCAGCAAGACCGGATCGAGAGCCGCTCAGGAGAACGGCAGCCGCAACGACAGACGCCGCGGCGACAGACGCGACGACCGCAGAGGCGGCCGCTCCGGCGACAGAAGAGGCGACAGACGCGACGGACAGCGCTCCGGCGAGCGCACCGGAGACCGCGGACCGAGAACCGGTGAGCGTTCCGGCGACAGACGCGACGGACAGCGTTCCGGCGACAGACGCGGAAACGGACGCGGCCCGAGAGCCGCCGAGGCTCCGAAGTCCACGGCTTTCTCCGCCTCGAGAACCGGATCTCGCAAGCCCGCCGCTCAGGCGGTGGCCGAGGCTCCGGCGCAGACCGCTCCGGCGGCCGAGACCGTTACCGAGTAAGATAGGAGGACTGAAAAATGCTGATGCCTAAAAGGTCCAAGTACCGCCGTGTACAGCGCGGCCGTATGAAGGGCAAGGCGACCCGCGGCAACGAGATCACCTACGGTGATTACGGTCTCGTCGCCACCGAGCCGGCATGGATTACAAGCAACCAGATAGAAGCCGCCCGTATCGCCATGACGCGTTACATCCAGCGCGGCGGACAGGTCTGGATAAAGATATTCCCCGATAAGCCCGTCACCGCCAAGCCCGCCGAGACCCGAATGGGTTCCGGTAAGGGTTCTCCGGAGTACTGGGTCGCCGTCGTGAAGCCGGGCAGAGTTCTGTTCGAGATGAACGGCGTGTCAGTCGAGGACGCCAAGGAAGCAATGCGTCTGGCCAGCAATAAGCTGCCGATCAAGACCAAGTTCATGATCAAAGCTGATATGGCTGAGGATGCCGAGACGGAGACCGACTCCGGGGAGGAACAGGCGTGAAGATAACCGATATTCGCAGCATGAGCGAGACCGAGCTCGAGCAGAAGGTTAAGGATCTCAAGGAAGAGCTCTTCAACCTCCGCTTCCAGCTCTCTATCAACCAGCTCGAGAATCCGCATAAGATTCAAGAGACCAAGAAAGATATCGCGCGTGTGATGACTGTCCTCACCGAAAAGAAGAACGCCGAAAAGAAGGACGCGTAAAGTACGAGCGCAAGTAAAGGAATAAGACATGGAAGATAAAGTATTATCTGCCCGTCCGATGCGCAAGACCCGCGTCGGAATGGTTGTTTCGGATAAGATGGACAAAACGATCGTCGTCGCTATCGAGGATAACGTTGTTCATCCGATGTACGGAAAGGTAATCAAGCGCACCACGAAGATCCACGCCCACGACGAGGAGAACACCGCCGGTGTGGGCGACAGAGTCGAGGTCATGGAGACCAGACCTCTGTCAAGGACCAAGAGATGGCGCCTTACCAGAATAATCGAGAAGGCGAAGTAATATCCCGCGTGTGGATCGGCAGAGAGTAATCTGTGCCGCTTCGCTAATACATATGGAGGACAACTAACCGTGATACAGACGCAAACATACATGAAAGTGGCGGACAATACCGGCGCGAAGGAGCTTATGTGCATCCGCGTGCTCGGCGGTACCCGCCGCCGCTACGCCAACATCGGCGATATCGTGGTATGCGCGGTTAAAAAGGCTGCTCCCGGCGGTTCAGTAAAGCAGGGACAGGTCGTTAAGGCCGTTATCGTGCGCAGCACCAAGGGAGTGAAGCGCGCCGACGGCTCGTGCATCCGTTTCGATGAGAACGCAGCGGTTATTATACAGGAAGACAAGAATCCTACCGGCACCCGTATCTTCGGCCCGGTCGCCAGAGAGCTCCGCGAAAAGGAATTCACCAAGATCCTTTCGCTCGCTCCGGAAGTGCTGTGAGGAGGATATTTAACTGATGAACACTCTTCATATCAAGAAGGACGATAACGTTATCGTGATCTCCGGCGATGATAAGGGCAAGAAGGGGAAGGTACTCGAAGTATCCCCCTCCGAGCGCAAGGTAATCGTCGAGGGAGTCAACAAGGTCAAGAAGCACGCCAAACCCCGCCGTCAGGGCGAGGCCGGCGGCATAATTGAAGTCGACGGCGCCATCTACGCCGATAAGGTGCTCCTTTTCTGCGACAAATGCGGCAAGGGCGTTCGCACCAAGGTCCAGATGGACGGAGACAAGAAGATCAGAGTCTGCGCCAAGTGCGGCGCCAAGCTCTGAAAACGGAGGAATTGACATATGGCAAAAGCTGACAAAAACAATAAGCAGGCTGCTGTTGTTGAGACCCCGAATCCCGCCAGACTCAAGAAGTTCTATAAGGATGAGATCGCTCCGGCTCTCATGAAGAAATACAACTACAAGAGCCCGATGCAGATCCCGAAGTTCGTTAAGGTAGTCGTCAACGTCGGCGTCGGTGACGCCCGCGAGAACGCCAAGGCCATCGACACCGTTATCGCCGAGATCTCTCAGATAACCGGTCAGAAGGCCGTTCCGACCACCGCGAAGAAGTCGGTCGCTAACTTCAAGGTCCGCGAGGGCATGAAGATCGGCGTAAAGGTCACCCTCCGCGGCGACCGCATGTACGAATTCATCGACAGACTGTTCAACTTCTCGCTGCCCCGCGTACGCGACTTCAAGGGTATCAATCCCGACGGCTTCGACGGCCGCGGCAACTATTCCCTCGGTCTGCGCGAGCAGCTGATCTTCCCTGAGATCGAGTACGACAAGATCGAGAAGGTCAGAGGCATGGACATCGCTTTCGTTACCACCGCGGAGACGGACGAGGAAGCCCGCGATCTGCTCTCCATGATGGGCGCGCCGTTCGCGAGATAAGGAGGAATACCAAAGTGGCAAAGAAGGCTATGATCCTGAAGCAGCAGAAGACGCAGAAGTATTCCACCCGCGAATACAACCGCTGCAAGATCTGCGGACGCCCGCACGGCTATCTCCGCAAGTACGGCATCTGCCGCATCTGCTTCCGCAACCTCGCCGAAAAGGGCGAGATCCCCGGAATGAAGAAGGCTTCGTGGTAATCTATCATCATTCGATAATGAATATATACCGGCTGAAAGCGCAGTAAGGACCTAAAAAAGTCCCAAAAGTCTTTGGAGATAGGGATGGGGTCTGGGGAAGGGAAAGAACCTTTCCTCAGAAAGGTTCTTTCCCTTCCCCGGGATAAAAACCCTCGCTCTCATCCGGACGCCTCCGCGGGCGTAAAACGGCGAAAATATGTAAACATTCGGAAGGAGGATCGGAGCACTCCGCCCGGTCCTAACCGCCGGCTGCTTGGCCTGATGAAAGTCAGGCAAATATATCAGGAGGAAACCATACCATGCAAATGTCAGACGTTATCGGGGATATGCTCACCCGAATCAGAAACGCCAACGACGCAAAACATCTCACCGTGGATATCCCGGCCTCCAATATGAAGAAGGCCATCGCCGATATCCTTGTCAACGAGGGCTATATCAAGTCCTATACCGTTGTCGAAGACGGCAAGCAGGGCATCATCCGCGTTACGCTTAAATATCTCCCCGGCAAGAAGAAGGTCATCACCGGCATCCGCCGCGTGTCCAAGCCGGGTCTGCGCATCTACGCCTCCGCCGCGGAGATGCCCAGAGTGCTCAACGGCCTCGGCATCGCCATCGTCAGCACCTCCAAGGGACTGATGACCGACAAGTCCGCCAGAGCTCAGCATATAGGCGGCGAAGTAATCGCTTTCGTATGGTAATGAGGAGGAACTGAAATGTCAAGAATCGGAAAACTGCCGATCACGGTTCCTGCCGGCGTCGAAGTCAAGATCGACAACGGACTCGTTACCGTAAAGGGCAAGAACGGCGAACTCTGCGAGAAGATCAACCCCCGCGTGATCATCAAGCAGGAAGCCAATACCATCACTCTCTCCGTTCCGGAAGAAGAGAACGCCAGCCCGCGCACCAAGCGCACCGACAACTCTCTCTGGGGCCTTTCCCGCACCCTGATCAGCAACATGATCACCGGCGTGAGCGAAGGCTTCACGAAGAAGCTCGAGATCGTCGGCGTCGGCTACAACGCTCAGAAATCCGGCAAGACCCTCACCCTCAACCTCGGCTATTCTCACCCGATCATCTTCGAGGAGAAGGACGGGATCACCTTCGACGTACCGGATCAGCTGACCATCATCGTCAAAGGCGCTTCCAAGCAGGCCGTAGGCGAAGTCGCCGCCAATATCCGCGGCAAGCGTCCGCCTGAGCCGTACCTCGGCAAGGGCGTGAAGTATTCGGGCGAGTTCATCCGCCGCAAGGCCGGTAAAGCCGGTAAGGCCGGTAAATAATTGAAAGGAGCGGATAATAATGGTATCATTAAAAGATAAAAACGCGGCCCGTCTCAAGAGACATGCCCGCGTAAGAAGCAAGATCTCCGGAACCACCGCACGTCCGCGTCTTTGCGTCTACCGTTCCAACGCCAATATCAGCGCCCAGGTCATCGACGACTCCACCGGAAACACCATCGCTGCCGCCTCCTCCTACGAGAAGGACTTCGAGGGTATCGGTTCCAATAAGGACGCCGCCAAGCGCGTAGGCAAGGCTGTTGCCGAGCGCGCGGTCGCCAAGGGAATCGAGGAAGTAGTCTTCGACCGCGGCGGTTATATCTACCACGGACGCGTCGCCGAGCTCGCAGCCGGCGCCCGCGAAGGCGGACTTAAGTTCTGAGAGGTAATCATACAATGGTTGAAAAACGTATAGATGCGTCCAAGCTTGAGCTGGTCGAGAAGAACGTCGTCGTAAAGCGCGTATCCAAGACCGTCAAGGGCGGCCGCGTGCAGCGCTTCACCGCCATCATGGTCGTCGGCGACGGCAACGGCCACGTCGGCTACGGTCTCGGAAAGGCTGCCGAAGTCCCGGAGGCCATCCGCAAGGCCATCGAGGACGCTCATAAGAATATAATCGAGGTTTCGCTTAAGGGAACCACCATCCCGCACGAGATCATCGGCGAGTACGGCTCCGGCAGAGTCCTGCTGAGGCCGGCCCCCGAAGGTACCGGAATCATCGCCGGCGCCACCGTCCGCGCGCTGGTCGAAGCCTGCGGTATCAAGAACATCCGTGCAAAGTGCCTGCGCTCGACCAACCCCACCAACGTTGTCAAGGCTACCTACGAGGCTCTCCGCGCTCTGCGCACCGAGGAAGAGATCGCCAGGATCCGTGACATCCCGGTCGAACAGCTCAGAGGCTGATCGGAGGCTTGAGAAAATGGAAAAGACCGTAAAAGTAACGCTCATCAAGAGCCTCATAGCCGCCAAGCCGAACATGATCAAGACCGCCGAATCACTCGGTCTGAAGAAGATCGGCGACAGCTTCGAGGGCAAGGATCTTCCCTCCCTCAGAGGCAAGATCAGAATCATCGCTCACCTCGTCTGCGTCGAGGAAGAGGTCTGATGAAGGATCGCTGTCTCAACAAGATATCAAGGAGGAAAATAAATTGAAGCTCCATGAATTATCCCCGGCTCCGGGTTCCGTCCATAAGGGCTGGCGCGTCGGCCGCGGCATCGGTTCCGGCAACGGCAAGACCTCTGCCAAAGGCCATAAGGGTCAGAACGCCCGCTCGGGCGGCGGAGTTCGTCCGGGATTTGAAGGCGGTCAGCTCCCGCTGTACCGCAAGCATCCGAAGAAGGGCTTCAGAGCCCTGAATCCGGTTGACTACGCTATCGTCAATCTCGAGACTCTCAATAAATACGAAGAGGGCGCCGTCATCGATCTCGAAAAGCTGATGAATGACGGAGTCGTAAGAAAAGAACTCGCCGGTCTCAAGGTCCTCGCCGACGGCGAAATCACCAAGAAGCTGACTGTCAAGGCCGCCAAATTCTCCGCGGCCGCCAAGGAAAAGATAGAAGCAGCGGGCGGAAGCGCCGAGGTGATCTGAGTGTTCCAAACTCTGAAAAACGCGTGGAAGGTGCCGGAGCTGCGGCGTAAGATGCTGTTTACGCTGCTTATACTCCTGCTCTACCGTATAGGCGCTGTAATGCCGGTACCGTTTGTAGACAGTGACGGACTCAGTGAACTCATCTCAGGTAGCGGATCTCTCTTCCAGTACCTGAACATACTGTCCGGCGAAGCGTTCTCCAGAGCAACCCTTTTCGCGCTCTCTGTTCAGCCGTATATCACGGCGCAGATCATTATGCAGCTCCTCACCATAGCCATCCCCGCCCTCGAAAAGATGGCGAAGGAAGGCGAAGAGGGGCAGAAGAAGATCAACAAGATAACCAGATACGGTGCCGTCGCGCTGGCTCTTATAACCGCTTACGGTTATTATATGTACATGCGCAACAACAATCTTCTGATTGAAAGAGGCGTCTTCCAGGCCTTCGTAATCATCGCCTGCTACGTCGCCGGCGCTTCTCTGGTCATCTGGCTCGGCGATCAGATCGACAAGTTCGGTATCGGCGGCGGCATCAACCTGATGCTCTTCGCCAACATCGTCTCGTCCGGATCGTCCATCGCCGGCATGCTGATCGGCTTCGTTCAGTCCAATTACGCTACCCGCGGAGCGGTCGGCGTTCTCCTCGGCGTACTCCTCGATCTCGTTATCGTAGTCGCCATGATCGCCATGATCGTCTTCGTCGTGTGGGTCACCAACTCCGAGCGCCGCATCCCGGTGCAGTACGCCAAGAGAGTCGTCGGACGCAAGATGTACGGCGGCCAGAGCTCCAACCTGCCGATCAAGCTGAACATGGCCGGCGTCATGCCGATCATCTTCGCCAACTCGGTGGTTTCGATCCCGGCTACCATCGCCATGATCTTCCCGCCTCCGGCAGGCTCCTTCCGCGAGAAGCTGGTCAACTTCCTCGGCTATAACTCCTGGTTCTATGTGGTCGTCTTCTTCATCCTGATAATCCTGTTCGCTTACTTCTACATCGCGATTTCCTTCAATCCGGTAGAGGTCGCCAACAACCTGAAGAAGAACGGCGGCTTCGTCCCCGGCATCCGCCCCGGACGTCCCACCTCCGACTTCATTACCAAGGTTCTTAACCGCATCACGCTTATAGGCGCTTTCTTCCTCGACATTGTCGCGGTCCTGCCGCTGATAGTGAACATCGCGACCCGTTCTTCCATCGGCTCCCTCGCCTTCGGCGGCTCCTCGCTGCTGATAGCCGTCGGCGTCGTGCTCGAGACCGCGCGCAACATCGAGGCTCAGACGACAATGCGTCATTACAAGGGCTTCCTTGAATGATGCGAATATACAGATAAACCGGCGAAGGTCAACGCATAGGAGAAAGAATCAATGAAGATGATATTCCTCGGCGCTCCCGGCGCCGGCAAGGGAACGCAGGCCGAGAACGTCAGCGCCGCTTACGGCATACCGGCGATCTCGACCGGCGCGATCATCCGCGAATCGGTGAAGAACGGCACTCCGGCCGGAATGGAAGCCAAGTCCTATATGGACAGCGGCTCCCTCGTGCCGGACAAGGTCGTTATCGACATCATAAAGGAGCGCCTTGCGCAGGACGACTGCGAAAAGGGCTTCATACTCGACGGCTTCCCCCGCACGATAATTCAGGCTGAGGAGCTGGAGAAGATGGGCGTCGATATCGACTTCGCCGTCACCATCGAGGTCCCGGACGAGAACATCGTCCGAAGGATGAGCGGACGCCGCGTCTGCCCTGACTGCGGCGCGTCATATCATACCGAGTACAAGCCGTCGAAGGACGGCGAAAGCTGCGACAAGTGCGGAGCGAAGCTCACCACGCGTCACGACGATCTCCCCGAGGTCGTACTCAGCCGTCTCAAGGTCTACCACGAGCAGACAGAGCCGGTGAAGGAGTTCTACAACTCGCGCGGAAAGCTTCTCACCGTAATAGGACAGGAAAAGGTCGAAGACACCACCGCCCTCACCATGAAGGCGGTCGAGACCGGGCGCATGCTCGCGACCGGCAGGGTGGAATAAGCGCGGACCTGTCTTAGAGGAAGAAGCCAAGGTATGATAGAACTGAAAAACAAGTCCCAGTTCGAAAAGATGAAGGTCGCCGGAAGGATAACCGGTGAGGCTCTGGCGGTGGGCGCGGCGGCGGTAAAGCCGGGCGTCACGACAAAGCATGTCGACGAGGTCATACACGACTATATCGTCAAGTGCGGAGCCGTACCGGCCTTTCTCGGCTACGGAGGCTTCCCCGGATCGGCGTGCGTGTCGATAAACGAGCAGGTCATCCACGGTATCCCGTCGAAGGACGTGATAATCAAGGAGGGAGATCTGGTCAAGATCGATACCGGAGCCATCTGGGAGGGCTATAACGGCGACGCCGCCCGCACCGTCATGTGCGGCGAGGTGTCTGATGACGCCAGACGTCTTGTCGAGGCTACGAAGGAATCGTTCTGGCGGGCCTTCAGCGTCATTAAAGATCATATCGAACATGATGAGGTCCTTCGTCTGGGGGATATCGGCAATGCCGTTGAGAGCTATATCTCGCAGTTCGGCTTCGGGGTCGTCAGAAAATACGTCGGTCACGGTATCGGCCGCGACATGCACGAGACGCCCGACGTTCCGAATTACGGGAGACCGGGAAGAGGCATGAGGATCACGAAGGGGATGGCGATAGCCGTCGAACCGATGATCAACCTCGGCACCGGAGAGGTGAAGGAGCTGGCAGACGGCTGGACCGTCGTCCCGCTCGACGGCTCGCTCTCATCGCATTATGAGAATACGATACTTCTGACGGACGAAGGCGTTGTCGCCTCGACCTATATCGAAGGCGTTAATTGAACTGAGGAGGGATTTTTCTGGCCAAAGACGATGTTATTGAGTTTGAGGGTACCGTTATAGAGGCTCTGCCGAACGCCACCTTCAAGGTCAAGCTGCCCAACGATCATATAGTGACCGCCCGCATAAGCGGCAAGCTGAGGATGAACTATATATGGATCCTCCCCGGCGACAAGGTCACGGTAGAGGTCTCGATATACGACCTTACAAAAGGCCGCATTACCTGGAGATCGAAATAAACAATCCGCAACCACATATATACCGCCCGGGTGAGATCCTCTCATCCCGTGCGCGCGAAAGGATCGCATAAAATGAAAGTCAGACCTTCCGTAAAGAAAATGTGCGAGAAGTGCAAGATAATCAAGCGCAAAGGCAAGGTCATGGTCATCTGCTCCAACCCGAAGCATAAGCAGAGACAGGGCTGATAGCGCTTTCGTTTGATCAGAAGTTAAAAGGAGAACATAGACAATGGCTCGTATAGCAGGCGTCGATTTACCGAACGCGAAACGCGTCGAGGCTGCGCTTACCTATATCTACGGCATCGGCCCGACCAGCGCCAAAAACATATGCAAGGCTACCGGCGTAAATCCTGACACCCGTGCCAAGGATCTTACCGAAGAGGACGTCTCCAAGCTCCGTGACGAGATCGATCAGAACTACAAGGTCGAGGGCGATCTCCGCCGCGACGTGTCGCTTGACATCAAGCGCCTGGTCGAAATCAACTGCTACCGCGGGATCCGTCACCGCAAGGGACTTCCCTGCCGCGGACAGCGCACGAAGACCAACGCCAGAACCTGCAAGGGTCCGGTCAAGACCATCGCTAACAAGAAGAAATAAGGAGCGATTGACAAATGGCTGATAATAAGAATTCCGGCAAGAAAGTCATCCGCAAGCGCCGGGAACGCAAGAATATAGACCGCGGCTCGGCTCATATCAGAGCTACGTTCAACAACACCATCGTCACCATCAGCGACGTGAACGGCAACGCCATTTCCTGGGCCTCCGCCGGCGAGCTCGGCTTCCGCGGATCCAGAAAGAGCACTCCGTTCGCCGCTCAGTCCGCCGCCGAGACGGCTGCCAAGGCCGCCATGGATCACGGCATGAAGACCGTCGAGGTGTTCGTCAAGGGTCCCGGCTCAGGCCGTGAATCCGCTATCCGCGCGCTCGCCGCTGCCGGCCTTGAGATCACTATGATCAAGGACGTCACCCCGATCCCGCATAACGGCTGCCGTCCGCCCAAGCGCCGCAGAGTCTGATCAGGAGGAATACAATGGCAGTTTCAAGAGAACCCGTGATCAAGAAGTGCAGATCTCTCGATATCGAACCCGGATATCTCGGATCCTCCAAGATCACACGCAGAGAGCAGAAGAAAACCAACCATAAGATGAGCGAGTACGGCACCCAGCTCCGCGAGAAACAGAGAGCCAAGTTCATCTACGGCGTTCTTGAAAAGCAGTTCCATAACTATTATCTCAAGGCTGAGCGCATGGAAGGCCGCGCCGGTGAGAACCTGCTCGTCCTCCTCGAGAGAAGACTCGACAACGTCGTCTTCCGTCTCGGCTTTGCCAGAACCAGAAGAGAAGCCCGTCAGATCGTCGGACACGCTCACATCAGCGTCAACGGCAAGACGGTCAACATCCCGTCATATCAGGTCAAGCCCGGCGACGTCATCGCCGTTAGGGAAAAGGCCAAATCCACGAAGAGATATGAGCAGATCCTCGACGCCACCGAAGGCGGCGTTATCCCCGGCTGGCTCGAAGCCGACCGCGAGAACCTGAAGGGCACCGTCAAGGTCATGCCGACCCGCGGCGATGTCGACTTCCCGTTCGAGGAGAACCTCATAGTCGAGCTTTATTCCAAGTAATCCCTGCCCGGCCTACATGCGCCGCCGCAGGGGAAGCCGATGGCCGCGGAAAGGCGGATCAAGGCTTTTATGGAGGCAGCCGAAGGCCATATGTTCAGACGGCTGCCGAATACGCGCCGCTTACGGCATAAGCCGGGGGCATCGCGATGCGGCGGTTATCATCCGCATCTGAAAAGCAGGAGGGTATCGTTACATGGATGAAAAAATAGAAAAGCCCAACATAAAGAGCGAACATATAGACGATGACGCCAATCATGACAGATTCGTCATTGAGCCGCTTGAGCGTGGATACGGTACCACCCTGGGAAATTCGCTGCGCAGAGTCCTGCTCAGCTCTCTCCCGGGCGTAGCAGTGACCAGTATCAAGATCGACGGCGTGCTTCATGAGATATCAACGGTTCCCGGCGTAAAGGAGGATGTGACGGAGATCGTTCTCAATGTGAAGGGGATAATAGCCCGTCTTCACAGCGAGGGCCCGAAGCTGGTCGTCCTCGATTATACCGGAGGCGGTGTCGCCACCGCCGGCGATATCAAATGTGACGCCGACATCGAAATACTCAATCCCGACCATGTGATCGCCACTGTAAGCGAGAACACCCGCTTCAGCATGGAGCTTACCTTCGATCACGGCCGCGGGTATGTCTCTCAGGAGAAGAACAAGCAGATGGCGCTCGCCGCGTCTCAGAACGCAGGCGTCATCGGCCAGATCTACACCGACTCGATATACACCCCGGTTTATAACGTAAGCTACAACGTCGAGAACACCCGCGTCGGATCGAATACCGACTATGACAAGCTGACCATCGAGGTCCGCACCAACGGTATCATCACGGCGAAGGAGGCTATCTCGCTCGGAGCCAAGATCCTCAACGAGCATCTCATGCTGTTCGTCAACCTCAGTGAAGAAGCCAAGCAGACCGAGGTCATGACGGAGAGCAAGGAGACCAAGAAAGAGAAGGTCCTTGAGATGACCATTGAAGAGCTTGACATGTCGGTGCGCAGCTTCAACTGCCTGAAACGCGCCGGCATTGATACGGTCGAGGATCTGACAAACAAGACCGAAGCGGATATGATGAAGGTCCGCAACCTCGGCAAGAAGTCGCTGGAGGAAGTGATCTTCAAGCTGCGCTCTCTCGGTCTGGATCTTAAGAAGGAAGAGGAATGATCCAAGCCGCGTAAAAGCGGCGGATCGATTCCGTTGTGATAATTGGAGGTATTCAAGCAATGCCAGGAACCCGTAAACTCGGCCGCAGAACACAGCCGAGGATGCAGATGCTCCGCGGCCAGGTGACGTATCTTCTCGAGAACGGATATATCGAGACAACCGTCACCCGCGCAAAGGAAGTGAGAGCTCTCGCCGAAAAGATGATCACCCTCGGCAAGAAGAAGGATCTTTCCGCCTACCGCGCAGCTCTCGCGTTCATTACCAAAGAATCTGTCGTAAAGAAGCTCTTCGACACCATCGCCCCGTCCTTCGCCGACAAGAACGGCGGTTACACCGAGATCTATAAGCTCGGAGCCCGCCGCGGCGACGGCGCCGAGATGGCCGTCATCAAGCTCGCGAACTTCGACATAGTCAAGGCTGAAGAGGACAAGAAGGCCGCCAAGGCCAAAAAGGCGGAGGAAGCCGCGAAGAAGGCTGAGGAAGCCGAGAACAAGTCCGAAGACGCCGCTGAGTAAGCGCGAAAAGAGACTGATATATATACAACGGGAGAGGGAAACTTTCTTGAAGAAAGTTTCCCTCTCTTACTTTCGGTTTATACCGAGATATACGCTCATCCGCGGGCGGGCGATGCCCGCCCAGACGATGATATGAAAGAAAAGGTGAATATGCGGCATAAATGCGTGCCGCGGATCAGCAATCACCCTTGTAGGGGCGGGCATTGCCCGCCCGCTGATCGGCTGCGCTGAACATGGGTTCGGATCATCTGATGACGGCAGGAATGTCGGTAAAATTGTTTGGATACCAGCATGATATGTAACATGTACATTATTCCGAGGCTGGAATGATGTCATCAATTCGGTATATACTCGCTCGTGGTGTATTTCGTTTTGTCGAGGATATATGCGGCGGCCATTATCATATAGGCGGCGATGCCGTTGGCGGCGTGGATCTTATAACCTAATACGCCTGAGACAAGGCCGAACTCAATGATCCTGTTCTCGGTGAACAGCAAAAGGAGCTCGTTCAGGCGGGACGGGTCGATGCCAAGCCGCGATTCAAGGTCAGCTTTTGATATGGTATATGAGCTGTCGAGCGCTTTTATCACTGCCATCCCGTCCGGCGAGACCAGCTCGCGCAGCAGCGCTTCGGTCTCAGGGGAGGTTTCTTTTACACGTTGCTTGAGGCTGTTTCGAACTATGCAGGCGACACCGTCATCGTCCCATATCTTAAGCCCGTAATCACCGGAAATGCGGAGATTGCCTTCTTTCATATCTTTTTGCTGATGCTCGCGGCTGCCGACTTCAATGAAGTACAGCCCCTTCCACATCTGCCAGAGATCTTCTCCGAGATCGCGGTGGGCCTGCGCCGCGTCGCGGTCGGCTTTTGACCAGATGAACTCGTCGCCGATCTGCATGATTTTGGCGGCCGCCTCGCCGATATCTCCCGAAGCGCTGTCCATCAGGATGTCGAGCGATACGCCGTAAGTTTCGCCGAGCAGCTTGAGATTCCAGCAGTCGGGGAGACATTCGCCGTTTTCCCATTTGCTGACTGCCTGAGGCGATACGCCGACCGCTGCGGCGACATCTTCCTGCGTCATGTTCATTTTTTTGCGGTGGTTTCTGAGCTTTTCACCGAAAGCAATCATGTCTATCATTGTTTTCCCCTTTTCAGGTTGTTGTTTTCCGGCCGGTGAGATAATTATACCATCAGCGGCGGTTCTGATCAACTGTATATTTGTTGAAAGCAAAATATAAAATCAACCTCAGGTTGAGAAAGCGGTGACAGGGACGGCGAAGAAGATGGAATGAAATGAAAAAAGCCGGGATAACCATCGCTCTCCCCTGCCGGCGGGCAGGAGGACGGTCCTCCCGGCTGAAAACTCAACCGGTGAATTGTATTATCGGCGTTCCTTCCTTTTCACCATAAGCTCTCTCGCTTCCTTGCCGGTGATGTGCTCCGGCGTCAGGCAGAGCATGCAGAGCGGCGCCCATTCGGCGTCGATGAATTTGTCGCGGTAGTCAGCCGAAGCCGCAGGATTGTATTTCTCGGCGAGCTTTATGATAGATTCGCGCTTCTCGGCGTCGTCCGTTATCTCGCGGACGCGGCCGAAAACGATCACCGAGCGGAAATACGTCGTGTATTCGTCCGGGACAACATCGTCGGCGTCGACGACGCAGAAGGAAACCTTGTCGCAGGCGCGGACGGCGTCGAGCTTGTGACCTGATCTGGCGCAGTGGAACCACAGCTTTTCGCCGTCCCAGACGTATGACAGCGGCACGGCGTACGGATAGCCGCCGTCGCCGAGACAGGCGAGGACGCCGGACGAGCCTTTCTCGAGTATGTCGAGGCACTCTTGATGCGGCAGCTGCTGCTTGAACCGCCTCATCGGGCGGAAGGAGAAGGATTCGTTCATTTATGGGCGTACCTTGGCGTTATATCTTGGTGAACATCTCTTCGCGCGGCATCTTCGGCCTGAAATGCGGCACCTCGATCGCGCGGGAGCCGTTCGTCACCGAAAGATCGGAGAGCAGGCCGACAGCCGTCCACTCGGCGGCCTTGTAGACGTCGTAATACGGCTGCTTGTTGTCGCGGATGGCCTGGATGAAGTCGTGGACGAGGAAGAAGTCGCCGCCGCCGTGTCCGGCGTTTTTCTGATCGTCGCTGGCGAACTTGTAGCGGTCGGGCAGATAATCCTTGAAGTCGAATAGCGGACGCCAGTGCTGGTCGCCGTGAGGATCCTCGCCGGTTCGTATGGCGACGGCCGGGCTGCCGCTGCCGAGGCCGGTCCCCGCCTGATACATGCCCTTGTCGCCCTGAAGCTGATAATAAGTCATCTGGTGCGGGCGGTTTGAGGTGCAGTCGACGCGGATCTGGATGACGTTGCCTTTGTCGGTGTAGCACATCGTGGTGGTGCCGTCGTCCTGACGAAGGCCGAGATCGTTGTGGCAGCCCTTCGGTGCGAAGCAGGAGATCTCGGTGACGTGCTCGCCCTCGAACCATGTCATGACCGGGCCGAGGGAGTGGGTCGGATAGAAGTTGCCGCGCTTGCCGAACTGCCAGTATTTGCGCCACGAGGTGACGCCGTTGTGTGCGTAGGTGGAAAGGTCGGAGCAGTTGTGCAGGTACATGCCGACGCCGTAATACGGCTTGCCGAACATGCCCTTGTCGACCATGGATTTCACGAGCTGCACCTCGGGGGTGTAGCAGTAGTTCTCGGCGTACATGTAGATGAGGCCGGTCTCCTCGACCTTCTCACACAGCCAGAACAGCTCGTCCATCGTCGAGCCGCCGGTGACCTCGCACATGACGTGCTTGCCGAATTCGAGCGCGCAGAGCGCGTACGGGACGTGCGTCTCCATCGGCGTGGCAATGTGGATGGCGTCGACCTTGTCGGACATCGCCATATCCTCGAATATGCGGTATCGGTTCGGGATGTTGTACGTGTCGCCGATGCGGTTCATCGTATCCTCGTCGATGTCGCATACCGCCGCGAGCTCGACGTCAGGCTCGCTGAGCAGTCCCTGTATGATCGACTGTCCTCTTGCGCCGGCGATGCCGACACGGATCTTTTTAGGCATGGTGTGTACCTCGTTTTTTGGGGAGAGATGTGGAATCATGTGGAACTGTATATAATTATACATCAACGCCGGCGGTATTGCAAGATGTTTTTTGAAATGAGGGGAGGAATATTGACTTGCGCGATGGAATGTGGTAAAATAATACCGTATCACGGTGACCGAAATGATTGCCTGCCGCATTTCAAGCAAAGATCGAATACTCCCCCCCGAAAGGACTCCACACCCATGCCCACGACACTTTCCCCCGGCCTCACATCCACCCGCACGCTCACCGTCACTCCCGACGTCACGGCCGACGCCGTCGGCTCGGGACTGCTTCCCGTCTTCTCCACGCCGTCGATGATCGCGCTCATCGAGCTCGCCGCGAGCGAGCTGGTGCAGCCGTATCTCGACGAGGGCGTTACCACCGTCGGCACCGAGATAAGCGTAAAGCATCTCTCGGCGACACCGGTCGGCATGACCGTCCGGGCAGAGGCCGAGCTCACCGAGATCGACGGAAGACGGTATGTCTTCGCCGTCAGGGCGTATGACGACGCCGGTCTCATCGGCGAGGGAAGGCATGAGCGGTTCGCTGTAAAGAGCGCGAGGTTCATGGAAAAAGCCGAAGCGAAAAAGGATCAATAAAAAAGTCCGCGCGGCGCATCAGATGCGTCCGCGCGGTTTTCAATGCTTCTGTTTTATCACCCGGCGAATTCGTCAAGCGTCTTCTGCATGTCAGACTCGGCGGCAGGGAGGAGCTTGGCGAGGTTCGACTGGAAGGTCGAGGCGTCCTTGCAGCTCGGCTCGACGATATTCGTGATCTTGCCCCAGTTGTAGCTGCACGCCAGATCATAGCGCTTGGTGGCGAAGATCAGGCGCATCATCTCGGCGGAGGCGTCATCGCGGGCGACCTTCGTCATCAGGTTGAGCTCGATGTAGTTGTTTACTATCACCTCGGCGGATTCGCGGGCGAGCGCTTCGAGGATCAGCCCGGTCGAGTCAAGATCGGTGTTCGTCATCGGCACCGATATCACCGGGCAGACGTGAGAGGCGACGTAGTTGTAGTAGCTGTCCTGACTTTCGTCCAGCTTCGGATACGGCAGAACGCCGAAATCGTCCTCCATCGCGCGGTAGCCGGTGATGTCGTAAAGGCTGCCGGGGAGGAACAGGACGCGGTTTTCCTTCATCCCGCTGATGGCGCCGTCCCAGCTGTCCCTGAATTTGGCGACCATGCGCGAGACCTCGCCGTCGTTCATCATCGTCGAGATGGCCTCGAACGCGGTCTGGCTGTGGCTGTCGGCTATCGTGAGCTTCGGATCGCCGTTGTCGTCGAGGGTGCACATCCTGCCGCCCATGGCGAAGAACCACGAGCGCCCGACGTCGTAGTTGGTGACGACGCCGTAGACGTCCTCGTCGCCGAGGGTGCCGTCGCCGTTGAGATCATGCGTTACCGTCCGCCCGAGCTCGGACATCTTCCCTATCGTCCATTTCCCGTCGCGGGCGAGGGAATAGCAGTCCTCGATCTCGAACTGCTTCGCCAGCGCCTGATTGTAGTAGACGACGTAGGAAAGCTCCTCGTCGAACATCGAGGCGTCTCCGGTTATGACGTAAAGCCGTCCGAGCAGGCTGAGATCGCGCTGGACCGCCTTGTCCCACCAGTCGGCTTCGAGCTCGAGGTGCGGCAGATCGTAGATATTCACCAGCATCCCCTGCCCGGCCATGCCGTAGGCCGAGTCGCAGTACGGCTCGAATACATCGAAGTCGTCCGAGCCGGCGGAGATGGACTTTTTCGCCGTCGCGACGGCGTCGGTGACGCCGTTCGATACGATGCTGACGTTGTACTTCTCCTCGACCGCCATGTTGCGGTTCATCACCGCGTCGTTGACGAGGTCTCCGGCGAGCTCGTCGCTCCAGCCGAAATCGAGATACTGGAACCATGTCCCGGGATCTCCGCGGGTGTAGACGAGGATCCTGAAATCCCTTCCGCCTAAATCGGCCGCGGGAAGAGCCGGGTACTGCGGTTCGGTCTCGGCGGCCGCGGTGTCCTGCGTCTGTTCCGGTTCATCTGACGGAGCGCCTGACGGCGTCTGAGACGAGCCGGCGGGCTCGCTTCCGCACGCGGCGGCGGACAGCGCCGAAGACATCAGCAGCGCCGCCGCGATCAGCTTGATTTTGATGCTTTTCATTGATTTCCCCCATACCGACGGCGTTATGCCTGACTTCGGCGATTTTAAACCGTACGGCGCTTGATTCATTAATAAGTCTATGATATAATTATAGTATATCCGAATAATTATTTCAATGAAAATATGTTAACATAGGAGCAACTGACACTATGAAAAAGAATCTCGGACCTCTCGGCGCCGTGTATCCGATGCCGGTGCTTATGATCGCCACCTACGGCGAAGACGGAACTGTCGACGTCATGAACGCCGCCTGGGGCATGATCTGCGCCGAAAACAAGATCGCCCTCTTCCTCGACGAGGATCATAAGACCACGCTGAACATCCTCGCGAAAAAGGCGTTTACCGTCAGCATAGCCGACAAGGCTCATGTCGACGCCGCCGACTTCTACGGCATCGCCTCCGGAAACGATATGCCCGACAAGTTCGCCCGCACCGGATATACCGCGGTGAAGAGCGGGTTCGTCGACGCCCCGGTGATAGACGAGTTCCCGCTCGTCATGGAGTGCAAGCTCGAGCAGATCATCGACAGCGGCAATGTCTACGCTGTGATCGGCAATATCGTCAACACCGCCGCCGATGAAAGCGCGGTCGGAGAAGACGGCAAGGTCGACCCGGAAAAGCTCAACGCCCTTATATTCGACACCTTCCGCGCCGGATATTACACCGTCGGCGAAAAGGCCGGACAGGCCTGGCAGGACGGCATGAAATTCATGGACAAATAACCGAAAAAGGCGTAAAAACTATGAAAAACAGCCATATAAAAAGCCTCCTTGCGCTGCTGCTCGTCTCTGTTACGGCGCTCGCCGCCTGCGGCGAAGCCGGGAGCGCTCCGGCAGCCGATAACGGCGCTTCTCAGAACGCCGCCGAGACAGCCGCCGCAATATCCGACGAAACCGAGACCGAGGCAGGCAGAGCCGGAACGGCAGATACCCTGCCGTCAGATATAGATCTCGGCGGCGTCACTCTGCGCGTCATAGCAAGACAGGGAGACGAGGACACGAGGATAGAGTTCTTCGCCGATCAGCTCGACGGCGAGGTAGTGAACGACGCCGTCTACACCCGCAATATGAAGGTCGAGGAGCGCCTGAACTGCAAAATGGAGCTCATCGCCGACGGCAACACCTGCCACGGCGGCTTCGCCGACAAGGTCAGCCGCTCGGTGCAGGCCGGCTCCGACGACTACGATCTCGTCGCCAACGCCATGTACAACTCGATGCCGATCGTGCTCAAGGGCTGTTTTGCCGATCTGAATTCGCTCGAGTATCTCGATTTCGATCAGCCGTGGTGGAACAGGGCGTTCCTTGACACCACCGAATACGGCGGCAAAAACTACGCCGCCATCGGCGAGCTCGCGCAGACGATGATATCCGGCGCCTTTGTCATGTTCTTCGACAGGACCGCCTTCGAGGAGCTGTTCCCCGACGAGCCGACGCTCTACTCGACGGTCGAAAGCGGCGGATGGACGGTGGATAAGCTGATATCCTACTGCGAGCCGGTTTACAGCGACGTCAACGGCGACGGCGAGGCAAACGAGGGAGACCGCTTCGGTCACTTCTTCACGAACACGAAGACCCTCGGCTGCGATTCCTTCGTCGGCGGCTGCAACATCAACCTGATAGTCAAAAAAGACGACGGCAGCTATGAGTACACCGGCACGTCGGAGAGGACGCTGCGCTTCTTCGAGAAGATGCACAAGCTGCTGTTCGAGAACAACAATACCCTGCGCCTCTCGTACAACAACGAGGATATAATGAAGACGATGGTGAATAAGCAGACGCTGTTCACCACATGGATGCTCTCCGGCGTCAACTATCTCCGCGACATGGAGAACGACTTCGGCATCATCCCGATGCCGAAGCTCGACGAGAATCAGCCGGAATACAACGTCTTTACGCATGACGGCTGCTCGGCGTTCTCGATACCGATCACCTGCGGCGTCATGAACGAGACCGCCGCGCTGCTCGAGGCGCTTTCCGCCGAGAGCTACCGCACGGTAACTCCCGCCTACTTCGAGACGGCTCTTAAGGGCAAGTACAGCCGCGACAGCGAGACCGGACATATGCTCGATATCATAGTGAGCGGAGTCTATCTCGATCTGACCTATATCTACGGACAGAACCTCGGCACGCCGATCGACACCATGCGCGGCATCCTCGGCGGCCAGTCCGCCTGCGAGAAGGCCGCCTCCACAATGGCGAAGAAGGAATCGTCCATTCTGAAGAGCATGGATAAGATCATCACCGCCTACGAGGGCCTCGCCTGACCGGAAAACAATTTATAAAAATAACAATACGGGGACTTGAATGAGTCTCCGTATTGTTCTGTTAAAACTCATCTGTACAGAAGTTTTTGAGGAAGGGTGGGGGTATGGGGGAGGGGAACCGCTTTTTTCAAAAAGCGGTTCCCCTCCCCCATTATTATTGTACGCGCCTCCGTCATACCTGCGGTCCCGGCGCTGTGTCGGGCTTGCGGATCAGCTTCAGGACGTCGGCGTCGAGAGCGCCAAGAACGACCGAGGATTCGATCTGCGTCACGAGCCACGGCGCGTAGGGGATAAGCGGTTTTACGAGCGAGGGATCCAGCTCGCCGTCGATTATCTTCGCGAAGACGCCGGAGATCGACTGGTAGTCGAGCATCGGAGCGAGGGCCGCTATAAGCTCCTCGTCGATCACGAGCGGATCCTCATCGGCCTTGCCCGGATGCGCGTCCAAATATTCGAGGAACGCGATCAGCGGCGAGATCGAGATCGAGCTTTTCGCCAGCTTTTCGCCGAGCAGTTTAAGTGATTCGATATTCTGCGACATATTATTCCTCCCCGCAGCGAGCGTTGTCTCATGTTAATTCCTACAACCTGATTATATCATATCCGGGGCGGAAGTTCAAGACGTAATTTGTATAAAATCGGTTGTATATTATTACATTCGGAAAATATAAAAAATCGGAACAAGCCGGGGAGACTTATTCCGATCGCCATATATAAAGAGGGGGTTTGGGGGGTATAGCAGACTCAAGCTCTCGCTCTCGTCTGCGATAAATATTATACCACTTTTCGCCTTTGAGTGCAATAACTCAGAAAAAACTTTTTAT
>CAMJPL010000007.1 GCA_946407735.1 uncultured Clostridia bacterium
AGGAAACGGCTCCCGAGACGCTGCCGTCGAATCTCCCGGACAGCGATCTCGGCGGCTTCGTGCTGACGCTGTTCCGCTTATTACGACATCGGCGCGCTTTACAACTGGGGCGATATGCGCATGATCATCGAAGGACTGACAAAGAACGATCCCGCGTCGAGATCCGCGAAATCGGAAGGGAAGATAATCAAAGACATGGAAAAAACGATCGCCGCCTGCGGCTTCTGAGAAAGCGGGCGCACGGTCGATTTGAGGTGCATAAAATGAAAAAAAGCCTTATCTGCGTAGCTCTTTCCGCGCTTATGATCTGCCCGCTCGCCGCCTGCGGCGACACGGGCGCCGTCTCGTCCGGCGCTCCGGCGCAGGACGGGGTGCAGAACGCCCCGGCTGAAACTCAGCCGGAGGAAACGGCTCCCGAGACGCTGCCGTCGAATCTGCCGGACAGCGATCTCGGCGGCTTCGTTCTGACGCTGTTCCGCTCAGGCACCTCGTTCATCGAGAAGGGCGTCTGGAGCGAGGAGCTGACCGGCGACATCGTCGAGGACGACATCTACAACCGCAACAAGTACATCGAGGAGACCTACAACGTCAAATTCGACCTGCTCGAGACGGCGAGCCAGCACGCCAGCGCCGACGTCGGCAAATACGTGCAGGCCGGCGACGACACCGTCGACGTCGTGCTCGACGGCGGGCAGTTCATCTCGCAGTCGGCGCAGCACTACCTCAACCTGAACGAGCTGAAATACTTCGACTTCTCGCAGCCGTGGTGGAACCGCGACTTCAACAACGGCATCACCATCGGCGGCAAGCTCTTCTTCACGATCGGCTGCTATCAGATATCCGCCCTGCAGGGCGTCCGCCACGTCATCTTCAACAAGACCGTCGGATCGAACTACGGCATCGATACCGTCGGCTACTACGACATGGCGAGAAACGGCAGCTGGGTCATCGACGTCATGACCGCGGACGCTTCGAAGGTAAAAGCCGATCTCAACGGCGACAGCGTCTTTGACACCAACGATCAGTGGGGCCTCGTCGGCGAGAACTACGACACATGGACGCTGGCGCTCGGCTCCGGCTTCCGCTGCGCCGAGAAGGACGCCGACGACATGCCGGTCATCACCTTCGGCTCCGAGCGCAACAATCAGGTCATGGACAAGGTGATGCGCCTCGCCGGTGATCAGGACGTGACGATCTTCGCGCAGAGGATGAAGGGCGTGTCCGACGTCTGGGCGACCGTCAGCGCGATGAAGAAGTCGAACGGCATGTGGCTGTTCACCATCGGCGGTCTCGGGAACGCCCAGCGCGAGATGACCGACGACTACGGCGTGCTCCCGGTGCCGAAATTCGACGAGAGCCAGGACAGATACTACCACGACGCCTCGCTCGGCAACAGCCCGACGACGGCTGTGCCGGTCTCGGCGAGCGATCCCGACACCGTCTCCTTCATCATGGAGGCGATGTGCTGGGCGTCCTACTATCAGGTGCTGCCGGACTTCTATGAGAACTATCTGAACACCAAGCTCGCCCGCGACGAGGATTCGGTCGAGATGCTTCAGGTGGTGCACAACACCCTCTACTACGATCTCGGCGCGCTCTATAACTGGGGCGACATGCGCATGACGATAGAGAACATGGCGAACAAGCCGGAAAACACGCTGATGACGCAGTTCGCGAAGACCGAGAAGAAGATAAACAAGGCTCTTGAAAAGACCCTCGCGACGTTCGAGGGATGACCGCATACACACAGGGAGAACGACTATGGCAGCATACACCGATTATCAGAAAAAGCTCCGCTACGGGACGATAAAGCCTCAGAAGCCGATAAAAAAGCTCGGTACTCTCGCAATCGGCGTCGTCGAGGCGACGCCGGTCGTCTGGCACGGGCGGCTGCTCCGCTTCGAGTGGACGCGCCCGGACGGGCATGAGTTCATGGAGCGCCCCGGCCTGAAGGAGGGCAGCTACCGCTTCGTCGACATGGAGACGGAGGAGCCGACGCCGGACTTCGCCTTCGACCACTGCTTCGGCAGCGCGTACGTGAAGAAGGATGAGAGCAGCGAGACGATGTACGTCTTCGGCACGCGCGGCTCATGGGGGCAGAGGGCGATAGACATATATACGTCGGACGATCTCGTAAACTGGGAGCTGCGCTCGTCGCTCGAATTCCCGGAGGGCTTCAAGGTGTTCAACACCTCGGTGTGCGACGGCCCGGACGGGTACGTCATGGCGGTCGAGTGCGGCGGCAGCGATCCGAGGATCGGCGTGAACTTCACGAACTTCTTCGCCGTGTCGAAGGACCTTCTCTCATGGGAGATCCTGCCGATGGAAAAGTACGTCTACGATCCCTCACGCTACACCGCCTGCCCGGTGATACGGTACTTTAATGGGTACTACTACATCATAAATCTCGAGAGCGCACCGCTCTTCCGCTGGCTGCCGTATATCGTGAGGACGAAGGACCTCGTCACTTTCGAGCCGGGCATGATAAACCCGGTGATGAGCATGTCGGAGGAGGACAGGATCATCATCCGCCCCGAGCGCTTCACTGAGGCGCAGAGAAAGCATATAGCCACCGCCGCCGACAACAACAACAGCGACTTCGACATCTGCGAGTACGAAGGGAAAACGGTGATAATCTACAGCTGGGGCTGCCAGCTCGGCCGCGAATTCCTCGCCCTCGCCGAATACGACGGCCCGATGGGCGAATTCCTCGAATCGTTCTTCGGGGACGAGTTCGAAGGGTGAAAAAAGATAAAGGAAAAACGCTCCCCGCGCCGTAAAGGCGCGGGGGGATTCGGTTATGTGGGGGATGATTGTCGTCATTCCCTGTAGGGGCGGGCAATGCCCGCCTGCAGAGATGTATGTTGTCGGAATGATCGTCGTCATTCCCCGCAGGGGCTGGCAATGCCCGCCCGCAGAGATGTGTGTTGTCGGAATGATCGTCGTCATTTCCCGTAGGGGCGGGCAATGCCCGCCCGCAGAGATGTGTGTTTTCGTAATGATCGTCGTCATTTCCTGTAGGGGCGGGCATTGCCCGCCCGGGAGAATATGGTCTGCCGATAGCAGAATTATCCCTGTGTAAGCCGTGATGAGGATGGGAGATGGTGCAACATTCCTCCGCAGGCGGGCAATGCCCGCCCCTACACAAGAGGCGCCGAGCATACATATGATTTCTGACACAATATATTCTGCCATATTTAGTCGTTTATAGGAGAAAATTTCGCGCCGAAGGCGCATCAATTGAAGTTTTGCGAAGCAAAACTTCCTATTAGAGCCTTCTCCCCTCTGAATAAGTCGGCTTTGCCGACTTATTCGGGGAAGGTGTCAAGCGGCTTTGCCGCTTGACAGATGAGGGCTTTTTTCCCCTGCCTGACGAGATAAACACCTTCCTCCCCCTCTCCCATACAATTAACACCAAAATCACCGATTGCTAAAAAAATAACCGTTATTGTATGATATAATATCCGTTATCCCCGACAAAAAGAAGCCGCCTGACACTTACAGGTCAGGCACTTACGCTTCCGCTTCAGGCACTGACACTTACGGGTCAGGCAGACGGGGAAAACAAAAAAGCGGATATAAAATCCGCTTCTGGTCGGAGTGACTGGATTCGAACCAGCGGCCTCTTGGTCCCGAACCAAGCACTCTACCAAACTGAGCCACACCCCGACAACATATATATTATACCATAAATCGCCTCTCTTGTCAAGAGGTAAATACAATTTTTCGGAGACAAAATGATTTTTGAACCTATAAATCCCTCCGCAGCGAATCCCACGCGCAGCGAGGTGCGCCTCTCGGGAGGCGTCCCGACGCTCCATGTAAACAACCGCCCGGCTCCCGGGATGGCTTACATCACCTACTTCGACGACCGCGCCGACTACGCCTCCTTCGCGGCTGCCGGCGTCCGGCTTTTCAGCGTCAACGCCTATTTCGGCTCCGTCGGGATAAACAATGACACGAGGATACATCCCTTCGCGCCGGGGATATTCGACAAAAAGGGCTCGCCCGATTTTTCCTTCTTCGACGGCGAGATGAAAAAGCTGCTCGATATCTGCCCGGAGGCGATGGTGTTCCCCCGCGTCGACATGGCGATGCCGCTCTGGTGGCTCGAAGAAATCCCGGACGAGCTGCTCTGCGGCGAGTATGTCCGCCCGCGCGAGTGCTTCGCGTCACAGAAATGGCTTGCCGACGTGAAGGAGCTGCTTTATCAGTTCGTCCGCCATCTCGAGACGGCGGATTACGCGCCGCATATCATCGGCTATCAGCTGTCTGACGGTCAGACGCAGGAATGGATGCCGTTCATCCGTGAGAGCGTCTCCGGCAAAGCCGAAACGGGGGGCTTCGCCCGCTGGATGGCGGAAAACCGTCCGGGCACGGAAGTTGCAGGCCTTCCCGATCCAGAAACCTCCGACGCCGGGATCGTAAAGGACTATTATGAGTACGTCGGCGATACCGTCGCCGACGCGATATGCACGCTTTCTTCGTTTGTAAAGGAGATCACCGGCCGCCGCGCCGCCGTCGGATGCTTTTACGGCTACACGACCGAGATCACCTTCCCGTCCGGAGGGCACACGGCGCTGTCGAAGGTGCTGCGCTGCCCCGACGTCGACTTCATCTGCTCGCCGGTATCGTACGCGGAGGGAAGGGCGAGAGGCACCGACATGCCGCCGATGCCGCCGATAGACTCGGTGCGCCTGCACGGCAAGCTGTATTTCACCGAGGCCGACATCCGGACATATCTGTCCGATTTCCCCGGCGTGACACGTCCGGGCAGCGTCGAGGAGGGGACGTATCTGAGCCCGATATGGAAGGGCGATCCCGATCCCGACGTGAGCCGCGCTCAGGTGCGGCTGGCCTTCCTGCGCGTGATAACGACGTCCGAGGCGCTGTGGTGGTTCGACATGTGGGGCGGATGGTACAGGGACGAGGGCATCATGCGCGACATGAAGCGCTTCTCCGAGATCTACCGCGTCTCGATGAACGATCACAAGCGCGAGAGCCGCGCCGAGGCGGCCGTCATAATCGACGAGAAGGTCTGGCTGACGCCGGGGATATCCGATTCGGCTGCGGCGAACACCGTCCGCGCGAAATTCGCGCTCGCACGCGCCGGAGCGCCGTACGACATATACGAGGCGTCCGATTTCGGTGAGATCCGCTCGAGATACAAGTTCTTCGTCTTCCTGGCTCCGGCGATGACGGACGCGGTTTCCGCCGCGGCGGCGTACTGCGCCGAGCGCGCGGTCGGGCATATGGTGTACGACGGAGCGTCGCCGCTTTCGTGCGATTACGTGCGCGAGGCTTACCGGGCCGCCGGGCTCCACATCTGGTGCTCGTCGGGCGACATCGTCTGGGCCGACCGCTACTACGCCGGTATATATTCAGTGACCCCCGGCAAAAAGGAGATCGATCTGGGCAAGAAGCGCATGGTGCGCACCGTCCTCGGCGGCCCCGAGTGCGCCATTCACTCGCCGATAGAAACGGCAAAAATATCCGTCGACATGCCCGCCGACAGATGCTGGATGTTCAGAACTGAGTGAGAGACGGGCTTTTTACTTAATCTGGGGGAGGAAAGACCCTTCTCCTTTGCGGCAAAGCCGCAAAGGTTCGAGAAAAGGGATTTCCTCCCCCAGACCCCCACCTTTTCCAAAAGCTTTACTACATAACATAATGTTTTAGTCCGAACATATTGTTTGATTGGAAACCTGTTTAAATCAGGGTTTATGTATAAAACGGCCTTCCCATTTCGGGAAAGCCGTTTTTGCTGTTTGCCGGCTGATGTCAGCCGTATATCAGTCTCTGTGCGTTGTCGTGGAAGATGTCGCGTCTGTCCTGCTCCGACGTGTGCCCCGTCTGCTCCATCGCCCATTTCATCGAGAGCAGCTCCTCGTACATGAAGAAGGTGATCTTGTCTGCCTCCTCCGGCGGCACCTCGCGCAGATGCGGGTCGACGGACGGGTCGCCGTACAGCCCCGGCGGGATGAGGTTGATGTATGTGCCGTTCTCCTCTATCCGGCGCATGCGCATCCGCGTGATCGGAAGATCGGTGCCCCACATGACGCGCTTCGTGCCGACGGCCTCGAGCAGCTGCTTCATGACGTATCTGTTCGTGTTGGCACAGAAGTCGAACATGAGGTTATCGCAGGCGCGCGACGCGGCCAGCTTATCGAAGGCGTCGCCGACGTCGGAGACGCAGTAGGCGCGGCCGATATGGGCGATGATCAGCTTTATGTCCGGCCAGCGCTCTTTTATCTCGATTATCTGAGCGATGTTGACCGGGTCGCGGAAGCGCTTCGGGCGCGGGATGTGGAGCATGACGATCATCTTCAGCTTATTCAGCACCTCGAGCTGCGCGGGAGGGAAGAAGTCGAAGATGCGTATCTCGGCCTCGGGAAGATACTCGGGCGAGAGGTCGAGATAGCCCTTTATCCCGTACCAGCCGCCGGTAATGAGCTCGTATTCCAGCTCCTCCGGCGATTCGGTCGGCTTTGAGAAGTAGAGGGCGGGGTATTTCTTTTCCTTCGCCGCCGCTCTGCAGTAGTCGTTCATCGCCTTCATCGAGCCCTTGCAGGTGGTCGAGAAGAAGAGCGGCGTGACCTTCTTGTCGGGGAACATCAGCCGGTACGTCTCGTCAAGGTCCTCGATGGGGTTCTCTGCGGCGACGAGGCCCGGCCACGACACGGTGCGCTGCACCGACTCGTGGGTCTTTATGTATTCGTCGTCCTTGTCCTGATTGCGCCAGACATGGCAGTGTATGTCGATCATCCTGTCCGGCAGAAAGCCGCTGAGATTCTCGGAATAGATCCGCCTGTCGTTATCGGTGACGGTAAACAGCATGGTTTTCGTCCTCCTTTTTATCCGTGCACGGTGAGTACATATCCGTCCGCGGGCGTCACAGCGCCGCGAACAGGTCGATATCCTTCTGCATCGCCTTTTCGGCCGATTTTATCTTCTTTTCCACCGAGCTCGCGAAAGCCTCTGAGTTCTTTCCGGTCATATCGCCGGGCAGATAGAACAGATTCCCCCATCCGAACAGCAGGCCGAGTTCGTAAACGCGGGAGCTGTATATGATGTCGAGCATTTGTGTCGATTCCTCATCGCGGGCGAGCTTGGTGTAGAGCGTTACGTCATAATACGCCGGTATCAGGGTGTATCTCGACTCGGCGGACAGCGCTTCTATGATGGTGCCAACCCTCTCCTGATCCCCGACCGTGATCGGCACCGCCATGGCGTCGCCGGCGCCGAGAGATATGATGTCGTAGTATCTTTCCTGACTCTCGGTGTATTTCGGTATCGGGATGATGCCGAAGTCGCTCTCCATCATGCGCAGAAAGGCGCTGATGAAGACACTGCAGACGTAGAACAGGGCGCGGTCCTCGCGGAATGCCTTGCGTATGCATTCCTCCCAGACGTCGGAAAAGCCGCTCATATTGTCGGCAAGCATAGTTACGCTCTTGTCGCCGTTGATCTTCGAAGCCAGTTCGAACACCTGATAGTATCTCTCGGTATTCATCGAGATGTACGGCAGGTCGCTTTCATCCTTCGAGAAGACACGCACCCCGGCTCCGGCGATGAAGGCGTTGGTATTCCACGCTTCGCCGAGAAGCCCCCATTTGTCGTTCGCGCCCATCTTACCGTCGCCGTCGAGATCGTATGCGACATCGGTCATGGCGGTGTTCATGGCGTCTATCGTCCAGCCGCCGTTTATAGTGAGCTCATAAAGGTTCGGGAGGCCGAGGTCCGCGGCGAGCCTTTTGTTGAACAAAGTCGACCATGTGGCGTCCTTGTCCATTATGAGGATGTCGCCGACGGCAAAGTACAGCTTTTTCCCGATCGAGCAGGATTCGACGCTGTTTTGATCGTACCACGGGCGGCTGAGGTCGACGTTCGGCAGCGTATGCCAATCGAGCAGCATGCCTTTTGTCGCGAGAGCGGCGTAGCTTGGCATGCTGAAGGCGTACATGCTGTACACGTCATCCCCGGCGAGCGTTGTCTTGCGTGCGGCCGCCGCGGGATCGCTGTTTCCGGCATCTTCGGTTATATTCACGCCGTATCTCTCGCCGACGGTCTGGTTGCGCAGGAAGACGGCGTCGTTTATAGGCTCGCCGTTCTGCTCGGCGGCAAATATGTCGCGGTTGGTCCAGTATGTCGCCGATCCGTCCTTGCTCAGCACCCTGAACTCAAAGCCGCCGTAATCCGCTTCTGGCAGGTCGGGGTATTCCCTCGCCTCCGTGGTCTCTTCCGGCGCCTCCGTTTCGGTGATGGGCGAAGCCGTCGTCTGAGACGGTACCGTCGGCGTGGCTTCTTCCGTCTGCCCTCCGCATGCCGACGTGAATATGAGCATGCCGGCGAGCGCGCCGGCCGCGAGCTTTCTGATCATCCCTTTTTCCCCACATTGTATCGTCTGCAGGTACAGGCGATATTATCGCTGCTGCCGCGTCCCGCCTCATCAGATACCGCCCGGCGCCGTGCGGGAACGCCGCTCTTATCCTGGATTCCCTGACAGTTATCCCCCTCCGGTCGATATCATTATACCACAATCGGGCCGCCTTTGCAATAGCGGGATTGACATTTCACGCGGTTCATGATATAATATTCGGTGAAGGATAAACACAAACCGGTATATAAAATATGGAAACGCTATACACCATACCCGTCAACATGGCCTTCGAGGAATGCGCCGACTCGCAGGAGAACTGCTGCCCGTTCTGCCGTCTCTACGCGGAGCTTGAGGACACCGAGCTGGAATACATCCTCGGCGCGTCCATGATGGAGCCGGACGTCAGGGTGAAGACGAACGAGCAGGGCTTCTGCCCGCAGCACTTCTCAATGATGCTCGGCCGCAAGAACCGCCTGCCCTTCGCCCTGATGATGGAGAGCCATCTGATGGAGATAGACAGGCACTCGTCACGCATGGGCTTTGTCGACAAGGAGCTCCCGGCGCTGGAGAAGTCGTGCTACGTCTGCGGAAGGATCGAGCAGAAGTTCCCGAAGATGCTCGAGACGGCGGCGATCCTCTGGGACCGCGATCCCGAGTTCAGAAAGAAGCTCGCCGCGCAGCATATGCTCTGCCTGCCGCACTACCGCATGCTGCTGACGGCGGGGAAGGGCATCGTCGGAAAGAAAAAGTACGCCGCCTTCAAGGAGGATGTCGACGCCGTCTTCCGCCCATATTTCGAGAGCCTTATGGCCGACACGAGCTGGTTCTGCAAGAAGTTCGACTACCGCTACGACGCCGAGCCGTGGGGAACGGCGAAGGACGCCCCGGAGCGCGTGGTGAAGTTCCTCTGCGGCGATCTGCACACCGTCGCAAAGAAGAAGTGAGGAAATAACATACAGCAATGTATAGGGAACAAAATCATATGGTTATATGCCACATTGTTCCCTGCATTTCAAGAGCAGCGTCGAAATATTCCCTGAACAGACACTTCCCATTACATCCTCTCCCCGCTATCCCCCGTATTCCTCCCGCATATCCGCCGCGAGGCGCTTTGCCCATTCCTTTGTCGGGGCGTGCTCGGTGAGGACTATGCGGCAGCCTTTGGGATAGCTTTTCTTCGGCCTTCGCGTCAGCGCCGCGCCGATGTTGTTGACGAGGTTCCCCGGCCACATGGCCGCGGCGTCCTTGAAGAAGCGGTAGGATTCGTTCAGCACCGGCTCGGGGCGGTAGAGGTTCAGCATTTTCAGCCCTTCGGTCTTTATCAGGTTTCCCCACTGGTGCCTTGAGTCGGAGCAGCTGTGTATGCCTATGCCGCCGTAGCGGCGGGACATGTCATTCAGTTCGTCTCTGAAAAAGATATCGTACATCTCCGGGCTGACGCTGCCGATCTCGTCGACGCTCATCGTGATGCCGCCGCGCATGAAATACTCGGGGAAGTGGGCGATGTAGTCGATGCCGTAGCGGGAGAACCACTCGTCGAGGAAGGCGTACTGCAGCGTCCGTATCTTCTCCGACAGCTCCTTCACGGTCTCCGGGGCCTCGATCATGCTCGGGAAAAGGTCTGTCTTGTCCCAGAGCTGGGCGACGACGTCCATCGGGCTCTGCATGTCCGGCAGCTGCAGCGGCGCTTCGCCGCCCGACCGGCGCGCAAGCTCGTCGGCGATGTCCAGCAGCCGCGTAAGAGGCGTGTCCTCGAGGCGGGGGACCTTTATCTTCTCCGCCTGCTCCGGCGACGTGATGAACGGTATCGCGAAGGGCATGTTGTCGTCCGGGCGGTGGACCCTCGCGCCGAACGCCTCGGCGAATATCTCGGTGCCGGACGTGACCGACAGGAACGGCACGGCGTCGTCGTCGAGCCATTTCGCCCGCGAGACGGCCGCCTCGTACCTTTTCCACGCCCATTCGATCCTCTCGTCCCGGAACTGAGGCCAGAGCGGCGGCCTGCCGGGGACATCGATCCCTTCCTCCGGCTCTGAGCAGCCGATGACATATACGAATTTCGAGTCGACGCCGGGCTCATAGAGACCGAGCCATCGGGCCTTGCGTTCTTCGATGGTTTTCATGGTGATGAAGGGTGTGAAGTCAGATGAACTTAAGGTACTGGAGATATCTTTTTCCGTCGGAGTCGCTTATCCGTTCGCCGAACAGGGTGAAATTCTGCTGATCCTGATAAAATCTTATGAGCTTGGCGTCGGCCTCGCAGTCGAGATACACTATCGTTCCGCCGACCATATTCTGAGCGTCCGTCAGATAATCGAAAACGACGGACATGAGCCGGTCGCCTTTCAGCCTTTCCCCGTTGTCGACCGCGTAGTTTTTTCCGAACTGAGCAATCAGAAACGCGGAAACAAGATAAGATCCGCCGTTTTCGTCGATTGAAGAGAACCTTTTGATCTTATCCTTTATCTTTCTTGATAATCCCTGAGCCGGTATCGTGAGAGGCTTATGCGCGAGCGTAAAATATCCCAGGAGAGCTCCGTCATCGAGATCGAAGACAAGATAAGTCACAGCCGTTTTCATCTTTGCGAACTGCACCGCGTCCCTCTTCAGAAACCTCTCGATATCAGGGTTAAGGGATACGGCGTTTCCGTCGCTGTCTGTCCGCACACATGAGAAGGTGTCGACATATTCACAAACGATCTGCTCCTGATCGTCGGCAAGCATATCTCTGATGTTTGAAACTGATATCGTCATTTTCTGCCCCACTTTTCGATGCCGCGAAGCATTATTTTCTTCAGCTCCGCCGGATCGGTTATCCTGACCGTGCCCGAATCCTTTTTTTCGGCTATCGGCTCTGACGCGGCCTTTTCCATCGCGGCGAGATATTCCTCGATAACTCTGGGGTTGTTCACTTTGATGTTTTCGATTATGCTCGAAGTCGCCATTTCCTTCACCTCGCTTTCAAAGCCGGGACGCCCGGCGTGATACTGCGATTATATTATACCAGACTTCACCTTTTCAGTCAATACTCACATTTGAAATAAATCATTTCACGTTATGACAAACTCACCTCTCGCCGACCGTATACGGCCGCGCTCGTTCGACGACATCGTCGGCCAGAAAAAGCTGTTCGGACCGGACGGCACGATACGGCGCATGCTGTCGCGCGGATATCTGCCGAACATGGTCTTCTGGGGCCCTCCCGGCACCGGCAAGACGACCGCCGCCGACATCATCGCCAAGAGCTCGGACAAGGCGATACGCCGCATCAACGCCACCACGGCGTCCCTCTCCGACGTGAAGGAGGCGATAGCCGACGTCTCCGGCATCTTCGGCTCTGGCGGCGTGCTGATCTATCTCGACGAGATACAGTATTTCAACAAGAAGCAGCAGCAGTCGCTCCTTGAGTATATGGAGGACGGCCGTGTGACGCTGATCGCGTCGACGACGGAGAACCCGTATCTCTATGTCTATTCCGCCGTCCTGTCCCGCAGCTCGGTGTTCGAGTTCCGCCCGGTAGATCCGGCCGATATGCTTCCGGCGCTGAGACGCGGCCTCGCGGCGCTTTCATTCGGCGAAGCGGGAAAAACCGATGGAGTCGATACCGCCGACGAAGCCGACGGAGCCGATACCGCCGACAGCATAAATGAAGTTGACGCAAAGCTGCTCGATATCGCCGGGAGGAGCGGCGGCGACGTGCGCCGGGCGCTGAATCTGCTGGAGGAGATCTACTATTCCTCGGACGGCGACATAATGTCGGCCGATATAGGCGCTTTCGCTCCCTCGGCGGTCTGGAACGCCGACAAAGACGGCACGGCGCATTACGATCTGCTCTCGGCGCTGCAGAAGTCGATACGCGGTTCCGATCCAGACGCGGCGGTCTTCTATCTCGCGCGGATCCTCGAGTCGGGCGATCTTCCCGGAGCCTGCCGGAGGCTGCAGGTCATAGCGAGCGAGGACATAGGTCTGGCCTACCCTCTCGCCGCCGCCGTCACCCGCGCCTGCGTCGAGTCGGCGAAGGATCTCGGCATGCCAGAGGCGACGCTGCCGCTGTCCCACGCCGCCGTGCTGCTCGCGACGTCACCGAAGTCGAACACCGCCCATGTCGCCTACGAGGCGGCCGCCGCCGACGTGAAGGCGGGCAAGGGACAGCTCATCCCGCCCTATATGCGCCCGTCGAACCAGTACAGCGGCTATAAGTACCCGCACGACTTCCCGAACAGATGGGTAAAGCAGCGATATCTCCCCGAGGACCTCGAAGGCGCCGTCTACTATCATTACGGCGACAGCAAGGCCGAGCAGGCGGCGAAGGCGTACTGGGAGAAGATAAAGAAGGACGGGGAGAAATAGGACAGGCAGGATCATATGGGAAAAACCACGGATAAGAGGAAAACGCTTTGCCGCAGCGGAAAGAACTTGCCGGAAAGCTTCATAACGGCCCTTCTCAATGCTTCGAGGCTTCACGCGTCCGAAGATGAAGACGATATCCTTACTCCCGAAGACATCGAAGCCATCATAAAAGCCGAAGAGGAATTCATAAATGGCGAAACGGTACCGATGTCCGACATCGACTGGTCGTGATCCCGTCTTCACCAAAATGATCATCCGAATTAATAAATTCAGCCTTGATATGACGGGCGCCGGGTGGTATAATTTAGGCGTTAATTCAAATCCCCCGTCAAGGAGAATACCATGGCCATCATAACCACAAAGGAAATGTTCAAAAAGGCCTATGACGGCGGCTACGCCGTCGGCGCCTTCAATATCAACAACATGGAGATCATCCAGGGCGTCACAGAGGCTGCCGCCGAGCTGAAGAGCCCGCTCATCCTCCAGGTCTCCGCCGGCGCGCGCAAGTACGCCAGACCCGCCTATCTCGTGGCGCTGGCTCACGCCGCCTGCGAGGATCTCGGCATCGACTTCGCCCTGCATCTCGACCACGGCGCCGACTTCGCCATCTGCAAGGACTGCATCGACGGCGGCTTCTCGTCCGTCATGATCGACTACTCCGGCCATTCGTTCGAGGAGAACATCGCCGAGTCGAGGAAGGTCGCCGAGTACGCTCACGCTCACGGCGTGGTCGTCGAGGCCGAGCTCGGAACCCTGTCCGGCGTCGAGGACGACGTTAAGGTCTCCGCCGAGGACAGCTCCTACACCCGTCCCGAGGAGGTCGAGGAATTCGTCACCCGCACCGGCGTCGATTCTCTCGCCATCGCCATCGGCACCTCTCACGGCGCTTACAAGTTCACCCCCGAGCAGTGCACGAGAAACGCCGACGGCGTGCTCGTTCCCCCGCCGCTCCGCTTCGACATCCTCGAAGAGGTCGCAAAGCGCCTTCCCGGCTTCCCGATCGTCCTGCACGGCGCTTCGTCCGTCCCGCAGGAATACGTGAAGGAGATCAACTCCCTCGGCGGACAGCTTCCGGACGCCGTCGGAATCCCGGAGGAGCAGCTGCGCAAGGCCGCTACCATGGCCGTCTGCAAGATCAACATCGACTCCGACATCCGTCTCGCCATGACCGCCGGCATCCGCCGCGTCTTCAACGAGAAGCCCAGCGTCTTCGACCCGCGCGAATACCTCAAGGTCGCCCGCGCCGAGGTGAAGAAGATGGTCTCGCACAAGATAAAGGACGTCCTCGGCTCAGAGGGCAAGGCCTGATCTTCTTAACAGAAAAAAGAATCAAAAGAAAACAGATCCGTATCGGAGCCTTTCATCGTGAAAGGCTCCTTTTTTAAGTTCCTGAAACGCTTATCCGCCCTCTCCTATGTGAGGATCGGGTCTCTGTATATCTGATACTTGCTTTATATAGTATATATATTTATATTATTATATATTGTGTGTCAGAAATGACGCACCCGATGCGTCAGAATTGACGCGTCATGATGTGTCACATATGACGCGCGCTGATGCGTCAGAAATGACATCGTGTCACGGATGCGTCAGATTTGACGCATCTGATATCCACATTTTCGGCGTACTTTTCCACAGCTTTTCCACAGGAAACGGGGCGGTTTTCCGCATGGTGAGGGGAAAGGAAATTCATCTGCCCAAAAGCTCGTTGAATTCCATCAGCTGCGCCGGAGTGGTGACGTAGATGATGTTCGGGCGGCCGAGGCCCTGATTTTCGCGGGATATCATCGCGTGCTCCTCGAGCTCGGTCATGGCGCGGGTTATCGTCGAGCGGCTGACGCCGAAGTCCTCCATCAGCTCGGAGACGGGGTAATAGACGAACGGGCGGCCGAACTTGTCGTGGAAGCGCGGGTTCTGCTCCGACATGCGCAGTCTGTCGAGCAGCAAAAGATAGACGCTTTTCGCCCGGTCGGATATGTTCTCCCTGACGAGGAAGCGCGGGTACTGGTAAAAGCCGCCCTTGTACCGGGTGGACGTAGTGTCGCGGTTAAGTTCCTTCTTGTCGGTGATAAGCTGCATCGATACACCTCTCATTCTGCTTATATCCGTATTCTGACTGCCATACGTATATTATACCACGGAATGCCGAAAAATGCAATAGCTTTCGGCAAATAAATGTCATGTAAGAATAAAAAATATATCCCGGAGCCGTTTGACTCCGGGATATCGGTCATCTGACGTACAGATATATCGAGAAAAAGTGCAGCACGCTGCCGGCGAGGACGAAGACGTGGAATACCGAGTGCGCGTACCGCTTCCTCTTTCCGACGGCGTACAGCGCGGCGCCGACGGTGTAGAGCACCCCTCCGATGAGCAGCAGCGCGATCCCCGGCGGCTCTATGACCGCCGTCATCGGCCTGAAGGCGAAGACGATGACCCAGCCGCAGGCGATATAGGCGAAGACCGACGCCTTTTTGAACCTCATCAGGTCGACGGCGTTCAGGGCTATGCCGACGACGGCCGCCAGCCAGACCATGCCGAACAGCGTCCAGCCGAGGGCGGGGGAATATCCTCTCAGCGACACCAGCGTGTACGGCGTGTACGTCCCGGCGATGAGAAGGAATATCGAGCAGTGGTCTATCACCCGGAACACCAGCTTGCCGCGGCAGACCGGCAGCGCGTGATAGAGGCAGGACATAAGGTAAAGGAATATGAGCGACGCGCCGTAGACGGCTCCGGCGACGGTGTACCAGACGTCGCCCTCCTTCGCTCCCCTCGCGCAGCAGAGCACGAGGGCTGCTGCGGCGAGCAGAGCGCCGACGCCGTGGGAAAGGGCGTTCAGAAGCTCCTCGAGGGAGGTGTATGACGGGATGTTTATCCTGTGAAGCGCGTTGAAGGCGAGAAGGGAAATCTTCGGCTTTCTGACCTTTTCCGGACGCGTTTCGGCGTCGCGGTAGCCTATCTCGTCGTCGCTTCGGAGTTTTCGCTTGGACATGGGAAAAAGGGGACGGGGGTATCGTGACGCGGACTCAGAGGCTGTCGGACGGGCTGTTCGCTCACACGACGTAATCGGTTTCCGACTCCTCGGCGTTGCGCTTTATCTTCTTTGTCGTCGTCTTGACGAACTCGGTCTTGCGTATCTTGAACTTGTGGATGTATCTGTAAGGCGGCACGCCGCGGTTTATCTCCTTCACGACGCCCTTGAAGATCTCGGTGAGGCGGGCCTTGTAGCCGTCGGAGAAGATTCCGGTGGTGTCTGCCTGCGATATCTCGTCGGCGGTGCAGAGCCTGTTTTCGGAGAGATAGCGGTTTACCTCCTCGAAGTCGGGGTAGATCTTCGCCGAGACGACCGAGTCGCCCTCGTCGTCGTCGGAGCCGAAGACGACGGCCTCCTTCACGAAGCGGTTCTTTTCGAGCAGCTCCTCCATCTCCTCCGGGAAGATCTTCTTGCCGTTCTTGGTGACGATGACGTTCTTCGAGCGGCCGACGATCTGATAGTCGCCGCGCTCGTTCTTCTGCGCGAGGTCGCCGGTATGGAACCATCCGCCGCGCAGCACCTTGTCCGTCGCCTCGGGGTTCTTGTAGTAGCCGAGCATGATGTTCGGGCCCTTCACGCAGAGCTCGCCCGTCTCGCCGACGGCGCACTCGCGGCCGGAATCGTCGTCGGCGATGATCTTCACCTGCACGCCGGAGAGCGGGACGCCGACGTCGTCGGCATGGCGGGGGCGGAAGTCGTTGTGCATCAGTACGACCGGCGACGCCTCGGTGAGGCCGTATCCGGCGTAGACCTTGAAGCCGAAGGCGGTGAAATCGCGGTATATCTCCGGCGACAGGGCGGCGGCGCCGCTGATTATCGTCGACAGCCTGCCTCCGACCGCCTCGTGGATCTGCGAGAAGACCAGCTTTCCGACCCTGCCGTCGAGCTGGGCGAGGTTTTTCCCGGCGTTGAAGCCGAGCGCGGAGAGCTTCGTCTTCTTTACCTTCTTTATGATGTTGGAGTGTATGTTTTCCAGCACGAGCGGCACGACGACGAAATACGTCGGGCGGAAGGCCTCGAAGTCGGCCATTATCCGCCTCAGCGACTCGAGATAGGCTATCGACGCGCCGGTGTAGTAGGGTACGAGGAAGCCGGCCGAGCACTCGTAGGTGTGGTGGAGCGGGAGTATCGACATCACGCGGTCTTCGGGGCGGAGGATGAAGCGCTTGCGCATCGCCACGACGTCGTAGCAGATGTTGTGCTGGCTGAGCATGACGCCCTTCTGCGAGCCGGTGGTGCCGGAGGTGTAGAGGATTATGCTCATCTCGTCGCAGTCTACGTGATGGTTCTCATAGCTCGTGTCGCCGTTTTCGATCAGCTTCTCGCCCTCGGCGATGATGTCATTAAGCTCCGACATCGGGATGATTTCGGGCATCTTCGGCACGAGCCCTTCGCAGCCGCGCACGACGTCGGCCGATTCGTCGTGGGCTATCACCAGCTCCACCTCGGCGTCGTTTAGTATGTAGGCTATCTCGGGGGATTTCAGCTCCTTGTCGATCGGGACGATCACGCCGACGCCGCAGGTGACGGCGAGATATGTCAGCGCCCATTCGTAGCAGTTGCGCCCGATGACGCCGATATGCTTTCCCTCATAGCCCTTCGAGCAGAGATACGCGGCGAGCGCTTTCATCTGGGCAAAGGATTCCCTGTACGTGACCGACTGTATCTGATGGTCGCCGTCAAAAAAAGTAAAAGCGATCCGCTCTCCGTATTTTTCCGCCGAATTCTCGGCCATCTCCCGGAACGAACGGATATCCGGTACGTCGTACACCATCTCGGAGCTCATAATAAAGCGGTACCTCCCGCGAAAAAATAGTTTTAAATCGCAACGTTACAATTATACCAGATAAAATATTAATAATCAAGCGCTTTACATTAATTTATCCTGTCTTGACATGAAGGCGGCCGGGTGATATAATTTTTATACGCAGATTTTACCTAAAGCTTTCACATATCATATGCGCAGGATATCACCGCTTTTGCTGTCGGCGGCGCTCGCCGCCTCGCTTTCATCCGCCGCGCTGCTCCCCTCGTGCTCTGAGCGGGAGGGCGACGACGTCGGCGACGCCACCGTCGAGCTCGAATACATGACCCAGCCGCCCGAGCCGTCCCACGGCGAGCTGATCGAATCGGCGGGGGCGATGGAGCCGGTGTTCAAGGCTCTCATCGCGTCGGTCTACGCCGCCGGGGGCTATATGCCGTCCGATCCCGTCTTCGTCGGGATGACCGTCGCCGCCGCGTCGGCGTATTCGGGCGGCGCGCTGTCGGAGAAGGATATAATATCCGCCGCGTTCGGCGGTGAGACGCCGGCTGCGCCCGAAGCGTCGGAGGCTCCGTCTCTTACAGAGACTGTGGAGCTTACCGACATCATCGCAAACGACGACGGGTATATCGCGTATATAAACGTCACGCGGGACGACGGGACGGTGAGGGACATATTCACGGCGAATCTCGCCCTTACGGACGGGGGAGCCTGCCCCTTCCGCGTGACTTCGCTTCTGCGTATGACGATAGGTACCGATCAGGATGAGGGATAAAAAAGATGATATACGGATTTTTCAAGACCGCGGCCGGATCGCCGGAGACGTCGCTCTGCGACTGCAGAAAGAACGCCGAGTCGATAAAAAAGCTCATCGACAAAGCAATTGAGGGCGGGGCCGTCCTGCTCGTACTGCCGCGCCTGTCTCTCACCGGCGTCGGCTGCGGCGATCTTTTCAGGCAGCAGCGCCTGCTCTTGGCGGCCGAGGGAGCTCTTATCGATCTCGCCGAATACACTGCCGACAAAGATATCGCCGTCGTCGTCGGCGTTCCGCTCATGATCGGCGACGGCGTCTATGACTGCGCCGCCGTGCTCTGCAACGGGACGGTGTGCGGCGTCTGCCCGTCGGCAGACGCTCCATATCCCTTCGACTCATGGCGGGGCGGGGAGGAAAAGCACGTCTTTTACGGCTTCGGCCTCGAAAACGAGTACGACGTCCCGGTAGGATCTGGGCTGGTCTTCGGCGATCCGGAGTATGAGCTGCGCTTCTGCGCCGACGTCGGGCGCGAGGCCGATTCAGTCATGCCGCCGTCGCTTGCCGCCGCGGCGTCGGGGGCGAACGTCGTCTGCGCGCTGTCGGATATAAAGGAGATCTCCGGCGCCGGGGAGGCTCTCAGAAGCGCCGCGAAGGAGCGCTCGAACCGCCTCGCGGCCGGGTACATCGCAGCATCCTGCGGCGATGGCGAGTCGACGACCGACATGGTCTTCGGCGGGCGGTGCATCATATGCGAAAACGGCTCGGTCCTCGCCGAAAACGCTCCGCTTGAGCGCGGCGGCAGCCTGATATTCAGCGAGATCGACTGCCGGATGCTGATATCCGAGCGGCAGAAGCGCGGCTTTTCGAAACTGCCGCGCAAAGAAAACGGCTTTGTCGACATCGGGCATATCGACTGCGCCGACACCGTCCTGACGAGAAAGATACCGAGATCGCCGTTCAATCCCGACGACAGCGCCGATCTCTGCCGGGACATCATGGCCGCGCAGGCGGCCGCCCTCGCCCGCCGCGTCGAGGCGGCGCGCGCCCCCGGATGCGTCATCGGCGTGTCGGGAGGCCTCGACTCGACTCTGGCGCTGATCGCCTCGGTGAAGGCGATGGAGCGGCTGGGCCGCCCGGCGTCCTGCGTCACCGCCGTCACGATGCCCTGCTTCGGCACGACGTCCCGCACCCGCACGAACGCCGACGTCATCTGCGAGCGACTTGGCGTGACGTACCGCTGCGTCGACATAAAGGCGTCGGTCGACCGTCATTTCGCCGATATCGGGCACGATCCCGCTGTAAGGAATGCCGTCTACGAGAACGCTCAGGCCCGCGAGAGGACGCAGGTGCTGATGGATATCGCGAACGGCCGGGGCGACATCGTCGTCGGCACCGGCGATCTGTCGGAGCTGGCGCTCGGCTGGGCGACCTACAACGGCGACCATATGTCGATGTACGGCGTGAACGGCTCGCTGCCGAAGACGCTGATAAGGGATATCGTCGGAGTCTGCGCCGACGACAGGGAGAAGGACGATCCGGTCCTGTCGGCGGCTCTGCGGGACATCCTCGCGACGCCTGTGTCGCCGGAGCTGCTTCCGTCCGACGGCGGCAGCATCGCGCAGAAGACGGAGGATCTCGTCGGCCCGTACGAGCTGCACGATTTCTTCATATACTATTTCATCCGCTTCGGCTTCGAGCCGGAGAAGATACGGCATATCGCCGAGCACGCCTTCGGCGGCGAGTACGGCAGCGACACGATATCGAAATGGCTCGACGTCTTCCTCCGGCGGTTCTTCGCGATGCAGTTCAAGCGCTCCTGCATGCCGGACGGGCCGGATCTCACCGGAGTGTCACTGTCGCCGAGAGGCGGCTGGTCGATGCCGAGCGACGCCCCGTCGGATATGTGGAGAAGATGAGAGCGGGAATATAAATCAATCTGCCGATAACGAGGTGACTGGAGCATGAAAGAGCTTTATGTATCGAAGGACGGGAAGCTGACCTCTCTCGAGGCGGCGAGGGACGAGATACGCCGCATGAAGGCGGCGGGCGAGAGCGGGCCGTTCACCGTGATGGTCGGCGCCGGGGAATACCGCGTAAAGACCGTCGCGTTCACGGCGGAGGACAGCGGCGTTTCGTATCAGGCCGACGGCAGGGCCGTGCTCAGCGGCGGCATGACGCTCGATCCGTCGGCGTTCGGCCCCGTCCCGGACGATATCCGCGTCCGGCTTCACGGCGGCGCGAAGGATAAGGTCGTCTGCGCCGATCTTCGGGCGCTGGGGCTCACCGAGGACGACTGGGGCGTCATGTGCGCCGTCGGGACGTACAACACCGCGGCGAAATACGACGGCGGCGTCACCGAGCCGATGTGGTGCGAGCTGTTCGTGAATGGCGAGCGTCAGACGACGGCGAGATACCCCGACGACGGCTGGCTCTATTCCGGCGAGCCTGTCCGCGAGGGGAAGGGCTGCGAGACCGGCGGCAAAGTGAAGGATAACGGCGTTCCGTGGGACAGGCTCAGGAACCCGCTCTCCGACATCTTTTCCATCGACGCCGACACGGCGAAGAGGGCCGCGTCGTGGCGGACGCTCGACGACGTCTGGATGTTCGGCTACCCGATGTACGGCTGGGCCGACGCCTCGTCGCCGGTAGTCAGGATCGACGCCGAAAAATGCGAGATGGAGACGAAATACGTCTCGCTCTACGGCATGAAGCCTCACGCGCCGTATTACTTCTACAACGTCCTCGAGGAGCTGGACAGCCCCGGCGAGTGGTATCTCGACAGGAAGCGCGGGCTGCTCTGCCTTTATCCCGGATGCGATCTCGGCTCGGCGGAGATAGTGCTGTCGCTGTCGGTGTCGCCGCTGATAAAGGCGGAGGGCGTGCGCGACATGTCGTTTTCCGGCTTCACGCTGACCGGCACGAGGGGGAACGCCATGGAGATAACGGGCGACGGCGTCAAAATCGAGAACTGCGTCATAAAGAACGTCGCCGGGTACGGCATGGTCATCCGCGGCAGGGAAGCCGTCGTTCGCGGCTGCGAGATCACGCGCACCGGAAGGGGCGGCGTCGACATCGAGGGCGGCGACAGAAACACCCTGACCCCGTCCGGAAGCGTACTTGAAAACAACCATATCCACCATATATCGGAGATATTCCGCACCTACAATCCCGCCTTCAAGCTCGACGGTTGCGGCACGGTCTGCCGCAACAATACGATACACGATCTCGCGCATATTGCCATAATGTTCTCAGGCAACGACCATGTGATGGAGTACAACGACATATCCCGCGTCTGCCTCATGGCCGACGACTCGTCGGCGATATACTCAGGCCGCGACTACACGACGCAGGGCAATATCGTGCGGTACAATCATTTCCACGACATGAAGAGCGACGCCGACGCGCATATCGGCATCTTCGGCATGTACTGCGACGACAACCTCGGCTCATGCACGATAGAGCACAACATCTTCGAGAGGTGCCAGTCGGCGCTGCTGCTTCACGGCGGGCACGACATGACGTTCAGATACAACGTGATCATCGGCGCCTGCCCGAAGTCGGTGTATTCCATCCGCTTCCACCGCTACGGCTACTGGCACGACCTTGAGCCGGGCGGTACGCACGGGGCGCGCCTTGCCGAGGTGCCGTGGCAGAGCGATGTCTGGCGCGAAAGATACCCGCACCTCGCCGAGTACCTGACATGGGATCCCGAGACCGAGCAGAGCTGTCCGCACTACGCCGACATCTCGCATAACGTCATTATCGGCCATAAGCCGATAGACATCAATTTCAAGTGGGACGATCCGCGGTTCTTCAACCGTGTCGAGGGCAATATCGAGCTCGAAAGGTCCCCGGCAGATGATCTTGAAACGCTGTGCGAAAAGGTCCTGCCGGACATGGTCGAAGGGTTCGAGCCGATCCCGGTCGGGAAGATCGGGGCGGGGAAGAGAGGATAAGAGGAAAATTATTCCGCCTCCGGCGTATGCCGGGGGCGGATTTCGTATCGGGCGGAGGGAGCGTGCGGAAGAGCGTTTATTATCCCTTCCGCGCTTGACACGGGGGGATATCTGGTGTATAATATATCATAAGACATCCAAACCACACAACGAATCGGTGAAAAGCTTATGTCCATCTCACTGTGCGGCAGCTGGGAGCTGTATTATGTAAAAAACGAGACCTTCCGTTCGGAGAAGGTCAATCTTTCGTCGGCGGAGGCGGTGCGCGCCGGAGGCTGGGAGCATGTCGTGGCGGCGGTGCCGGGCAACTTCGAGCTCGATCTCTGGCGGGCCGGGATCATCGGCGACCCTTACTGGTCGACGAACGTCTGGCAGCTTGAAAAGTACGAGTATTATCATCTCGTCTACATCAAGGAGTTCGACGTCGACGAGGACATCACCGGGCTCGTCCCGGCTCTCGTCTTCGAGGGCATCGACTGCTTCGCCGAGATATACCTCAACGGCAGGAAGATCGCCGAGACCGACAACGCGCTCGTCCCGCACGAGATCGAGCCGCAGAACCTCCGTCAGGGTAAGAACGAGCTCATCGTCCACATCACTCCGGCGCAGATCGCCGCGAGGAGATACCCGATGGCGATGAACACCCGCCCGATGAAGTACAACGCCGGACAGCTCTACGTCCGCAAGGCGCCGTCGCAGTACGGCTGGGACATCATGCCCCGTACCGTCTCCGCCGGCATCTGGCGCCCGGTGACGCTTGAGCTTCGCAGGCCCGACCGCATCGACGACGTCTATATGTATCTTAACGGCTACAGCCTCGACAAGGCCGAGGCCGACATAAGGATCATATACAACCTCACCCTCGACGCCGACGAGGCGTCAAGATACCGCCTGACGGTGAAGGGCGTCTGCGGCACGTCGGTGTTCTTCGCCGACACCGGCCGTCTCTGGCACAACAGCGGCGAGATGACCTTCCATGCCGGAGGCGTGAGATTCTGGTGGCCGAGGAATTACGGCGCCCCCGATCTGTACGACGTCACGTACACCCTCTACCGCGACGGCGAGCCCTGCGCCGTCATGACGGCGAAGGTCGGACTGCGCGACGTTCAGCTCGAGCGCACCTCCGTCACCGACAGCATCGGCAGCGGTGAGTTCGTCTTCCGCATAAACGGCAAAAAGATATTCTTCCTCGGCACCAACTGGGTGCCGGTCGACGCCTATCACAGCCGCGACAGAGAGCGCCTTGAGTGGATCCTTCCGATGCTCGAGGATCTCGGCTGCAACGGGCTCCGCTGCTGGGGCGGAAACGTCTACGAGGACGACTATTTCTACGACTGGTGCGACGCCCACGGCATAATGGTGTGGCAGGACTTCGCGATGGCGTGCGCGATATACCCGCAGGACAAGCTGTTCCAGCGGATGCTCAGCCTCGAGGCCGAGAAGATCATCAAGCGCCTGCGTCAGCACGTCTCGCTCACCCTCTGGGCCGGAGACAACGAGTGCGACTCGTCCTACTACTGGGCGGGCGGCACGAAGAAGCGCGACCCGAACGAAAACGTGCTGACGAGAAAGGTCATACCCGAGCAGCTCGCCATGCACGACATCACAAGGCCGTATCTGCCCTGCTCGCCGTATATCGACGAGACCGCCTTCAAGACAGGGAAGCCCACCTCCGAGGAGCATCTATGGGGTCCGCGCGACTACTTCAAGGGGAAATTCTACAGCACCAGCGTCTGCCATTTCGCGTCGGAGACCGGCTATCACGGCTGCCCGTCGCCCGATTCGCTCAGAAAGTTCATCCGCCCCGAGCAGCTCTGGCACTGGACGGAGGACAGGAGCAATCCCGGCGCACCGATACAGCAGGACTGGCTCTGCCACTGCGCGATGATGGAGCCGGAGCAGAACAGCATGTACGCCTACCGCAACCGCCTGATGTCAAGTCAGGTGAAGACTCTCTTCGGCCGCGAGCCGCAGTCGCTCGACGACTACGCGAGGGCCAGCCAGATAAGTCAGGCCGAGGCGAAGAAGTACTTCATCGAGCGCTTCCGCATCTCGAAATGGAGGCGCACCGGCATAATCTGGTGGAACCTCATTGACGGCTGGCCGCAGATATCCGACGCCATCGTCGACTGGTACGGGACGAAGAAGCTGGCGTACAGCTATATAAAGCGCAGCCAGAACCCGGTATGCCTGATGTTCGACGAGCCTGAGCTCGGCGGCACGAGACTGCCGCTCTACGCCGTAAACGACACGAGGAGCGCCGTAAAACTTACATACGAGGTGATAGATCTCACCGGCAGCGGCGAGGCCGTCATCAGCGGCGAGGCGGATGTCGGAAGCGACGAGAGCGTCAGGATAGCCAACTACTCGATCCCCGCCGGGGAAAAACGGTTCTATCTCATAAAATGGAAGACGTCGGACGGAAAAGAGGGCGTCAACCACTATATGTCGAACATAATCGACATAGATTACGACGAGTACATCGGATATATGAAGGAATGCGGCTTCTACGAAGCGTTCGAGGGTTTCGGCGGGTGAGAGTATGGCCGCATGAGCGTGAAAAGAGACTGATGAGAGGTCATTGATATGAAAAAGATTATGGCTGCGCTCCTCGCCGCCGTCATGGCGCTGCCTTTCGCTTCCTGCGGGGAGGCCGGACAGGCGTCTCCCCCGGCTGTGCCGGAAGACGCGCAGATTTCCGCCGATACGGCCGAAGCCGTCACCGAGACCGAGCTTAAGGACAACCTGCCCGAGGATCTCGACTTCGGGGGCCGGACGGTGAATCTCGTCTGGAACCCTCTCACGGCGATGCGCGAGATCAATTTCGAATCGCTGAACGGAGAAGTTGTCGACGACGCCCTTTACACCGCCGGTCTGGCGGTCAGCGAGCGTCTTAACGTCAGCTTCAGCCTCATCCCGATAGAAAGCAATAACAGCACACAGGGCAATTTCGTCAAGGCTGTATCCAAAAGCGTGATGGCCGGCGGCGGCGATTACGACTTCATGTACGGCTACTCAAGAGCGTTCGCTACGCTGGCAGCCGACGGGATGCTGTCGGATCTCAAGGAAACCAAATATATCGGTCTCGATCAGCCGTGGTGGGCCAGACGTCTGCTCGACCAATCCACGATAAACAAAAAGCTGTATTTCGCGACCGGCGATATCTCCGCCGCGCTGCTGTACAACATGGTCGTCACCTTCTTCAACAAGCAGATGATCGCCGATTTCGTGCTTGAAAACCCATACGAGCTCGTTGACGGCGGAAAGTGGACGATCGACAAGATGGCCGAGATGTGCAAAGGGATTTATTCCGATCTCAACGGAAACGGCACTCCTGACGGGGAGGACAGATACGGCCTGAGTCAGAGCCCTGTGTTCGTCGACGCGTTCTGGTTCTCGGCCGGCCTGTCATACACTGAGATAGGCGATGACGGCGTCCCGCGCCTGTCGGAGGATCTGCAGGGACAGAAAGCATCCGATCTCGTCGACAAGCTGACGTCGGTGATCCACGACGACTCCAACGATATGAATCTTGACCACGCGCCCTTTGAGTACGGAAACGTCCTTTTCCGCAGCGACGAGCTGCTGATGGCTCCGTATCAGTACCGCGACGTGCAGTTCGATTTCGGCGTCGTTCCCGTGCCTGTTTACAGCGAAGGAGACGAGTTCAGCACCTGCGCGTCCTTCACCTATCAGCTGTACGGCATACCGGTCGACGCGAAGGATCCCGACATGTCCTCCGCTGTCATGGAGGCTCTGGCCTTCGAGGGATACAAAACGGTTACCCCGGCTCTCTTCGAGACGGCGATGAAGGTGAAATACACCTCCGACACCGATTCGGTGCGCATGCTGGATATTGTCCGCGATTCCCTGAACTTCGATCTCGGGCGGCTGTTCAACTCGAAGCTCGATTCGATGACATACAGCCTTTTCCGGGACGCCGTCACAGACAACAAGGAATGGACATCGTTGATTGAGAAGAACATGAGCAAGCTTGAGAAGAAATTCGACAAGCTTCTCGAAAGCTTCGGGGACTGATGAGTTCATGATCGGAATGACAGGGAATAAGGATATTGTAAAGGAAAACGAAGGAACGCGGCTTAGGCGCACAAGGCTTCGGCTGGTGAGAGGTGGAAAAAGGACATGAGTGAATACGAAAACCGCGGGTATATCGTCGTCACCGACTATCTGACACCCGGCTCAGGCGATGTGTCGGACGCTCTGCAGGAGCTGATAGACAAAAATCCCAACCGCACGATATATTTCCCGGACGGGATATACACGATATCAAAGCCGGTCATGACTCCGGCCGACCCCGTGAGGAGCGTTGATCTCAGGCTGTCGAACTACGCCGTCATAAAGGCGGCGGACGGCTGGGACTCGGATGAAGCCATGATACGCCTAGGCGGCGTCCATCCGTACAACAGCATCACCATCGACGGCTCGAATTACGCCATCTCCGGCGGCATAATCGACGGCGGTGGGATCGCGGACGCCGTGTCGGTCGACAGCGGGCGGGAGACGAAGATATATGACGTCTCGATAAAGCATGCGCGCGTCGGCATACATATAAAGCACGGCGCGAACTCCGGCTCCTCCGACTGCGACATCCGTGACGTCAATATCGTCGGCACCGGCGGCACCGATTCGGTCGGCGTCCTGCTCGAGGGGTACGACAACACCCTGACGAACATGAGAATCGCCAACGTGTTCAGGGGGATCGAGCTGAAATCGGCGGGCAATTTCCTGCGCAACCTGCATCCGCTATACACGTCAGACTATACCGATTATCAGGAGAGCGCCGCCTTTTACGATCACACCGGCAACAACTGGTACGACAACTGCTATTCGGATCAGTTCGCCGTCGGCTTCCGCACTGCGGACAACGCCGCGAGCGTCTATGACTGCTGCTTCTGCATGTGGTACTCGCCGAAGATGGACCGGCATACCGGCTTCAAGTCGGACGGGCGCTTCGCCTCGACGGTGAAGGACTACAAGATCGGCTTCCGCGGCGACGGACCGGCCGAAAACGTCGTCCTCGACGCCGGAGCCCCCGGCGGCAGAGGCGTATTCGACCGCCTGCTGACAGACGAGTCGCTTCTCACCGACAGGGCGTTCGAGGAATATCTCGTGAACGGGATAAGGTGAGGGATAAAAAACATCTCCCGCGCTTGAATGCGCGGGAGAATTTTCACATCATCCGTAGGGGTGGGCATCGCCCGCCCGTTTTTTTGGGGGAACTATGTATATGCCCGACGACGATACATAAAACAGACGGAATACCGGATGAAATCTCATCCGCGGGCGGGCAATGCCCGCCCCTACACGGGATGGGTGATGGATGCGCGACAATGGGATGACGCGGGAATGTGCGCAGATCGTCCGTTGGCGGTGATGGATGCGTGACAATGGGATGATTCGGGAACGTGCGCACACCATCCGTAGGGGCGGGCATCGCCCACCCGTTCGTCGGCCACCCTCCCCCGTCATCCCTCCGTCTTCCTCCACAGCTCGAGGAATCCGCCCGACTCCGCCAGCTCATACTCTCCGTCCATGAATACGTACGGGTCGAATTCGGCCGACAGATGGCGCATATCGACGAGGATGTACTCGGTCTTTTTCAGGCGGCCGTATATCGCCGGGAAGGACTGCAGATCGTCTATGTAATAGAGATGCGGCACGACGAAGTCGCCCGCCGAGACGGCGGCGCCGCGGGGGATCATGTCGACCACCTTCTGCGCCTCGGCGTAGCTTTCACGGTGCAGGAAATACTCGACGGTATATCTCGACGCCTTGCCGAACATGAGCGAGAAGGTGAACACCACGCACAGCATGAGCGATATAAGCGGCCGCCTGTGATCGCCCTTGCCGCCCGGCATGCCGTCCTCATCGGCACTTCGCTCCGACCACGCCAGCATGACGGCGGCGATCATCATGGCGCAGGAGCCGTAGGTGTACTGGAAATCGACGTTGTACTGATAGATCCAGTCGCTCATGAGGTTTATCACGACTGCCGGCATGAGCAGCACGCAGTTTCCCGCCCTGCCCGAAAGGAAGCCGAAAAGGAGCGGCACGCACGTCCACATGACGAACACCAGCTTGTCCTGCGTGAACACCTTGAGGATCAGATACCCGATGTCGAAAACGCAGGTCTTTATCACCGACAGCATCCCCTCGCCGCCGTCGAGACAGTAGTTCGCGAAGCGGCTCACCATCGGCTCGCCGCCGAAGACGGTGATCATCTTCGACGCGAAGACGAAGTACCCTCCCGCGGCGATGAGAAGGAGCAAGCCGCGCAGCTTTTTCTCCCGCGTCAGTATGATGAACAGCGCCGCCGCGAAGACGTAGAGCGCCGCGTCCTCCTTCACCGACAGCGTCAGGGCGGCGAAGACCGCCGTGCCGGCGTTGTTCCGCTCGATGATGAACAGCATCAGATACAAAACGAGGACGGCGAGGAATTTGTTCTCATGAAAGTCGCGGAAGCAGCCGTTGAGCATCGTCGGGTAGCAGAGATAGACGAGGGAGAAGAGAAGCGACGCCGTCGGCGTGTAGCCCAGCTTTTTCGCTATCCGGAAGACCGGGAAGGCGCCGAGGCAGACGCCGAGCGACTGGACGATGAAAAGATAGACCGGGTGCCGGAAGAGCAGATATCCCGGCAGCAGCAGATAGAAGAAGGGCGAGAAGTGGACGGCGAAGTGGGTCAGCTCCTTACCGCGCTCGACCGTAGTCAGCGGCAGGCCTGTCTTCGCCATATTCTCGAACATCTGCGTGAATATCCCGAGATCGAAGGTCGCCTCGGTGAAGGTGCGGTACTTGAAATATGTAAGATACGCCCCCGCCGCCGCGAAGACGGCGGCAAGCAGCGCGACGGCAATGTACGCCCCCCTGTACGTCAGCCTGCCCCTGAGCCCGATGCGGTCGTCCGTCGTCATCACCCTGCCGATGATGATGATTATCACCGCCAGACCCATGTTGAACCATATCTTCGAGTCGAGGATCGCCCCGAGCGCCGACGCGAAGACGACCGCCGACAGCCCGAGCGCCCGGAAGATGTGTTTCGCCTTTCTCGTAAGCAGCGCCGACAGCAGCATCAGCAGGACGGAAACCCCGAAGACGATGAAGAAAAGCGGGTATGAGAATCCGGTGACGAATTCCTTCAGCCCGTAGCTTTTGAAGCGTATAAGAGAGGCGACGGAGGCGGTGATGTATGCGGCGGCGAGCAGCGCTCCCCATGCCGCCCCCTTTTCGAGCCCGAAAAGGGAAAGGAAGCGGACGGAGGCGTCACGGGCGCGGATCAGTTTTTCAGGCGGACGTAATCGCATGGCTGTACAGTGGAAATATTCAGTGATCTCGGTTTCTTCAATTATATCACATTCGCCGCCGTCAGTCAATAAGCAAACGTCATTTTCGCCGGGCGGGTGAGACGGCGGTATGCGTCAATTCACCGAAAATTTACAGAATGGAATACACCTTCAAGGCAAATTATGATACAATATTTTGGAATAGTGTCAATACACATCTGATGACCGTCAAAAGGCGCGGCATACTGCGATAAGCTATCCGGCGAAGGCCGTCGGATTTTGTTTTTGTATCACGGCGACGCCGCGAAGGCGGGAAAATACATAACGGAAACGAAAAGAATACATATATATACCGAAGAATAAGGAAGATAATGGCACAAAGCAAGGAAAACAACAAGCTCAGGGTCATGGCTCTCGGCGGTCTCAACGAGATCGGAAAGAACATGTACCTTCTCGAATACGGGAGCGATATAATCGTCATAGACTGCGGGATAGGCTTCCCGGACGAGGAGATGCTCGGCATCGACCTCGTCATCCCAGACGTGCAGTACCTCGTCGACAACGCCGAAAAGGTGCGCGGGATATTCCTCACGCACGGGCATGAGGACCATATAGGAGCCGTCCCGTACGTGCTGCAGTCGCTCAACGTCCCGATCTACGGCACCCGCCTGACGATCGGCATACTCAAGAACAAGCTCGAGGAGCACCATCTCCCGCACAAGCCGATACTCAACACCGTCTACGCCGGCAGCTCGGTCAAGGCGGGAGTTTTCTCGGTCGAATTCATACGCGTCAACCACTCGATAGCCGACTCGTGCGCGCTGGCGATAAAGACGCCGGTCGGCACCGTCATCGAGACCGGCGACTTCAAGCTCGACATCACCCCCATCGACGGCGAGATGATGGACATCACCCGCCTCGGGCAGCTCGGAAAGGAAGGGGTACTGCTCCTCATGAGCGACTCCACCAACGCCGAGCGTCCCGGCTGGACGCCGAGCGAGCGCATCGTCGGCGAGAGCTTCGACGACATCTTCATGAAGAACGCCGACAAGCGAATCGTCATAGCCACCTTCTCGTCGAACGTCCACCGCGTGCAGCAGGTCATCGACAAGAGCGTCCGCTACAACCGCAAGGTCGCGATAACCGGCCGCTCGATGCTCAACATCGTCACCGCCGCCGTCGAGCTCGGATATATGAAGGTGCCGCGCGGCTCGCTCATCGACATAAGCGAGATCCGCCGCTATCCGCCCGAGCAGCTGACGCTAATCACCACCGGCAGTCAGGGCGAGCCGATGTCGGCTCTCTACCGCATGGCCTTCTCCGAGCACGACAAGGTCGAGCTCGGCCCGAGCGATCTCGTCGTCCTCTCGGCCTCGGCGATCCCCGGCAACGAGAAGATGATAGACAAGATCGTGAACGAGCTCTGCAAGAAGGGGGCGGCGGTCTTCCGCGACACGGCGGTCGACGTGCACGTCTCCGGCCACGCCTGCCAGGAGGAGCTCAAGCTGATGATGGCGCTGACGAAGCCGAAGTTCTTCATGCCGGTCCACGGCGAGTACCGCCATATGCAGGCGAACCGCGACAACGCCATCGAAGTCGGCATCCCGGAGGAGAACATCTTCATCTCCGACATAGGCCGCGTGCTCGAGCTCGACGGCGAATCCTGCCGCGACATCGGGACGGTGCCGTCCGGCAGAGTGCTCGTCGACGGCTACGGCGTCGGCGACGTCGGGAGCATAGTGCTCCGCGACCGCAAGCATCTTGCGCAGGACGGACTCATCGTCGTCGTCGCCACGGTCGACATAAGCGAGCGGGCGGTCATCTCCGGCCCGGATATCGTGTCGCGCGGCTTCGTCTATATGCGCGAGGCCGAGGAGATGATGGATCAGGTGCGGGTCATCGCCCGCGACGCGCTGCAGGAGAGCCTCGACGCCGGGATAACCGACTGGACGCAGCTCAAGGCGAACGTCAAGGACGATATGCAGAAGTTCCTGTTCCAGCGCACGAAGCGCAATCCGATGATACTTCCGGTGGTAATGAATGTCTGACATCTCTGCTCGGTCATACCGCCCGACGATACGGGCCGCATACGTCGGCTATATCGTTCAGGCGATAGTGAACAACTTCCTCCCGCTGCTTTTCATAACCGTCCAGCGGGACTGGGACATACCCCTGTCGAGGATCACCTTCCTCATAACGATCAATTTTCTCATCCAGCTCTGCGTCGACGTCACGTCGTCGAAGCTGGTGCCGAAGATAGGCTACCGCACGGCGGTAACGATTGCTCATTTCTTCGCCGCCGCCGGGATGGCGGCGCTCGGCATCCTGCCGTTCGTCCTGCCCGATCCCTATATCGGGATCCTGATATCCATATTCCTCACCGCCGTCGGCGGAGGGCTCATCGAAGTCATAATCAGCCCGATAGTCGAGGCCTGCCCGACCGAAGACAACAAGGCGGGGCAGATGAGCTTCCTGCACTCGGCCTACTGCTGGGGACACGTCCTCGTCATACTGCTGTCGACGCTTTACTTCGTCGTCTTCGGGACGGCAAACTGGCGGTATATGTCCTTTGTCTGGGCGCTTGTGCCGCTTATAAACGCCTTCGTCTTCATGAAGGTGCCGATCCGCACCCTCGAGGAGGAGAGCGGCGGCAGCATGCCGATAAGGCGCCTCATCGCCGCGCCGGTGTTCTGGACGCTGATGCTGATGATGGTCTGCTCCGGCGCCGCCGAGACGGCGATGGCGCAGTGGGCGTCCGATTTCGCCGAGGCGGGTCTCGGAGTCTCGAAGACCCTCGGCGATCTGCTCGGCACCTGCCTGTTCGCCGTGCTGATGGGCGTCTCCCGCGTGATATACGCCTCTCTCAGCGACAGGGTCGACATGTCGAAATACATGATAATGTCGTCCCTGCTCTGCGTCGTCGGGTATATCCTCAGCGTCTTTTCGCCCTATCCGCTGCTGTCGCTCGTCGGCTGCGGGATAATCGGCTTCTCGGTCGGCATAATGTGGCCGGGATCGTATTCCATCGCCGCCGCCGCCGTAAAGGGAGGCGGGACGGCGATGTTCGCGCTGCTGGCTCTCGGCGGCGACCTCGGATGTCTCAGCGGGCCGACGATGGTCGGCACCGTGGCGGGATTTTTCGGCGGCGAGCTGAAGGCCGGCCTTATATGGGCGATCATATTCCCGATAGGGCTCATAGCCGGGCTTGTCATCTGTCTCAGACTGACGAAGAAAGGACATTCCGATGAAAACGGTAAACAGACTTGAAATATCATACCTTCTCTACGCTCTCGCCCTCGTCGTTTTCGGGGCGGTGCTGCTGATCTTCCCGGAGATCTCGCTCGGCGTCGTCGGCGTCGTGTCGGGCATCGCGATAGCCTGCGTCGGGCTGCTCAATCTCATCCTGTATTTCCGCGGGATGTATTTCGGGATCCCGTCCGGCTTCACGCTGATGACCGGGCTCGCCTTCCTTCTCATCGGGACGCTGCTGATCATCCGTCCGGGAAGCGGCGCGTCGGTCGTCACCTTCGTGATCGGCCTGTTCGTCGCCGTCGAAGGCGTCTTCCGCATCCAGAACTCCGCCGAGGAAAGGCGCGTCGGCCTCAAACGCTGGTGGATGCTGCTCGCAGCCGGGATATTCGACATAATATTCGGCCTCCTTACGATAATCAGTCCGTTCTCCGCGGCCGCCGCCGTGGTGCGCCTCGCCGGGATCGCGCTCATCGTCGCCGGAGTCACGAACGCCGCCGTCAGCCTCTACGTCAGCCGTCATATAAAGAAGCGCATCGACGGCGACGAGAAGGATACGATATATTATATCGAGCGCTGAAAAAAGCGCGGGAACTTTTTTCTCCCCGCTGCCGTCATATATAAGAGCGCCGGTACAGGGCGCTTCCAGGGATATCAATATATCAAGGAGAGATCATTTATGAAAATGACTATGAAGGCCGTCTCGCTCATCCTGACGGTGATAATGCTTTCGGCGCTCGCCGCGCTGCCGGTATCGGCGGCGAAGGTCGGCGACGTCGTCGGCGAGGTGGCTCATACCGATATCGTCACCTACATCAACAATCAGCCGATAGAATCGTTCAACATCAACTGGGAGACCGCCGTCATCGTCGAGGATCTCGCGAAATACGGCTTCAACGTCGTCTGGGACCCGACTCCCGGCAACCGTCAGCTCCGCGTCACCCGCGCCTATGACAAGGCGTTCCAGAACACCTTCCGCCCGACCGCCAGCACCCATCCGAACGGCACGCACGCCTTCGACGTGCTCTATACCGACATCGTCACATATTTCGACGGCCATAAGGTCGACAGCTTCAACGTCAACGGCAGGACCATCGTCTATGTAAACGACATAAACAAGTACTACGGCCAGACCTACAGCTACAACGACGGCACCCGCACCCTCAGCCTGACGCTGAAATCCGGCTCCGCCGCCCCGGCCCCGGCTCCCGCCCCGACATCCGGCTCCGAGAGCTATAAGTGGAGCTACGACTACGCCATAAGCGACGTTTCGACCACCCTCAACAACGGCTTCTCCTTCTCCATGAAATCCACCGGCGCCAACCGCTTCAGACTGAGCTCGTCCGACGGCGCCTACAAGGCCGTTTCCAACCTCAACATCTCCGGCACCGGCGTCACCTTCACCATCCCGAAGGCGACCAACGTCATCGGCGACACCCTCAGCCGCCTGAACGCCCTTATAATGACGACCAATACGGCGAAATACCGCACCGTCGACAAGAGCGCCTACAACAAGAACCTGCTCTCGCAGGTCTACTCGGTCAAGCTCAACGGCAGCGCCGCCTCCGGCATACTCGAGTACACTGAGGACGATACCGGCCTCAACTACACCTTCACCTTCGATACGCCGGTCGCCTACGCCGACATCGACACCGTCGACATCAGGGTCGGCGACATAAAGACCGCCGCCGAGAACGCGAAGGTCGTCGACTACATAAACGACAAGCTCCCGCAGAGCTTTGCCGTAACCAGCGGCGGCAGTTTCTCGCTCGTCAACATCCGCACGATAGACAACAGCTTCAGACTGCCCCGCCTCGATCTCACGACGGCTCAGGCCCAGTCGCTCAACAGCCAGATAGCCACCGACTTCAACAGCTATACCTTCATCGACGGCAAGACCAACGGCAGCTATTACAACGCCCTTAAGACCGCCTCCCCGACCGGCGGCTACGGCGTGCTCGGTACCGGCACATACGGCCGCACCGTCGATTACGATACCTCGCTCTCGCAGGGCGGCGTGCTCACGATCACCGTCTCATATACGACGACCCCGGTCGACGGCTCGCCCTATACCGACAGATACAGCTATCTTTACAACACCTCGACCGGCACCTGGACCCGCTCCACCCAGATCGAGCGCAACTATTCCACCTCGGTCAGCCAGTACGGCGAGCTGATCAAGTCGTCGATAAACGACTTCCGCAGCAACTTCATCGCCGCCTTCGTCTCGGGCGACACCGCCCTTCTCGAAAGCCTCTGCGGCGTTTCCTCCGGCCTCTACTCCGGCTACAAGAGCATAGTCTTCGGCCAGTACGCCTACACCCTGTCCTCCGACGGCGGATATGTCCAGCTCACCTTCAACGCCCTCACCGGCACCGACGCCGTCCCAGCCGGCCTCCATACATGGAAGATCTACCAGACCAACAGCCGCGTCAGCTTCCTGCCCGACACCGGCTCGGCTCCGCAGACCGTCACCAACACCGAGGCCGACGCCGCGGTCAAGAGATGGCTCGAAAGCGGCGTCTACTACGCCGTCACCGACGCCTCCTCCCTCGTCTCCGACGAGCTCGTCACATACAAGAACCATATCTTCAACTATATGGTCTCCACCTTCGGCTCGGTCTCGCCTCTGACCCTCAGAGTCTACGGACAGCAGTGGTTCGGCGTCACCTTCACCGACGAGGATATGCTGAGATACTCCCAGTCCTCCGACGCCTCTGGCAACTTCACGAAGGCCTACGGCTCGGGCTTCTCCCGCGTGTTTGACATCCTGTCCGACACTCAGGGAGTGAACGGCACCCTCTTCGTCAAGGTGCAGTTCTACGCCGACTGGAGCCGCACGATCAAGAGCGATGTCGTCACCTTCACTCTGAAATCGGCCCCCGTCAGCGGCGGCACCGCCTATTACGTCGCCGGCGCCGTCGTCGAGTCCTCCGGCGTCGCCCCGGTGCTCGGCCAGAACTGAGAACGAAGCTCATTAAGGAAGCAAATCTGAACGATCGCGGAATAAGCCGGCCTCTTGACCGGCTTATTCCGGTTTGATATTTTCCCCCCGAAACCGCCTCATCCGATCTTAGAGGGAAGCAGATATGGCAAAGGAAAAAGAACAGATGACCGACATCAGGACATACCTCAGGACAAAAGAAGAGCTCTGCCGTGAGAGCGGCACGATCCCGCCCGCGCTTTTCGCCGAATACGGCGTCAACAGAGGCCTCCGCGATCTCAGCGGCAAGGGCGTCCTCACCGGCCTCACCAACATATCCAAGATCGTCTCCTTCAAGGACGGCGAGCCGTGCGAGGGCGAGCTCTGGTACCGCGGCTGGCGGGTCGAGGATCTCATATCCTCGCTGAACGGAAGAAGCGGCTTCGAGCGGACGGCTTATCTTCTGCTGTTCGGCAGGATGCCCGACGAAGACGAGGAAAGGGAGTTTTCGTCCGTCCTCGGCTCGCTCAGACTGTCGCTGCCGAAGAATTTCGTGCGCGACGTCGTAATGAAGCGCCCCACGAAGGACGTAATGAACTCGATGACCTGCAGCATACTCAAGCTGGCGTCGTACGACGATACCACGGGCTCGTCCGATCTCTCCGACAACATAGGGCAGTGCATGAGGCTCATAGCAGTCTTCCCGCTCCTCGCCGTATACGGCTGGCACGCCTATAACCATTACGAGAACGGCGGCAGCATGTATATACATACGCCCGATCCGTCCCTTTCGGCGGCGCAGAGCTTCCTTTCGCTGCTCCGTCCCGACGGGCGCTTCGATCCGCTCGAGGCGCAGGTGCTCGACATCGCCCTCATGCTGCATATGGAGCACGGAGGCGGCAATAACTCCACCTTCACCACCCGCGTCGTCACGTCGTCCGGCTCGGACACATACTCCACCGTCGCCGCCGCCATGTCGTCGCTCAAGGGTCCCCGCCACGGCGGAGCGAACCTCAAGGTCATGGAGATGATGGCCGATATAAGGCGGAACGTCAACGATACCGACGACAGGGACGCCGTCTCGGCGTATCTTGACCGCATCGTCGATAAGGACACCTTCGACAGACAGGGGCTCATCTACGGCATGGGACACGCCGTCTACTCGATCTCCGATCCCCGCGAGAGGGTGCTGCGCGGCTTCGTCGAAAAGCTCGCCGCCGCAAAGGGCAGGGAAAAGGATCTCAGACTGTACGAGACGGTCGAAGCGGAGGCTCCGAAGATCATAGCCGCAAAACGGCGCATCTATAAAGGCGTCAGCCCGAACGTCGACTTTTTCAGCGGCTTTGTCTACGATATGCTCGGGCTCCCGGTCGAGCTTTATACCCCCCTGTTCGCCGTCGCGAGAGTCGTCGGCTGGAGCGCTCACCGCCTCGAGGAGCTCGTCGGCGGCGGAAAGATCATGCGCCCCGCCTATCTCAGCGTCATGAAGGAGCTCGGCCATGACGACGAGATAACTCAGTCCGATCTCTGCTGAGAGCGATTTCACAAATTCAGACAACATTATTAATCAAATCGCAACACCTGAGCCGAATAACGATGATACAATATTATCCGTCATCAGTATCATCGTTATGAGAGAAAAGCGCCGGCGCGGGGGACATTGACCGCTTTTCGTGAGCACGGTTTTCTGTCCCCCGCGCTTTGCCTTGTTTCTGCTCATCATACATATTTCTGTTCGTGATATCACCATGAGACTTGACAGATTTCTCTCGGAGCAGGGGATAATGTCCCGGCGGGAGGCGGCGAAGGCGGCGAAGGGCGGCAGGATCACCGTAAACGGCGATGCCGTCCGAAGCGCCGACATAAGGATCAGCGAGGAGACCGATACCGTCGCGATAGACGGCGCGGCCGTCGAATGGCGGCGGTTCGTGTATATAATGCTCTCGAAGCCGGAGGGCTATATCAGCGCGACCGACGATCCGAGGGAGAAGACCGTCCTTGAGCTCATAAGCGAGCGCGACAGGAAGATCGGGCTTTTCCCGTGCGGCAGGCTCGACAAGGATTCGACGGGCCTGATGCTGCTCACGAACGACGGAGCGCTCGCGCACAGACTGCTGTCGCCGAAGTATCACTGCGAGAAGCGGTATATCGTAAATATCGCGAAGCCGATAGAGGATGAGGGGATAATATCCCGCCTCGAGAGCGGCGTCGATATCGGCGGCGAGATCACCCGTCCGGCGAAGTTCACGCCCATGACGCCGACGAGGTTCGAGGTCACTCTGCGCGAGGGACGGTATCACCAGATAAAGCGCATGTTCGAGTCGGTCGGCAATAAGGTCGTCACGCTCAGAAGGGTATCCTTCGCCGGGATAGAGCTCGATCCGCGCCTTAAAAGCGGGGAGTGGAGATATCTGACGGATGACGAGATTTCGGCGCTGAGAGCGGCTTCGGAGGGCGGCGCAGCAGGTGCAGGAGAGGAATAATGGACATAATCCGGACGCTCGCTGAGGAGCTTGGGATAAGATACGATCAGGCCGAGAGCGCCGTCATGATGCTCGATTCGGGCGATACGGTGCCGTTCATCGCCCGCTACCGCAAGGAGCGCACCGGAGCGCTCGACGACACGCAATTAAGAAAGCTCAGCCAGAGGCTCGAATACCTCCGCCGCCTCGACGACAGGCGTCAGGAGATCATTTTGTCGCTCGAAAATCAGGGTAAGCTCACCGCCGAGCTCAGATCGGCGATAGATGCGGCCTCCGGCGTCACCGAGCTCGATGATATCTACCGCCCCTTCCGACCGAAGCGCCGCACCCGCGCCTCCGACGCGAGGGAGAGAGGGCTCGAGGATCTCGCCCTCATCCTGCTCATGCAGCAGGAAAGATACGACAGGCCGCTCGATGAGATCGCGGCCGATTTCATAAGCGGGGAAAAGGGCGTCCCGGACGCCGCCGCCGCGCTCTCCGGCGCCTGCGACATAATCGCCGAGGAGATATCCGAAAACGCCGGATTCAGAAAGGTCCTGCGCTCCATCGTCTGGGAGAGCGGATATATCCATGTGAAAAAATCGGGCGAGGGCAGTCCCGTCTACGCCATGTACGACGATTACAGCGAGGCAATAAAGACGATAGCCCCTCACCGCGTCCTCGCCATAGACCGCGGGGAGCGGGAAAAGGCGCTGAAGGTCTCGGTCGAGATCGACGACGAGCTGCCGCTGTCGTGGCTTATACCCCGCGCTGTCCCATCGAGGGAGTCCCCGGCAAAAAAATACGTCGAGCGTGCCGCCTTCGACAGCTGGGCGAGGCTGATAAGACCGTCGCTCGAAAGGGAGATACGCACCGCACTCACCGACAAGGCGTCCGGCGGCGCGATAGGCGTTTTCGCCGAGAATCTGAGAGGCCTGCTGAAATCGGCACCGCTCAAAGACATGACGGTGCTCGGCTTCGATCCGGGATACGGGCACGGCTGCAAGCTCGCCGTCGTCGACCCGACGGGAAGGGTGCTCGATACCGGCGTCATCTACCCCCATAAGCCGCAGCAGCGGACAGAGGAAGCCGAGAAGACGCTCAAGGCGCTGATAGAGAAGCACCGCGTCGGCGTCGTCGCGATAGGCAACGGCACCGCCTCCCGCGAGAGCGAGGAATTCGTCGCCGGAGTGCTGAGGACCCTGCCGGGCGACGTCAGATACTGCATCGTCAGCGAGGCCGGGGCGTCGGTATGGTCGGCGTCCGACGACGCGGCGAAGGAATTCCCCGATATGGACGTCACGAGGCGGTCGGCGGTGTCGATCGCGAGACGCCTGCAGGATCCGCTGGCCGAGCTCGTCAAGATCGATCCAAAGGCCATCGGCGTCGGGCAGTATCAGCACGATCTGCCGCAGAGCGAGCTCGAGACGGCGCTCGACGGCGTCGTCGAGGATGTGGTGAACGAGGTCGGGGTCGACCTCAACACGGCGTCGTATCAGCTCCTTTCCCACGTCTCCGGGCTTTCGGCCGGAGTCGCGAAGAACATCGTCAGCCGCCGCGACAGGGAGGGCAAGTTCACCGCCAGATGGCAGCTGCTCGACGTGCCGCGCGTCGGCGAGAGGACATACGAGCAGTGCGCCGGATTCCTCCGCGTGCCGGAGTCTGACGAGATACTCGACAACACCGGCGTCCATCCCGAGTCGTACGCGGCGGCAAAGAAGCTGCTGAAGATGTTCGGTTATACGGCGGCGGACGTGCGCGGCGGGCGGCTTTTCGAGCTGAGAAAGAAGATAATCGCCGCCGGGGAGAGCGACGTCGCGAAGTCCCTCGGCATCGGGCTCATGACGCTGAGCGACATCGTCGGCGAGCTCGAGAAGCCGGGACGCGATATCCGCGACTCGCTGCCGCCTCCGGTCCTGCGCCGCGGAGCGCTCGACATATCCGAGCTGAAAACCGGAGACGAGCTCGACGGCACGGTGCGGAACGTCACCGATTTCGGCGCCTTCATAGACATCGGCGTCCATCACGACGGCCTGCTCCACGTTTCGAAATATCGCGGCGACAAGCCGAAGGTCGGGCAGAATCTCAAGGTCAGGGTGATCTCGGTAGAGCCCGAGAGAGGAAGGATAGGTCTTGAAAGGGCATGACATCAGATGAATAACGGGATCATAGGCGTCATCGCCCAGATATTCGGCGCTCTCGCGGTCATAGTGGCGCTGTTCATCTTCATATTCAAGTCGAGGAAGGTCATACTCACCGCCAAGCTGACGGACGACGTGCTGTGGGCGGTCTACTACTTCCTCACCGGCGGCATGACCGCCGGGGCGCTCAACTGCGTCGGCGTCGTGCGCGAGATCGTCTTCTACAACCGCGAAAAGAAATGGGCGTCGTCGAGGCTGTGGCTGTACGGCTTCCTCGCCGTCACGGCGGCGGCAGGGGTGCTGACGTGGGAGGGGATGTCGAGCGTCTTCGCCATGCTCGGCATGATCCTCGCCGTGTTCAGCTTCTGGTGCTCAGATCCGATACTGATATGCTCTCTCTCGATACCGTCCGAGCTGTCGTGGCTGATCTACAATATAATCCACGACGCGAAGTTCGGCATAGTCAGCTCGTCCGTCGCCGTGCTGTCGGCGGTCGTCGGGCTGATACTCAAGCTGACTGCGAAGAAGCGGGAGGAAAAGAAGGATGCCTGACGCGTACGCGCTCATCGCGCAGATAATCGGCTTCATCGCCGTCGGCTTCTCGCTGTTCATATACATCTCGCTGTCGAGAAGGACGATACTCGTCTGCAAGCTGACCGACGACGTGCTGTGGGCGGTCCACTATATGATGATCGGCGGATATACCGCCGGGGCGCTCAATATCATGGCGCTTTTCCGCGAGATCGTCTTCTGCAATCGCGGGAAGAAATGGGCGTCGTCGAGGCTGTGGCTGTATTTCTTCCTCGGCGTCACCTGCGTGTCGAGCCTTATCTCGTGGGAGGGGCCGATAAGCCTGATGCCGATGGTCGGCTCGCTCTGCTCGGTCGTCAGCCTGTGGATGAAGGATCCCTTTAAAATACGCCTTCTCGCCGTCCCGGCGCAGGTTCTGTGGCTGATATACAACATAATCCACGGCTCGCCGGCGGCGATAACCGGGACGGTGATAGCCATCGTCTCGATAACGGTGGGCTTCGTCCGCGATTTCAGGGCGGCCCGCGAAAAACGGGAAAACGATGCGTGAATATATAAAAGGAGGAAATAAAAGATGAAATCCACTTTGAGAACCTCGTCCGCGCTGCTCGCGGCGCTGGCGGTCCTTTCCGCCGCGGCGTGCGGTGAAAGCGCAGAGGCTCCGGCGCAGGGGCAGGCTGCCGATCAGACGGCCGAAGCCATAACATCCGCCGAGACCGAGCCGGTCGAGACGGAGGCGACGCCGGAATTCGATACCGCCGACTACGGCGGGGCGAAATTCACCGTCCTTTATCCCGGCTGGGGACACTTCAACGACTACTTCTTCACCGACGAGGAGACCGGCGACCAGATGAACGACGCCATCTACCAGCGCATGGTGAAGACCGAGGAATACCTCGGTGTCGATCTCGAGAACGTCACTCCCGGCTATATCGAGACCATCGCCCCCACCGTCCAGAAGGCCGTCATGGCCGGAGCCGACGACTACCAGATGGTGCTGACACACTGCATCTCCGGCGTCGCCGACATGATGCAGAGCCACCTGCTGTACGATTTCCGTCAGCTCCCCTTCGTCGACCTCGAGGGCGAGTACTTCAACCATCAGATAGACGACCTGCTCTCCATCGGCGGCAGATCGTACTACGAGGCCTCGGAGTATATGATCTCCGACCCCAACTGCTACCTGTTCAACACGAAGATGAGGGAGAGCTACGGCGTGCCGGATCTCTACGATCTCGTAAGGACGGGGAAGTGGACGATGGACAGGAACATCGAGTACGCTTCCCTCGTCTCGGTCGACGTCGACGGCAACGGCAAGTTCGACGAGAACGATCAGTACGGCATGACCGCCGAGGCCGACTGGATGCTGAACAGCTTCTACAATGCCTTCGGCAAGTACACCGTCCGCAAGGAGGGCGACACATACGTGCTCGACCTCGGCGACGACAAGACCGTCGATATATTCGACAAGTGCTTCAAGCTCTTCCGCGGCGGCGATTACGCCTTCACATGGAAATACGCCGCCGATAAGACAGTCAAGATCGACACCGGCCGCTGCCTGTTCACCATCGTCCCGATAAACAGCGTAAAGACGCTGCGCGAGTCGCCGGTCGACTTCGGCATACTCCCGTACCCGAAGTACGACGAGAGCCAGGAGGGCTATTACTCGGTCAACTGGTCCGGACTTATGTGCGTCCCCGCCACCGTCGCCGATCCCGAGATGGTCGGCAAGGTCATCCAGACGCTCTCCGTCTTCTCCCGCGGCACGGTGCAGAGCGCTTACTACGACGTCCTGCTCACCGGCAAGCTCGCCCGCGACGAGGCGTCGGTCGAGATGCTGCACATCATATTCGACGGCGTCGTCTACGATCCCGGCATGAACTACTTCGGCTTCAACTCGAGCTTCCAGAGTCTGTTCTACGGCATCCCGAACCTGATCAACCAGAACAAGAACGACTTCGCCTCCCTCTACGCGAAGAACGAGAAAGGCGCGACGAAGGCCATCGAGAAATTCATAAGCAAGGTCCTCGACGAGGGCTGACGTCCTCCCGTGACAGCGATACGCGCCGCCTGTCTGTGACAGGCGGCGTTTTCCTTAATTTTCGTAGGATAAAGTGTAAAAACATATCGAGCGTGATTGACATACAGGGGATGAAGTGTTATAATTAAACAGTTAAGGACAGAGCCGCCCGTTCCTTTTGCTTTTTTATCGGTAAATGAAAACCGGTAGTAAAAGTCTTTGGGAAAAGGGTGGGGTTCGGGGAGGGGAAAACCCTTTCTTCAGAAAGGGTTTTCCCCTCCCCGACATAAAAATCTCGACAAAAAGGGTTGATACGCTTTGATACGCAATGATCTCAGGAATATAGCCATAATCGCGCACGTTGACCACGGAAAGACGACGCTGCTCGATCAGATGCTCAAGCAGGCGCACGTTTTCCGCGACAATCAGCAGGTCGCTGTAAGGGTAATGGACTCCGGCGACCTCGAGCGCGAGAGAGGTATAACGATACTCGCGAAGAACACGTCCCTCACGTACAACGGCGTCAAGATAAACGTAGTCGACACCCCCGGCCACGCCGATTTCGGCGGAGAGGTCGAGCGCTCGATGAAGATGGTCGACGGCGTGCTGCTGCTCGTAGACGCTGCCGAGGGACCGATGCCGCAGACCCGCTTCGTGCTTGAAAAGGCGCTGGCTCTCAACCATAAGGTCATCATCGTGATAAACAAGATCGACAAGCCGGACGCCCGCCTCGGCGAGGTCGAGGACGAGGTGCTCGAACTTCTCATGGACCTTGACGCGACCGACGAGCAGCTCGACTCGCCAATCGTCTACTGCTCCGGCAGAGCCGGAACGGCCTCCATGTCGCCCGACACCCCCGGCACCGATCTCACGCCGCTCTTCGACACCATCCTCAGCCATATCGACCCGCCCGAGGGCGACGAGAACGGGAATCTCCAGCTGCTCGTCTCGTCTATCGACTATAACGACTATGTCGGCAGGATCGGCATAGGCCGCGTCGACAGAGGCGTCGTCAGGGTGAACGAGGACACCGTCATACGCAACTATCACGACGAGTCAACCAACTATCACTCGAAGATCGTCACGATATATCAGTTCGACGGCCTCAACCGCGTCCCGGTCGAGACCGCCACAGTCGGCGATATCGTCTGCTTCTCCGGCGTCGAGAACATAACCATCGGCGATACCGTAACGTCGCCGCTCGATCCCACGCCGCTCCCGTTCATAAAGATCGGCGAGCCCACCATCGAGATGACGTTCAGCGTCAACAACAGCCCGTTCGCCGGCAAGGAGGGCAAGTTCGTCACCTCCCGCCAGCTCAGGGCGAGACTTTATAAAGAGCTCCTGCGCGACGTGTCGCTCCGCGTCCGCGACGGCCAGACCACCGACGAGTTCCTCGTCGCCGGGCGCGGCGAGATGCACCTTTCGATCCTCATCGAGACGATGCGCCGCGAGGGCTACGAGATGTCGGTTTCGGCTCCCCGTGTGCTGTACGAGGAGGTCGACGGCGTCAAGATGGAGCCGACGGAGAAGGTCATAATCGACGTGCCGGAGGCCGCGGTCGGCTCCGTCATGGAGAAGATGGGAGCCAGACACGCCGAGCTCATCACGATGGGCCTCAGGGGAAGCCGGACAAGGATCGAGTACGTCATCCCGACCCGCTGCTTCTTCGGCTACCGCAGCGAGTTCATGACCGACACCAGAGGCGAGGGCATACTCAACTCGGTCTTCGACGGCTATAAGCCGTTCAAGTCGGGCGTCAGCGCCATGCGCCTCACCGGCTCGCTCGTCGCAAGCGAGGACGGCGAGTCCACGTCGTACGGCTGCTTCAACGCGCAGGACCGCGGCCCGCTGTTCATCGGCTATCAGACGCCGGTCTACGAGGGCATGATCGTCGGCGAGAACCCGAAGCAGGGCGATATCGCCGTCAACGTCTGCAAGAAGAAGCACCTCACCGCCATTCGCTCCACCGGCGCCGACGAGGCTCTGATCCTCACGCCGCCGATAAAGATGAGCCTCGAGGAAGCCATCGAGTATATCGCCCCCGACGAGCTGATCGAGGTCACGCCGAAGAACATAAGGCTCAGAAAGAGCATCCTCAACACCGAGCTCAGGCTGAAGACCCAGGCAAGGATGCAGAAGATGGAAGAATGAAAATGATAAACCCCTCCTTGACATAAAACCAAGGAGGGGTTATTAATCTATATTGTTATATTTACCAGTTTATACTAAACTCGATAAGAGATAATACTCTAATAATATAAATATACAAAACTAGTATTTGCTATTCTTATTGTCCATTATTAATCAAAAATTGTCTAATTTGTTCGATAGTGTACCCATAATTAGTATATTGGTTTGTTGTTAAATATCCAACTAAATTTCCATTATTGTCAACAATCTTTGGCGGTTCTGTTGCATATTTATTGAACGCACTTTCGTTAGAATATTTTCCTCCATATGTACCATATTCGTTCCATATACTCTCGGTAGAATACTTACTACCATATGTACCATATGAATTCCAGATGCTATCTGAATCATATTTATTGGTTACAAGTTTTCCTAGATATACTTTTCCATCATATGAATAAAGATGTAACGGAAAATTAAAATTGTAGCCTCCTGTAGTATCGTAAGATTCAGATGTTTTTTTCTCTTCTTCTTCTTCTTCTTCTTCTTCTTCTTCTGCATAGACCCAACCTACATAGTCATTTGATGTTCCATCTGAATGATCTACAAAGAGTGTAAAATTTTCTCCGTTTGAAGGAAAGATTGTTATGGTATCACCATAGGCAAGAGATACATCAAATATATCATAGTTTAGGCCAATTTCGTCAACCAAACCAATATCATATCTACCAGGACCAATACCGTCAAGATTGGTGCTGTCGAAACTGAATTGAATTGTTGAGTTTGCTACGATTTTTGTATTGTTTATTGGATTGCCCCATGTATCAAGTTCAGAAGAGCTTATGTAAATGCTATCAATGGCAATACCGGTTTGGTTACGAAAAAACAATTGTTTAGTAGCAGTGGTATTGTTGTTTTTGCTAGTTTCATTTGAAATATTAGATGTAGGTTCTATCATTCCGAAGAATTCGTCCACATAAGCGACATCCTCGGCCATCGCCATGACGAAGAACATCTTTCCGTCGATTATGCGGAAGAGCGCCTTCGCCGGAGTACCTACAGACTCTGTCATGTCGATTATCCACCAGGTGTTATTGCCTATCTGCTTGCTCGTGATCGCTTCTGTATCATCAGAATCGGCCGACATTATCGCCGCTGCCATGAGCGCCGCGGCTTCCTCACCGTCGAACAGCTCGAACATCGGCGCAATATCCTCGTTCGGAATCACTGTGAAGGCGGTAACAGCGAAGGTGGTCTCCTCGTCGAACGTCATGAACATTTCGCCGACGTCAAGCCCGCTGTCCCCAAAGATAGAGGTGTCAGTCTTGGTTTCGCCCTTAATGGGGAAGCTGATCCCGGCCCACTTGTTTACATATACACCGTCGCTTATGGTGTAGCTCGGCTCAGTATCTGTCTTCTCCGGCTTCGGCTCGGGAGCCTTCACCGATCCCGACAGCGTCATGGTGAGGGTCCTCGCGTCGGGATCCCAGTAGTATTCGGAGGAATAAAGAGCGGCGAGAGCGTCGACATAGACTATCGTCCTGCCGCCGACGTTGTAGCTCTCGGTTACGTTTCCGTCGAGATAGGTCACGATGTCGGTCGAGTAGACCTCCATGGCGCGGGCGCCGACCTCGCCTTCGGTGCGGGTCACTTCGCCTCCGGCGACGGACGCTTCGGCGTCGCGGGCAACGCTCAGCGTTCTCGTGTCGCCGTCCCAGACAACCTTGAAGCCGTAGTCCTTGAGATCCTCGACTACGACGGCGGTGTTGCCCTTGATGTTGTACGACGTGATCTCCACGCCGCCTATATAGGTGCGTATGTCGGTGTACAGCACCCAGTCTATCACGTCGGCGAAGACGCTGACCGGAGCCAGCGCCAGCATCGCCGCCGCGAGGATTATCGCGGTGAGTTTTTTCATATTATCTCCTTTTTGCATGCCGACACGGCGAAAATGCCTGTCAGCGGATAAATCTTATCTCCCCGAAGTGCTCTTTCCACGCTTCGATTATCTCATCGCTGTTGGCTTCGATGATCCTGATAAGTCTCAGAAGGAGTTTTTCGGGGATTTTTGACGCGTTGCCGCATATGACGGCGCTGCCGCCGCTCGTCAGCCATATTTTCGTGGCGTTCTGATAAGGTCGGCCTTCCGCTATATGAACGTGTACCGGCTCAAGCGGGTTTCCCTCATTCGACCAGAAATATACCGAATACGGGCCGATCTTAAAAATTTGAGGCATCCAGAACTCCCCCCGATCTTGAAAACTCGAGGATGGCGGGGGCGTTTTTTCTGATCAGCTTCCTGAAAAAGCTCATCTGATCCTCGGTATAGCCGGTGATATCCGTCCATTCGAATCCGGGGAGCCAGCAGACCGCGCTTTTAAAGCCCAGATCGTCATCCGGCGTTTCGATGAAGACCTTGACTCTGCCGTCCTGCTTCATCTCGGAATGAGTTATCTCGGTGTCGTCTTTAAGTGTCAGATATGGATACATCATTTTTTCAGCCGCGTCACGGCGGCGGGATACATCGCTTTCCCGGATGTACGCTTTCTCACTTCAGCATGAGCTCGATGACCGGGACGATCACGTGCGGCTTTACTACCGGGAGCTTGATGACGAGAAGATCGTCCGCCTGAGACGCGCCCTCGGAGAAATGATTGACCTTCTTCTCGTCGAAGAGAAGCTCGGAGCCGTCGTGCAGGAACTGAGCGTAGTCGACCTTTCCGGCGAAGCCCGGGAGCTCGAGGTTGGCGAAGGGGTACTCGAACAGATGCAGGTAGAGGCGGCTGCCGTCGACAGACTGCGTCATCTTGACGCCGTTCGGAGCCTTGAATTCCGGCTCGGCCATCGTGCAGCCGTAGATCGAGCGGCTGTTGTACTTCATCCAGTCGGCGTAGACCTTGAGAGCCGCCTCGGCGCGGTAGTCGAGATAGCCGCGGGAGGTCGGTCCGACGTTCATCAGCAGGTTGCCGCCGAGAGAGACGGTGTTGATGAGCATCTGAATGAGCATTTCGGGCGATTTCCACGTCTGCTCGTCGCGGTGATAGCCCCATGAGCCGGAGAAGGTCTGGCAGGCCTCCCATACTACCAGCTCGCCGGTCTCGGGATGGCGCACCCACTGCGTCGGCTGATACTGCTCGGGGGTCCAGAGATCCTGCTCGATGGTGGTGCGGTTGTCGATTATGATGTCGGGCTGGATGCTTCTCGCGGTGGCGATCAGCTTCTCAGCCTCCCATTCCTCGGCGCCCTTGCCGTGCTTGCGCAGGTCGGGATCGCTGTTGTCGGCCGGATAGCTGAAATCGAACCAGAGGATGTCGATCTTGCCGTAATTGGTAAGAAGCTCGGTCACCTGATCGCGCATGTACTGGGCGTACTTCTTTATGTCGCGGCCCTTGTTCAGCTCCTCGGCGTCGGGATCGTTGCGGCGGGGATGCAGGCGGTCGATGGTGAAGTCCGGGTGATGCCAGTCGATAAGCGAATAGTAGAAGCCGATCCTCAGGCCCTCGGCGCGGAAGGCGTCGACGTACTCGCGGACGAGGTCGCGTCCGGCGGGAGTGTTGGTGCACTTGTAGTCGGTGTACTTGGTATCCCACATGCAGAAGCCCTCATGATGCTTCGTCGTGAGGACGACGTACTTCATGCCGGCGGCTTTCGCCTGACGGGCCCAGTCCTTCGGGTCGTAGAGGTCGGGGTCGAAATACTTGGCGTACTTGTTGTACTTTTCCTCCGGCGTGCTCTCGTTGTGCTTCAGCCATTCGTGGCGGGCGCCCATGGCGTAGGTGCCCCAGTGGATGAACATGCCGAAGCGGTCGTGAACGAACCAGGAGGTATCGCCGGGAGTTTTGCGCGTTACGTATGATGACATGAGGGTATCTCCTTTCGGATAATCGGTTGTTTTGGCTCTGATGAAATTATACCATATAATTCCCGCGATGTCAACCGGAGTTTTGATAATTTCATTTCGTCCCGGGCGGTTGACAAATACCCGCCGGCATGGTATAATTGATTCATGATCAAATCGCCGTATATATAAAATCGGGAGGACATAATAACATGAAAACAATGGGGACAAGGCTGTTTTCGATCCTGATGGCGGCTCTGACGCTGCTTTCCGCCGCTCTCGCCGCGGGGTGCGGCAGCGGAGGCGATTCGCCCGCTCCGGCGGATACCGCCTTGGGCGAGACCACGGCCGCCGAGACTGCCGCCGATACGACCGAGCCGCCGGAATACATACCGCCCGCGCAGGGCCTCGGCGGCGCCGAGATCCGCTACGCCATGGTAAAGCAGCCGAGCCCGAACTGGATAATCCGCACATACGTCGAGGGAGTGTCGGAGGAGCTGAACGGCGACCCGATAAACGACGCGATATTCAACCGAAACCGCTATGTCGAGGAAGCGCTCGACTGCAAGATAGTGCCGGTGCTGTACGAGAACACCGACCCGATGCTCAAGGCGACGATGGCGGGCGACAGCTACTGCGAGTTCATGACCGTCGCCGGAACCGGCATGCCGGGACTGCTGAACAAGCATATACTGATCGATCTCAAGACGATAGACACCCTCGATCTCTCCGCCTCGTGGTGGGATCATAACTCGGTGAAGCAGCTATCGATAGCGAACAGGCTCTTCGCGGCGGTCGGCAACATCAGCTCGTTCGCCTTCGTCGGCTCGTACGCCGTCTTCGCGAACAAGGGGATAATCGAAAGCTACGGGCTCGAGAACCCGTATGAGGCCGTCAGGGGAGGGAAGTGGACCTTCGACAAGATGGGCGAGATGGCGAAGGCCGTCGCGCACGATCTCAACGGCGACGGCCAGCCCGGCAAGGAGGACATGTTCGGCCTTTCCTCCGAGGCGCTCGGCATGGTCATGCTGAACGCCGCCGGATGCCGCTTCACTGAAAAGGACGAAAACGACATCCCGCAGATAACGCTGGCAGATTACGACGTCACCGGCGCGCTCGAGAAGATAGTGCCTCTCTTCCGCGACAGGACCGTTGCGCTTTACTCCGGCGATTACTCGGCCGGCTACAAGAACGTCTTCCGTCAGCTGATCGTCGAGAAATTCATTGCCGACGAGCTGCTGTTCATAAACAACTGGGTGCTCGTCGCCCTCGAGCTGCGCGACATGCAGTCGGACTTCGGCATCCTGCCGCCGCCGAAGGGAAGCGAGGAGCAGGAAAGCTACATCGACTACGGCTCCGAGACGTGGGTGAACTACGCCGTCGTGCCGATAACCGTCGCCGACACCGCTCCGGTCGGGCTCGCGATGGACGCCCTCGGTTACTACGGCAAGACCGAGATATACAAGGCGGTCATCGAGACCACCATCACCGACAAGGCGCTCCGCGACACCGATACCGAGGAGATGCTCGACATCATATACAATAACCGCCGCTACGAGCTCGCCGGGATATTCAACTGGGGCGACATAAACGGCATGGCGAGCGGCTTCATCGGCGACAACAAGACCGATTTCGCCTCGAAATGGGCGAAGACCGAGAGCAAGGTGCAGAAGGCGCTGCAGAAGACCATCGACGAGATAACGGCCGAAGGCTGAGAAAAGGCCGATTATATGTTGTTGTTGCACAGCCGTGTTAACGGACGCCTGTCGTTTTCCCCTTTGTCTTTCAGCGTATGGGCGTGGGTGTAGGGGCGAGCACCGCTCGCCCGCGGATGAATTTAATTTCGGGCTCTACCAGCATCCCCGCATCATCCGCTCCGACATCCCGACATAACAAAAATCTCCCGGGACGAACACATATCCGTCCCGGGATCGTTTATTATATTCGTTTCAGCCCGCGCCGAAGCCGGAGCATATCATCTCGTCGATCAGCACCGGGTATTCGCCGGATTCTATCGCGGCCGTCACATCCTCCGACGGCTCGGCGGCGAACAGGATGTCGAGGTTCACCCGGCTGAATATGTCGGGATATCCGAACACCGAAAACTCGGTGTCCGGCAGGATGAATCTGCCGCCGTCCGACGTGTACTGGTTCAGCGCCACCTCTCGCCCGGCGATCTCGTCGACGCACGCCTGCACGGCCGATATGTACTGCTCCTCGGTCAGGGCGAAATATGCGGCGAAATCGGCTATGCTCCATTCGCACTCGCGGTTCGCGAGATCCCACGCCATCGCTTCGGCGTCATTCGTATTTACCCCGAGATAAGTGGCGTATTTTTCCCTCCCGACGAGATTCTCGAGCTCGATCTTGATCTTGAGAAGCCCGCATCGGTTCATCATATCGCCGTAGTTGCCGGACGAGCGGTAGAAGGTCTCGACCGTCCCGGCGTCGCTCGAGTAGAGGATGTCGATGTCAAAATCGTAGAGATAGTAGTTCATCGTCGAGTAATACCATCTCTCGAAGTCGTCTCGGGGGATCTCGAAGTATTTTATTATCTCGTAGATGTTCTTGTCGGCGTAGTCGCAGTCGTCGGTCTTGTTTGCCGGGACCTGTCTCCACTCCTCGAACTCGCCCTTGTCGATGAGCCTATCTATGTCGGTGAAGTTGTGATACGACTGGTTGAAGACGAAGCGGTGGGCGCAGTTATAGCCGATCCCGGTAGGGCCCATGACCGGGAGCGTAGTCAGGGCTATGGCGGGAGCCGGAGCCTCGGCGGGAGCGGTCTCGTCCGGCCCGGCCTCGCCCGGAGCGGCCGGCGGGACCGGAGGCGGATCTTCGGGATTATCCGATGTCTCATCCGCGTCGGCAGTCTGCGCCGCGTCGGTTTCGGAAGGCGACGTCTCCGCCGGGACGGCCTCCGTCTGAGCGGCCTCCGTCTGCGCCGCATCCGTCTGTGACGGAGAGGCGGTTTCGGACGATATCGCGATAAGATCGGCGAGCTGCCGGTCGCAGGAGGACAGGATCATCGACGCCGCGAGGATGAGCGCCGCGGCCTGCGGGATCGGTGCGGTCTTTTGAGTTTTCATTTCTCAGAACCTGAAATACAGGAAGGGGTTGAAGCTTGAGTCGACGAGATACGCCACGCCCAGGACTATCAGCAGCGGGCAGCCGACGGCGGTGACGGCGCGCCACCACGTCTTCTTCTCATACAGACGGTAGAACAGCTTCTTCGGGTACGGCGTGCAGGCGACGATGAGTATCGCGATGAAGGGTATCAGCCGGAGAAGATCGTATATGTCGCCCTGCGACGCGAAGCCGGACGCGCCGCCGAACATCGCCCCGAGGATCTTCACGCCGAGGGAGAGGTCCTCCGAGACGAACAGCAGCCAGCCGAGTATGACGAAGAACATCGTGTAGACGTGACGGAAAAATACCGGGATCTTTTCGAGCCATTTGCGCAGGAAGGCCTTCTCGGCGACGAGCAGGACGAAGTAGAACAGTCCCCAGAGGATGTAGTTCCACGACGCTCCGTGCCAGAAGCCGGTGAGGAACCAGACGACGAGCAGGTTGCGGTAGGTCTTCAGCTTCGAGCAGTGGCTGCCGCCGAGCGGGATGTAGACGTACTCGCGGAACCACGTCGACAGCGACATATGCCAGCGCCGCCAGAAGTCGGTGATGTTCTGCGCTATATAGGGGTAGTTGAAGTTCTCGAGGAATTTGAAGCCGAACATCTTCCCAAGGCCTATCGCCATGTCGGAATAGCCGGAGAAGTCGAAGTAGATCTGGAAGGTGTAGAAGATGATCCCCATCCACGCCCCGAGCACCGTCCTCTCGGCGTCGGGCGCCGCCTTGAAGGTCTCCCAGAGCTGTCCCGCCATGTTGGCGAAGAGTATCTTCTTGCAGAGTCCCGCCGTGAAGGTGCGCACGCCGGAGGCGAAAAGCGCGAGGTTCTCGTCGCGGGAGCGGAGCATGTCGTCGACGTCCTTGTATCGGACGATAGGTCCGGCGATCAGCTGCGGGAAGAGGGTGACGTAGGTGCCGAAGGAGACGAAGTTCGTCTGCACCTTCGCCGTGCCCATATAGAGGTCGAGGGTGTAGCTCATCGACTGGAAGGTGTAGAAGCTGATGCCTATGGGCAGGGTGACGTCGAGCGCCGGGATCCCGGCGAATATCGGGATGAGGCGGAGGTTGTCGGCGAAGAAGTTGTAGTATTTGAAGAACGCGAGGATGCCGAGCGATACGACGACCGAGACGATCATCCAGAGCTTCGCTTTCTTCCTGTCGCCTTTCTTGAGGCTCAGATCGAGCAGATATCCGCAGACGTAGTTCACGGCGATGGTGAATACCATCAGAAAGACGTTCAGCGGTTTGTCCCATCCGTAGAACACCAGCGAAACGGCGAACAGCACGGCGTTCCGCCATTTCAGGTATTTCGGGGGTATTATGAAGTAAAGCGGCAGCGTGACCGCAAGATAGCCGAAGAGGAACTCGAGGCTTGAAAAGACCATGGCAGATAAAGAGAAAAAGGGATGGTGATCCGTTGACTTTCGGCGGAAGGCATGGTATAATATACCCGTAATCCGCCTTCATTATAATTATACCATCAAACGGCGCGTTTGTCAATAAGCAAGATGCGCGCCGGGAAAGGATCGCGCCATGCTTTTCAAGATCGCCCGCATAGGAACGTCGCCCGTCATCGCCTACGCCGCCGATGAGCTCAAGCGCTGTCTTGAGATAATGGATCCCTCGCTCGAGATAATTCCCCTAAGGTACGGCAGCTTCCGAAAAGACGTGAAAAACGCCGTGTTCGTCGGCAAAGATCCGGCGCTCGACGCCTGTCTTCCCGACGTCGCCGACCGGGAGCTCGACGACGCGATAGCGATAGACGTATCGCGCGGCTCGGGATATATCACAGGCGCGAATGACAGGGCCGTCCTCATCGCCGTGTTCAGATATCTTCGCGAGCTGGGGGCTTCGTGGGTGCGCGCCGGTGACGGCGAGTATCTGCCGCAGACCGACGTAATGAGCCGCTGCGTGAAGCTCGCCGAGAAGCCGTCCTGCCGCCACAGGGGCGTCTGCATCGAGGGCGCCGATTCGGTCTCCGACGTCATGGCGATGATAGACTGGCTGCCGAGGGTCGGCATGAACGGCTATTTCAACCAGTTCCACCTCCCGGCGACCTTCTACGAGAGATGGTACGGCCCGCACCTTGAAAGGACCGATCCCGGCGCCTCGCTCGACCTCGCCGATATCGACGGCATACGCTCGGCGACTGTCGCCGAGATAAAAAAGAGAGGCCTGCTCTATCACGCCGCCGGGCACGGCTGGACCTGCGAGCCGTTCGGCATATCCGGCACCGGCTGGGACGCCGCGAGGGAGCACTATGTGCCGCAGGAGTCGAAAAAATATCTCGCCCTCGTCGGCGGGAAGCGCGAGCTCTGGGGCAACATCCCGCTCAACACCAATCTCTGCTACTCGAACCCCGAGGTGAGGGAGACGATGAGCCGCGCCGTCGCCGACTACTGCGTAAAGCAGCCGGAGATCGACTACGTTCAGGTCTGGCTCGCCGACGGAACGAACAACCATTGCGAATGCCCCGAATGCGCGAAAAAGCGCCCGTCCGACTGGTATGTCGACATCCTTAACGGCATCGACGCCGAGATGACGAAGAGGGGCGTCAAGGCGAAGGTCGTCTTCCTCATGTACTGCGACCTGTACTGGCCGCCGGTGACGTCGAAGCTCAATAATCCCGACAGGTTCGTCCTCATGTTCGCCCCCATCACCCGCACATACTCGAAGTCGCTCGCCGAGGCGGGGGATTTCGACGAGGAGCGGCTGCCGGACTATGTGAGGAACCGCTGCGTCATGCCGAGATCGGTCGAGGAGAACCTCGCGCGCCTCCGCCAGTGGGAGCGGTTCTTCAGCGGCGACGGATTCGACTTCGATTACCATTACATGTGGGATCAGCACAGGGATCTCGCCCATATGTCGATGAATAGGGTGCTGTTCGACGATATGAAGGCGCTGAAAAAGCTGGGGCTCAACGGCATGATGAGCTGCCAGAACCAGCGCGTCTGGCTGCCGTCCGGCTTCGGCATGACCGCCATGGCGGCGGCGCTGTGGGACGGCGACGCCGATTACGACGGTATCGCCGACAGGTATTTCGGCGATGCCTTCGGCCGGGACGGCAGGAAGGTGAGAGACTATCTCGAGCAGCTGTCGCTCTTGATGCGCCCCGAGTATATGCGCATGGAGACCGAAAAGGTGTCGCCCGAGGCGGCGGCGTCCTTTGACGCGGCGGCGCGGCATATAAAGGCCTTTTCGCCTGTCATGGCGGAAAACCTCGCCCTGCCGCTTCCGGAGGCGCAGAAAAAGAGCTGGAAATATCTCGAATTCCACGCCCGCCTCGTCTCGATGCTGATCCCCGCCGTAAAGGCGAGGGCCGAGGGCAGGGACGAAGACGCGAAGACGCTCTTCTCGGCGTTCACCGATTTCGCCCGCGCCTCTGAGCCGGATATCGCTCCGGCGCTCGACGTCTTCGAGCTCGTCGGGACGCTGAGAAGAATGTTCTGAATTAACACAGGCTAAATATATTAGAGGTGTTTTATTCATCTGTCGGTGGTATAATATTCAGAGCTTTTTTAAATCACCGAAAGGAAAACCGAAAAATGAAAAAAATCATCTCCGCTCTTGCGGCCGGCTGCATCTTCGCGGCTCTCGCCTGCCCGGTATTCGCCGACGCCCCCTCCGGCGTCGCCCTCAAGGGAGCTCCCGCCATCGACGGTCAGATCGACGCCGAGTGGAATCTCTGCGAGACATACCAGATAGACCGCTTAAAGGACGGCAGCGACACCGCTCTCAAGTCCCAGTTCCGCGCCATGTGGTCGGAAAAGGCTCTCTATGTCCTTATCGAGGCCTTCGACGCCGATCATTCGTTCGAGGGCGGCCCCTCCGTCGGAGACGGAATGGAGATCTATATCGACCTCAAGAACCTCAAGACCGACGGCTTCGAGGATGGGGATCAGGCCTACTTCGCGATGTGCGCCGACGATCCGACCAACATCGCCTATGACGGCGGCGATGAAGGCAAGCCCAATCTCGAGGACAGCGGCGTCACCGTCGCCATGACGACCACCGACGCCGGATACGTCTACGAGGCCGAGATCAAGCTCGACGCCTTCGCCACCACCCTCGCCAAGGGCATGACCATCGGCTTTGACATCCAGGTCAACGATCAGGTGTCCGGCGAGTCCGAGCGCACCGGCGCTTACGGCTGGTCCGACGATTCCAACGCCGCATGGCAGGGCACTGCCTCCTACGGCAACCTGACGCTCGACGAGGCTGAGGTCGAGGCTGCTCCGGCTGCCGAGGCAGCTCCGGCTGCTGAGGCAGCTACCGCCGAGACCGAGGCTCCCGCCGCCGAGGCCGCTCCGGCTGAGGCCGCTCCTGCCGAGGCTCCCGCCGCCGCTCCTGTCGCCGAGACTGCCGCTCCGGCTGCTGCTCCGGCTCCCGCCGCCGCCGCTCCCGCTCCGCAGACCGGTGATATGACCGCCGTCGCGGTCCTCGCCGCCGCTGCCGCCGTCGGCTGCGCCGTGCTCGTTTCGAAGAAGCACTGAGAAAGTCTCATATAAAAGCCGAAAAATCCTCCGGATATCCGGAGGATTTTTCTTATGCCGGCGGTCTCTGACTGTCAGAAATATCTGTACAAATTGACCGGAACCTTTATAAGCATCACAGTTTTTGAACAAAGGATAGGGACCTGAATAAGTCCGCTTTGCGGACTTATTAAAGGAAGGGAAAGAACTTTTTCCAAAAAGCTCTTTCCCTTCCCCCGATAATCTTATATATTTAATTCCGCCTCACTGCGCCGAGTCGTAGGTCTCTCTCAGGTTTTCGAGACCGGCTATCGCCTGAGGCGCGCGCTTCTCATACTCGGAGGCGATGGAGTCGCCCTTCTTCTGGAGCGGCTGCAGGAAGGCCCAGGTGAAGATGTCGTTCGCCCACGCGCCGCCGTAGATCAGCGTGAACAGGCCGCTTATGCCGTCGTGGATGATGTCGATCATCTGGGCGGAATAGTCGTCGCGGACGTACTTGATCTTGAGCGCCGTCTCGTAGTAGGTCGGCGTGACGGAGGCGGCGGTCGCCTCGTTGAGCGCCTGAACGACGGCTGACGCCATGTCGTAGTTCGCTGCCGTCAGCGGGATCGCGCCGACCTCGGCCGTGTCGTGCACGACGGTGTGATAATCTTGCTGCTGCTCGTCGAGGAGCGGGTAGGGAAGAAGTCCGATATCGTCCTCCATCGCGCGGAAGTTCTCGAACTGCGCGATCTCGGCGGTCGAGATGAACAGCGCGGTGCCGGAGATGAATTTCTCGTGCAGATCCTTCGCGTTCTCGCCGAATTTCGTCGACGTGCCCTCGGCGTAGAAGCAGTTGAAGACCTTTTCGTAGAGCTTCTGCGCGCGCTCGAGGTCGAAGTCGAGCTGCGGGTAGCCCTCCTCGTCGCGGCTGTAGGTGCGGCAGTCGGTGCCGTAGACCCACGGGAATATCGAGCCGCCGACGCCGCCTATGATAAGGCCGTACTGGTCGTCCTTCGACGCCTTGCCGTTGCCGTCGAGGTCGATGTAGGTGTTCTCGATCTTCTTCGCGAGGGAGTCGTAGGTCCATGTGTGGTCGAGCACCTCGGAATATATGGCGTCGGGATCGCCGTAGAGGTTCTCGTACATCGTGCGGTTGTAGTAGATGAGATGCGAGCGGCGGAGCACGTCCATGAAGTAGTCGCCGACGAGCAGATACGTCTCGCCCGATTTTATCGACAGGTCGTCCATGTAGCTGACCCACCAGCCGGGAGTCGTGAAGTCGAAGTAGGCGCAGTCCTCGGCCTTGCGCAGCAGCTTCTCGACGGCGTCGGTCGACATGCCGCGCTGGTCGTTGACGATGAGGTCGAAGTCGTCCGAGCCGGAGAGCACCAGCTTGCGGACGTAATCGGCGACCTTGCTCCACTCGACGTTGGTCGCGGTGTACCGGAATTTGACGTTAAGCCTGTCCTCGACGTCCATGTTGCGCTGGAAGACGGCATCATTGACGATGTCGCCGGTAAGCTCCTCGGGGCCGACGAGGAATTCGGCCGAGCTTATGTCGGTGTCGCTCATCGAGATGCGGAAATCCGCTCCGCCGAAGTCGACTCCGTCGAGTATCGAGGTCTCGGGAGCCTCGGTCGTCTCCGCGGCGTCTGCTGACGGAGCCGATGTCTGCGCCGGGGCGGACGTCTGAGCCGATTCGCCGCAGGAGGCGAGAGTGCCGATAAGTATCGCCGCCGACAGCAGGGCGGTTGATGTGCGGTATGCTGTGGACATGGTTCATCCTCCATTATTTCGTTCAGGCTATATTATATCACTGTCGTCAGGGATTTTCAATGACGGAATTATTAAAAAAACGGCGCCGGAAAGGCCAACCTCCATAAGACAGCAATTCAAGAAAACCATCAAAAAAGCATCTGTCTTACAGGATTGGGTAACCGTGACGATCTCACATCAAACAAATAAGCAACCGCCCGGTTTTTCTCCGGGCGGTTGCTGGTTTTGGGGGATTATTATGATGGATCAAATTGAACTACTATTGAAAAAACACCGTCAGTATAGTTTGCACGTATTATCCCGCCCATTTTTTCGGTCAGAAGTTTTGCGATGGAGAGGCCAAGACCAGTCGATTCCTTGGCGTTGTCAACTGTATAAAAACGGTCGAACAGTTTTCCAACTTCAATTTCTGACAAAGAGGGAGCAGGATTGGAAAATAGAATCAACCCATTAGGAGTTAACGTCACCAACAGGCTTCCGGATGAATACTTTGCCGCATTGCTCAGGATATTTCCCAAAACACGCTGTAGTGCTTTTTGATCCAGCACTCGAACAACTGCCTCTTCTGGCATTTGAATTTCTGGCGTAATCCCTGCTTCAGATAGCATCTGATAGGATGCTGCCAACGCTTTCTCCAGTTCCTTATTCAGAATGACTTTTTCCTTCTTTAGCTCTTCGGAGGTGTTCTCCATTACGGAGTATTGGAATAATTCCTCCGTCAGCGCTTTCAATGTTTCCGTTCTCTCTCGAATCACCTGACAATATCTCAAGGCACTGTCTTCTAAGGGCTCTTCTTCCAGAAGTTCCAAGTATCCACTTATAGCAGTCAAAGGAGTTCGCAGATCGTGTGCCACGTTAGTTACAGCATTTTGCAGCTCTGTATTCTGATTATCAAGTCGTAGTTTCTGCGTGCGTATAGCAGAGAGCTCAATATTTAATTCAGATGCCAAACTGCGTACACTTTGATCAGATGATGACGTCGTGATTGGAGTGTTTGTATCGGAGCCGAGTTTATCTTGCAAATCTTTGACTATCGCATTCAAATCCCTACGGACAAGGATCTGTTTTGCCAGCAGATAGAATACCGCTGTCAGCAAAACTATAATGATAATTGCAGGCAGGTATTCCATCTGCATCTACTCCTTACTATTTCAAATCCTTACGTCGGAATATCAGTACACCGACGGTTGAGAGCACAAGCAGCCATGCGAGATCATAAACACAAAATCTGGCCATTTCGTCCAAGCTGCCCATGATCTGAATGGATTGACCGCCGGGCATGAAGTCGTTGAGGAACTCACAGACCTTCCGTTCCGGACTTCCTTCCGGCATATAGTTTGGATTTGGCTTTGGCTCTCCTATTTGCATGGTTCCGCTGTCATCCATATACATACCAGTATAAGACTCAGGTTCGTCTAGCCAGCTGCTGACCATTACTCCCTGAAGCATCAACGCCATAGCCAAAAGAAGGCAAACCACAGCCGCAACCGCTTTGTTTCCAATCAGAATGGATACACAGGTAAGAATTGCGGAAACGGCCGCCAACAGCAAAAACAAGGTCAGATAAAACATCCCATACATGATGAGCGAATTCTCGCTCTCCATCAGAATGACCGACGGCACTAGGTAGACCACAGACCATACCGCGGCCAGAATCCATCCGCCCACAACAGACGTAAGCATCAGGGACAGATATACAGAAACACGGCTGTGTCCAACGATGATTTTGTTCCGCATGGTGCCGTCGCTAAATTCGCTTCCCACAAACAGCGACACGAACACCGCGATGGCGAAAAACACGATAGGAGCGATGATGGTCAAAAGACTATCAAAATACGGCGAACCGTCAGCCAGCTTGTAATCTCTGTAATGCATAACAAATGCAAAGAGAGCCGTTACGACCATAAAAACGGCGGCTATCCAGTAGTAATTTGTTTTCAGCAGTCTCCGAATGTTGGACGAGGTGAGGTTACGCATGGCGTTCACCTCCAATCAGATTGAGATAAAAGCTCTCCAGACTCTCCTCCTGTTCATGTAGGGAGAGGATGGCACAGCTTTCACTCTTGGCCGCTTCAGAAAGAGCGGAGACGCTGATACTATCGTAGATTTCAACAGTTTCATCGCCAGTAACACGGTAAGAAAGGCCCAGCCTATCCAAGGCTCGTACAAAAGCATGGATGTCTGTGACCGTAACCACTGTCTTTTTGGTACATGAGCGTTCCAGCTCCTCCGCACTGATCTCCTTTATGATATGACCGCTGTCAATAAACCCATAATAGGTGGCAATACGGGAAAGCTCGTCAAGGATGTGGCTGGAAATGAGCACAGTAATACCCATTTCCCGGTTCAGCTTCAATATAAGCTCTCGGATCTCCACGATACCCTGAGGATCAAGACCATTCATCGGCTCATCCAGCACCAAAAAATCCGGATTTCCTGCTAATGCAACAGCGATTCCCAGTCGCTGCTTCATCCCAAGAGAGAAGTTTTTCGCTTTCTTATTTCCGGTGTCGGAAAGACCAACCAGGGAGAGTAGTTTGTCGATCCCGTCAAAGGAAGGAATACCCATGATCCGGTATTGTGTTTTCATGTTATCGTTTGCTGTCATGTCCAGATAGACAGCTGGAGTCTCAACGACAGCGCCCATACGACACCTTGATTGCGCTATAGATTTGTCGGTGTTTCCGATTCCGTAAATTGCATATTCCCCTGACGTAGGATTCTGCAATCCCGTGATCACGCGAATCAGTGTTGTTTTGCCCGCACCGTTCTTACCAACAAAACCATATATGGCCCCTTTCGGTACGCGCATATTCAGATTGTCAAGCGCTTTGAAATGCTTATATTGCTTGCAAAGCGCATTTGCTTCAAGCACATATTCCATGTATAAACCTCCTTTTGCTTGATGAGGAAATAATACAGGCAAAAGGATGAGAAATCGGTATACAAAATCGTTGAGAAATCGTTGAGATTATTCTCCTGAAAGTTTATAACCAATTCCCCAGATCGATTCTATGTACTCTTTTCCTTCAATCTCACGCAGCTTTGTGCGAATATGACTGATATGGGTTTTCAGAGAGCTCTCTGTGCAATCGAGGGTGTCCTCTGCGATATTATCGAGTATCACGGACTTGGCAATAACCTGATCAGGGTTCTGCATCAGCAGTTTCATGATTGCATATTCCGTTTTCGTCAGCTTGATCTCATTTCCATTGATTGAAACAGAATGAGAAGACGTATCGAGAGAAATATCACCACAGCGATAGACCTCTGACTTAATCATGGGAGCTTTTCGCAGAGCAACAGCGACTCTTGCAGAAAGCTCCCGTGTATTAAATGGTTTTGTGATATAATCGACAGCTCCGCCTGTCAGCATAGATACCTTATCGTCGATGCCAACCTTGGCGCTCACGACAATTATGGGAATACCGTTGATTCTCCGTAAAACGTCCTCGCCAGAGATGCCGGGCAGCATCAGGTCAAGCAGTATAAGATCCGGCTGCTGCTTTTCAAGAAGGAGAATTGCCTCTGTTCCCGAATATGCCCGGTAGCATATGTAACCCTCGCGTTCAAGAACTTCCTGTTCGAGGTTCCCGATTTGTATGTCGTCGTCGATTATCAGAATTCTATTTTTCATTTCTTTCTTTCAAAAAATCTCATGTTCTTTTTTTTTATGTAAGTTTTGGAATGCTTGCATAAGCCAATGCCCTTTCGGCACCTACAGCGATGTTCATATTGCAGTCTCCGTTATCTGCCTTCTGCGGCGAGTATGCGCTCGACCTCGGCCCGGCGCTCGTACAGCGCGCAGCCGCCGACGTGCTCGCCCGACAGCAGCCCCTCGCCGCGTATAGCGGTGAACAGCGGCGATCTCAGCGCCTCTCTCAGCGGCAGATCCCTTACGCTTATGTCGGAATACGGCGAGAACGGGCAGGGCTCGGCTCCGCCGTGGGAGTTGATGTGGAAGAAGCCGCGTCCGGCGGCGATGCAGCCCTCGGAATCCTTCTCGTCGCCGGGGAAGGTGATGAAAAGGGTGGTCGGGTATCTTTCGCGCAGCCGCGATACGGCCGCTTTTATCTTCTCGCGCTCGGCGTCGCCGGGAGCGAGATCTTCGTCCTCGCCGTCCATCGGGACGTACTCGACGAGGAAGACGACCCTGCAGCCGAGATCGGCGAGCGGTCCGATGAAGCCGTCCGACGTCACCTCGCCCAGGTTTTCCGTCGTCACCGTCACCGACGCGCCGAATATGATCGACTTCTCGTTCATCGCGCCGACTCCGGATATAAGCTTGTCGTAGACGCCGTCGCCCCGCCTTTTGTCGGTCGCCTCTTTGCCGCCCTCGACGCTTATGACGGGGAGCAGGTTGCGCCTGCGGTCGAAGATCGGGAGATACTGGCCGATATAGGTGCCGTTTGTGAATACCGGGAAGAGGATGTTCTGGCGCTCACCGGCCGCCTCGATGACGTCGCGGCGGAGAAGCGGCTCGCCTCCGGCGAGAAGGATAAAGCTGATCCCCAGCTCGTCGGCTTCGGAAAAGATCCGGCCCCATTCATCGCCCGTCAGCTGCTTTACCGGCGTCTCGTCGGCGGTCGCGCCGGTGCAGCGGGAATAGCATCCGGCGCAGTGCAGGTTGCAGCTCGACGTGATGCTGGCGATGAGGAAGGGCGGGACGTGATCGCCGTTTTTCTCTGCCTTTTCCCGCCTTTTCGACGCGGCGGCGCTGGCGGCGGCGAAGCGGAGCATGAAGGCGGTCTCGCGCGGGTTTCCCGCCGAGGCGCGCAGAGCGTCCTTTACCGTCCGCTCGACGCCCTCGGTCAGGTATTTCTGAAGATCAAAGTAGTCCATCATCAGAGAAGGGATTTGATGCAGGCCTCGACGTCAGCCATTTCGGCGGTCGGCTCGAAGCGGGCGACTATGTTCCCCTCGCGGTCGATGACGAATTTGGTGAAATTCCAGCGGATATAAGCCTTGTCGCCGAAGGCCTTGTTGTTCATGTTCGAGAACTTCTCGAGCATGGCGTTCTTCACGCCCTTGCCGAAGCCCTGGAAGGGCTTCTCGGCGGCGAGATAGACGAACAGCGGGTCGGCGGTCTCGCCGTTGACGTCGGTCTTCTTCATCTGCGGGAAGGTGGTGTTGTAGTGAAGGGTGCAGAACTCATGGATCTCCTCATCGGTGCCGGGAGCCTGATTGGCGAACTGGTTGCAGGGGATGTCAAGGATCTCGAGTCCCTTGTCGTGATAGTCCTTGTACAGCTGCTCGATGGGAGCGTACTGGGGCGTGAAGCCGCAGCCGGTGGCGGTGTTGACGACAAGGATGACCTTGCCCTTGTACTCGGAAAGGGAAAGATCCTCGCCCGAAGCGGTCTTTACGGAGAAATCATAGATGGAAGCCATGGCGGTTACCTCGTTTAAAGGATTGTATTTAATATTATTTTGCTTAATTTGATGATACTATTATATCATAATTAAGTGTATTTTTCTATGGTTAAATATGAATTTTTAGGGTTAGAGGGATAGAATCGACAGACGGATGACCGGAAAAAAGCTCCCGGATTTTCCGGGAGCATATGCGGGCGGCAAAGCGCTTATTTTTCTTCCTTTATCAGGGCCATGCGTCCGGGAGCGAGCCACAGGCCGCAGGTCTCGCCGGGCGTCGTCAGCTTCTCGCCGACAGGGTCGCCGTGAGTCGGCATCGGCTGCCAGTATCCGCCGAACTGGGCCATCGAGAGCCTCACGTTCTTTTTGAACCTCATACCGACGTAGGTCGAGCGGAGAGGCGTGTTGTTGCAGACGGCGTAATAGCTGCCGCCATCCTTGCCCTTGAAGTGCGAGAAGAGGAGCGGGGCGTCGGCGTAGTTGGACTTCACGTCGAGGACGCTGCCGAACGGGCGGAACATCTCGATGCCGCCGAAGCTCTCGCCGACGGCGCAGAGCTTATCTATCACAAGCCCTTCCATCTGGCAGCCGACCGACTGCTGGAAGGTGCGGTTCACCTCGGACAGCTCGCCGAAGAGCGGGGTGCGCTCGTTGAGCATATTGATCGCCGCGCGGTGATAGTTGTCCATTATCCTCGGCAGGCGGATGAAGAAGTACGAGACCCCGGCCGCGCCGCAGGTGACGGAGGTCGAGACCTCCCACCAGAGATGGTCCTGCGTCGGGTTCTGATACTCGTAATGGCCGCAGGAGAGGACGATGTTCCAGAACGGAACGCCGTTCCGTCTCACCTGCTCGCTGTGCTCACGCAGGTTGTTGAAATAGACGTCGTAGCCGCGCCTGCCCCACATGTTGGTGTAGCAGTCGTAGGACACGAGCTTTCCGCCGCTCTCCTTCGCGGCGCGGTCGAGATAGGCGGCGTAGCTCTTCGAGCCGATGCGCTCGGCGATCCAGTCGAACCACGGCAGGAGATTCAGGTAGGCGGTGAGATGAGGCGCCATCTCGTTCTGTATCCGGCTGACGGCGAAGGCGTCGGCGGCGTCCTTCGCGTCCGGCTCGTCGCCGACGAAGAAGCCGAACAGGGCGGGATACGAGCCGTATTCTTTGAGCAGAGCGGAGAAGGTCTCGCGGTAGGCTGTCTCGCCGACCTTCTGATAGTATCTCCATCCGGCGCGCCCTTCGCAGAGGATGACCCTGACGCCGAGCTCGGCGCAGCGGTCGAGCATCGCCTTGACGGCGGCCTCGTCGCCCTCGCCGCACGACGGCGACATGGCGACGGTGATCCCGAGATCGCGCCAGCGGACGGCCTCGTCCTTGTCCGAGCCGTCAAAGACGCAGTCCTTTATCGAAACGGTGTTCCAGAATGAGAACGGGAAGCGGTATTCTGACATATCTGTTACCTCACAGCGGTTTAATCGTCTCAGCCGATATTATATCATGAATCGGCGGGAAAATCAATATTAAGAGCGATATTCGCCCGATCCGTCTTGCATTTCGGGGCCGGAGGTGGTATAATGGAGGAAAACGTGAGCGGCTGCGCAGCGAGGAATGATGAATGATGAAAAACGATCCTTTTTTCTGGTTTAAGGAAAACACCCTGACGATCCCCGGGCTCACCGGCGAGCGGCTTATAATGCACATAACCGACAGCCACCTGCACGTCAGGGACGGGCTTTCGACGGATGAGGAGAAGGCCGAGGCCGAGCGTCAGGAGGCTCACTGGATGACGGGGAAGGAAAACTTCGCGCGCGGGAACGGCGAGCCGTTCGGAGACGCGCAGAGGATATCGTCGACGGAGGCGTTCGAGAAGGCGCTGGCTCTCGCCGGCGAGCTGAAGCCGGATCTTCTCGTCCTTACCGGCGACAATCTCGACTATATGCACCCAGCCGGGGAGAGGTACCTGAGATCGCGCCTCGGCGGGTACGGAGGGAAATTCCTCTGCGTACCGGGAAACCACGAGAGCGAAAGCTGTGAGGGCGTCTGGAGTCTGGGAGTCCGGACGTGCGATCTCGGCGGTGTCATCGCCGCCGCCGTCGACGACAGGAAGGGAACGCTGACGGATGGGGATCTTGCGGAGCTCGAACGGATATGCGGAGAGGGAAAGCCGGTCATCGTCGTCTGCCATATCCCGGTGTCGACCGACCTCTGCCGGAGCGAGATGGAAAAGCTGGGATCGTATTTCTACATCGACAGCCGTTCGGAGGATGAAAACGCCCGCCGCTTCGTTTCGCTTCTTGAGAGCGGCGCCGTGAAGGCCGTTATATGCGGTCACGTCCACGGGTATCACAGGATGGAGATCGCTCCCGGAGTCACGCAGATCATCGGCTCGCAGGCGATGGCGGGAGCGGTGGATCTCGTCACGGTGAAGGGCGAATGAGCCGCGTCAAAGACTAAGGAAAAGAAGCCCGGATCATGGGCTTCTTTTTCATTTGCCTTCATTTTTCCCCGCCGCTTTTTTCGAGACGCCGGTTCCTGAAATACAGGCATATGTCGACCGTTACCATTATCAGATTGAGATAATAGAACCAGTACGCCAGATTGAAATTGCCTGACAGCGTCTTGCCGACGATGCCGCAGATATAGCCGAAGTCGATGAACAGCATGAAGAGAAGGCTCTTTCCCTTCGTCGATCTCGACCTTACCGACCTCATGATCGAGAGAGGCCACGATATCCCGAAGGAGAGGATCATTATCGTCTCGAATACGCTCGCTATCGCCGATGTGTTCATTGTGTTCTGCCTTTCGTGTGTGTTTACGATATTATACACCCCCGGCGGCTTTTTTTCAAGTCTGATTTTGTATGATTTGCCGCCGATATGACGGGCTGATACGGGGATATTTTTGTCTATTCCGACTGTTGAAAAATACGGCGGGATGTGGTATAATATATATAACAACGAGTAGCCAGATACTGTCGGCATAAATCCGGTTGGTATCGCGGATCTCGTTGTTTTTTTGTTTATCAGGAGGAAACCGTTATGGACTCACCGGCTGTGAATGACTTTCTCGTGAAGGAACGCCCGGGAAAGCTGATGGCGAAATACGCAGTCCCCTGCGTGATATCGCTGCTCGTCGCCGCGCTTTACAACATAGTCGATCAGATATTCATCGCGAACGCCGATTATCTCGGCTCATACGGGAACGCCGCCAACACCGTCGTCTTCCCGCTTACCGTTTTCGCGCTGGCCTTCGCCGTCATGATAGGCGACGGCGCGTGCGCCTATGTAAGCCAATGCCTCGGCGGGGGCAGAAACCGCGAGTCGGCGAATACCGTCGGCATAGCCGTCATCCTCTCACTTGCCGTCGGCGCGGTCGTCACGGCGGCTTATCTCGTCTTCGCCGATCCCGTGATCCTCTTCTTCGGCGGCGGGGTGAACCCCGAGACGCACGCGTTCGCCGGGGAGTATTTCTTCTGGATATCCGTCGGGATGCCGTTTTACATCTTCGGCCAGGCGATGAACCCGATCATCCGCTCGGACGGCAGCCCTCGCTTCGCGATGGCGGCCACCGTCGCCGGAGCCGTGACGAACCTGATACTCGACCCGATCTTTATCTACCCGCTCCATATGGGCATGACGGGAGCCGCCGTCGCGACAGTCGCCGGTCAGGTGCTCACCGCCGCCCTCTCGCTGTGGTATCTCGGGCATATGAAGGCGGTAAGGATAACGCGGGACAGCTTCGCATTCGACGGCGGGATCACTGTGCGCTTCCTGCGCCTCGGCGTCACGAGCTTTCTCGCTCAGGCGGCGCTCGTCGTCTCGATGGCGGCGGTGCAGAACACATGCGCGAAATACGGGGCGCTCGACCCGGTGTTCGGGCTTGAGGAATACTCGCAGATACCTCTCGCCGTGCTCGGGATAGTGATGAAGTTCTTTCAGATAGCGATATCGGTCTCAATAGGCATGGCGGCAGGGTGCATACCTGTCGTCGGCTACAACATCGGCGCGGGAAGGAAGGACAGGGCGAGGACGCTGTTCACCTATCTTCTGATCTCGGAGGCGGTCCTCGGCTTCGCCGCCCTTCTTGTCGTCGATCTTCTGCCGAGACAGCTCATCGGCGTGTTCGGCGCGTCGGGAGAGAGCGCGTACTACACCGAATTCGGCGTGAAGTGCTTTCGGACCTATCTCTGCATGATGCCGCTCGCGACGGTGAACAAGGGGACGTTCATCTATCTGCAGGGGCTCGGCAGACCCGTCGAGTCGACTCTGATATCCCTCGTCCGCGAGGTGGTGCTCGGCGTCGCGCTGACGATCCTGATGCCGCTGGCGCTGGGCCTTGACGGTCTGCTCTGGTCCTTCCCGGCGGCTGATATCATCACCTTCGCGACAGCGGCGGTCATCATCGCGGGGACATACAGGAGGCTCAGCAAGGAAACGACTGAAGCGATAAATGAACCGGCCTGATATTCCGCAGAAAGAATAAGCCTCTCCCGGCTTTTGCGGCAACAAATAAATCCCGGAGAAATGACGGATCGATCCTTTCCCCGGGATATATTTTTTGTCCCTTATTCCTTGTCCACGAGCTTTCCGACGTAGTCGCACATCTCGTCATACTTTTCCTCGAAGCACTCGAGCAGGCGCATCTGCGCGCGGGCGCGGATGAGGTTGTGCTGCGGGCGGTTGACCTTGAAATATACGTCCCCGTCGAGATAGTCGGTGAGGAAGCGCATCGCCAGCTCGCAGTTGATGACCTTTATGCCGAGCGGGAGCATAAGGAGCTCGTCGCGGGTGAGATCGTCCTTCACCTCGGAGATGAAGCCGTCGGTGAACTGGCGGAAGAGCTCCATGTCGACGCCGATCTTCGAGAGATCCGGCTCATCCTCGGCGGCGGTGGAGGCGCCGTAGCGTATCGCGTCGCCGTAGTCGTACAGCGAGCTTCCCGGCATGACGGTGTCGAGGTCGATGACGCAGAGCGCCTCGCCCGTGTCGTCGTCTATCATGACGTTGTTGAGCTTGGTGTCGTTGTGCGTCACGCGCAGCGGTAGCTTTCCCTCGTCGAGAAGATCGACGATCGAGCTCATCATCTTGCGGCGGTCGAAGAAGAAGTCGATCTCCTTCTCAAGCTCGCCGGCGCGCCCGGCGCTGTCGGCCGAGACCGAGGCGACGAACTTGTAGAAGCGCTTCTTTGTGTTGTGGAAGTCGGGGATCGTCTCGACGAGCTTGTCGGCGGGGAAGTCGGAGAGATACTTCTGGAACTCGCCGAAGCCGCGCCCGGCCTCGTAGAACATATGCGGCTCGGTTATCTGGTCGTAGGCGGTGGCCTTGTCGATGAAGACGTCGGCGCGCCAGAAATCGTTGTGATCGTCCCTGTAAAGCAGCGGGCTGTCGGTCGTCTGATAGCCGGTCGTCGGGATGAACTCGAGGATCCGGCGGCTGGGATCGATATGGGCCCTCGCCATCGCGGCGGTGATGTGGTCGATGACGAGCTGGACGTTCTTCATAAGCTCGTCCGGCTGACGGAAGGCGACGGTGTTGATCTTCTGGAGGACGTATTTCACCTTTTTCCCGTCCGGCCTGCGGTAAGTCAGGCGGTAGGTCGAGTTGATGTTGCCGGAGAGCAGCTCCTCGACGTCCTCGTATTCGCCCTCGAACCTGAAATGGTTTATGACGTGCTTGATGTTGTTGTAAAGCATAAATTCCTCTTTATATATATTCAGCCGTTGGCGGCTTCTTCGTTGATATCGTAGGCTACCGGAGCGGTCTCGGGCTCAGGCTCGGTCTCGACGGGCGAGGTCTCGGCCTCCGGCACCGCCGTCTCGGGAGCGGCTGTCTCGGGAGCTGCCGTCTCGGGTTCGGTTTCGGGAGCGGCGGTCTCAGGCTCCGTCTCGGGTACGGTCGTTTCAAGCTCTGTCTCGGGGACGGTCGTCTCAGGCTCCGTTTCGGGAACGGTAGTTTCGGGCTCGGTTTCGGGAGTGGTGGTCTCGGGCTCGGTCTCCGGAACGGTCGTCTCAGACTCCGTATCGGGAGCGGATGTCTCGGGAGCGTCGGTTTCAGGTACGGCAGTTTCAGGTGCGTCGGTTTCCGCCAGTGCGGTTTCCGGCAGGGCGGTTTCCGCCAAGGCGGTTTCAGGCAGAGGATCCGGGACGGCGGTTATGGCGGCCTGAGTCTGATCCGGATCCGTGTCACCTGCGCCCGAGCGGACGGCTCCGGCGCGTCCCGTTATCGCGTCGATGATGCTGATCTCGGCCGATTCGCCGTATTTCGGTATCAGCACGGCGTATTTCACATAGACGTATGTGAGCGCCAGAAGGAGCAGCGCCGACAGAAGTATGCCGATTATCGCGACCGGCTTCCAGAGACCGGCCTTGTCGCCCGTCTCGACGTATACGATCTGCTTATCGCCCGGCTCCGCGGGATGAGCGGGTGCTTCATTATTGGAGGCCTGACCGTCCGGCTGAGGCGCGGGAGGCTGTATCGGCGTTTCGGAGGTGTCGGCCCTTCTGGCGGCGCGCCTCGGGCGGACCTTCTGATTCTGGGCGGTGTCGTATTTCGTTACAGCGCCGTCGGTATGTGTGTTTTCCGGCACCGGCGGGACAAACGGCTGTTCCGGCTCGGCGGACGGGGCGTACTGATCTGTGATCTGCGGCTGCGGCATTTCAGGGAAGGATTCCGGGATGTCATACGCGGGCGACGGCTGATTTTTCTGAGCCGCGGTCTGCTGAGCCGAGGCATCCTGCGCGGCGGGCGGAACATATCCCTCCGGGCGGTCCTCCGGCAGAGGCTCGCTCGGCAGATCGTCGAACACCGGCGTCAGCTCTGGCGGCAGGAGCGGTTCGGGGGACGCCGCCGACGTGCGCGGCAGCTTGGTCTTTTCCCTCGCCGGGCGGACATACGGCTTATACGCCGGGCGGTTCGGGATGTCGATCACCGGCGCGTCGAGGCGGCTGTGAGCCGTGAGGGTGTCGAGCTCGGCGCCGATGTCGACCGGGGTGTCGCCGGGGATCGGCTTCGTCCGTTCGCGCGGGCGGTTGAAATACTCGATCTCCTCCTCCTCGGACATCGGGAGGTCGTTTTTCGGCTGACGGATGTCAGCGTTCGCGGAGCTCGCCGAAGCGGAGGGCTCCTTTAATGAGCTGTCGGCGACTGCCGCGGGAGCGGGAGCCTCGGCCGGGATATCGGCGTTGTCGGGAGAATCCTTTGAGCCGCTCTCCGGAACTGAATTCAGGATCGACGTGAGCCCCTTCAGCGCCTCGCTGTCGCTTATCCGCTGACGGTAGAGCTCGTTTTTCTCGGCTGATGCCGAAACTGACGGCCAGCTCCCGGTCTCGTCGCTCTCGGCGCGTCCGGCGGACTGCACCTGCTCGACCGTCCCGCTGAACGCGAGAGCCACCTCGCGCGATATGCCGCACATCGGGCAGAACCGGTCGTCGCAGCTTATCCGGCAGACCGGGCAGGTCCAGACGATGCGTTTGCCGCTCTGCGCCTGCTCCGGGCTTACGTTGTTTTCGTTTTTATTCATACTTTTCGACCATGATTAGAATCAAAACGGCGGCGGTCACAGCCATATCGGAAAATCGGTTATATGCCAGTAGGGGCGCGCGTCCATCTGCATTTTTATCGTGAACTTCTCGGTGCCGTCGGGCTGGCCGGCGTCATCGAAGCGCTCGACTGTGACGATGAACTCGGCCGAGCTGAAATCGGTGAAATGGAAGTAGTAGTCGGTTATCTTGCCGTAATGGGTGTCCGAGCCTCTGTCTGCCTGTATCGCGCACAGCTCGCCGTCGATGTCGACGTAGTCGGCGCGCACCTTCATTATGCTGTCGGTGATCTCGGCCGTGAAGAAGTTGCGCAGGTATTTTCTCAGCCCCTCGTATGTCGTGATGCCGGGCAGATCGACGCGCTGATGGCAGGATTCGTCGAGATACGGTCCGTACAGCGGGGCGGTGGTGAGATAGAACCAGCTCCACGCCTCGACGGCGTTGTTGAACATCTTTCTTGCCGCCTCGGCGTCCATCCAGCCGCACTGCTGGTTCTTTTCGGAGAATTCCTCGGCGTATTTCTGATATTCGGGCGTCATCAGCCGGTCCGTCGTCTCGGCCTGCGTTACGCGGACCGGGCGCATCGTCTCGGGCTTCGCCGCCGTGGTCTCGCCGGGCGGGGAGGATACTGGATCGGTCTCGGGCGGGGCGTCCGTCCCGCCGACGGGAGGCTCGCTCTCGAAGCTGACGGCCGGCGTCGTCACGGCGTTTTGTCCGTCGTCGCCGCCGGACGCGAAGGGAAGGGCGGCGCATGACGCGGAGAGGGCGGCGGCGATGACCGCCAGAAAAGCCGCGGCGGACCTTATTATCTTCTGCCGCCGCGCCGTCGGTGCTTTCAAAGCCGTTCCCTCCCTTGTTTACATAATTATTCACCTTACATTATACCATTTTTTCATCGGATTGTAAAGAGCAAAAGACGGATTGGTGCAAATTTTCTTCTTTAATTTCATTATTATTAACAATGGGACGGCGGCGCAGCCGCCGACGCGCGAATTATTTGAAAAAATCATTGACAAAACGATGATTTTATGTTATCATTGTAATGAACATGCGCATAAAAGCCATCATCCGGAGGAGATAAAGTCATGAAACGCGCCAGACTTACGGCCGTCCTTTTAGCGGCGGCGATGCTGATGTCCGCGCTCGCCGTCGTCTCTTACGCCGACAGCGGATCGGACAAATCGGTATATCCCTACTATTACAGCTATCCCTACCCGTATCCGTACGGCTATCCGGCCTACGGCTCGCCGTCGGCCTATCCGCTTACCGGATATCCCGCGACGATCTACCCGCCGTACGGCACGCCGATCGACGTCTATCCGTCATACGGCTACCCGGTCTACGTCGCCCGCCCGCCGTATTATCCGTCCTATCTGCCTTACCCGCTGCCGATAGTGCTCAAGCCGGCAGAGCCGGAGAAGTCGGAGACCGAGCCCGCCGAGGAGCCGAAGTGGGTGAATCCATTCAATGACATCCCCTACGACGCCGATTATCTCGAGGCGCTCGAGTTCGTCGTGACGCGCGGTCTCTTCTCCGGCATCTCGGCGACCGAATTCGCTCCCGACGCTACGATGACCCGCGCGATGTTCGTGACGGTGCTCGGCAGGATCGCCGGAGTCAGCGTCTCGTCGTACAGGATGTCATCCTTCACCGACGTCTCTCAGGGGACATGGTACGCGCCCTACGTCGAGTGGGCCGCCGATAAGAATATCGTCTGCGGCTACGGCGACGGCACCTTCCGTCCGGAGGCGAATGTCACGATCGAGGAGGCGATCACCTTCCTCGCCCGCTTCGCCGGATACAAAAACGAGTACAACGACTACACGAACTTCATGAGCCGCTATTACGACACCGACGAGATCGACGAGTGGGCGCTCCCGTACATGGGCTGGGCCTCGGCTTACCTGATCTACAACGGCGTGAGAGGCTACCTGAATCCGCAGAAGCCGGCGACGCGCAGCGAGATCGCCGTCATCGTCTGGAACTTCGCGAAGTAACTTCAAATTCAATAACTTATTGCAGGGGGAAGGAAAAACTTTTTCGGGAAAAAGCTTTTCCTTCCCCCTGCACCCCTATCCTTTTCAAAAAGCTTTTGTACAGGAATTAAATATTATCCAAAACGCATCGGCGATAATCTGAATATGAACGAAAACACCGTACTCTACCAGATAACCGAGACGAGCGCGTATATGATGGCGTTCGTGCTGGTGACGAAAAACGACAACGCGATAGTGATCGACGGCGGAAGGCCGGAGGATATGCCGCTCGTGAAGGAGAAGATCGGCGGCAGGCATATATCGGCGTGGATACTGACGCACGCGCACAACGACCATATAAGCGGCTTTGTCTTTGAGCTCGGGAGGAACGGCGGAGCCGATTTCGATATCGGGACGGTGTATTACAACTTCCCGCCGTACGACGAGCTGATAGGAAAGACCGACGTCGAGGATACAGACTATTTCCGCACCGAGCTGAATGAGATGCTCCCGGCGTTCGCCGCGGTGAGGGACAGGATCGCGCCGAAGGAGCATATCGTTCGTCAGGGCGAGTCGATAGAAATAGACGAAGTCCGCATAGACTTCATCTACACCTGGCACGACGGCCTCACGTCGAACCCGATGAACGACAGCTCGCTCGTTTTCAAGGTGACGACGCCGAATAAAACCGTCCTGTTCCTCGGCGATCTCGGACCCGACGGCGGCGATGTCCTCTTCCGCGAGTCGAGGCATCTGCTGAAATCGGATATCGTCCAGATGGCGCATCACGGGCATATGAACGTCGGCATAGACGTGTACGCCGAGATCATGCCGGAGGCCTGCATGTGGTGCTGCCCTGACTGGCTCTATAACGAGCCCGAGGTGCCGAAGTACCTCTCCGACACCGAAAAGCTCCGGCGGATGGGGAGGATAAGGATGTACGGCACCGCCGTCACGCGGAAATGGATGGATATCCTCGGCGTGAAGAAGCATTACGTCACAAAGGACGGCACGCAGACGATAATACTGTGAGCGGAACACGGAAATCACCCTCGGATGAGGGGATTTTTGATATCTTGAAAGTCTGATGAGGATCTGACATGAAAAAAGCAGTTCCCGAAGGAACTGCTTTTTGATTGTCAAGTGTTAAGCGCTGAATCGCTCAGTGTCAAATCGCTCAGTGTTTTGAAAACGCTTCGCTTGCACTCAGTGTTTCTTTCCTACGACAACGGCGGTGCCGAGAGCGGCTACGGCGGCGAGGATCACGACGGCGGCGGCGTCACCGGTCTGAGCGGCGGCAGCCGGAGCGGCGGGAGCGGCAGCGGGAGCCGGAGCGGCAGTCTCGGCGGCCGGAGCAGCGGTCTCAGCCGGAGCTGCGGCGGGAGCGGCGGTCTCGGCAGGAGCAGCCTCGGCGGGAGCCGGCTCGGGAGCCGGAGCCTCGGTCTCGGCGAACTGGGCTACGTCGGCCTCGGCGTAATCGCCGAGAGTCACGAAGTAGTAGTAGTAGGAGCCGTCGACGATGCCGGGGACGTTGATGTCAAGGATGTCGCCCGGGTTGCAGAGCACGATGCAGCGGAGCTGGATCTGAGCGCCGATGCTGGCCTTCCAGGTGTTGGCGATGGAGGTAGCCCACGGGAAAGCGGCTTCGTAAACGGTGGTCTTGGTGGCTTCGTCACGGGTGAACACATAGGTTCCGTTCGCCCACTCGTCGTCCCAGTCGGTGTCGTCCTCAAGCCTGTTCACGGCGACCATGGAGGTTCCGTCGTCGGAGTTGAGACCGAGGAAGAAGGTGGTGCGGGTGGTGCGGTCGGGATCGGTGGCCATATCGAACTGGAATCCGTCGCCGGCCCATACGTTGCCGGAATCAACGGCTTCGTTCTCCTGAACGGGCTCTACGATAACGCCGCAGAAGTATACGTTGGTCTCGTCCCAGCGGTAGTACACCTTGATGTCGTCGCAGAAGGTGTCCTCTTCCATCTCGGAGATCTCGAGAGACTGGGCCTTTACGGCGAATCCGGCGTCCTCGGCCTGGTCGGCTCTGGTGAGGTGAGCGACCGGCTCGCCCCAGCCTTCGTTCTCATCGAAGTGACCGTCGATAGTCGGGACCTTGTAGGCCTTCGGAACGGTCAGAGGAGTGGTGCCGTCGGGATCAGCGAAGGATACGACCGACAGAAGCGAGGCCGCTACCGAAGCGGCGAGAAGGGAAGCGATGATTTTCTTTGTCATAGCATTTTACCTCAATCTCATAATGATTGTGCTATAATTATACAACCCTGTTTTAACTTTGTCAATAGTTAAAGTGATTTTTGTCGGAAAATGAAAGAAAATCTCTCCGCCGGAGCGGAGAGATTTCGGATAAATCATTTCAGAAGATCAATGATTTCTATCAGTGTTTTTTCGCGATGACCACGGCGGAGCCGAGAGCGGCGACGGCGGCGAGTATCACGACGCCGGCCATGTCACCGGTCTGAGCGGCGGCAGAGGGAGCGGCCGGAGCAGCGGCGGGAGCCGGAGCGGCAGTCTCGGCAGCCGGAGCGGCGGTCTCAGCCGGAGCAGCGGCGGCGGGAGCGGCAGTCTCGGCAGGAGTGGCCTCAGCGGCGGGAGCCGGCTCGGGAGCCGGAGCCTCGGTCTCGGCGAACTGGGCTACGTCCTCGGGGGCGTAGTCGGTGAGCTCGCAGTACCAGAAAGCGAGTCCGTCCTCGGTGGAGCCGACGACGTTGATGTCGAGCTCATCGTTCGGGTTGCAGAGGAGGAGCGGGCGGACCTGGATGTGAGCGCCGATCTCGGCCTTCCATTCGGTGTTGACGGCGTCGGCCCACGGAACGGCATACTCATAGGTGGTCAGCTTGGTAGCCTCGTCACGGGTGATGACGAGAGTGCCGGGAGCGGCGATGTCATCCCACGGAGCGCCGTCCTCGATGGAGTTGGCCTTCGTCCAGATGGTGCCGTCCTCGGAGTTCATGGCGATGAAGAAGACGTCACGGGTGGCGCGGTCGAAATCGGTGGCGATATCCCACTGGAATCCGTCGCCGGCGTAGGCGTTGTCCTCGGAGTCGCAGAAGTTCTCAAAGACCTGCTCAACTACCTCGGCGGCGAAGTAGATGTTGGTCTCGTCCCAGCGATACCATACGGTGATGGAATCGGCGAAGGACTCCTCATCGGCGTCCATATTGCCGTTGAGAGCGCCGTTCTCCTCGGTCATCTCGGAGCGTACCATCGAGCCGAGAGGAGCGCCCCAGCCTTCGTTGGGGTCGACGTGACCGTCGATGACCGGGACCTTATAGGCCTTCGGCATGACGTTCGGGAAGCATCTGTCCGGCAGATCGTCGGCGAAGGAAACCACCGACAGTACCGAGATCAGCATCGCCGCGACAACGGCGAGGGAAAGAATCTTTTTGTTCATGATATAACACCTCTTTCGCAATAAATGCTTGCGTATTATTATACATCATAAATCAGTAAAAGTCAACATCTTTTCGGAATTTTATTTAAGTAAAGCGTGAAAATTTCAATTAATTATACCGCCCGAAGACGGTCTGCGCATAAGACCGCTTCAAGGCCGCGGATAAATCACGGCGGACGAAAAATGAAATCCTGATTATTGTAATAGAAAAAAGCCGCCGCTTCTTCAGAAACGACAGCAATCCGACAGAAAATGAATAAAAGACAATAATATTTAACAACAATAATTGAATAATAAAATTAAAAGTATCAAAAGTCTTGAAAAGATGGGGTGGGGTTTGGGGAGGGGAAGGAAAACTTCTTCAGAAGTTTTCCTTCCCCTCCCCAAGAAAAAATCCGCGTCCCCCGTCACTCCCCGTTCACACCGGTCAGGGCGGCGCCGATCACGGGGCCGAACTGGGCTTTTTCGGGGATGATGAAGTTCACTTTGAACATATCGCTCAGGTTCGTGAAGATCGAGCGGCACTGGGTCACGTTGGTCATGTTGCCGGTAAGGACGATGTCCTTCGTGTCATGGCTGCGGGCCGCGAAGATGCACATCATGCCGATCGTCTCGAAGATCATGTTGATAAGGCCGAGAGCGATGTCCGGCTTGTCGGCGAGATCGCTTATCTTGCCGAAGTTGGCAGCCGTCATGTAGTCAGGCATGTCGGGGATGATGTCCTTCTTCGTGATGTCCTTTATGCGGAGGTCGATCTTGCTCAGATCCCCGGTTTCGGCAAGGTCAGCCACATGGCTCACCGAGCTCATGCCGAGGAGAAGGCGCGACAAGCCGTTCAGCGTGCCGCCGCCGATGCCGGTGCCGCCCAGATATTCCATTTCGCGCCCCGCGACGGCGTATATCAGCGCCGTGCCGGTCCCCATCGACGCAACGATGGCCCGCGAGAGTCCCGACAGATACAGCCCGCCCAGACCCGTCGAGCGGAATTCCTCCACATGCACGCAGGGGATGCTGTACAGCGGCTTGTCGATGTAGGTCGATCCCACGCCCGTCACGCGCACCTCGGCGATCTCGCCGAGGGATATCGAGTTCGAGTTCGTGAATTTGCCGAAGGCGCCGTAGACCGATGTGATCGGGTCGGTAGCGCGCACGTGCATCGGCTCGATCAGCTCCCATCCGCCGTCTGACGGGCGGAAGCCGCATATCTTCGTCGCCGAGCCGCCGACGTCGATGCCGATAATGTAGTTGTTTGACATTGAATGTTCCTGTCTTATGATGTACGCTTCTTTATATTATTGATAATAATATTCCGTTTTTATCCATGTCCCCGCTCAGATCAGACGGGACTGCCCCGCGCCACCGGAGAGATCCCGCTCGAACGAAATGAATTCCGTCCCGCGGTATGTCAGCCTGCCGAAGTCTCCCTCGGCGATCATGCCGTACTGACTGCCGCTCAGGCGAAGCTCGACGCGATTTCCCGCGCCGTCCTCGAACGTCGCGAAATATGATGTAAAATGCCCGGTGTTCACGCCGCCCGAAACCTGCTCGCGCCTGCCCACCACCTTCACGCCGACAGATGTTATGGGAGACCGGCTGTTTCTCGCTTTTTCCGAAACCGTCTTCACTATGATCACTATGATCATGACGAGGGTCAGGACGAGGGGGAGCGCTATCATCAACATTACGCGCAGCGGCGGCAGAGGCAGACCGTTTATCGTCATGACGTCAGCCTCCAAGGATCACCCTATCCGCTTCGGCAAGCGACGGGAAGACGTAGTCCGGCCTGTCGGCGTCATCCGCCTTCATGACGTCGTCGAGCGTCGTCTCGCCGGTAAGCACGAGGCACGACGTCATCCCGTTCCGCCGCCCGAGGGCGATGTCGGTGTAGAGCCGGTCGCCGAAGACGCACATGTCCTCCTTCGCCTCGCCCGTCACCTCGCACATCATGTCGAGCGTGTCGGCGTAGGGCTTGCCGAAATACCTCGGCGTCACGCCGGTCGAGGCGGTGACGAAGGCCGATATCGCTCCGCTGTCGGGTATGAAGCCGGTCTCGGTCGGGCAGTTGAAGTCGGGATGCGTCGAAAGATACTCGGCTCCGCCCCGGATAAGGGTGCAGGCCCGCTCGAGCTTGGCGTAAGTCAGCGTCGTGTCGAAGCTGGTCACGACTATCCCGGCGTCGTCCGATAGCTCTATCCCGGCGGCCCTGAACTGGCGCTCGAGCTCGGGCGTGCCGACGAGATAGACGTTCTGCCCCGGCCTTTTGCGGAGCAGGAACTGTATCGTCACGTCGCCGGAGGTAAGAAGCTCGCTCCTGTCCGGCGAAAAGCCGAGACGGGACAGCTTGTCGAGATAAAACACCGGGTCGTGGCTGGCATTGTTCGTGAAGAACAGCACCCGCCTGCCGCTTTCGCGCAGACGCCGTATGAAATCGACGGCGAAGGGGAACGCCCTGCCGCCGAGGTATATCGTCCCGTCCTGATCGAAGATGAACAGCCGCTTGCCTCTGAGAGGCGAGAAGACGGCGTCATCGGGGAGACGGCTGTCATAGAAGACGCATTCTGTCATTTTCTCTGAATATTCACGTTTTTTGAGATGTTTTCCCCGCGAAAAGCGGTTTTAATATTATATCACAAAGAGGCGGCAAAGTAAACAGTTATTTTATTTTGTTACATATAGGCGCAGTTAACGCACTGCTGGCGGAGTGTGATGGTGAAAATGACTAAAAAAGAGCCTTCGGAATTGTGCAACCGTCCAAAATAAAAAAATACTTCCAAAACTCCATTGATTATGAGCGAAGATAATGGTATAATATATCAGTAACAGGATTTCGCGCGGAGGGGGCGACTGCGCCCTTTTGACGATATACCGCCGCCGCGTGTCGGGATATGGCTTCCCGAGCGGCGGGAAATACCGGACCGGCGGCACTGGCCGGGGCCGGGGGACTATGTTAATAAACGAATGTTTAATTCAGGAGGAATTACTCATATGAAAAGATTCCTTTGCCTTCTGCTGTGCCTCGTCATGGCGACGGCGCTGCTCGCCGGCTGCGGAGAAGACGACGAAGATAAGGGCGCTATAATACCCGTATATCTCGCTTCGCCGATAGGCAATTTCGACCCCGCCTACGCCACGCATGACGTCAACGGCAACATCTTCCTCGGCCTCATGTTCGAGGGGCTGTTCCGCATAGGCGAAAACGGCAAACTGGAAAAGGCGATCGCCAAATCCTGGACGATCAAGGAAGACCCCGATCACGACGATTACGTGATGGAGATCGAGCTCAACACCACCTACTGGTCTGACGGCCGTCAGGTCTCCGCCGATGACTTCGTTTACGCCTGGAAGCGTCTGCTCGAGCCGGAGTACCAGTCCGAGAACGCCTCGCTTCTGTTTGATATAAAGAACGCCCGCGCCGTCAAGGACGGCGACATGACGATCGACGATCTCGGTCTCTACGCCGCCGACACCACGGTCCTCCAGATCGTGTTCGAGCGCAAGATCGACTACAACCAGTTCCTTGAGAACACCGCCTCCATCGCCCTGCTCCCGCTCCGCGAGGACACCGCGGTCAGACTCGACAACTGGGCCTCCAACAACGCGACCATGGTCACCAACGGCCCGTTCATCCTCAAGAAGATCGAGTACGCCGCCGACCAGAAGACCATCTCCCGCATCGAGTGCGAGCGCAACGTTTACTACTACCGCGACGTTGACAGAGACCATCTGAAGAAGTCGGTCTTCCCGTACCGCTTCGTCATGGACTTCACCAAGACCGCCGAGGAGCAGGCCGCCATGTATGAGGCCGGCGAGATCTACGTCGACGCCAACCTGCCGCTCTCCGCGAGAGCGGGCGCGAACGTTGAGACCGGCTCCACCATGTCCACCGCCACCATCGTCTTCAATAATAATAAAGCTCCATTCGACAAGCCCGAGGTCCGCAAGGCTCTTTCGCAGGCCATCGACCGCACGGCTCTCGCCAACATCGTCGTCTTCGCCGAGGCTGCCGAAGGCTTCGTGCCGAAGGGCACCTTCGAGACCACTCAGGGCACTTCCTTCCGCTCCGCCGGAGCCGTCCTGAACACCGCTGGCGACGTCGCCGGAGCCAAGTCCCTGCTGTCCTCCGCCGGCGTTTCCTCCGGCACCATCGACCTCGCCATCAGATCCGGCGACCATGTCTATCAGGCCGTCGCCGAGTATGTCAAGGGCGTATGGGAGCAGCTCGGGTTCACCGTCAATATCGTCGAGTTCGGTCAGAAGTACTACATCGAGAACGAGTACGACCAGTGGCGCGACATCTTCGAGAGCGTCTACCGCTCCGGAGAGTTCAGCTACACCTTCACCGAGGTCGACAGCAACGGCAACGAGAAGAGCGAGACCTTCGCCTGCGACGCGATGCTCGTAGACTACTATTCCTCGACCAACCCCTTCAGCATACTGTCCAGCTTCTCCCGTCCCTTCTCGGGCGGCGCCATGGACCTTACCTCCGGCAGTGAGTACGCCAACGTCCCGCATATCTGCGGATATGTGAGCGACAGCTACGATCAGCTGATCGAGAACGCCTACGCCGAGACCGACCGCGCCGCTCGCGCCTCGATCCTGCATCAGGCCGAGCAGGCTCTCGCCGCCGACATGCCGGTAGCCCCGCTGTTCACCTATAAGCTGGGCTATCAGATCTCCGGTGATCTGAGCAAGGTCAAGACCTCCGGCGACGGATTCTTCGTGCTGACGAAGGCCGCGCTCAAGAACTACCTCGAGCTCCAGACCACCGAGACAGCCGCCACCCTCGATCCGAACGAAACCGCGGCCGGCTAATCAAGATATCAATCGCGCAGGCGCCGCGGTATCATCCGCGGCGCCGCGCTTTTTTCTGATGCTATGACCGATACATTGAAATACTCGCGCGCCGCCTTTCTTCGGACCGCGGCGCGCATGGCTCTCTGCGCGCCACTGTGCGCGGCGCTCATAATGTCCGGCTGCGGGAAAGACGCCGAAAGCGCGGGAGCCGAAAACGACGTCATGTCTGACGAAACGACAGGAGAGGCGGAAGATATGTTCAGGATAACCGACGATTACGTAATCATCATCCCGGAGGGCTCGAAGGCCGACGCCAAGGCGGCGAACCTGCTGAAAAAGGGACTTTCCGAGAACGGGATAGAGCTGAAATTCATCGACGACAGCTACGGGGTGAACGAGCATGAGATAATACTCGGCCCCGCCGCGAGAGACGACACGAAAAAGACGTCGATAGACCCGTCGAACGGCGTCATGCCGGGCGGATGGGAGATAAAGCTCGCCGAAAGCGGCAATCTCGTCGTCTCCGGCGACACATACGCGGCGGCTCAGTGGCTGCTCGACAGCTGCGTCGGGGATGACGGCTTCCTTGTGAGCGAAGATCTCTGCGAAAGCTATACCCCCGAATGGGAGCTCGTATTCGAGGACGATTTCGACGGCGATGAGCTCGACGAGACGAAATGGAGGCGCTGCCCGGAGTGGGACCGCTCGGATATGGGCGGACGCTGGGACGACGGCATGATCTTCCTTGACGGCAGGGGACATCTCGTCGACCGCGCAGATATCGTAGACGGAGTGCCGCTAACCGGCGCGGTGAGGACCTGCGACACCTTCATGTCGACCTACGGCTATTACGAGATCTGCTGCACCCTTCATCACGCGAAGGGGATGTGGGGAGCCTTCTGGATGATGCTCGGCCCGAACGTCGGGTCAGGCGACGGAGCCGAGGCGGACATCTTCGAGAGCCTTTACAATGAGGGGAACATCTATTTCACCCTGCATTACGACGGCTACGGCGACAGGCACAAGAGCGTCAGCGCCGTAAAGCGACTGCCCGACGCCTTCGACGGCTCCTTCCACCGCTTCGGTCTTCTGTGGACGAAGGAAGGGTACAGATGGTACATGGACGGCGAGCAGGTCTTCTCGACCGACGTCGCGCCGGTGTCGCAGCCGGGATATATGAAGATCTCGACCGAGTGCGGGAGCTGGGGCGGGAAGCTCGATGAGAGCGAGCTTCCGAGCGATATGCTGGTCGACTGGGTCAGAGTTTGGCAGATGAGGTGATAGCTTGAAGGCGTCGCTGAAAAACAAGAGAGACATCAAGATCTTCATATTATATCTTCTCCGCTTCGTCGGGCGGCCGCTGAAATACCATCAGCTCCACGACATCTGCGTCTATGACGGCATCGTCGCGTCGTTCGACTTCACCGAGTGTCTCGACGAGCTCGTCGATGCCGACAACGTGCTGAGGGTGATAGACGGCGGGGAAGAGTATTACTCGATAACGGCGCAGGGCGAGAGGGTCTCGAAGACGCTGTCGAGCGATCTTCTGCGCTCGATCCGCGAGACGGGGAGGCGCGCCGCCGTAAGGCTGCTCGATTTTTCGAGCGACGGCACCGAGGTCCGCTCGGACACCGGCGATGAGGCGGACGACGGCAGCTGCCGCTTCTCATGCGAGATCACGAGGGGGAAGGAGACGCTGATGCGCCTCGAGATCACGGCGGCCTCGTCCGCCGAGGCGAGATACATGAAAAACTCTTTCGACTCCGATCCCGAGCACATCCTGCGTGCCGTCTACGAGCTGATGACCGGGGCGGAGAGGATGAACGGCGCGGGAGCCGATCCCGACGTCGAGACGTACAGGGCGTGAATTTCACGCCTTCGGAGCGTTTTTTCACGGCGGCGTGAAAAACAGTTTCTCCGCCGTTTCGCCGCGATTCATATTTTTATGTTTTTGCCGCCAAATATATAAAATTTATTTTTCAAATCTATTGACAAATTAAAAAATCGTGGTATAATAATAACAGAACGGCGAGCGGGTCGTCCGCCGCCGGAAACAATCTGTTTGTGACCTGTGTAGCTTAAATCATAGAGCGTTGCATCTGTTCAAAGGTGACGGTGGAGAGAGTCCGTCCGCGGGGGGCAAATATCCAAATCATATCCAAAGCGAGGATCTATCATGTATCAGGACAAAACACTCACGTGCAAGGATTGCGGCAAGGAGTTCGTCTTCACCGCCGGCGAGCAGGAGTTCTACGCCGAGAGAGGCTTCCAGAACGAGCCGCTGAGATGCAAGGAATGCCGCGACAAGAGAAAGACCGCCGGCGGCAAGCCGCAGCGTCAGCTCTTCACCACCGTATGCGCCAGATGCGGCAAAGAGGCCAAGGTCCCCTTCCAGCCGACCAGCGACAGACCGGTATATTGCAGCGAGTGCTACGCAGAGCTTAAGAACGCTCAGTAAAAAAGACAAGCGGACAAGGACGCCGCACAGACCTCCGGCGGCGTCTGCCGAAACCTTAATGCCGCTCTTTTATTCCCGCCCCGTAAGGGACGGGATTTTTTGTCCCGTTTTGAGATAAAATAAGCGCCGTTTTTAAAAAACATAAAAATCTAACAATTTTTTTCGTCGAAACGCTGTACAAATCCCAATATATGTGATATAATTATTAAAATGCAGTAAGTGTAGGCAAAAATGGCCTGAAATCCAACAATATCAGAGATGTATAAATCAAACGACAATAAAGGCGCGAAAAAGAGCGGCGCGGGAAGATATTCCTTCGGCGGAGGCTCATCCGGTGCGCCGGGCCGCTCCGGCGGATCGAAAAGCACCGGCGTGAAGAAAGACAGCGTCCGTCAGGACGACCGCCGCGGCAAGCCGAAGTTCGGCGACAGGGACTGGCGGGACAAGAGATATCCCGACAGAGCCCCCCGCCACAGCGAATCCAACTCCCGGGTCTCCTCGCGCTTCGAAGCCGAGGAGGACCGCATCGAAAGCGGGGCCATCGTCGGGCGCAACGCCGTCCTCGAGCTTCTTAAAAGCGGCAGGGACGTCGACAAGCTGTTCGTTTTGAAGCCTCAGGGAGAGGAAAAGCCGACCGGCAGCATCGTCATGATCGTCGCCATGGCCGTCGAGAGAAAGATACCGGTGGTCGAGGTGGAGCGCGCGAAGCTCGACGATCTCGCCGACGGCATCCCGCATCAGGGAGTCGCCGCGATGGTGCCGACCGTCGAATACTCGACGCTCGACGATATCTTCGCCCTCGCCGAAAAGAGGAACGAAAAGCCGCTCATCGTTATCGCCGACGACATAAACGACCCGCATAACCTCGGCGCCATCATCAGGAGCGCCGAAGGAGCCGGAGCTCACGGGGTGATAATCCCGAAGCGCCGCAGCGCGTCGGTGACGTCGGTCGTCGCGAAGGCCTCGGCCGGAGCGTCGAGCTGGCTGCCGATAGTGAAGGCCGCCAATCTCAGCCAGACGATAGAGGCGCTGAAAGAGCGCGGCATCTGGATATACGCCGCCGACGCCGACGGCGAGGACTATGCCTCGCTCGATTACGATTCCCCGGCGGCTCTCATAGTCGGCTCGGAGGGCGACGGCATATCGAAGCTGCTGCTCGAAAAGAGCGATTTCGTCGTCTCGCTCCCGATGAGGGGACAGGTGAACTCACTGAACGTCTCATGCGCCGCGGCGGTCATGCTGTACAAGATGACCGAGAAGCGCACGCCTCCCGCCGAAGGCGGCAACGCCGCAGATGACGGAGCGGAGGACGCCGATGACGGCGGCTTTGAGTTCGGCTTCGATGAGCCGGACGATGACGATGACGGGGAATACGGGGAGGAAGACGGCAGGTGAGCCGCATCTTCCGCACAGGACGCAGGAAAACCGACATAAAGAACGGGATGGGCATAGATGGATAACAACGAAAAGGATAACCGCGAAAATGAAGAAGAGACCGGATCGTCCGGCTCCGATCTGCTCGCGCGTTTAAAGGCCAATATCGCCGGTCTCGGAGCGCTCGCGTCGCCTGAGGGAGACGACGACGCGCTCGACGAAGATGACGGGACCGGCTCCGGCGCCGGTCTTGACGGGATGCCGGAAGGCGATCCTTCATCTCCCGATCAGGAGCAGCTGGGCGATGACGCCGCGAGGCTGAACGCCCTCAGCGAATACGGATATACCCCCGATCTCGACGACGACGAGCCGGATATCGATCTCAATCTGCCGGACACCGGCGGCGAGGCTCAGGACGCCGGGGATGTCCCGCCGTCCTTCGGCGGCGCTTCTCCTTCGGGAGTATCGGCTGCGGAAGCTCCGGTATCAAAGCCAGGCTCGGCGATAAAGTATCATTTCGTCACGATGACGCGGGACGAGTATGACCGCACCCGCGCGAAGAAAAAGAAGAACGGGCTGTTCTCGCGTCTCTTCAAAAAGAAGGACAGCGCTCCCGCGCAGCAGACGGTTCAGACGCCCTACGCGCCGCCTGTATATCCGGGGCAGCAGACGCCGCCCGCGCAGGATATCCCCGCCGCCGTCGGCGACGGAGACGGCATAACGCCGTCCGAAGATCTCGGAGCCACCCTCCAGACGCCGGAGCAGCGCCTCGAGCAGGCCGCCGCGAAGACGGCCGACGGCGAGCTCGACCGCACCGACGAGCAGCTGATGATCGGCCTCGGCATGGAGAATGAGCTCAAGCAGCAGGTCGGCGAGGAAAAGGCGAAGGAGATCGACGCCAAGCTCGAGCAGAACATACGGGTCTCGGACGAGGCCGTCGCGATATCCGACGACACGCGCTCCCGCTTCGAATATGTGTCGCCGGAGCAGACGAAGAGCGTCTTCGCCTACTACCGCGCCTGCTACCGCGGGCTCATCTGGCGCGTCGCCGTCTGCATACTCCTTCTTATAGGCGTTTTCATACACGAGAATATAGGCATCTTCGGCGGGACTCTGCCGAGGTTCATGGACGTTAACACCTACCCGGTTGTGCACATCCTGATCGGCATGCAGTATCTGGTGCTGGCGGCGGCCCTCATCTGGAAGCCGCTTTTAAGGGCGGTGAAGAGCATAATCGCCGCGAAGCCGGATCCCGTCGGCGTGACAGCCGTAGCCGTCGCCGTATCGCTCATATACGAGCTGATAATGTGCTTCTGCTGCCGTTCGCTGCCGGCCGGGATGAACGTCCGCACATACAATCTGGCAGCCGTGGCGTCGGTGCTGCTGACGCTGTTCTACGAGCTTTTGAACGTTCAGCGCGAGATCTATTCCTTCAACGTGACGGCGTCGAAAAAGCAGAAATTCGTCGTGGCGAAGCTGGAGGGCACCGACGAGGACACCAGACGCGAGAACGAGCTGTTCGCCGATTCGCTCGGCGGCTCGGGGGAGATGTTCTGCGTCCGTAAGGTGCAGTTCGTCGACGGTTTCTTCGGCCGAGTAAACGCGAGGCCGAAATACCACAGATCGCTCAATTACCTGCTTCCCGCAGCCGTCCTGACGGGGCTGGTCTTCTTCATATACGGGCTTCTCTGTCCCTTCGTGCGTCTGGGGGCCGCCGCCAGCTTCATGGGCGGCTACGCCTCCGTCATGATGGTGCTCCCGGCGATGGCGCTCTTCAATTACAGCTATCCTTTCTTCAAGGCTGGCAGGGAATCGTTCGATTCCGGCTCGGCGATAGTCGGCGAGACCTCGCTTGAGGAATACAGCGCCGGATCGACGATCAGCTTCGACGACCGAGAGGTCTTCCCGGTCAGCCGCGTGAAGATAAAGCACGTGCAGTACTTCGGCTCGGTCGCCGTGGACAAGGTGCTCTACTACGCCGCCCAGATCTTCGCCAAGACCGGCGGTCCGCTCGACGACGCCCTGCGCAGCATGACGCAGGATTACAAGGTGAAGGGACGCGTTGAGCTGCTCGAGATAGCCGAGGACGGCATAAACGCCGTTGTCGACGGGGCGCACGTCCTTGTCGGCCGCGCCGACTACCTGACGGCCGGAGGCATCAGGCCGGTGAATCAGGAGGAGGACGAGGAGATCGAGGCGGGAGGCGAGGTCTGCGTGATGTACATGGTGGTGAACGACGTCACCGCGGCGAAGTTCAAGATCCAGTACATCATCGACGACGATTTCGAGTCGATACTCCAGCAGCTGTCGCGCGCCGGCATGTGCGTCGGCATCCGCACCTTCGACCCGAACATCAACGACCGCATGCTGTCGGCGAGAGTCACGGCGATGCGCTACCCGGTGAGGGTCATCAAGTGCCGCGCGACGGAAAACCGCGACATCGTGTTCGACCGCTATTCGTCCGGCGTCATCAGCCGCGGCAGCGTGAAGGAGCTTCTCCAGACTCAGATATACTGCGACAGGGTGCTCCATACGATACGGACCAACACCGCGATAAAGATATTCTCGATGGTCATCGGCGCCGTCATCATGGGCTTCATCGTGAGCCTCGGCCTGACGGGCGAGGTGAATTCGCTCGAAGTCGCTCTCTACGAGATGTTCTGGCTGATCCCCGCCGCGATCGTGGCGAGACTGCTGATCTGAGAGTTAACGTATGTTATTATTTGCAGGGGGAGGAACCCTTGCCTTTGCCGCGGAGCGGCAAAGGTCTGAAGAAGGGGGTTCTCCCCCTGCATCCCCTTTTACCGAAGACTTTTGATACTTATTGCGATTATTTTATCATGTACCCTGACAAGATACTAAAGGCTGTTGAAAAGCCCGGCCGTTACAGCGGCGGCGAGTTCGGACAGATATTAAAGGACAGATCGGAAGTAAAGGCCCGCATGGCTTTCTGCTTCCCCGACACCTACGAGATAGGTATGTGCAATCTCGGCATACGCATCCTGTACGGCGTCCTGAACGGGATCGACGGCTTCTGGTGCGAGCGGGCCTATACCCCGTGGCCCGACATGGAGCGGCAGCTGAGGGACAATAATCTGCTCCTCTGCGCTCATGAGAGCGGCGATCCGCTGAATCAGTTCGACATCGTCGGCTTCACGCTGCAGTACGAGCTCTGCTATACCAACGTGCTGCTGACCCTCGAGCTCGGCGGGATACCGCTGCTCGCCTCCGAGCGGGGAGAAGACGACCCGATAGTCATCGGCGGCGGTCCCTGCGCCTATAACGCCGAGCCGATAACCGATTATTTCGATCTGTTCGATATCGGCGAGGGCGAGGAGTCGCTCGCCGAGTTCGCGCGCCTTTACATGTCGATGAAGGCGGACGGCAGCTACACGAGGGAGAAATTCCTTCGCGAGTGCTCGCATCTCGAGGGGATATACGTCCCGTCGCTGTACGACGTAAAGTACGACGAAAACGGCGATTTCGCGTCGATAACGCCGAAATATCCCGATGTCCCGGCGAAGGTGACCAAGTGCATCTGCGCCGACATGGACAAGGCGTATTTCCCGAAAAATCTCGTCATGCCGTACATCGAGACGGTGCAGGACAGGATAGTGCTCGAGGTCTACCGCGGCTGCGTCAGGGGCTGCCGCTTCTGTCAGGCCGGCATGATCTTCCGCCCGGTGAGGGAAAAGTCGCCCGAGACGCTGAATGACTGCGCCCGTACCCTCTACGACGCCACCGGATACGAGGAGATGACGCTGTCGTCGCTGTCGATATCCGATTACAGCGAGCTGAGAGAGCTGACCGACAGGCTGCTTGAATGGACCGACGACAAAAAGGTGTCGCTTTCCCTGCCGTCGATGCGCCTCGACAGCTTCTCTGAGGAGCTGATGGACAAGGTGTCGAGCGTCCGCCAGAGCGGGCTCACCTTCGCTCCCGAGGCGGGGACGCAGCGCCTGCGCGACGTCATAAACAAGAACATCACCGAGGAGGATCTGCTCCACGCCTGCTCCATCGCCTTTTCGCGCGGCAAGAACACGGTGAAGCTGTATTTCATGGACGGTCTGCCGACCGAGACATACGAAGACCTCGACGGCATCGCCGAGCTGGCGAGGAAGGTCATCGACACGTATTATCACACGCAGGGACGGCCGAAGGGCAAACCGCCGACTGTCACGGTGGCCGTTTCCTGCTTCATCCCGAAGCCGTTCACGCCGTTCCAGTGGGAGAAGCAGGACGATTTCGAGACCCTTGCCGAGAAGCAGAAATATCTCGCCGAGAAGCTGCGCGACAGAAATATCAAATTCAGCTGGCACAGCTCCGATACCGGCTTTATCGAGGCTGTCTTCGCCCGCGGCGACAGGCGGCTCAATCCCGTCGTCGCGAAGGCGCGCGAGTACGGCTGCCGGTTCGACGCCTGGGACGAGCATTTCAATTATGAGGCGTGGATGAAGGCTTTTGAGGACTGCGGGATCGACCCGAAATACTACGCGAACCGCGAGATCCCGACCGACGCTCCGCTGCCGTGGGACGTCATAGATATCGGCGTGACAAAGAGCTTTATGCGCCGCGAGCATGACAAGGCTCACGCCGGGAAGACGACTCCCGCCTGCCATGAGCAGTGCAGCGGATGCGGCGTGAACAAGCTGGGCGGCAAGAACCGCTGGTGCCCGAAATACACGGGAAAGGAGGACGAGTGATGGCTTCGATAAACATACTGCCGGCAGGCCCGGTGAGGATCCGCTTCGAGAAGCGGGGAAGCATGAAATTCATCTCGCACCTCGACCTTCAGAGGACGATGAACACCGCCTTCAACCGCGCCGCACTCCCCGTCTGGTACACGGAGGGTTTCAATCCGCATAAAAAGCTGGTCTTCGCCCTCCCGCTGCCCATCGGCGCCGAGTCGGTGTGCGAGCTTCTTGACTTCAAGATAACCGAGATGACGGCGGCCGACGAGATCGTCAGCCGTCTTAACGCCGCGTTCAGCCCCGAGCTGAACGTCTTTGAGGCGTATGTGCCGACGTCGAAGTTCAGCGAGATCGGCTGGGCGGAATACGCCGTGACATCGGACGAGCTCGTCGGGCGGGATATCTCGCCTCTCGCCGCTTCGCCGCTGATCGTGAGGAAAAGGACGAAGAGCGGCGAGAAGGATCTCGACATCGCGCCGCTGATGAGGGATCTCAGGCTCGAGGGGGACACGCTCACGATGCTGCTTTCCGCCGAGCCCGACAGCTATATAAATCCGGATTATCCGCTAAGGTGTCTCGGGATATCTGATTACTCGGTCATCCGCAGGGAAATATTCTTCAAGGACGGAAAAACGTCGTTCAGGTAGGCGCTGACTGGGCTCATGGTATGTTCATGTACAGTTTACAAAAGAAATTTCGAAAAAACTATTGACATTTGCTCTGAAAAGTGATATAATATCCAAGCTGTCTTCGAGAGAGGTACAGCGGATGATCATTGAAAATTGAACAGCAGCGAAAGAAAGACGAAAAGAAACGTCAATTCAAATTGAGAAGCTTAGAGTAAATTCTGGAGAGTCGGAGGACTGAGGATAACCGGAGCGAAAGCGAAGGGGAGAGGAAGTCCGGACGCGATGGGAACATCGCGGATCAAGCTCTGAAAGAGATATAGAGAATATATTGAATTAAGAGTTCGATCCTGGCTCAGGATTAACGCTGGCGGCGTGCATAACACATTCAAGTCGAACGGATGATGAAGCTTCGGTTTCATCATTAGTGGCGGACGGGTGAGTAACGCGTGAGCAATCTGCCCCTGATTGCGGGATAACAGAGAGAAATTTCTGCTAATACGGCATAACACATCGGGACCGCATGGTTTTGGTGTCAAAGATTCATTGATCAGGGATGAGCTCGCGTCCGATTAGATAGTTGGTGACGGTAACGGCGCACCAAGTCGACGATCGGTAGCCGGACTGAGAGGTTGAACGGCCACATTGGGACTGAGACACGGCCCAGACTCCTACGGGAGGCAGCAGTGGGGAATATTGGACAATGGGGGAAACCCTGATCCAGCGACGCCGCGTGAAGGAAGAAGGCCTTCGGGTTGTAAACTTCAGTTAGCAGGGAAGAAGTGAGTGACGGTACCTGCAGAGAAAGCCACGGCTAACTACGTGCCAGCAGCCGCGGTAATACGTAGGTGGCGAGC
>CAMJPL010000008.1 GCA_946407735.1 uncultured Clostridia bacterium
CAGTAATTTCAAACAGCGAAACTGAGTGTAGCATAGATAGCTTATTAAGATTCTTGAATAATACGAAAAATTTATTTAACGTTGCAGTAACCAGAGCAAGAGCTGCGCTGATAGTTGTTGGGAATAAAAAATACTGCAAAGAAGCAGGTATCGACTACTTGACTAAATTCGTGAATCATTGCGAAATTACAGAAGCTAACAGAAAAACCTTAATAAACATCGGCAACAATGATGTAAAAAGATTTGAATCTAAATGGGAAATGTTATTAAGTAAAGCTTTAGAAAAAGAAGGTATTATAACACAATCACAATACACTGTTGACATGTACAGGCTTGATCTCGCACTGTTTAATGGTAACAGTAAACTTGATATAGAGGTCGATGGAGAATACTACCACAAAAGTTGGAACGGAGAACTATGCTATAGAGATCAGCTTCGAAATGAACATATGTTCAGCAAAGGATGGGATGTAAAAAGATTTTGGGTTTACCAGATCCAAGATGATTTACCGTATTGTATAAATCAAATAAAACAATGGATGTTGACACATAGCTAAAATACAATTATGTCCAGAATAATATCCTACGGCGAATACATGCTCCGGCTCAGTCCGCCCGGAGCGCTCCGCTTCACGCAGACGCCGGCTCTCGATATGCTGTGGGGCGGAGCGGAGGCCAATACCTGCGCGGCGCTGGCCCAGCTCGGAGCCGACGTCGGCTTCGTCACGGCGATGCCGGACAACGATATCGGACAGGCGGGGATAAACGAGCTGAGGCGCGTCGGCGTCGACACCTCGGCGATAGTGCGCACCGGCGACCGTGTCGGGATCTACTACTGCGAAAACGGCGCTTCGATCCGCGCCGGTCAGGTGATATACGACAGGAAGAACTCCGCCGTCGCCGAAGCCGATCCGTCGGAATACAGCTGGAGCAGCCTTCTCTGCGGCTGCGGATGGCTCCATCTCACCGGCATAACTCTCGCGATAAGCGAAAAAGCGCGGGAATCCTGCCGCCGCGCCGCTCAGGAGGCCAAGCGGCGCGGGGTATATGTCTCGTTCGATATAAACTACCGCTCAAAGCTGTGGGATATTTCCGAGGCGTCGAAGGTGATAAAGGGCTTTATGCCGGCGGTGGATCTTCTGTTCTGCGGCTACGGCGATCTCGCCCCGATATTCGGCGTATCGTCGGATCTCGCGGGAGACGATCCCGACAACATCCCCGACGGGGCGTATCTTGACGTCAGCCGTCAGATGTACGAGCGGTTCGGCACGACACGCATCGTATTCTCGATGCGCCGCACGATACAGGCGGACGAGACGGAATACGGCCTCCGCCTGACGGACGCCGCTTCGGGCGGGATGTACGATTCCAGAAGATATCACATCGACGCCGTTGACCGCGTGGGAGCCGGCGACGCCGCCGACGCAGGGGTCATCTTCTCGTCGATGCGCGGCGACGAGCCGCAGCGAATCGTCGAATTCGGCGCGGCCTGCGGCGCGATAAAGCATACTGTCAGGGGCGATCTGACCGCGGCGTCGCTCGCCGACGTCGAGAACGTGATGCGCGGCGGTCTGCGCGTGAGGCGCTGAATTATATGGAAAAGCTTCATTTCGCCTCAGATTATATGGAGGGAGCGCATCCCGACGTTCTGAAGGCGCTGTGCGATACAAATCCACTGTCGACGCCGGGATACGGCGGCGACGCGTTCTGCGTCGAGGCGGCCGATCTGATACGGGATGCCTGCCGCTGCCAAGGCGCCGCCGTGTATTTTCTCACCGGCGGGACACAGACTAACGAAACGGTCATATCGGCTCTGCTGAAACCGTGGGAGGGGGTTATCGCCGCCGACAGCGGGCATATCTCGGTGCATGAGGCCGGAGCGATAGAACACGGCGGACACAAGGTGCTGACTATCCCGCAGGCGGACGGCAAGCTGTCAGCCGACGCCGTCAAAAGATACGTCGAGCGATTTTCGTCGGACGACAATCATGAGCACATGGTGTTCCCCGGCGCTGTGTACATCTCACAGCCGACCGAATTCGGCACGCTGTATTCCCTGTCCGAGCTCGAGGAGCTGTCCCGCGTCTGCCGACGCTCCGGGATCCGCCTCTACTGCGACGGCGCGAGGCTGGCATTCGCCCTCGGCTGTCCAGGCTGCGATGTGTCGCTTGCAGATATGGCGCGTCTGTGCGACGTGTTCTACATCGGCGGCACGAAATGCGGCGCGCTGCTCGGGGAGGCAGTCGTCATACCCGACCCGTCCGTTCTTCCTCACTTCTTCACCCTGATAAAGCAGCACGGCGCGCTGCTCGCGAAGGGGCGCATACTCGGAGTACAGTTCAGAGCGCTGTTCGAGAACGGACTTTACGAAAAGATAGGCAGAAATGCCGTCTTGTGCGCCGACAGGCTGAGAAATGCCTTCGAACATGCCGGATATAAGCTGATGTACAGCTCGCCGACGAACCAGCTGTTCGTGTCTCTTACGGATAAGGAGTATGAATTTCTCTCCGAAAGGATCGAGATGAGCTTCTGGGACAGGGAGGACGGTCATGTCATCGTCCGCCTCGCCGCCGGATGGGCGACGGACGACCGCGCTGTCGATGCGGCTGCGGATATCATACTTTCGTCGGGAAACGGAGACACGCCATGACGGTAAGAAAAGCGGTACCCGCCGAGCTTGACCGGATAATGGAGATATACCGCGCGGCTCAGGAATACATGATAATGTCCGGCAACCCGGATCAGTGGGGACACAGATATCCCCCCGAGGGAGCTGATAGAATCGGATATCTCGGGAGGGCACTGCCATGTCATCCTCGACGGCGGTGAGATACGCGGCGTATTCGCGCTGTTCAGCGAGCCCGATCCGACTTACGGCGTGATCGAAGACGGGCAGTGGCTGCACGGCGGACCGTATCTCACGATACACCGCGTCGCCGGAGACGGGAAAAGCCGCGGGATATTCGCCGCCGCGGCAGGATACTGCAAGGCCTTATCCGACAGCATACGGATCGATACCCACAAAGACAACAAAACGATGCAGCGGTGCCTCGAAAGGTGCGGGTTCGCGCGCTGCGGACGGATAACTCTTGCCGACGGCTCTCCGCGCGAGGCATACCAGTGGACGGCGTCAGAAGCTAATCAGCCATGAAAATGACGCATTTATTATAAAAAAAAAGTATATTCAGTTATTAGCAAAAATAAATGCCTTGTTTTTTTAAAATATATCTGTTATAATTAACCTCAGTTAATAAATTTGAACAATGGTTAAAAAAGCACGGGAATATTTTACCGTGATGCTGGAAGGAAGGCATGTCATGGCTGGCAAACTGCGCAAATCGGCAGAAGATTATCTTGAAGCGATGCTGATGATGAAGGAAAAACACGGCTTCATCCGTTCCGTCGACGTATCGGAGCATCTGGGGGTCACGAAGCCCTCGGTAAGCTACGCGGTAAAGCATCTGCGTGAAAGCGGGCATATCGTCATGGACCGCGACGGATTCATCACTCTGACCGACGCCGGGATGGAGATCGCCGCCGATATCTACAACCGTCACAAGAAGCTCACTCATTTCTTCACCGCGATCGGCGTCGACCCCGATACCGCGCGCGAGGACGCCTGCAAGGTCGAGCACGATCTGTCCGCCGAGACGTTCAACGCGATATGCCGTTACGTCGAGTCGGTCAGCGCTTCGGAATGATCGGGCGCTGAGTCTTTTATCCCCTTCGGACGGCGCAAAATTAATAATATGCGCTTGATATGAGGGAGCGGATAGTATATAATAAAATCAGAGGCGGGAGGCTTTGCCGCCCGCTTTTTGCTGATACCGGCCTGATGAAAGAAAGGACAGACAGATGGAATTCGGTCAGGAACTGAAGAAAAAGCTCTCATACGCCGCAAAAGCCGTATCTCGCGGAGCGTCGCGTCTCACGGCCGAAGCCGGGCAAAGGATAAATACCGCTGTCGCGTCAAAGCGCGTCGACGACGCGATGAAGAAGCTCGGACGTCTTCGCTACGACGAGCTGACGCACGGAGCGGACGACGCCTCCCCCGCCGAAAACGCCGTGATAGCCGAGATCGAAGCCCTGATATCCGATCTCGAAAAGCTGAAAAACCGCGGCGCAGATGACAGCGCCTCCCGCGTCTGCCGCCGCTGCCGCTTCTGCGGAGCCGTGATATCCGACGACGCGATATACTGCTCAAAATGCGGCGGGAAGCAGGAATGATCTCCTTGTCATCACACGTATATAAATCAATCTTTGTTCATCCAAACCACAAATGATTGCACTCTCATGCGAGGATATCACCCTCGCCTTCGGCGCCGACACGATACTTGAGCACGTCAGCTTTTCGATAAACGACGGAGACAAGCTCGGGATAGTCGGCGTCAACGGAGCCGGAAAATCCTCACTGCTCAAGGTTATTACCGGCGAATACAGAGCCGAGAGCGGCTCGGTCTACATATCGAAGGACAAGACGGTCGCCATGCTGTCGCAAAACGTCGGCATGGAATCCGAAAACACCGTCATCGACGAGATGTACTCCGCCTTCCCGCGCCTTATCGCGGACGAGAAGCGCCTCGCCGAGCTGAGAGCCTCCATAGAGGCGGGCGATACCTCCCTCGCCTCGCAGTACAGCTCCCTCGAGGAATCCTTCACCCGAAGCGGAGGCTACGAGTTCCGCGGAAGATGCCGTGGCATGCTGATAAATCTCGGCTTTGAGGAGCGTTTCCATTCGCTCCGCATCTCGTCGCTGTCGGGCGGGCAGAAGACCAGGGTCGCCCTCGCCCGCATGCTGCTCACGGCGCCGGATATCATGATCCTCGACGAGCCGACGAACCACCTCGACGTAAAATCACTTTTCTGGCTCGAGAACTATCTCAAGGCCTCGCCGCTGACAATAATCGTCGTCTCGCACGACAGATATTTCCTCGACGTCGTGACGAACAAGACCCTCGATATCGAAAACCGCCGCGCGAAGCTCTATCTCGGCAATTACACGACCTACCGGCAGAAAAAGGAGACCGACCGGGAGGTGCAGATGCGCCATTACATAAACCAGCAGCGCGAGATAGAGCGCATCGAGAAGATCATCGAGCAGCAGCACAGATGGAACCGTGAGAGGAACATCCGCACCGCCGAGAGCAAGCAGAAGCAGATCGACCGGATGGAGAAGATCGACCGCCCCGACGCCCTGCCTGAGACGGTAAGGATGCGCTTCGTCTCGAGCGGCGAGATTGTCGGCTCGGTCATGAGCTTCCGCGGACTTTCGAAGGGCTATCCCGGAAAGCCGCTGTTCCGAGATCTGACCGCCGAGATAAACAAGAGCGAACGCGTCTTCATAACCGGGGACAACGGCTGCGGCAAATCCACGCTGATAAAGATAATCGCCGGCAAGGAAAAGGCCGACAGCGGCTTCATCGAGCCGGGCTACAACGTCACGATCGGATATTACGATCAGGAAAACCAGAACCTCGACCCTTTAAACACAGTCATCGACGAGCTGTGGAACTGCGAGCCGAACCTCTCCGAAACCGAGGTCAGGAACGCTCTGGCGCTGTTCCTGTTCAAAAGCGACGACGTGGCGAAGAAGGTGTCGGTGCTGTCCGGCGGCGAGAGGGCCCGTCTGACGCTCGCCAAGCTTCTGCTAAAGAAGATGAATCTGCTCGTGCTCGACGAGCCGACGAACCATCTCGACATAGGCTCGCGCGAGGCGCTCGAGAACGCCGTCGCGGAATTTGACGGCACGGTCATAGCCGTTTCGCACGACCGATATTTCATCAGCCGTCTCGCGACGCGCATCCTCGACTTCAACGCCGTCACCCAGGGCGAGATCTACGACTATCACGGCGGTTACGGGGATTACATCGAGTTCAGGGACAAGGTGCTGAATCCAGCGCAGGAGAAAGCCGCTCCGGTCGTCACCGACGCGAAGCAGGCTTATCTTGAGAGCAAAAGGAACGCCGCCGAGAAGCGTAAGCATGAGAACGCCCTGCGCAGGACAAAGGAACGTATCTCTGCCCTCGAGAATGAGATATCCGACATCGACGAACAGATGAAGGGCGAAGCCGACACCAACGCCGAGCTTTTGTCCGAGCTCTATGAGAAAAAAGAGAGAGCCGAGACCGAGCTGCTTGAGCTGTACGAAAAGCTCGAGGAGCTGGGAGGCGAAATATAAGAGCGGAAGCCGCCGGCCTCCGCTCTTTTTTATGTTTATTGTTATTATTTATACCTACTATAAGCAGGGGAGGGGAAAAACCTTTTCGAGAAAAGGTTTTTCCCCTCCCCTGCACCCCACCCTTTTTCCAAAAGCTTTACTAAAGGCAAGCAATTTATTGCAATATCTATTGATGATAGTATGATATCAATAAAATTCAGATTTCCCCGCCGTCGAAGACATAGTATCCGGCGCCGACCTCGGCGTCGGTGTCCCCGAAGACGACATGCGCCGTGACGCCGAACGGGACGCTCAGATGCAGAGTCTTTCTGCCGTATCTCTGCGTCCACCTGACGGTGAGTCCGCCGTACGGAGTATCTATCGCCGCCTCGCAGGAGAGCAGCTTCGAAGGCAGATAGGGCTTTACGTCGACGCGCCTGTATCCCGGCTCGGTCGGTGAGACGCCCGCAAGACAGGCGTAGAACCAATAGCCTATCGCCCCGTACATCGGGTGATCGTGCGAGTTCATCCCGGCGTTCTTCTTTAGCTCGAAGCGCTCCCAGACGGTGGTCCCCTCGTTCTGAAGCATGAAGCCGTAGGACGGGTAGTCCTCGCGGGTGATGAGCTCATAGGCAAGCTCGAGCTCACCGTATCTCGAAAGGGCGTCGAACAGATATCTCGTGCACAGATTGCCGGTCGTTATCATGCCGCCGCGGCGCCTGATGTCGTCAGCCGCCGCCTTCACGGCGAGATACGCCTCATCGCCTTCGATGATGCCGAGCCATACCGGGAAGACCTGGCACGCCTGACTCATGATCGAATCGGAGCCGCTTTCCCTGTCGGCGAAGATCCCGGAGCCGATATACCATTTGTCCAGCATGGCGGACTTTATCTTTCCGGCGAGATCGTCGTATTTCGCAACATCGTCTTCCCTGCCGAGGATCGAGGCGAACCGAGAGATGAGACGGCAGTTCAGATACGAATAGCCGGTCGACATGAATATCCCGGGAGTCACGGCCGACTTCGCGCCCTCGGGGCTGTCGCATGCGTACGAAGGACCTGCCCAGTCTCCGTAATAGCTGTAATTTACGATATACCCGTCGCTCTTTGACAGAAGAACATCCTCCCACGCCTTATAGCCGTCGTAGGCCTCGGCTATGGTTTTCACATTCCCGTTGTGGATGTAGTCCTCCCATCCGGCGACAAGGAAGGATGAGCAGACCGGGTCGGCGGGATTGCCTCCCCAGATCGCCGGGGCGGTGCAGATGAATGCTCCTGTGCCGTAACGCCGCTGCGTGTCGAGTATGTCCCGCGTGATCTTAGGCCAGATCCTCGCCGTCTCGAAATTGTACGGCGTCTCCTCGAAGCGTACCGTCGCGTCGTTCATCCAGCCCATGCGCTCGTCGCGCTGAGGGCAGTCGGTGAGAATCGAGTGCATATTGTTCATCTCGGTCCGGATCACCGCCTGCTGTATGGCGTTTATGACAGCCGAGCCGCATCTGAAGCTGCCGCGCCTGCCGGGAAGGGTATTGCGCTCTACCGCCGTTATATCGCTCTTCGTCAGCGGACGGGGATATCCCGTCACCTCGGCGTAGCGGAAGCCGTGATACGTGAATTCCGGAATCCACATCCCGGAGTAATCGCCGCCGCAGATGAAGCGGTCGGTCGCCTTCGCCCCGCGGAGCGTCGCCGTGTACAGCCCGCCTTCGTCATCGAGCGTCTCGGACGTGCGGATGACGATCTCATTGCCGCAGTCTTTGAAATCCTCGCCGATGGCTATCATCGGCACTCCGGCGATATTCACGCCGAAATCAACGGTATAGCGCCCCGGTCCGTTCTGCCATACTGCGACCGGCGTATGATATCCGCAGTCGGCGACGGGCGGTATCGTCATAAGCGACATGACGAGCCCGTCCGGCACGGAGGCGACGCCGACAGGCGACGGCTCGGTATTTGATGCCGTCGAGTCGAAGGTCTCGCCGTTGAACAGATTGGAATATACTGTCCGCCCGTGACACCATGACCAGCTCCCATCGGTGACGATATCCTCAGACGTGCCGTCGGCGTACCATATCCTCAGCAGAGCCGAGAGCTGCGGCTCGCCCGAAAACAGAGGACCGCCTCCGATGTTGCTGAATGTCCCGGCGGCGTCTATGTCGCGCCATCCGTCGGCGACGGTGACTGAAAGCGTGTGTTTTCCGACCGTCAGCCGATTTTTTGCGTCCGGGTAGGCGACATACTCGCGGCGAAGGTCGTAATCGGTGAATGACGGATCGAGCCGCACCGAATAGTGCTGTAAGGCCCTTCCGTCGATCTCCGGCTTCTGATATCCGATGCCGCTCACCCAGAGCATGGCGGAGCTGACTTCCTTCGTTATCTCTATCCCCCGGCTGAAAACTATCGGCCGGTGCCGCTGATATCCCGGAGCGTCGATCCACGGCGCCGTCCACTCGGGCAGAGCGGCATAGATGAACCAGTCCGATGTATCTCCGGAAGAGCCTTTGTCGCCGGTGACAGAGATCCGTATGTCGATCTTCTCGCCGGGGCAGAATTCCCTGCCGCCGTAGCGGCAGCTCTGTATATCAGTCTCCGAAGCCGCCTCATACAGCAGTTCTTCACCGGAATAGAATCCGGCTTTGAACGACGCCTGCTTCGTGTCGCCGCAGTCGCTTTCGACCGCCCATGAGAGAACGGGATTTTCAAAGCCCGCAAGATCTCCTCGGAGACCGTCGAGCAGTCCGCCGTCAAGGCGGAGAGAATGTATTCTCAGCATAATATCACCCCTGAAAAAACTGTTGTTGAATGTATGGTTTCTTCATCTCCGTACAGATATCGCGAGAGCCGTGATCAGCGCGGCCATGATGATGGATCAGTACGTTTTTTCTTGCCTCACGTTAATTTGTGATCCTCTCAGGCGAATTTCACAAGATAGACGATATATCCGGCTATGAGCAGAGCGGTGACGGCGAGCAGCAGCCATCCGATCTTAGGGAGTCTGGCTATCCGGCGGGGATCGTCGCGGTCATACTCGAACATATGCGGATCGGTTATCATTATCACCGACGTCGTAATAAGGAACAGGAATATCACGCAGGCGACAACGGTGCCGAATATCACGCCGTTCGGTACAAAGAAGCTCTTTATCACGGCGAGAGACGCCGTGACGAGCAGAAAAATGCGGTAAGCCGTTCTTTTTTTCATCTTTTTTTCCTCCCCGATCATCTGTACATCACTTTAATCGGACCGATCAGGCCGCTCCCGGCCGTATTCGGCATAAACGTCATCTCCTTCGGGAAATACGGCGACAGCTGCCACTGCTCGTATCTCTCAAAGAAGTCGGTACCAAGATACCTGTTCGCCGGCGTGTTGGTGACGACGATCCTCAGCTCATGGCTCCCGGCGCAAAGAAGCTCCGCCGGGATATCGAAACGGTACGGCGGCATAAGCGCATCGCCGAGCCGATGACCGTCGAAATACGCCTCGGCGATATAACAGACATCTCCGAGATCGGCATATCCGCCCTTTTCGGCATTGTCTGTGAGCGTCACTTTGCATACATACTCGCAGCTGCCGGAAAAGTCATCGCCCACGGCGTCCCGCCAGTCTCCCGCAACAGCCGGACGGGGCGGATCATCGTACTCCCGTGTTTCGATCGTATCCCCTGTGAATTCCATCCCCCGGACGCGCCTTATCGTCATACCGCTGATCGAGGCGGACTTATCATACTCCGCTTTTTCTTCGGCTTCGGGGATGTCGGAAGATATGATAAGAGCGGTGAGCCCGCCCGACTCGAGCGTTATCCCGGCGTATCCGCCGCGCGTCACGGCAGGCGTCATCGCACCGTCTTCGGGCGACAGGATCGCGGCGTTCTTATCCCCGATCTTCACGGCGAAGGAGCGGCGTCCACCGGCCTGATTGAAGAGACAGATAATATCCCGACCTCCGTTTTCGGATATCCTTCGCATGACGCGGATGTCCTCCGCATCGCCCGTGAGCTCGGCGGCAGCCGGGACACCGTCCGCCGAGAAGCCTACATATCCGCCGCCTTCCACGAACCTCGAAAGGGCCTGCTTCGTCGCATCGGGCAGATACGCGCCTTCCGGGATCATCATCCTTCTGTAAGCGGCGATCCCGCTGGCGATCACGCCGTTTTCTGTAGATGACGCCGCTATGATATCATCGTCGACGATGTCGAAATCGACGTGAGCGGATTCCAGCTCATATCCGAGCCTGTCGAACCTCTCCGCCATCTCCCGGCGCTTAACGCCTCCCCAGTAGTCGGAGACCGGATAATAGAGCGCCGTATCGCAGACGCGCTTCCCGACCGACGTTATATAGGACAGTCTTTCAAGATATCGGTTGAACTTCGGAAGGTATTCAAGCCCCGTCATCCTCTCGTCGAACAGCGGCTGTTCTCCGGCGAGGTGATAGCCGTCTCTCGCGTACGAGACGCCCATCAGATTGAACAGATTTATCCCCCGCACCGCCTGGAAGGCGGCGACGTATCTCATCTGCCCGTATGTCAGGCCGCTGCCGTAAACGCCGAACGACTCGCTCATGGCGTACGATGAGCCTGTCTGCGCCGCCGCGGACGATGCGTATCTCGGGTAGAAGCGGTTCTGCTCCGGATCGTCCTTTTTTCCCTCGCGCGGCGGGAAGATCTGCCTCCATATCACGTCGATCCCGGGGATGTCAAGGCACCTCAGCGCACGCATAAGGTGATAGCAGCATCCCGACATGCAGCCGTCCGGCTCGTCGTCCTTGTCCATATGCCCGGTAAAGGCGAGATCATGGCGGTTCGACCAGTCCCTGCAGGGGATGAGGTAGTTTTCGCAGAAGAAGCGGCTGCAGAGATCGTACCATCTGCGCCGTACTTCGATCCCCTTATCATCCGGCTCCTTATCTCCCGCGAGAACGGGAAGATACGGCAAAACAGACTCTCCGTACCGTTCCTCATACGCCCTGACGAGCTCGTCCCTGAACGGAGCGAAATCGGGAGCCTTCGGCTCGTCGGTGAAAACCGCCGTTACCGTTTTGCCGAACATATCGCCGAGAGCCTTCGCGTACCCTTCGTGCGTGACGGCGATGAAATGATCGGCGGAGCGGCGGTCGGTGAGATCCGGAAAATCGGCGCCGCCGTTTACCGCGCGGCGGCTGTAATATTCCGTCACCGTGACATCCGCCGGAAACGACTCTCCCTCCGCGATCATTTTACCGTCACAGAACGCGGCGACAGCGTCGCTTCTGCGCCTTTTATATCTCTCATTTTCCGGGAGGACGAAACTCTCTCCCGCGAGCCTGCTTCTGGCGAGCTCGGGATGGTCCTTCAGCACCCTGCCGCAGGCCCCGCCTGACGGCCAGCCGCCCTCGTCGTACAGCCAGACGTGCATCCCGCGCTCTGCGGCGTACCTTACGGCGTGCGCGTACCGGCTGAAATATTCCGGCGTGAGATAATCCGGCTCGAGTTCGGTCGGCATCGTCGTCGGGCGGAAATTCTTCGGCTCGGGGATGATATATACCGCCTTCATCCCGAGGCGCAGCATCTCGTCTATCTGGCGCTCGGATTCCGCGTCGTCCGCAGGAGCGTTCCAGTACCACGAGTATATCGGCGCAAAGGCGCCCGGAGGGGAGATGAAATCGTCAAGATTAAAATCATCCATGGCAGCTCTCTCTTTCTTTCGCGCAAAAAGCGCCGCTTCAAATACGGTTCGGCTCAGTATTCGATCATGACTTGTTTTTTAAGTTCATCCGGAAGCCATCTGTCGTCCTTTATATGCCCTGATCTCATTATTATGCGCTTAAGACCGGTGCAGCCGAGGAAGGCCTCGTCGTCTATGTATTCGACGTTTTCCGGGATCTCTATCTCATTCAGGCTGACGCAGCCCTGAAAAGCGCGGTCCCATATCGCAGTCAGCGAAGACGGGAGCACGACCCGGCGAAGACCGGTGTTGTCTATCAGCGCGCTGTTGCACAGCTCGGTCACGCCCTCCGGGATGACAAGCTCCTTCAGCCCCGCGTTGCCGCCGACAGCGGCGTAATCGAGCTGAGTAAAGCCGGGCGGAAGCCGCAATTCCCTGAGGCGCGGACAGTTGCAGACCGACTCATAGCCGAGATAATTTATCCGCGGCGGCAGGATAAGCCGCTCCATCCTTTCGCAGCAGAAGAAAGCGTATGAGGGGATTCCCTCCACGGTCTCTGGGATCACGAGCTCCTCGATATGGCCGCAGAAGCTGAACGCCCCGCTGCCGATGATACGGAGAGACTTCGGGAGCTCAATCCTGTGAAGATAATTCGTATGGGCAAACGCGTCCCCGGCTATCTCGGTCACGGTCTCAGGCACTCGGTATTCCGCGAGGCGCTTCGCAGAAGGGTATTTTATCAGCCTTGTCATGTCCCGGCTGAAAAGAACTCCGTCTTTTGAGATATACGCGGGATTGTCGGACGCGGCATGAACGGCGAAAAGACGGCTGCCGCTGCCGATATAGAGCGCCTGCTCCCCGAGCCCGGTGAGTGAAGCCGGAAGGGTCAGTTCCATCACCCCCAGAGCATCCTGAAAAGCGTAACTGCCGAGGCTCAGGAGCCCCTCCGGAAGAGAGATCTTCTTCAATGCCCCGCACTGCGAGAAGGCGGAATCGCCGATCTTTTTCAGGGATGACGGCAGACGGACATCTTCAAGGTTCCTGAAATATTCGAACGCTCCGTCCGGGATCTCGGAAACGCCGTTATCTACGATTAGCTCCGTTATATTCTCCCGCCATTCGCCGCTTGACAAATAGTCGAATCTTTCTTCGAAGTCGTGTATAAAAAGCTTGTTGTCTTTTACGGTATAGCCTGAACTCATTTCGCGTTATTCTTTAAGGTCTGTTTTATCTCCCGGCGGGCGGGGAGGATGTCAGTCCGTCGCGTCCGCCATGATCACGGCGTACCTGTTCATGCGTTTATCATATACGCTCCAGCATGCCGTGCCCCACCATTCATGTCCGGCTTCAAAATAATTCGACCAGTCCGTCGTCCACTCATATACTTCAAGCTCATCCGTCCCCTCCGGGAACAGTACGGAATTGACCTTGCGAAATTCATCAGGTCCGTATCCGGACGTATGCGGGGGCTCCCAGAAAGCATACCAGTACGGGATCTGTTCTCCTTTGCCGGGATCAGGCCACGGACAATCATAAAACCTCTGACCGATACGGTCTGTCCGCAGTATTGCAGGTACATGAAAGAGCTGCGCCGGATCGATCCTGTGGGCATGTGCCTTCCCGATATCCAGATTCCAGGGGAACGGCTCGTCCCGGACCTTTTGGCAATAATCGACCTCCGATCTCAGCTGCTCCTCGATATACCGTTCTATCACCTTGAGCATCGCGAACAGCACGGCGTCCTTATGGGAGCGGTATCCCTGATGCGGCGTATCGTCTTCGATGAGGCAGTAGTCGACGACGAGCCTGTCGTATTTTTCTATCAGCTCATAAAACGGATCATTTATAAGTTCACGCATATCGCTCACCTCCGAATCCCGATCTGCTCATCCCGGCATCCGATCCGTCTTAGGATCACCGCCGCATGCCGGTTTCACGCAGAGACCGCCGCAAAAGTATTATAACACATCCCAGGCCATATTTCAAGTACGGCGGACTCATTTTCATCCGCCGATTGACAGATGGGAGGTTATATGGTATAATATTATCCGAAACCGAAAGGAAACAGGATAAAAATGAGCGGAAAAGGCATATTTGACGGTATTCTCATAGTCTCCGACATAGACGGCACATTTCTCGGCTCCGGCAGCAGGATAGTCAGCCGCAACATAGAAGCGCTTAAGCGCTATAAGGCCGGGGGAGGACGGTTCACCGTCGCCACCGGAAGGGAATGGTATCTTGTGCTGCGGGACGTGCCGTACATGGCGGACATAGTCAACGCCCCGATCATATGCTGCAACGGAGCTGAGATCTATGATCTCTCCGCCGGCGATACCATAACCCGCGTTCACCACGACGAAGCGGCGTATGAAATGACGCTCGATCTAATGACCGCCTTCCCTTCGCTCCGGCTTAAGGTGACGATAGACGACATATGGTACTGCAGGGACGAGAGCGAGATAGCCGGTGACAAGGCGATGTTCTCCGACCGTATACGCGTGATGCCGTACTCCGATTTTCCGCGCGGCGGATGGATGAAGATCCTTTTCTGGGGCGATCCGAAGGACATCGTCAGGATAAAGGAATACGGCGTGCCGCGCTACCCGGATTTCGTCTTCGTCTCGGCTCACGACAACGGCGTCGAGATACAGTCCCCTCTCGGCACCAAGGCGGCGATGCTGCCGAAGCTGAAGGAGGCCGTCGGCGCGAAGGAGCTCTGGGCCGTCGGCGATTACGAGAACGACATCCTGATGCTTGAAGCCGCCGAAAACAGAGCCTGCCCGGAAAACGCGCTCGACATCGTCAAGGCGCTGCCCGGGATAGTCCGTCTCTGCTCAAACGACGAGGGCTGCACCGCCGATCTCATCGAAAAGATAGAGCGGGCAAAATCATCTCAGGCGATATAAAGCCGCATAACACCGATAAGCAACTGGATATCTGATATGGACATTCGCAACATCGGCATATTCGCACACGTCGACTCCGGCAAAACGACGCTGACCGAACAGATCCTCCGCCGATGCGGGGTGATACGCAAAGCCGGTTCGGTCGACTCCGGCGACACCGTCACCGACTCGCTCGAGATAGAGCGGCGGCGCGGTATATCCGTAAAGGCCGCGTCGGTATCGTTCACGCTGCCGGGGTCAGAGACGAGAGTCAACCTCATAGACACTCCCGGGCACGTCGATTTCTCGGGAGAGGTCGAACGCTCGATGTCGGCGCTCGACGGGGCGATCGTCATAGTGGACGCTGTCGAAGGCGTCCAGCCGCACACTACGGCGATATGGCGGGCTCTCGACAGGCTGTCTCTGCCGCGCTTCATATTCATAAACAAGACCGACAGGGCCGGAGCCGACCACAGCCGGGTATTCTCCGAGCTTCCGAGGTGGCTCGGCGACAAACCGTTCGCGCTGCTCTCCGCCGTCGAAAACGAGGGCGGCAGAGCCTGCCTGTCAAAGCCGGATCTTCTCTCCGATCAGGCGGTCGAGGCGCTTGCCGACGCCGACGACGAGACGGCCGAAAGATATCTCTCGGGCGGCGATATCGACATCGATTTCATGACCCGGCGGATATCTGCCGCCTCCCGTTCCCTCTCGCTCATCCCCGTCTTCTGCGGAGCCGCGGCGCTTGACGTCGGAGTGGATCAGGTGCTCTGGGGGATAGCCGAATGTCTTCCGCCCGCCGACACGGCAGGCGATGCCCTCTCGGCGCTCGTCTTCGCCGTCGGGCACGACAAATCGGTCGGCAAGATCGCTTACACCCGAGTCTTCGGCGGAAAGGCCGGGGCGAGACAGACGCCCGTCATACTGCGCGAAGGCCGCGACATCGGATCGGCGGACAAGATCACGCAGATACGCCGCCAGACCGGCGCGAAGTACGAGGATATCGGCTCGGTCTCGGCCGGAGATATCGCGGCGATATGCGGTCTGTCCGGCATAAAGATCGGCGACGTCATCGGCGAGCTGTCGGACCGCGTGAAAGCCATCCCCGCCCTGGCGAGCCCGTATCTTACCGTCCGGGTCACGCCTCCGTCGGACGACAGACTGACCGAGCTTATTACTGCCCTGCGCGAGCTCACCGAGGAGGAGCCTCATCTCCGCATGAGATGGGAAAAGACCGAGCGGGAGGTCGATATAGACCTCACCGGCGAGATCCAGCTCGAGATCATCGACGCCATGCTGAAAAGCCGGTACGGCATCTCCGCCTCATTCTCGCCGCCGTCGGTCATATACAAGGAGACGCCGTCAAAATCGGGACGCGCCTACGCGTGCTATACCATGCCGAAGCCCTGCTGGGCCATCGTCGAGATGCGCTTCGATCCCCTTCCCCGCGGCTCGGGAGTTTTATGGGACGGCGGAAACGTCCCGCACAACCAGCTTTTCTACAAGTATCAGGAGCATATCCGCCGCAGCTTCTTCATGAGCCTCAGTCAGGGCAACTACGGCTGGGAGGTGACCGACTTCAAGGCGACCCTCACCGGCGGAGAGCATCACACGATCCACACCCATCCGCTCGACTTCTTCGTCGCCACTCCGATGGCGGTGATGGACGGCCTCGCGAACTGCGGCACGACGTTGCTCGAGCCTCTCGTTGACGCCGAGATAACGGCGCCCGAGGAATATCTCGGCAAGGTGATAGGAGACGTGACCAACATGCGCGGCACTTTCGACACTCCGGATATAATAAACGGCGTGTTCATGCTGCGCGCCGTGCTCCCGGTGTCCGAATCGCTGAATTACCCGATCCGTCTCGCCTCCGAGACGTCGGGAAAGGGCAGATACTATCAGCAGTTCAAATGCTACCGCGAGATACCCGCCGAGCTCGGGAAATCCACTCCGTGGAAGGGCGTCTGCCCGAGGGATACGGCGAAATGGATCCTTTACGCGCGCGGCGCGATAACCGAATCCATGGCGAACTGAAAAAGGCCGGGAAAAACCGACCTTTTTCTGTTGTTTTTATCAGCTTATTTTCCCAATATCGCGTTTATGATCTGATCGGTCGAATAACCCTGGTTTACGAGCTCGGAGATCCTCTGAGCGATTCCCGAGAAGGAGGCGCCGAAAACTATGCTGAGCACGACGACGATGGCTATGCCGATAAGGAGCCAGATAAGTCTCGCTCTCGCGTAGTTGCGGCGGCTGATGTTGCCGCTTCCGAACGCCCATACGAGCTGGCAGATGAAGCCTACGAGCGGTATACCCTCAAGGAACTGGACGAGCATCCAGCCTCCGGTGCCGTAGGGTCTCGATCTCATGTCGTCCTGAGACTGCGGTATCGCCGGCTGCTGCGGCTGATAGCTCTGAACCGGAGTCTGAGGCTGGCTGTACCCCTGCTGATAAGTCTGAGCCTGCGGACGCTGAGCCGGCTGTACCTGCTGAGCAGGCTGGGGCTGCTGGACCGGCTGAGGCTGCTGAGCGGAAGCTCCGACCACACCGGCGGTTATCGCGGCGCCTACGCCCGCAGCGGCGCTTCCCTGCTGAGGCTGAGCCGGGGAGGCGGCGGGACTTGCCGGCGCCGAAGCGCCCTGCGGCTGAGTCGGAGCCTGAGGGCGGTACGGCGACTGATTCAGAGTGAGCTCCGGTACGGGCGGCTTCTCCTGAGCCTGCGCCGTCATCGGCTGCTGTGCCGGCTGAATCGGCTGCGCCGGACGCGGGGCGGTCTGCTGTGTCTGCGCGGGCTGAGCCTGCTGAGCGGGCTGAGGCTTCTGAGCCTCTATCTTACTGCCGCAGTTGACGCAGAAACGTACGTTATCGGCCAGCTCATGACCGCAGTTCGGACATTTCATAGCTTGGTTCCTCCTTATGTGTGTCGCGTGTGTCTTCTGAATCAGATACTGTCATAATCCGGACATTCAGGCGCCGCTTCAAATTCCGTCCCGATCTTCGCGTCCTGAAGGACCTTCACTACCGCCGCGGCCTGATCGGGGGCTATCGGATATGGCTTATTGCAGCGGAAAGCGTCGTAGAAATAATCCCAGACGACGTCGGTCTTGTCCGGACCGAGAGTGTACGAATCCTCCTTCCACTTAAGGACCTCGTCGTTTCCGTAGGTCCCGGTGCCGGGAGTCGAGGGATCGGCCGTGATCTTCTTCAGCGGCACATCGGGATCGAGATATTTCCATTTCAGCGTCCTGCCGTCGCCGATGAGACTGCCGCGGGTGCCGTAGATAAGATATTCGGGAGTATCTATCGCGACGCCGCCGCTGATCTCCATATCGACGACCCTGCCGTTCACGCCTTTGAAAACCAGCTTGATATGGTCCTCGGCGTCGCCGACAGCCGTCACGCGCTTTATGTCGGCGAACATCGACTCATACGCGCCGCCGCAGAAACGCAGGGCGTGGTCGACGATATGCGGTCCCCAGTTCAGAAGCTGTCCGCCGCCGTATTTCTTTATCGTCTGCCAGTCGTTGCGGCGCTGATATCCGTTGCGCGTCAGCCTTATCTCAAAGACCTGACCGAGGATCCCGGAGTCGATGATCTCGTTTACCTTGATGAAGCCCTCCTCGAAGCGGCGGTTGTGCCGGACGAAGATGCGGGGGCCGGAAGGCTGCGATCCGAGCCTGTTGAGCTCGCAGGCTTCGGCGTAGGTGCGGCAGAACGGCTTTTCGACAAGCACGCTCTTGCCCGCCAGCAGCGCCATCTTTGCGTGGGCGTAATGGTCGCACGAACGGGTCGCGATGTCGACGACCTCCACCTCGGGATCGGCGATGAGATCCTCAATTCTGCCGTATCTGCGGCAGCCGAAGGTATCGGCGTACTTCGCCGTCCTCTCCGGGATAAGGTCGCAGGCGGCGACGACTGTGAATTTGTCCGGGCGTGCTTTGAGACAGTCGCGGTGAACGCTCATGCCGATGCGGCCGAGCCCGACTACTCCTATTTTAATCGGTTCTGACATGGTATTGTTCTCCTGAACGGTATATGACTTTATCCTTCGATCTCTGATATCTGGCCCTCAAGCTTGTCGAGCGCTTTGATGGCTTTGGATTCCTTCTTTGCATATGAGGAAGCAAACAGATTTTCCTTTTTCTTCGGTATGTCGACGCTGAATATCGAATACAGACCGCCGATATCGAAGATTATGCCGATGTCGTACGAGAGATTCTGGAATATCAGGTCGAGCATACGGCCGCTGGCCTCGTCATAAGTGTACTTGGTCTTGCATGAAGTCTCGATATACGCCGGCAGGGATGTGTATTTGCCTTCGGCGGACAGAGCTTCGAGCATGAATCCAGAGAAATCCTTGTTCTGACAGATGATCGGGATACCCATCAGCGTCGAGCCGACGCTGTCCGGGAACGAGCAGTATTTCTCCTGGCTCTCGTCCATCTTCGGGTTCGGCACCACGCCGTAATCGAACTCGCATTTTGCCGACCAGTTCGGCAGGCTCTGCGGGAACGCGGTGATGAACAGACCGTTGCCGGCGGTAAAGACATTCGCGGCGTAGCTCCAGTGATCATAATCGACCTTGCCGTACTGATCGTCGCAGAAGACCGCCTGGTTTGTGTCGCAGGTGAGAGCGATTATCTTTTCCAAAGCGGCGGCTGTGCGGCTGTTGTTCACCGTGATCTCGTTGCTTCCGTCATCGTTCGCGGTAATTATGGAAACATCGCAGCCTCTGGTGAAGTTGGCGAACGAGATATACGAATCCATCGTCAGGCCATAGCGGTCCTTGTCTGTCATCACGCCGTCGCCGTCAAGATCGCTTGACACCGTCTTTACCATATCGGTCATAAGGTCGATGGTCCATGTGCCGTCGTCCACATGCGGTATGACGTCGTCAAGGCCGAAATCTTTGGCGAGATCCCTATTGAAGCCGAGTATATACGTCCGCTTCTTGTCCTCAAGCGCGAAATCCGAGGTCGTCATGAAAAGCCTGCCCCAGAGCGACAGCTCCTCGTTCACCTCTTCGTTCCACCACGGCTTGGAAAAGTCAAGGTACGGCACCTTGTTCAGATCGAGAAGATATCCGCTCGTTATGTTTACCGCGGTCTCCCTTATCGGCGAGAAGAACAGATCGTATATCTGATCTCCGGCGGCCGTCGCGTTTTTCAGCAGATTGTTCTGGTCGAGATCCAGCACAGCCGCTATCTTCACGTTGTATTTCTCCTCCAGCGCGCGGTTGCGCTGATAGATGGAGTCGTTCACGACCTCGCCGTTCTCCGCCTCGGCGTATATCTCGAAGTTGTCGAACTGGGAATATGTGGGATGCATATGCCCTAGCGCGGTGAAGGTCATCCCTCCCCAGTCGGTATCGGGAAGATCAGGCTTGACCCTTTCCTCAGCCGCTTCGGTCTCAGCGACGGTTCCGTCGGACGGAGCGGCGTCGATCCGCACCGCCTGCTCACCCTGCAAAGACGCTGTTCCCGCTTCCCCGCATGATGTCAGAGGCAACATTAACGCTGCCGCCATCGCCGCGGCTATAATCCGTTTGCCGAAATCATACATTTTCCCCAACTCCCTTTACCGTGATCCCCTGATTTTGCTCCAATATGGCTCACAGTTATATTTTATCATACCGAAGACACTATGTCAAGAGCGGCGGAAAAAATCAATCAGCAAAAAGGCGAAACGAGAAATGTTATGATGAATACCGTTGCATTTTCAGACGCTTTATGGTATAATATAGAATGGATATCAGTATTCGTCACATACATATGAACACACATATTATCGGGAAAAATTAATGTCACAGTACAGAATAGGCCGCGTAAACGACGAGATCAGCCGTCAGATGGCGGTCATACTCAGGAACGTCAAGGACCCGCGCGTGCAGAACTGCCTTATATCTGTCACGGCGGTCGACTGCAAGCCGGATCTCAGATTCTGCAGGATCTACTACTCAGTCATAAACTACGACAAAAAGCTCGACGACAAGGAAAAGGACAAGGAGATACAGAAAGCCCTTCAGTCGGCGTCCGGATACATCCGCTCCGAGCTCGCGAGATCGATCAACCTCCGCATCACGCCCGAGCTGGAATTCGTGCGGGATATAAGCCTCGAGCGCGGGGCCGCAGTCAGCCGCGTTATGAAGACGATAGAGGATGAGCTGAACCGGACGGAGGGCGGCGATGAATGAGATAACCCTCGAAGAGGCCCGAAATATCTTCACATCCGCCGAAAGGATCGTCATCCTCTCGCATTACCGCCCCGACGGCGACTGCGTCGGGAGCGCTGCCGCGCTCGTGCTCGCCGCGAGAAAGCTCGGGAAGAAGGCGTTCGCCGCCGACAGTGACGAACTGCCGCAGAAGCTGAGCTTCATCGTCGACATCCCCGGCGATCCGATCTACGCTATCTCCGGAGAGGAAGCCGACGCCGCGTCGGACGCCGTTTCGGCCTTCTCGCCAGATCTCATCATGTCGGCGGACGTCGCCGAGACGTCGCTGCTCGGCCGCTATGAGGATGTTTTCAAGGACAGGATAGGCCTCAAGATCGACCATCACCCGCCGAGATCGCAGTTCGCCGAAAACAACTATGTCGACAGCACAGCCTCCTCCTGCGCTCAGATAATCTACCGTCTGCTGGAGCCGCTCGGCGTCATCGACGCCGACATAGCCTCGGCGCTGTACGCCGGGATAATATCCGACAGCGGGAATTTCAAGTACCCCGACGTCTCGTCGGAGACACACCGCGTCGCCGCCGAGCTGATCGACGCCGGCGTAAATCACGCCGCGATAAACGAGCGGCTGTTCGGCAAGCGGACTAGGAACGAGATCGAGGCCCTTCGCCTCGCCGTCGACACTCTCGAATACTTCACCGCATACTCGCAGAAATGCGGACCGGTATCATGCGCCATGATCTCGATGACGAATGAGGACAGGCGCGACTACGGCATATGCGACGACGATCTCGGCGAGATACAGAGCTTCGCCCGCGACATAGAAGGAGTCGACGTCGGCATATTCATCAGGCAGATCTCGGGCGAGAACAACATGTACAAGCTCTCGTTCCGCTCGGACAAAACGGACGTTTCGAAGATATGCGAGCATCTTGACGGCGGCGGACATACGAGGGCGAGCGGAGGAAGGATCTACGCTGCCTCCCTCGACGCAGCCGTAAAGGACATCATGGCGGCGGTGTCCGCCTACGCGGAGCCGATATCCGAATGAGACACAGCCTCGAAAATCTGCCGTACAGGGCGATAAGGAACGGTCCCGATCTCACGTCCGGCACCGACGGCGGAGTGCTTATACTCGACAAGCCGGAGGACATAACGTCGATGGACGCCGTGAACTATGTCCGGCGCATATACCGCACGCAGCAGGTGGGACACACCGGGACCCTCGACCCGATAGCGACCGGTGTCCTCGTGATGCTCGTCGGGCGGGCCGTCAAGGTCTGCGAGTACACCACAGGCGAAAACAAGCGCTACAAGGCGTCTCTGCGTCTCGGCGTGACGACCGACAGCGGTGATATCACGGGACAGACTTTAAGCGTGCATGAAGGCGCCCTGCCTTCGGCGGACGAAGTGAAGGCAGCGGCCGCCTCTCTCATCGGAGAGCGGGATCAGCTGCCGCCGATGCTGTCGGCGGTCAGGGTGAACGGGCGGCGTCTGTACGAGATAGCCCGCGAGGGCGGCGAGATCGAGCGCCGGGCGAGAAGGATAAGGATCGACTCTATCGGTGTCGAGCCGGGAGAGACGGACGCCGACTACACCCTTGACATATCGTGCTCCGGCGGGACGTTCATACGGACGGTCTGCACCGAGATCGGCGACATACTCGGCTGCGGAGGGACGATGAGCGCTCTGCGCCGCATCGGCGCCGGGGATTTCGACATCTTGCAGGCGCACACGATAGAGCAGCTGGCGTCCATGACAGACGAGGAGCTGATATCTCTGCTCCGTCCGGCCGAATCGGTGCTTACCGGCTGTGAGAAGCTGAATCTGCCGGATTTCTTCGGCTCGCTTGCCCGGCACGGGAACAGGATCTACCTGAAAAAGATACGAAAGAGCTATCCCGTCGGCACCCGCCTTCGCCTCTGCGACTCAAAAGGCTTTTTCGCTCTCGGCGAGGTGCGGGAATACGACGACGGCACGGCGGTCAAACCGATCAAAGCGTTCTGGACAGAAAAAACTCAGGATGGTGCGGCAAAATGAAGCGAATCGGCAGAGAGGCCCTGTTCATAAAAACGGGACCTAAAAATCCCAGAAACGGCGAATCGACGTTCATCCGACTTAAGGACGGGCGGATAATGTTCGCCTACACCGAATATTACGGCGACAGCGGATCGGACGACGCGATCGCGCATATCTGCGCCTGCCTTTCCTCCGACGAGGGGGAAACGTGGAGCGATCCGAAGCTGATCATCGAGAAGGATCCCGAGGCGCAGAACATCATGTCCCCGAGCCTCGTCCGAATGAACAGCGGCGACGTCGGCATACTGTTCCTCCGCAAGGAGATCATGCCTGACGGCGGACTTACGTGCATGCCGGTGTTCTGCCGTTCGGAGGACGAGGGGGAGACATGGAGCGGGATACAGCGGTGCGCCGTCCCCGAAGGCTACTACTGCGGTGTGAACGACACGGCGCTCAGGCTGAAAAGCGGACGCATACTCTACCCCGCTTCTTATCACGGCCTGAGATACGGCGAAACCACTCTTAAATTCGAAAAGGAAGCCGGAGACATAAGGTTCATCTACTCCGACGACGACGGGAAAAGCTGGTCCATCCTCCCGGCTGTGATAAAAACGCCCTATACCGACATGATGGGTCTCGCCGAGCCCGGCGTTTACGAGCATGAGGACGGCACTCTGTGGTGCTGGTTCCGCACGCCTTACGGCTTCCAGTATCACTCGCACTCATACGACGGCGGCGTCAGCTGGGATCCGGCGGAGCCGAATTTCCGCTTCACCTCGCCCGATTCGCCGATGCGGGTCAAGCGCGTCGGAAGATACGTTGCCGCGGTGTTCAATCCGCTCGGCTTCTCCTGCGTGAGAGAGGACACCGAGGCGTGGGGCAGCCCGAAGAGGACTCCCATCGTCTGCTCCTTCTCATCCGACGACGGACACTCGCTGTCCGACAGGGATATGACATCGCATAGCGGCGGCCTCAGGCAGTTTGCCGAGAACACATACCTGCTCGAGACCGATCTTTCCGAAAGCTACTGCTATCCGTCGGCGCACGAGACAAAAGACGGGCTTCTCGTGTCATATTATCACAGCGGCGGCACAAAAGCCTGCCTCAACTGCTCAAAGATCGTAAAAATATCCTTCGACGAATTATCGAACAACTGATTTTTCAAGGTGAGAAAACATGAAACAGCTTCTTATCGGCGTGGATATCGGCACGTCAGGAACCAAAACGGTCATTTTCGACACCGAAGGCAACGCCCTTCAGTCGGTGCTCGTCGAATATGGCATGAGCCAGCCGAAAAACGGATGGGCCGAGCAGGATCCCGAGGACTGGTGGAAGGCGACATACACGTCGATCTCGGCTGCCATGGAAAAGCTCGGCGCCGACAGATCGGCGGTCGCCGGGATCGGTCTTTCCGGACAGATGCACGGTCTCGTGCTACTCGACGCCTGCGACAGGGTGATCCGCCCGTCGATCATCTGGTGCGATCAGCGCACCGGCGAGGAATGCCGGATCATCAACTCCGATCTCGGCCAGACGATCATATCCGAGACCGCGAACGAGGCTCTGACCGGCTTCACCGCAGCGAAGCTCAAATGGGTCCAGCGCCATGAGCCTGAGAACTGGGCGAAGACAGCGAAGATCATGCTGCCGAAGGACTATGTGCGCTACCGCCTGACCGGGGAGTTCGCCACCGAGGTCTCCGACGGCTCCGGAATGCAGCTGATGAACGTCCCGTCTCGCTCATGGTCGAAGGTCATGCTCGACTATTTCGGCATAAAGGACGGCATGCTCGGACATATGTACGAGTCATGCGAGGCGACAGGAAAACTCACGGCGGAAGCCGCCGCGCTCTGCGGGCTCGAGCCGGGCGTCGTCGTCGCAGGCGGAGCCGGAGATCAGGCCGCGTCAGCCATAGGCAACGGCATAGTGAAATCCGGAGTCGCTTCGATCACACTCGGCACCTCCGGCGTCGTCTTCGTACATTCGGACGACGTTCACATAGATCCCGCCGGACGGGTCAACACCTTCTGCCACGCCGTGCCGGGATGCTGGCATGTCATGGGCTGCACGCAGGGCGCAGGGCTCTCCTTCAAATGGCTCCGCGACACTATCCTGCCCGAGCTTGCCGCCTCTCTTGCCGCCGAGGGCAAGATCGTGAACAAGGCTCTCGACGAGATAGCCGCCGAAGTGCCCGCCGGATCGAGAGGGCTCATATTCATGCCGTATCTCATGGGCGAGCGCTCGCCTCATCCCGATCCCGACGCGAGAGGCGTATTCTTCGGTCTTTCGAGCATGCACACCCGCGCCGAGATGATAAGGGCTACCCTCGAGGGAGTCGCATATTCGCTGTACGACAACGGATGCGCCGTCGAGAGCATGGGCATACCTATGTCCGATATCTGCATCTCCGGCGGCGGCGCCAACAGCCGTCTCTGGACCCAGATCATAGCCGATACCTACGGCCGCCCGGTGTCGAAGACCAACAGCGCCGAAAGCGGCGCTCTCGGAGTCGCGATCCTCGCCGGATGCGCTGCCGGCATCTACTCATCGGTTCCCCAGGCCTGCGCCGACATCGTCCGCCGCACCTCCGTGACCGAGCCTGACGCCGACAAGACCCCGGTCTACCGCAGATACTACGATCTCTATGTCGGGCTTTACGAGTCGCTGAAGGGCAGATTCAAGGAGCTCGCGAAGATCTCGGAGAACTGAGATGAGGATATTCATAGACGATCTAAGCGGCTTCGGCGTAAGGACCACCGCGCGTGAGCTCAGAAAATTCACAGCTGAGTTCAGCCGCAGCCGCATCGCGGCCGACCGCAAAGACGCCGACGCCGTCATCGTCTTCGACGCGCTCGAAGGAGCCGATCGGCGGTATTCGATACGCCGGACGGAGGAAAACGGCAGGATAACCGTCACGCTTGCCGGGACGGATCCCGCCGCCGTACTTTACGCTGTGTACCGTCTTCTCGAACGAGGCGGCATGTATTTCGACATATGCGGACACGGGCTGAAAGCCGGGCATGACTGCCTCGATTTCGAAGAGGCGTTCGCGTGCGAAGACACAGACATCACGTTCGGCTTCAGATACCGCGGGATCAGGCAGCACATCAACTTCCCGATGGACATATCGTCATACCGTCTCGACGAGGCGAAGGAGTATATCCGCTCGATCGCCCGCGCCGGATATGATCATATCACCTTCCACAGCTATCTCGGGATGTGGCACGGCGAAAAGAGCGCCGACGGCGGCGGAGGCTTCTTCTACAATCAGCTCTACCGCCTGCCGGACGACGCATCGCTGAGGGAAAAGATCGACAACAGGGAGATCTTCTGCGTGCCGGAGCTCGAGCCGTATTCGGACGACCATCCCGCCAGAGGAACAGCCGCCCACGCGTGGCTGAACGCCCTGATAGGCACGGCGAAGGAATACTCGATGCACGTCACCCTCTCCGTCGAGCCGCTGATGAAGCGGAGCGCGGAGGACAACGCCGAAATGATCCGCGCCCTTACGGACGGCTATCCGCTGATAGACGGCATAGAGATACTCTCCCCCGAGCAGGGCGGCGACTGTCCGACATTCGACGCGGCGGAGCTTGATTCCAGACTCAGAGATTATTTCGGTCCGGCCGCCGTGCTACCCGATCCTCACCCACAGAGCATATCTGCCGCCCTCGCCGGGGCGATGCTGAGCCTGAAGCTCGCGAAGGAGATATTCGATATCCTCCGCGGCACCGCTCTTAAGGGCAGGGAATATACCGCCGGAGTCTATATCACCGAGCCGCAGGCTCTGTCTGTCGTGAAGCCGATCATGTACCGGCTGTTCGATGAGAGCGTTTCGCTCTCCTTCCTCCCGGCTCACGGATCGTGGTATGTCGCCGAGAACCTGTCTTCCCTTTCCTTTACCCCGGACGAGCTCAGACGGACGACGATATACGCCTGGCTCGAGTTCGACGGGAGCATGTATCTCATGCAGAACGGCTGCGAGGGAATGGAGCGCGTCCTCAGGCTGGCGCGGGACGTGATGGACGGCGGGCAGGCCGGATGCGTTGCATTCAATCACTGGCGCACCGCCGAAAACGTCATCCCCGGCTCATACGGAGCCGAGGCGTCGGCGCAGTTCCGCCCGGCCGCCGAGCATTATCTTGTCTGCGCCGAAAGGTACGGCATAGGAAAAGGCTTCGTCTCCCTTATGTCTCATATAGCCGGGGCAGATCTGCTGCTGAGGCAGAAGCTGTTCAACATCGGCTTCTGTTATCTCGGCTGCTATCTCAGCTGGGGGAGAGATAATCCCGTCAGCTGGATAGGCGGATGGAGCACCGAGGATCTTGACGCCGCGCTGGAAATGTATGAGGAAGCCGCAGATGAAGCGGAATCACTCGCCGAAACGGCCGCGTCGGGACTCGGGATAAGCATGACGAGGTTCATCGCGAACCGCTGCGCGGCGAGCGCCGAGCACCTGCGATACATAACGTCCATGCGCGGGATCGCGCCTTGTTTCGGGAAGGCGGACGCCGCGGACCGGATAAAGGAACTCATAGACGAGGCTCAGGACCACGCCTCAGGGTATCTTGCCGTGCTTTCGGATATGATGCCGGACCGCGGCTGTCAGGGGACGCTTGTCAGCTACTGCTGCACGGTGCTTCCATATATCGACTATACGAGACGTTTCCTGCTCTGCGGCGACAAAAGCTCCGCCCGCTATCACGCCACCTTCGACTGCCCGACGCCGGAGGGATTCTGACGCCGGTCCCTTATGGGGATCGTGCATAAAGAAGCGCCGCTCTGTATTTTACCCGCAATATGACAGGTGCACAGTATTTAGTTCAATTTCTCATCTCCAGAGGCGTCAGCACGGTATTCGGATATCCCGGGGCGCCTCTGCTCGAGGTGTACGACGAGATAAGAGCCGCCGGTGAAACGGCGGCAGCTGCGCTCAAAGATCCGCTCAAAGCGCCGCTCAGGCATATCCTGATGCGTCACGAGCAGGGCGCGGCTCACGCCGCATGCGGCTACGCAAAGGCCTGCGGCAGACCGGGGGTATGCCTCGCGACATCGGGTCCCGGAGCCATCAATCTCGTGACCGGCATAGCCGACGCCATGCTCGACTCGGTGCCGATGCTATGTCTCACCGGACAGGTCGACACCGCCGAGATCGGGCGCGACGCCTTCCAGGAAGCCGATATAATGGGCATCACGATCCCGGTGACAAAGCACAATTATCTCGTCCGGGATCCCCGTGTGCTGAGACAGACGCTCAGCGAGGCGTGGGAGCTCTGCTCGACTGGGCGTCCCGGCCCGGTCCTCGTCGATATCGCTCACGACGTGCTCGCAGGCGAGCTTCCGGAGGATGATCCCGGCATAAGACCGGCAGAAAGCGCCGCCCGCCGCCCCGAGCGCGGCACCGACATAAGCCTCAAAACGCAGCTCGGCAAGATCGTTTCGGAGCTCAGGCACGCCTACCGGCCGCTCATACTTGCAGGCGGAGGCGTCGTTTCGGGCGGCGCGTCGGCCTCGCTTTCGGCCTTCGCCGAAAGATACAGCATCCCGGTGGCGCTGACGCTTCCGGGGATGGGGCTGGTGCTGTCGTCCGGCGTGAACGTCCTCGGTCTCGCCGGGAGATACGGCACAGACGCTGCAAACGCCGCGATGGATCAGTGCGACATCGTGATTGCCGCCGGATGCAGGTTCTCCGACCGCACCGTCTCCGATTTCGACCGCTTCGGACGCTCGCATTTTATCATACACTGCGACATAGACAACGCTGAGATCTCGAAAAACGTCCCCGCCGACCTTCCGGTCCTCTCCGACGCCGGAGAATTCTTCTCCGCACTGCTTGACGCCGGGATAGATATCGATTCGGCAGCCGTGAAGGCGTGGAGCTCACAGCTCGAAGAGATAAAGGCTGAGTCGAAGGCTCCACCGAAAAAGCCGGAAGGCTCGCTTTCATGCGACGAGGTGCTCTGCGCCGTGGACGAGGTCTGCCAGAGCATGGGAGGATGTCTTTACATCGCCGACGTCGGAAGCCATCAGATGACGGCGGCGAGACGTCTCGAGCCGCTGTTCGAGCGCGGCTTCATCACGAGCTGCGGACTCGGTGCGATGGGCTTCGCGCTTCCGGGAGCGGTGGGCGCCTCATACGCCGTGCGCGACGCCGGGCGTGAGGATATATGCCGCCGCATCGTCTGCGTCTGCGGCGACGGCGGTTTTCAGATGACGATGCAGGAGCTCGCGACGCTGAAAAAAGCTCCGGTGCCGGTGAAGCTGCTGATAATGGACAACCGCTCCCTCGGCATGATAGCCGAATACCAGCGCTCCGGATTCGGCGGACGGCTGTTCGCCTCCGAGCTCGACAACCCGGACTTTGCCATGATCGGCAGAGCCTACGGCATCGAATCGGTAAGCTGCGGCATCTCGGACAGAAGCGATCTCAAGCGCATAATATCCGGGATCATCAAAGCCGACGGACATCTGCTGGCCCATTTCTCGGTGGAATGACAAGGAACTGTATATGGCAAAAATCTTTCACTGCGCCGATCTGCATCTCGATTCGCCGTTCACATCGCTGACGGCGGAGAAATCAAGGATCCTGAGACAGTCGGTCCTTACCGCCTTCTCGAAGGCCGTCGACAGGGCCGCCTCAGACGGCTGCGACCTGATGCTGATAGCCGGAGATCTCTTCGATTCTGACTTCGTCACGGCGAAAACTCTCGAGACGGTCTGCGCCAAGCTGAGCTCTCACCCCGAGCTGAGCGTCGCGATCTCGCCCGGAAATCACGATCCATACGGAAAGTCCTCCTTCTGGAGCCGGGCGAAGCTCCCGCCGAACGTGCATCTGTTCACCGAGGACCGTCTGACCAGCTTCTCCATCACCTCGCTCGACGGCGAGCGCATAGAGGTCTATGGCTACGCCTTCACGTCGCCCGCCATGGACCGCTGTCCTATGGCCGTCACCCGGCCAAGCGATCCCGACGTGATAAACATAGTCTGCGCTCACGCTGACATATACGATCCACTTCGCAAAAAATACGCCTACATTCCCCCCGCCGAGATCGCGAAGACCGGGTATGACTATGTCGCTCTCGGCCACATCCACACCGCCACGGTGCCTGAAAAGGCGGGCGGGACATGGTACGCGTACAGCGGCTCGCTGTGCGGCAGAGGCTGGGACGAATGCGGCGAGAAGGGCGCTCTCGAGATCGGAATAACGAAGGACGGATCGGGGACAAATCTGACGTGTCAGGCGGTGCCGATCTCTGAATACCGCTTCGAGGCTCTCGACTGCGACTGTCAGGGCGCCGATACTCCGGGAGATATCACATCGGCAGCCGACAAGATCGCCTCCGCTGTCCCCGACCCCGGGCATATACTTCTCCGTCTGACGCTGAGAGGGCAGATATCTCCTTCATGCGAGCCGGACATCGAGCGTATCCGCGAGCGCTTCTCCTCCTGCTTTGCAATCGAGGTCGAGGACAAAACTCAGCCAGTATACGACAGCGCCCGCCTGTCGGAGGACCCGACCGTCCGAGGAGCCTTTTTCAGAGCGCTTTACCCTTCCCTCTGCTCCGCCGACGAAAACGAGCGAAAAAAAGCCGCCGAAGCCCTCAGATACGGTCTCGCCGCTCTGAACGGGGAACTATGAGGGACTGAGGTATTATTATTTGTGGGGGAAGGAAGAAAACTTTCTGAAGAAAGTTTTCTTCCTTCCCCCACACCCCTATCCTTTTTTCAAAGACTTTTATACCTTTACTTTTTCAACAGGATTAATCAGATGATCGATCTCAGAACAGTTCAGCGTTCTTTTATCATGCCGCATATCCGGCGCGGATCCTGTGCCGTCGACTGCACTATGGGCAACGGGCACGACACACTGTGGCTCTCCGGCGAGATGGGGCCCGACGGACATGTATGGGCGATGGACATACAGCAGGCCGCTGTCGACAGCTCGGAAAAGCTTCTCCGCGCCGAGGCGAAGTACGAAAACTACACCCTCATCTGCGGCAGTCATGAAAACATCCTCGAATACGTCCCGTCCGACAGGGACATCTGCGTGATCATGTTCAATCTCGGCTGGCTGCCCGGCGGGGATCACTCGAAAACGACGCTCAGGACGTCCACGCTCCCCGCCGTGAAGGGCGCCGTGCAGCTGCTCGGAGACGACGGGATCATCCTTATCGCCGTATATCCGGGGCATCCGGAAGGCGCGGCGGAGGGGGAGATGCTCGAGGAGTATTTTTCCACGCTCGACCGGCGCGTATGGTGCGCGACGAAGGTGAGGATAGTGAATTCGCCGACGAGCCCGTATTTTTTCGCCGTGGAGAAAAAATGAAAAACAGCCGTCACAGGCTGTTTTTTTCTTAATTGAATCACGCTTTTTTCTTTTTCGGCTTTTTCTCCGGCAGCTCGGATTCCATCGCGCTTACCATGGTGCAGAGCCTTTCGGCGTCGTCGAGGATCGTGACAGGCAGCATCTTCATATAAGGCTCTTCGGGAACGCTGTCCGGCATAAAGCGCCTCGCCGACGGCGTGTCCTTTACGAGGAATCCGGTCTCGTATATCCCGCCGAAGACCCTGTCGTTTATGTAAAACACATATCCGCCCATCATCGGTATGCATCTTATCCCCGGCAGAGCGAACAGCTGATCGAGGATATAGGAGCAGAGTTCGGATTTGAGCATGGTCACTTTCCTCTTACTATTTATATACGGTAAATCAACTATAAGTATCTTTTGAATGTGTCTCTCATCTTAACGGCTATGTCGATTACTTGTTCCATTAAAATATCATAATTTGAATGGTCATCGAAATTTAAACCTTTAATATAGTATCTTATACTTGATGCTTTTTTATCGTTAAGCCTTTTCCAATCCAATACAAAACCCAGCTCTTTTTCTATTTCATTTTTATTTTCATATAATTTGTCAAATAATTCTTTATTATCATTAATATATAGTTCAACGACAATATAACCATTCTTATTTATAAGACCAACAGCAATATGTGCATCTTTTGACCCAATAGATATATCATACCAATATACTTTATTAGCATTTCTAATATTAAATGGTTTACCGTTATGTATTACTTTCTCATTAAACAGCTCCCAAAAATATATTCGTTCTGCATATCTTCTCGATTCGCTTTTGCTGGTTTGATTATTTGTTTTTTTGACAAAATCATTAGGCTTCTCAATTACTTCAAATTTAGGTGCTGATGCAGAATCACCTATTTTATAGGCGTGAAGCTCGATAAGAAAGAAATTAATATCATTCACAGTATTATTATTCAGCCATTCAATAGCCGCCCTGTGTTCTTCCCTTGCTTCAGTCACAATCCAAACTATTACTTTAGCGTTTAACCCGGAAGCGTATGTTATTATTTTTCCCAAGTGATCATGATTTGTGCTTTCAAGCTGATTTTCTATAATAACACTCGTTCCGGATGTTTCATCTGTCGCGACAATATCACATCTGTATGGACCGACATATACTTCGGTATTGACTTCGACTAGCGTCAAGCCCAAAATATCATTAAGATACTCTATGTTATCTTCCTTTGACAGCCATGTTGAAAAGTCGTACTGTTCATGCTGCCATAACTCTCTGACATCAACTTCGACTAATTTCCCAATATTTCCCATTCCTCTCACTTTCCCCTCACGATATCGCCCGCTCTGACGTCCATCGGCAGGGCGGTGTAAAAGATCATCCCGGCGTGAGGTGTCGAATTTATCGGGCAGTCGTTTTCGTCCCACATATCGCCGATAATGAAGTCGCGGCCTATCTTTCCCGGTGTCAGAAGCTGCGCCGGCATTCCCGAGACGGCCTTGTTCCGCTGGACAAAACGGCATCTCTGCCCGGCCGGAGCGTCCTCGAGCGCCGTGGCGAGATAAGCCGTGTCGCGGAGATACCCCTCGTGTTCGCATATATCGGCTCTGTCAAAGTAGTGCCCGGTACCGAAATCGCGGTGGCTGACGCTTGAGACCTCGGTCAGGAGAGCCGGATCGAATTCCCTTCCCGCCGCGTAATCGTCGAGGGCTATACGATACGCGTTCGCCGTGACAGCCGTGTAATACGCCGACTTCATACGTCCCTCGATCTTCAGGCAGTCGACGCCTGAACGGACCAGCTCTCCGACGTGCTCTATCATGCACATATCGCGGCAGCTCATGACAAAGCTGCCGTATTCGTTTTCCTCTATCGGGTAAAGCTCGCCCTGATGCTTCGATTCCTCGACGGCGAATCGCGGCGTCCCGTCCGGGAGGTACATCTGATCGACCAGCCGCCATTTCCATCTGCACGGCTGGGCGCACCTCCCGAGATTGGCGTCGCGTCCGCAAAGGTTGTCAGACAGCAGGCAAAGACCGCTGTACGACACGCACATCGAACCGTGAACGAATACCTCGAGCTCTATATCCGTTTTGTCTCTTATACGCTTAATCTCCTCAAGCGACAGCTCGCGCGCGAGCACGACCCTGGAAGCGCCGAGAGACTTGTACATCTCGCAGGCATACGAGCTCACCGCCGAGGCCTGCGTCGAGACGTGGATCACGGCGTCGGGCCTGACGCGCCTGAGCAGCGAGACGACGCCGAGATCGGCGACGATAAATGCGTCGACGGGGATCCCGGAGATCTCGCCGAGATACTCCTCGAGCGCCGGGTACATGTCCTCGCGCGGCAGGATATTCAGCGTCAGATATATCTTTTTGTTCATCGAATGCGCCAGTCTGACGCCTTCGGAAAGTTCGGGAATGGTAAAATTGTCGGCGGCAGAGCGCATCCCGAAGCGCTTTCCGGCGAGATAGACCGCGTCGGCCCCGTAGCGGAGCGCCGCCTCGAGCTTTTCGACGTTGCCGGCAGGCGAAAGAAGTTCTGGAAGTCGTATCGGCATAGGTCAGGATTTATTATTCAGACAATCGTTCAGAAAATCCAGCAGATCAGGTATGTTTTTTGTCGCAGTATCCCAGATTATATCAGGATCAACGGAATCATAATTATGAGCGACTATGTCTCTCATGCCTTTGACGGCTTTCCAGTTGATCCTGTCTCCGGTTTCAGCGACAAATCCATCCGACAGTCTTTTTGCGTATTCGCCTATCTGCATTATCTTCAACGTCACGGAATCAAAATAGTCGTTATCATTTACAAATACGTCATGTTCATATCCGCACCGTTCGGCCGTCCTGCCTATCCTTATGCAATGCTCGCGCATTATCTCAAGCAATCCGAGATCTTTTTCCGTCATACCGATACACCATGATCTTGTCATTATCGACAGCCGTGACAAATCTGTCGTTTTTATTATACACAAGCGAATTAATAGTTATAATATCCAGCTCTTTATCGAATGCTTCTCTAAGCTCCGAAAACAGCGCGCTCAGATCAAACAGCCCAACAAGATTCGACGCGTCCACGCAAAGATCTATATCGCTTTTCTCTGTCGCCTCCCCGCGCGCATAGGAGCCGAACAGATAAACGGCGGGCAGATTGTATTCCTCGGCTATCGGAGCTATTATGCTCTTAATCTCGTCTATCGTGTAAATCCTGTCGTTCATTTCATTCCTCACTTCTGCATATCGGCGGGGATGAATTTCAGAGTCGCCTGCTCGATCCTCGGGCGCTCGGACTCGGGAAGCGCCGGATTCAGCGTCAGCGGGATCCCCTTGACGGCGAAGAACCATCCCGGGACCTCGCGGTCGAAATCGACCAGACGCCCGTCCTTTATTATAGCGAACTGACGGAATCGGGTGGTATTGTCGTAAAAGACGGCCAGATCGCACAGAGGAAGCAGATCGCTTAGATTTTTCGGAAGGGCGCGGTAGCGCTTGGCGATGATATGATCCTCGACGCCGTGGCCGCCCTTCTGCACCCGTCTGTGCACCCTGTCGAGCGCTATCTGGAGCGAATCGACGCCGACAAAGTACAGGCATATCTCAAACCCGACCGCTCTGGCTTTTCTTACATATTTTAATATGGTCGGCCCGGGGAGAGTGGTTTCCTGATGAAATGATACCCCGGTGTCGATGCAGGTGTTTATCCTTGTAAGCGCCTCGCGCCCGGCGCTGAGCTGAGCCATCGTATCGCGCCAGTCGCCGCCGGCCTCTTTCAGTATCTCGTCGGCGTTCACCCTCACTCCGAGCGCGTCTGAGCCGGACTGCCCGAGGAGGACGTTGTACAGAGACGTCTTGCCTGCCCCGTTTATCCCGGCTATGATCGTATATCTCGCCGTATGCCCGTCGGATGTGCCGTCCATCAGAGAAGCTCCTCCCCGACTATCTTTTCCTGAGCGATCTGCAGCTTGAGATTGAGAAGGGCGCGGTAAAAGGCCTTCGCGTCCCGGCTTTCGGCATGTATAAGGCGCTCCTCAAGCTGAGGAAATGTCATTTTAGTGAAAATAGCGTACATTTCCCCGTCGTCATGCTCAAAGCCTCCGCCGCTGGCGCCGTCCGTTATATATTCAGCCATCGCCGCTACCTCTCGTTTATCTCCTGCGCCGTAAGAAATGTCCTGTTCCCGATCGATGCCGTCGTATACAGCGCCTTCGCCGCGCCGTCTTCGGTCAGGATAAAGGGTCTTGTCCTTCTGTCAGCCGCCGAGACGGCCATATCGTCCGTCATAAGGGTGAGATCATACACCCTCGGATAAGGCGCCGGCTTCCATTTTACGGCGTCGTCCGATACCAGCATGGCGCCGTGACCCGACCAGCCGCAGACCGATCCTCCGGCATCCTCGGCAATGATGCAGTACCTGCCGTCGAGACGGCAGAGGAAAGGCGATCTCAGATCGGCTCCCGGCGCCGCGTCGTCGGTAAGGACAACATACTCGCCGCCCTGCCTCGGGCATCTCGCCACGGCGAGGCGGCCGTCGTCATGAAGGAAGGCGAGCATCACGGATCCGTCCCTGTCCTGCATCGGCGAAGGCGAATAACAGACGTCAAAGCCGAGATAAAGCGGCTCGTCCGGACGCATATACGGCCCCTCGGGGCGGCGTGACGACGCCGCGCCTATCTTCCTCATCCCGGGATCGGCGCACGAAACGCCGGTGTAAAACATTAGGAAAAGGTCGCCCTTGAGATCCTTTATCCGAAGGATCGACGGCTCAAAGGCCGCCTGACTGTCCCAGAATCCCCGCCTTCTCATAGAGACGAGCCTGTTCGTGTATCTGAACGGTCCGAGCGGGCCGTCCGATACGGCGCAGATTATCTCCGAGCCGGTGATATATCCCTCCGCCCCGAGATGATCCCGCCATTCGGCGGCGATAAGATGATACCTGTCGCGGCTTTTCACGACGGCTCCGCCCTGAACAAAGTAGCCGTCCCGCTCAAAGCATCCGGAGTGAGGGATGAGTCCCAGCCTGTGATATATCGGCTCGTCCGTCACGCCGGAGAGTTCAAACTTATCCATCTGATCGTCGAGAGCCCTGCATTCCCGCGCCAGGATGGAATCGTATTCCAGCGCGTTTTTCTCAAGCTCTCTGTATATCTTTTTCGCCTGTCTCGTATAGAACGCCGGCTCGGATATCCCGGAGTTCCCGGCGTCGAGGGCGTGGTCGGTTATCGAAAGAGAATTTCTGCCCCTGAGATTGTTTATCTTCTCGGCCTCGGCGTACGCTCCGCAGCCGCAGAGCATCGCGGCGTCGAGTATGATCTGACATTCGAGAGACGGTCTGTCATAGCTTCCAGCGCCTCCCGCATCTGCTTTGCCTGTGGATAACTCTGTGGAAACTGTCGAAAACCCGGATGTGAATTTGCCGTTTTCTCCGCCTTCCGTATGGCCCCGGCGGATGTTAACATTATCCCGGGCCGATATTGCGCCGTTTTCCACAGCAAGGTGGATATCCGCCGTTTTCCCTTCATCCGCGCCGTTTGTCAGAACGCGCTCACCTGTGGAAAACTCTTCGAGCAGCCTGACGCAGTCGAGCGTCAGGGATATCCTTTCCTCCGTCCATTCGGCGCGTCCGAGCGTCTCACGGATGTAGCTGTCGCTTTTCGTCCTCGCGGCGGCGGCAGCGAAAACGGCGTCGGTATCGGCGCCGTCATAAAAGCCGCACAGTCTGAGGGCGTAGCCTATCAGACGCCGGGTATATTCCCCGCCGCCGGAATCGACGGCGCGGATGAGATCCTTATAAAGATTTATCGTCATTTCCGATTGACAGCAAGCTGAGTCCCGGTCACGCCAGCACGATCTGCTCGGCGGTCGGGTCCACGGTCTTAAGAGCCTCGATCTCCCTCATATGCGGAGTGAAGATCACTATCTGGACTCCGGCTGAGGCGATGCCGTAAAGCAGTCTCATCATGGCCGCGAGACGTTCGTCGTCCATCCGGCAGAAGGCCTCGTCGACGATGATTGGCGGATCGCTCTGCGGTGCGGTGAGCCGCAGGAGAGCCAGCCTCAGGCAGATATACGCCGCGTCCCTCATGCCGGACGACATATACGCCTCGGAAAGGGTGGTATCGCCTCTGCGCCACGACATCATTAGCTCCGGAGAAACGCCGATATCCTCCACCTGACCCGACGTGGCCTCATTTATCAGCTTCCCGGCGGTCTCGGCGAGGCTCGGCGCTATGCGGGACCTGAGCTCGGACGAAGCCCTGTCGAGGGTCTCGTAAGCCAGCACAAGCGCGTCGTGCTTTTCCTCGAGCTCCTTTATCTCGCTCTTCAGAACGCCGCATTCCTCCGCTATCGGGGCGGCGTCGGCCGTCGTTGCCATGGCGGCGGCAAGATCCTTCTCAAGCTGGTGCTTCCTGTCTTCGAGCGACTGGGCCGCCTTGACGGCGAAATCGAGCTCGCCGCTCATTCTGGCGGCGTCGGCGTTCTGCGGGTCGATCCCGGCGGCCTCTAGTTTTGCGCGTATGGCGGCGGGATCGGCGTACCCGGAAGCCAGCATCTGCTTGTATTTTGCCTTGTACGTCTCGAGACGGCTCTCTCTCTGCTCGATCGCGGCGCGCAGCTCCTCTATCTCGTCTATCGCGGCGTCAAGATCGGCTCTCCCCCACATCGAAAGAAGCTCGTTTATCTCGTCGTCCTTCTTGTTAAGACGCGTCATGACGTCCTCGAAGCGGCGCTGATTCTCGTCCGCCGTCTCGGTGACCGCCCTTATCGCCGCCGTCTCCTTTTCGGCCTCCTCGAGCTTCAGCGACAGCGTGTTCATGTCCTCCGCGTCCCACTCGGCGAGATATGAGGAAACGTCGCCCCTCGCCCTTGCCCACAGAAACAGGCATATCAGCATCCCGGCGAGCAAAGCCACGTCGGCTATGAGAAGCGGAAGTATCATCGACTGGATGGTGAGCGCGAATATCACCGTCATAAAGATCGCCGCGAGGGTCAGAGCGCCGAATATGATCGCCGCCCGCTGAAGGATCCCGGCCTTGTCATAGCGCCTTGACAGCTCGCTTACGACTGCCTGCCTTCCGCCGGCCTCGGCGCATCTGGCCGAAAGCTCGGAGGCCCTCTCCGACGCCTGCCTGTCCACGGCCGGAGTCCTCACGTCTATGCCGGACATCTTCTCCGACACGAGCATATCGCGCTCGCTTTTGAGCTGCTTGAGGCGGTCGAGATATCTGCGGTTGGGCAGGAAGCCGTTGTACGTCCCTCTTTCGCGTAGCTCGTGAAGCTCGTTTTTCTTCGTCCGGACGAAGGCGCCGTATTTTTCGACCTCCTCCGAATATCTCAGGGTCTTGAGCTGCCCGATGGCCTCCACTCCAGATCTGAGCGTTTCGGCCTTGCCCTTCGCGGTCTCAAGGCGCTTTTCATTGTCGCGGATCATGCTCTCGGTCTCGAGGACCGCCTTCGCCCCCGCCTCGGCGGCGGAAAGCTCGCTTTCCTTCGCGGCGAGCGAGGATTTAAGATCGCTTATCTTCCCGCCGGCGCCGTTTTTATGCAGCAGCTCCACCCTTCTCTGATCGAGCTTTTTCAGCGCCGTCGGAGTCGAAACGCTCTCGTCGGCACCGAAGAGAAGGTTTTCGATGCTCTCCCCGGCTTTCGCGCCGTCGAAGGCTATGCCGTCGCTCTGCGATATGTATGCCGAACGGACGAATATATCCTGAGGGATGCCGAGAAGCTGCTCTCCCGGCGTTTTGTCGCGGGAGACGACGGCTCCCGTCGCGGCGGCTATGACCTGAGTCTTGTCGATGCCGGAAAGCAGGCACTCCCTCTCGATGCGGTATTTCTTCTCGGCTCCCGACTGATCAGGCGCCGTCACCGTGATATATCCGGCGACACCCTCGCCGCCCGAGACCGGCATATATCTGTCGCGCTCGGCCTTGTCGGCGAAGCCGTAGAGCATGAAGCGCAGAAAGGCCATGACGGTCGTCTTGCCGGAGCCGTTCGCGCCGTATATGATATTGACGCCTCCGGCAAGAGAGATCTCAAGATTGGAAATTCCCCCGAAGCGCCGGATATGTATCAGCTCTATTCGCATAATTATCGGTATATGTCACATTCACATCGTTCTGCGGTAGCCCGTCGATCTGTCAACCGTATTCACGACGGGCTGACCCGAGACGTATCTCTCAAGCTCGGCGCAGAAGATGTCGATTATATTGTCGTATGTTTTTCTCAGATGGAAGAAGCCGGAGACGTGCGGCGTGATGACCGCCGTCGGGATCCTCCACAGACGGTGGGACGGAGGCAGCGGCTCCGGATCGGTTACGTCGAGCGCCGCTCCGGCGAGATGACCGCTTTCGAGCGCGGCGCAGAGATCGTCTGTCACGACCGCGTTCCCGCGCCCGACGTTGAGAAGGATCGAGCCCTCCTTCATGATCGCTAATCTGTGTGAGTCGATAAGTCCGATCGTTTCCGGTGTATTCGGCAGGGCGAGAGCGACAACATCGGCCTGCGGCAGCAGCCTGTCGATGGCGTCCTGATGGTACAGCTCGTCAACGCAGTCGGGCATCGAGGCCCCGCTGCGCCTAACTCCGATGACCTTTGATCCCATCAGCTTCATAAGACGGGCGTAGCGGCTTCCGATATCGCCGAGACCTATCACGAGAACGGTAAGATCCTCGGGCGAGCGGACGAATCCGTGATCCGACCATTCTCCCTTTGCCATATCGTCGCGGTAAAGCTCGAGCTTTTTGATCAGCTCCAGCGTGCAGGCGAGCATATGCTCGGATATGGCCTGACCGAAGGCTCCCGTCGAGCAGGAAAGCAGGACATCATCGGGCAGAGCGCCTTTTTTGCAGTATCTGTCTGCACCGGCCATCGAAAGATGCACCCATCTCAGCTCCGGCATTTCCGGCACAAGCTCTAAGGGCAGTACGCCGAAGGCGACGGAGGCTCTTCTGATCGCGTCCGTATTTCCGTCAACGTCCGGCTTTTCGCGCGTCATTATCGGCGCAGACTCCGGGTAGAGGCAGACGAATTCGAGATCTGGCGATATGGCGCGGATCCTCGCTCTGTTTTCCGGCTCGACCGGAATGAAGGAAACTATCGTATTTGAGCTCATAGTATTATCATACGGAAAACAGGTCGAATATCCCGTCATAGCTGACGGCGGTGTAATCGGGTATCGCCGGAGGATCGTCCGGCAGTCCTTTGCGGTACAGATCGAACCAGACTGTATCGACTCCGGCGTTTTTTCCTCCCTTTATATCAGAGGAAAGCGAGTCGCCGACGACGACGGCCGCCGGTCTTTCAAATCCGTCTATCGACGCGAATACGCTGTCGAAATACCGCCTGTCCGGCTTCGGAAAGCCTATCGCCTCGGATATGAACATGCCGTCGACATAGTTTTTCACCTCGCTGTCGGAAAGCCGCTTTTTCTGCGTCTTTTCCACGCCGTTGGTGATTATGTATATGCCGCCGCTGCCAGACTCCCTTATCCTTTCGTCGGCGGTTTCTCTCAGGTGTCTGAGAAAATCGACGGCTCCGGGCAGAGGAAGGGCGCATTCGGAGAGAAAGGGCATATAGACCGAATTCAGGCGCGCGGCGTCGGCGTAGATCCCGTACCTTTCAAGCGTGCGGCGGTGACGCTCGATCACAAGCGCGTCCTTCGATATGTTTCCCTTTTCGAGCTCCTTCCAGAGCGATGCGTTTATATTGTGATAGGAGGCGTACATCCCGTCGTCCGAGGGAAGGCCGCAGGAGCGCATGGCTTTGAACCACGCCTGTCTCTCGGCGGCGTCGAAATCGAATATGGTATTGTCGGCGTCAAGAAGGAAGAATCGGTATTTCGGCATGGCTATCGGTATATATCAGTATTTTCCGACGCGCTTGACGGTCTCGGCGATGGCTTTGAAATTCTCAAGGCTGACGGCGTTCGGGATCGAGTGATCGGAGCTGAATATATATCCGCCGTTCTGTTTCAGGATCGGCACGACGCGCTCGATCTCGCTTACGATGGCGTCCTTGTCGGACCACAGGACGGCGTTGATGCCGCCGTGAAGCACCAGACGGTCGCCGTATTCGCCCTTGATCTTTACCGGATCGACTCCGGCCTTGACCTCGAGCGGATTGAGAGCGTCGACGCCGGTATCGACTATGTCGGGGAGAAGGGTCATGATGTCACCGCAGCTGTGCATGCGGGCGTAGGCCCCGCGCTCGTGCGCCCAGTCTACCGCCGCCTTGTGATATGGCTTGAGCAGCTCGCGGTACATCTTAGGCGAGAAGAAGGTAGTCCCCTTATAGCCCATGTCGTCCGGCCAGTTGATCTCGTCGAAATGATATCCGGCATCCCAGATCATGCCGAAAAGATCCATGCACTGCCTGAGATAGGTAGCGAATATATCCTGCACCCAGTCCGGGTCCTCGAGCAGGGCGATCAGGATGGTCTCGGTCCCGGCCATCCAGCTGTGCGTGACGTCGAAGCCGAACCAGAACCCGGCTGTGATCCACTCCCCGTTTGCACGCCATTTGTCATAGTTCGCCTTAAGATAATCCCAGTTGATGCGGTCAGGATCGGGAGTCATGCGGGCCTTTGCCTCTTCCCAGGCCTCGGGGGTGTTCACCTTGTAGTCGATGAACTGAGGGGTCGAGTCCTCCTGCTTGAAGTTCTTCATCGTGACTCCCCAGTTGGAGCGGACTATCTGATATTCGGGAGTGTCCTCGAGTACCTTGTACTCGTACCTCGGGGTGATATCGACGCCGATGCCCACCATGCGGTCGACATCGAAATATTCGGTCCAATCGACGCCCTCAGGCATACCCTCTCTCCTCCAGCGGCGGATCGTCCCCGCCCAGGGAGAATCGATTATCGGCACGCGGTCGGCTTCCTTATGCTCATACATCCGCTTGAATCTCTCATGTCGAGTCATATTCATGCCTTAACTTTCCGGGATATTGATCCCATTCGGGTAAAAACATTCGTCTGATCGGTATATATGCCTTATATCAGTTCTCATACTGTTTTCTCACCGCCTCGATGTTCTTTTCGTGCTCGGCGGCGGTGACGGCGAAGAGCGAATATCCGCTTCTTTCGGCTACGAAGTAGTAGTAGTTGGTCCACGCCGGATAGAGAGCCGCGTCGATCGCGTTGAGCGTCGGGTTGCAGATCGGTCCGGGCGGCAGTCCCTTGTACATATATGTGTTGTAGGGATCGTCTATAAGCGTGTCGTCGTGCGTCAGCGTCGATTTATGCTCGGGAAGGATGTACTGTATGGTGGCGTCCGACTGCAGATATCCCTGCGTCTCGTAATCGGGATGATCGAGACGGTTGTGGAACACCGAGCTTATCGTCGTGTACTCAGGCACGAACTTCGCCTCGCTCTCGATCATCGAAGCGAGGATGAGCACCTCGTCGAGCGAGCGGCCGATAGATTTCGCCGCCTCGTTGTAGCGCTCGTCGACCTTTATCTCGAAGTTGTCGAGGAATTTGCAGATGACCGTGTATTCAGAGCTGTCCTTATAGAAGTTGTAGGTGTCGGGGTACAGATATCCCTCGAGCCGGTACTTCCTGTTCGGGTTAATGCCGTTTCCCTCGAGCGTCTTGAGGAACCAGTAATCGGAGAAATCCCCGTTCTGTATCGTGTCGATGAAGCCCTGGCGGCTCCCGACCCCGGCGTCGACGCATATCTTGATCATGTCCTCGACGGTCATGCCCTCGGGGAAGGTCAGCGTGACCTCCTCGCGCTGGAAGGTCACTATGTTCCTGAAGGTGTCGATGAGCTGATCGTAATTCTGGCTCGGCTGAACAACGTATTCGCCGGGCACGAAATCATACTCGTCCTTGTGTCGTATATGGGAATACAGCTTGAACAGCGCCGGGTATCTTATCACCTGACGGTCGCCGAGTATCTCGGCGATGTCTTCGACCGTCGAATACTCCGGTATCGTGACGGCGATATCGTCGTCCGGCTTCACGAAGGCGAAGATGTCGTTTCCCCATGAAATGGCGTAGTAGGAGAGGAACGACACGGTCACCAGCAGGAAGACGATGTAGATTATCGCCTTCATCGCGCTGCTCATCACCGAAGAGCGGACGTCGGTATCGGCGGTATAGTCCCTGCCGTAGCCCGACGAGCTCCTGTGCGGAGCCGAACCGGTGCTGGATACCCTGTCCGGCCTTGCCGAGCCTGCCGGCATGCCGGTGCTCGTGACCCTGCCGCGCTCATGATACGCCGCCGGGACCCCGGTGCTGGTGACTCTGCCCCTCAGATTATCGGGCACGGACTGACCGGACGAGCTTCTTCCCGATGCCGCGCGGGACTGCCGGCCGTCCTGCGGGACGCCGCGCGACATCGCCCTGCTCCGCGCCGATTCAACGGCGCTGCGGGCGATATCCTGACGCTTTTTCGCCTGTACGCGCTCGATATGTGTGCTGGTGGAGTAATGATACTGCCGCGGAGGCACCGCGGGGCCCGTGGTGGTCACGCGACCGGAAGCCCGCTCGGCGGGGCCGGACGAATCGACCCTCGCGGCGGCGCGGGGCTGCTGGACCGCCTGACGCGGCTGACGCGAGGCCTGCGTCCTGCGGCTCTCGTCCGGGAGCCGGTACGCCTTCCTCTCGCTTGGATTCTGATCTTTATTCATTATAAAGAGTTTCTGACAATAACGGAAAATGATACAATGTCCTGCGGCGCCCTGATACGCGCTGCCGTGTCTATATTGCCCACCGCGAGGCGATTATCACGCCGGCGGCGAAGATCACGACGCATATCATCAGCGTCGGTGAAAATCCTGTCACAAACGCCCTCCTGCCGAAGGAAAGGGCGGTGAAATCCGGCTTTTTCCTCCCCTCCGCCGCGTATTCTCCGTAAAACCGCTCGGCCTGCGAGAGGGCGAGGCATAAGAATACGGCGGTGAGCGCTGCCGTCACGAAGGTCGGGAAGACAAGGCTGCCCGACGTCCTAAGAAGCGTCGAAAGGTTGTACTCGAACAGCAGCGAAAGCAGACTGTACGCGAACCTGACGATCATCGCCGCCCATACGCTGCCTGTGACCGAAACGACGAAGCAGAGTATCATCCCGACCATGAAGTAAAGCGGCAGCTGGGTGAACGAGTATGACAGAAGCGAATACATCAGCGAGGTCACGAGAGCCGTCAGAACGCCTCCGGCGAGATCTCTGTACTCGCAGAAGATGAGGCAGCGGTAAACGAATTCCTCGACGAAGGTCGGCACCACGGCGAACGCGATTATAAGATACGCGATCCCGGAGAAATCGGTGCGTATCGAGCCGTACGGCACGAAGCGCCCGAAGAACGTGAACTCGCCGGAATAAACGCCGAGCCGGTACATCGCCGTCTTCATCAGGATCGCCGAGCCGATCAGGGTAAAAGCCGAATAAACGATAAAGCGGATATGCTTCACCTTAAGGATCCTGAAATTCAGCTTCATCACCGCCCCGGTGCCCTTCAGCCTCAGCATGAATATGCCCGGGAGAGCGAAAACCATCAGCTGGAGTATGATCACCGAGAGATAGATGTTGTCGCGCATCGAGTACAGCGAGCTGTCGGCGGCGCGCGTGACGAACATGAGTATCATCACGACGATCGACATGACAGGGGCGATGAGTGCCTTGCGGCTGAGCTTTGCTTTCAGCTTTTCTGTATCCGGCGGCGGATCCTTTTTATCGGCGGCGGGGCGGAAGACGGCTCCCCCGTAGGTTTTTTCCTCAGCCATCGCGAGTCTTCACCCCTTTTTCAGTGACGATTATGTCGCAGACGCAGTCATACCGTCCTACCGGCAGCGACGCGCGCATGAACGAGGAATAGCAGAAGCCGACCTTCGTCCCGGTAAATCCCGGAAGCCAGCGGTCGTAATAGCCTCCGCCGTAGCCGATGCGGTAATAAAAGCTGTCCCAGCACAGCGCCGGGATTATGACGGCGGCGCCGCCGTATTCGGATATATCGACTGCGGGAGCCGAGACAGGCGGCTCCATGAGCCCGTAGCTTCCGGCTTCAAGCTCGGTGTGCGAGCCAACTTTGTGAAACGTCATCGTCCTGTCCGGGCCGCAGCGGGGGTAGGCGACGCTCTTGCCGTCCGCGAGAGCGATCTCCTCGAGCGGCAGGACGTCTATCTCGCTCCCGGCCGGGCAGTAAAGCAGCAGCAGGGAGGCGAAGCGATACGTCACAAGGCCGGTGAAGCGGTCTATGATCCGCCTGTCGAGATCACGCCTGATTTCGGGATCGAGCGAATCCCGCTGCGATATCACCGCCGCGCGGATCTCGCGCTTGCGGGTAAGAAGATCGGCCATCAGACTGCCTGAACCGAAGCTTTGATCTCACCGGCCGTTTTTTCGCCCTTGAGCGCGGCGCAGAGAGCGAGGGCGAAATCGAGCGCAACGCCCATGCCGCGGGCGGTTATGATCCTGCCGTCGGCTTCGACCGGAGCACCTGTGCATTCGGCTCCGTCGAGATATTTCTCAAATCCCGGGTAGCATGTGACCTTTCTGCCATAAAGCAGCCCGAGCCTGCCGAGCACCGACGGGGCGGCGCATATGGCGGCGAGATATATCCCCTTCTCAGCGCCTTCCGAAAGAAGCTCCTTCAGCCTTTCGCAGGCATACAGATTGTTCGTCCCGGGCATGCCGCCCGGAAGGATATACATAGAAGCGTCTTCGGCCTTCACGGACGATATGCCGATATCCGCCGTGACGTCTATGCCGTGCGCCCCATGGACAGTAAAGCTGTCCGATACCGATACGGTCTTCACTTCGGCTCCGGCGCGCCTGAGGACGTCGGCCGGAGTCAGGGCCTCGATCTCCTCGAAGCCGTCGGCGAGAAACAGATATACCATTTTATCCACCTTTTTGAATGCAGCTTTGAATACAGCTTGTATGCGTGCCCTTGCGCGGCGTCATGACCTCATCGTCATCTCGCGCCACTGATCCTTCGTTATCAGCACCGAGCGCGGCTTCTGGCCGTCCGGCGGCGAGACGACGCCCATCTCCTCCATTCGGTCGATGAGCTTCGCCGCCCTTCCGTAGCCGAGCGACAGACGGCGCTGGATGAGGCTCGTCGATATCTTGCCCGACTCGACTGCCAGCTTGATGGCCTCGCCGAGCATCGGATCGTCGTCCTCGTCCGACGTTAGGTCGGCCGACTGCGATTTCTTGTCCTTATCGAGCGCCTGAGCGTTCTCCTCGACGACGGCCTGTATCGCGTCGTCGTACTCGTAATCGTCGCATTCGTCGACGATGTAGCTTACGACGGCTTCGACCTCCTTGTCGGAGACAAAGCTGCCCTGTACGCGGATCGGCTTCATCGCGCCGACAGGAGCGTACAGCATGTCGCCGCGCCCTATCAGCTTCTCGGCTCCCGTCATGTCGAGTATGACGCGCGAATCCATCTGGCTCGAGACCTTGCAGGCGACGCGCGACGGGATGTTGGCCTTGATCAGGCCGGTGATGACGTCGACCGACGGGCGCTGGGTACCGATCACGAGGTGCATTCCGGCCGCTCTCGCCTTCTGGGCTATGCGGCAGATCGAATCCTCGACGGAATCGGGCGCCGTCATCATAAGGTCGGCGAGCTCGTCTATGAATATGACTATATACGGGCACTTCTGGTAGTCGGGATCGCCGATGTATTTCGGATTTTCCCTTATCTCCCTGTTGTAGCCCTCGATGTTGCGGACTCCCGTCTGCTCGATCAGCGTGTAGCGGCGTTCCATCTCGTTTACCGCCCACTGCAGCGCCCCCGCCGCCTTCTTCGGCTCGGAAACGACCGGCAGGAGAAGGTGCGGCAGACCGTTGTAGACCGAGAGCTCGACCTTCTTCGGGTCGATCATTATAAGCTTCACGTCGTCGGGGTTCGCGCGGTAGAGCAGTGATATCACCATCGAGTTTATGCAGACCGATTTGCCCATGCCGGTGGCACCGGCGATCAGCATATGCGGCATCTTGTCGATGTTGCACCATATCGGCTCTCCGGCGACGTCCATGCCCATGGCGACCTTGAGCGGCTCCTTTGAGTCGCGGAACTCCGGATTCTCGAGCAGTGAGCGCAGCCATACCGTCGCCTTCACCTTGTTCGGCACCTCGACGCCGACGGCCGACTTGCCGGGGATCGGCGCTTCTATGCGCACTCCGGCGGTGGCGAGGTTGAGCGAGATGTCGTCCACCAGGTTCAAAATCTGCTTTACCCGGACTCCCTCGTCCGGCTGCAGCTCGTACCTTGTGATTGTCGGGCCGCGCGATATGTCGACGAGTTGCGTCGATACCTTAAAGCTTTTGAGCGTGTCGGTAAGGGTCTTCGCCGTCGCGTTGAGCTCTTCGGAGATATCCTCGTTTTTCGGCATATCCCCGACGTTGAGCAGGGTTATCGGCGGAAGCTTATACTCGCGCTTCGGCGTCTCCGACTTCGGCGTCTCCGATTCTTCTTTTTGCGCGTCCTTCTCCGCCGCGACGTCTTCATCGGCGGCATTTTCCGTATCGGAGCCTTCCTCATCCGTGCGATCCGCGGCAGTCCCTTCGCCGTCCTTCGATCCGTCATCCGGCTTATCAAAGCCCTTGAAGCGCATAAGGACGCTGCTCGGGATGAGCGTCTCCTCCGGTGTTTTTTCCGGCTCGGCGTCAGCCGCAGATGGAGCGTGATCCTCGGCGGTATCATCCGTCTTCTGAGCGTCGTCCGGCGCCGTCTCACGCGGCGTCTCGTTTATTACGGCTTCGGCAGCCGGGATTTCCGGCTCACTCACCGAGGGGTCTGCGTCGGCATGGCGGACGACCGGCTCGTCATCGTCATCGGCTGGGTTCACGATATCGGACTCGGCCGCCCTGTCGTTATATATCTCGGCGGCCGGCGGGACCGGCGGCTGAGCCTTAAGCGTAGCAGCGGCCTTGTCTATCGCCTGGGCGATGCCCCTGCCGTAGACTCTCGGATCGTCGCAGTAGCCGGACGGCACCTTATAGCCGTTTCTGTCGGTAGAGGTGTACTCCTCCCTCGGCGTCCGCCACATGATCTTTGGGGCGTCGGCCTCGGCGCGCCTCTGAGCCGCGTACGCCGCGGCGGCGCGGGAGACGACCGCCTCTCTCTCGGCATCTTCCGCAGATACATCGGAAGACGCCGGGGCGGGCTGAGGCTCGGGTTTCGCCTGAGGCTCGCTCACGGCAGGCTTTTCCTCCTGAGCCTGCGGCTTTTTCGCACGGCGGGGCTTTTTCGCTCCCGACGCGTCGGAGACGAGGTCCTCATATCCGGTGTCGTAAAGCGGGGTATTGAATTCTATCCGGCGCATATCGCGAAGCGGACGGCTTTCGGCCGTCTTGGCGCCGCCGGTCTGCCCCGCGGCGGGGTAGACGCCGGTATTGTTGAATATCTCGATATAATCCTTATGCTTCTCTATCCGGCTCGGCGACGGGTATGCCTCCCGCCTCTGCGCAGGCGCCGGCTGATACTGAGGCTGTCCCTCGGCCGGAGCCTGATAGAACGGACGGTCGGAGTCGGCGATATATTCGCCGGTATCGCTCGAATAGGCGTATTCCGGCGGGCGGCCGATGCCGATCTCCGAAATCGCGCCTTCAAAAGCCTGTTCGGAGGGGCGGACGCCGCTGTAACCGTCCGTCTCGCGGTTTTCCGGATCGTACGCCGCTCTGCCGCGTATCGTCCGCTTCTGACGCAGAGGGGAATTGTTCAGCATCGTGCGGTTGAGATCGACGTCCGCCGAATCGGGGGAGTTGTCGTCTATCCCTATCAGTCGGCGAAGCCACATCGTGAAGGCGTGCCATCCGCGCTTTATCCCGCCCGCCGCGGCGGCGAAGAGAGAGCCGATGCCGAGGATCCCCTTCCCCGTCCCGGTTATGCCGCGGCCTATCGCCTCGAAGACCGATCTGATCTCCTCGGTATTCGACACCGCGTAGAAGATTATCGCGGAGCAGATGAGCCCGACGATAGAGATTATGAAGATCCCGGCTCTGCCGAGCAGTCTGAATATGAGCGATCCGAGTCCCCCGCCGACAGCGCCTCCGCTCTTTATGGCTATCCCCGCCTCCCACAGCTCTGACAGTTTGAGGGTGTCGAGTATGTTCACGGCGGAAAAGCCGTGCAGGAACATGGCGAGCGAGAGCATGAAAACGAGCGAGAGGATGATCCTCCAGTGGACAAAGCCGTATTTACGGTCGGAACGGAGGAAGAGCGCCGCCATCACGAGAAGCGCCGGCAGAGTGAAGCCGGACGCGCCGAACAGCCCGCACATGAGGGATTTCACACCTCCGGCGAGCCCGGCGGTCGCCGGGAACATATAGCAGACGCATATGAACAGCGCGAAGGCGTAGATGAGAAGACGCGCGACGGTCTCGCCGTCTATCGGGCGGTTCTTTTCGGGAGTCGGCTCGAACGGCTCGTCTCCCGCTGCGCGGCGGATGTTCTGCGCCGGGGCGGAGGCCTTCGCCTGAGCCGAAGCCGCGGCTTTGGCGGCGTTTTTATCAGATACGGAAGACGCTTGAGGTTTATTCTGAGCTTTCTGCGACGGTCTGTTTTTTGCAGCCGTCCTTTTTCCGGCCGATGCCTCCCCGCTCCGGGAGGCGCCGTTGTTATTCTTTTTATTTGTCCCGGTCCGGGCAGTTTCAGCGGCCATACTTAATCCAATTAGCAATTAGCAATGAGCAATTATAGAGTCGGATGTTTTCTGGGAAAATTATTTATAACGTCAGCCGAAGATTATGGCTAAAATGCCGACGGCGGCGCAGTAGATGCCTATATAGCGGAAGTTGTCCTTTTTCGCGATCCATGTGAGGAAGCGGAGGGTAACGAAGCCGAACACGAAGGCGGCTATGAAGCCGATTATGATCGCCGGGGCGTCAGACGCGGCGGCGGGCTTCTCGAGCATGTCCGGGATATCGAGGATATTCGCGCCGAGGATGGCCGGTATCGACATGAGGAAGCTCAGCTTGACGGCGGACGACCGTCTCATGCCCCTCGATATGCCGCCGGTGATGGTCGAGCCGCTGCGGGAGATGCCGGGAAGCGTCGCGAACATCTGGCAGACGCCGACGATCAGCGCGTCGAGCGGCCTGAGATCGCCGAGGCCTCTCGCCAGATCCTTTTTGTGATTTTGCGAGGCAAGCCAGTCGGACAGGCAGAGGATCCCGCAGTTTATGAGGAGAAAGATGCCGATAAGCTTTATGTTCGACGAAAGGCCGGACACGAGCTTATTCAGAACGGCTGCGGGAACGAGCGGGATCGTCGCGATGACGATCAGAATCACCGACCGCTCGGCCTTGGTATACGACGAAAACCTGAAGTTGCCCTTCATCAGCTTCCCGCAGAGGCTGAAGAAGCCCTTTATCAGAGCCCAGACGTCGCGGCGGTAGAAAACTATCACCGCAGCGAGGGTGGCGAGATGGAGCAGTATGAAAAACGAGAAATAGCTTTCCTCGAGGTCCTCACCGCCGTTCAGCAGAGCGCTGAGCAGCGCCAGATGGCTGGAGCTCGACACCGGCAGAAATTCGGTTATACCCTGTACTATTCCGAGCAGAAGCCCGACAAACCATGACATATGAACATTATCCTCCGGGATCTGCCTTCAGGACATCCGTCCGAAGGCGATACTTTCCAAAGATATTATACACCATCGTCCGTGTCTTTACAAGGTATATAAAGTAAATAAAATTGCTGCGCGGGCGGGAAACGGAGAAATAAACAGTATGAGTTATTTAACCAATATTAGATATCTTTAACTTAATTATGTGAAAATAATGCACCTTTATATGAATAAGTGCATACAGCAGCGTTAATTTTGTCCGAATTTTAAAAGTTGGGTAAAATATCGCTCTCATATATGGAAAAAAGACCGCATGTGCGGTATAATATATAACCGGGCCTGCATGTCTTCCGAAAGCGCACGCCCTCCGGCAAGTCGCCGGCAGCATAAATCAAAATCGTTACAACTACGGTTCCATTACATATTCCGGAGGTTTTATCATGAAAAAGAAGCCGACCACGGTCGCCTTCAACGGCACACCTGAGCAGGAAGAAAAGCTCAAGGCCGTCATCGGGAAGTACCGCGGCGTCAAGGGCGCGATGATGCCCATCCTGCAGGAGGCGCAGGACATCTACGGTTATCTTCCCGTAGAAGTGCTGAAGATCATCGCCGAGGGCACCGAGACTCCCATGGAGGTCATCTACGGCATAGTTTCCTTCTACTCGCAGTTCAAGCTCAACTACATCGGTGACACAGCGATCTCCGTATGTCTTGGCACCGCCTGCTACGTAAAGGGCAGCCAGGAAGTTATCGACACCGTCTCCGAGCAGCTCGGCATCGAGCCCGGCGCCACCAGCGCCGACGGCAAGTACTCTCTCGACGCCACCCGCTGCATAGGCGCCTGCGGCCTCGCGCCGGTAATGGTCATCAACGGCACCGTCTACGGCAAGGTGAAGAAGAGCGAAGTCAAGGGAATCCTGGCGAAATACAAGGACTGAACCGGAGGAGATAGAAACATGGCAGTATTAACGAGCCTTGACGATCTTAACGCCGTCAAAGCCAAATATATCGACGATATCGAGCTTCCCGCCGACAGCGGAAAGACCCGTATAGTCGTCGGTCTCGCCACCTGCGGCGACGCCGCCGGAGCCAGACCGGTATTCGAGCAGATCAAAAACGAGATAGCCGCCGCCGGCAAGCAGGATGAGATCGAGCTCATCGCCACCGGATGCGTCGGCATCTGCCAGTACGAGCCCGTCGTTGAGGTACACGCCGCCGACGGTTCCCGCACCACATACGTCAGAATGAACGCCGACAAGGCGAAGGACATGTTCGCCCGCCACATCCTCGGCGGCGAGATCGCCAAAGAGTACACCATCGGCCCCAACTCCGAGAACTCCGACGTCACCTCCCTTGAGGAGACCAGCTTCTACAAGGCTCAGAAGAGGATCGTCCTCCGCAACTGCGGCATAATCGATCCCGAGAAGATCGAGGAATACATCGCCCGCGACGGATACAAGGCCATCTACAAGGTTCTTACCGAGATGAAGCCCGAGGACGTCATCCAGGTCATGCTCGACTCCGGCCTCCGCGGACGCGGCGGCGCCGGCTTCCCGACCGGACGCAAGTGGCTCTTCGCCTCCAAGTCTCAGGGACCGAAGAAGTACGTCTGCTGCAACGCCGACGAGGGCGACCCCGGAGCCTTCATGGACCGCGCCGTTCTCGAGGGTGACCCGCACGCTCTCATCGAGGCGATGACCATCGCCGCTTACGCCATCGGATCCGACGAAGGATACATCTATGTCCGCGCCGAGTACCCGGTCGCCATCAAGCGTCTCCAGATCGCCATCGAGCAGGCCAAGTCCTACGGCCTCCTCGGCCAGAACATCCTCGGCACCGGCTTCAACTTCGAGCTCAATCTCCGCTTCGGCGCCGGCGCTTTCGTCTGCGGCGAGGAAACCGCTCTCATGACCTCCATCGAGGGCAAGCGCGGCGAACCTCATCCGCGTCCTCCGTTCCCGGCTGTCAAGGGTCTGTTCGGAGTACCGACCATCCTCAACAACGTCGAGACCTACGCCAACGTCGCTCAGATCATCCTCAACGGCGCCGAATGGTTCAGCTCCATGGGCACCAAGGCCAAGCCCGGAACCCCGATCATGGGCTCCGCCGGCACCAAGGTCTTCGCTCTCGGCGGCAAGATCACCAACACCGGCCTCGTAGAGGTTCCGATGGGCACCACCATCAACCAGGTCGTCAACGAGATCGGCGGCGGCGTCCCGAACGGAAAGAAGTTCAAGGCCGCTCAGGCCGGCGGACCTTCCGGCGGATGCATCCCGGCCTCCCTCGCCGACATCGAGATCGACTATGACACCCTCAAGACCATCGGCGCCATGATGGGCTCCGGCGGACTTATTGTCATGGACGAGGACAACTGCATGGTCGACATCGCCCGGTTCTTCCTCGACTTCACCTGCGACGAGTCCTGCGGACAGTGCGCTCCCTGCCGTATCGGCACGCAGCGCATGCTCGAGATCCTCGACAAGATCATCTCCGGCAACGGCGAGATGGAAGACCTCGACAAGCTCGAGGAGCTCGCCACCTACATCAGCTCGGCCTCGCTCTGCGGCCTCGGTCAGACCGCGCCGAACCCGGTTCTCTCCACTATCCGTCATTTCCGCGACGAGTATGTCGCTCATATAGTAGACAAGAAGTGCCCGGCTCACGTCTGCAAGAAGCTACTCCAGTACACTATCGATCCCGAGAAGTGCAAGGGCTGCACCGCCTGCGCGCGCGCCTGCCCGGTGGGCGCCATCTCCGGCAGCGTAAAGAAGCCGCACGTCATCGATCAGAGCAAGTGCATCAAGTGCGGCGCCTGCATGGCCACCTGCAAGTTCGGCGCTATTTCCAAGAACTGAGCAGAGAGGAGCATAAGTCACAATGGACAACGCCATCAATACCGTAAAGGTAAAAGTAAACGGACGCGAGATCGAGGTTCCGTCCAACTATACAGTCCTCGAAGCGGCGAGAGCCGCCAACGTCAATATACCTACCCTCTGCTATCTCAAGGACATCAACCAGATCGGCGCCTGCCGCGTCTGTCTGACCGAGGTCACCGGAGCGAGGGGAATGGTAGCCGCCTGCGTATATCCCGTAGCCGACGGCATGGAGATCAAGACCAACACCGAAAAGGTCCGCGCCGCCCGCAAGCTCAACCTCGAGCTGGTGCTCTCCAACCATGACAAGCACTGCCTCTCCTGCGTTCGCAACACCACCTGCGAGCTGCAGAAGCTCTGCAACGAGTACGGCGTCGACGAGAAGAAGTTCGTCAACTCCTACACAAAGGAAGACAACTATCCGATCGACGACAGCTCCGTCGCCATCATCCGCAACAACAACAAGTGCATCCTCTGCCGCCGCTGCGTAGCCGCCTGCAAGAACCTCCAGGATATCGGAGTCATCGGCACCAACGACCGCGGATATGACACTCATATCGGCTCTCAGTACGAGATGAAGCTGGCCGACACCGGCTGCGTCAACTGCGGCCAGTGCATCGTCCACTGCCCGACCGGCGCTCTCTATGAGAGAGACGACACTCAGAAGATTTTCGACGCGATCAACGATCCCAAGAAGCACGTCGCCATCTGCTGCGCTCCGTCCGTCCGCGCCACTCTCGGCGAGGCCTTCGGCATGGCTCCCGGCACCGACGTCGAGGGCAAGATGGTCAACGCCATCCGTCAGATCGGCTTCGACAGAGTCTACAACATGAATCTCACCGCCGACATGACGATCGTCGAGGAGGCCACCGAGCTCATCCAGCGCATCCAGAACGGCGGCAAGCTCCCGATGATCACCTCCTGCTCGCCCGGATGGATCAAGTACTGCGAGCACTACTTCCCGCAGTTCACCGAGAATCTGTCCACCTGCAAGTCCCCGCAGCAGATGTTCGGCGCCACCTATAAGACCTACTGGGCTCAGAAGAACGGCATCGACCCGAAGGATATCTTCTTCGTGTCCGTCATTCCCTGCACTGCCAAGAAATTCGAGGTTCAGCGCGACGACCAGAACGCCTCCGGATATCCGGACGTCGACGTCGCCATCACCACCCGCGAGCTTGCCCGCATGATCGAGAAGACCGGCATCGACTTCGTCAACCTCCCCGACGAGAAGTTCGACGAGCCGTTCGCCATCGGCACCGGCGCCGGCGAGATCTTCGGCGCTACCGGCGGCGTTATGGAAGCCGCTCTCAGAACCGCGGCCGAGCTCATCCTCGGCGGCAAGTTCGAGAAGGTCGATTTCGAGGAAGTCCGCGGCACCGAGGGCATCAAGCACGCCATGTACAAGGTCGGCGATCTTGACGTCAAAGTCGCGGTCTGCTCCGGCACCGCCAACGCGAAGAAGGTCCTCAAGGCCATCGAGGCCGGCGAGGATGATTCCGTCTTCGTCGAAGTCATGTGCTGCCCGGGCGGATGCGTAAACGGCGGCGGCCAGCCGTATCAGCCGGCCGTGGTCCGCAACAACGTCGACCTCAAGGCTCTGCGAGCCGCCGTTCTCTACAAGAGCGACGCCAACAACGAGTACCGCAAGTCTCACGAGAACCCGCAGCTCAAGCTCGTCTATGATGAGTTCTTCGGCAGCTACGGATCCGAGAAGGCTCACCACATCCTTCACACCAGCTATGTGAAGAGGGGTCTCTATCAGAACGTCAAATAATAGGTCTGACAGACTTTATGCCGCCTCCGCTTAAAGCGGAGGCGGCTTTTTCACCGTAAATTAACGAAAAGCTCTTTTATCCGGGCGGCAAATATGATATCATAATATCGGAATATATAAGCACGGATCACCGATTTCACACAAAATGAATGAAAAAACCATAGAAAACCTGCTTGAATCGCCGCGGCTCGTCGTCGATTTTCTTCCGAGACGGGTGGAAAAGGACGGCGGCGGAAGATTCTTCTCCGTCGAGGAATATTTCATCGACGAATCGAGATACTCAGATATGCGCCGCCGCTTTCTCGGCGTCATCCTCCGGCTGTACTGCTATTTCGACATCGCCTTTTTCGACGGGGAGGAATGGAAAGACAATCCCGAGCCGGAGCTTATCGCCGATACGGTCATGAAGAACGAGCGTTACATACTGATATACATAAAAGCGGACAGCGCCGCGCTCTCGCTCTGCACAGACGACACGCACATGACGGTCTGCGGCGGAGGAAGGGCGGTCGACGATATCCTCATCCCGTCCGCCGCAGCGGAGGGACTGTTCGTCTGGGAGGCCGGAGCCGAATGAAAAAAAGCGAAGTGAAAAGATACGAAAAGATCCCTATCGCGGCGATAATCCCAGCGTGCATCATAATCGTTCTTTACGGGATATTCTTCCTCAACACGATAATACGGCTGAATTTCGTCAGACTCGAGATGATCGCCGGAGCCGCCGGGATCATCGCCGCTCTATTCGCGCTGTGGCTGATGAAACGGATGCCGAAATGGGCGGCGAACATCGTCATCGGGCTGATGATATTCTATGTCGTCAGCTTCGCCGTCTTCTCGGCAGCCGTGATGGGCTACGGGATATCGTCGCGTTCATCATCCTCGATCCCCGAAGGCGACGGATCCGATATCATCGTCGTCACGCTCGGCTGCCGCACATATCAGACGCCGGGAAAGATGCTCCGGAAGCGCCTCGACTCGGCATATGAGGTGATGGAGGCCCTGCCTATGTCGGCAGGCATAGTATGCGGCGGAAAGGGCGAGAACGAGCCGCGCAGCGAGGCTTCGGCGATGGCCGAGTATCTTGAGGCGAAGGGCATCGCCGCCGAAAGGATATATCTCGACGACACGTCGATGAACACCGAGCAGAACGTCATAAACATGAAGGCGATAATCGAGACCGAGCCGCTTCTCGCCGGGAGGAAGCTCATAGTCGTCACCAGCGATTTTCATCTTCTCAGATCCCGGCATCTGCTGAAGGCGGCGGGGTATGACGACTCAGACTTCGTAATGAGAGCCGGACTGCCGTCCGATCCTCTGACAACGACGGCGAATCTCGTCCGGGAGTATCTGTCGTGGGTCAAGGTCTTTATACTCGAAGCGGTAAGATAATATATTCGTCCGAATTTACTCAAACCCCTTGCATTTCGTTTTTATTAGCGTTATAATATATATCGTCAGCAAATGTCAATGAACAAACGGGAGAAACACTATGGATAAAGTACGCTACGGTGTCATCGGCATCGGAAACATGGGCGCCGGACACGCCGCCGATCTCTTCAAGGGAGCCACCCAGAACGCCGTCCTCACGGCCGTCTGCGACAACCGCCAGTCACGCCTCGACTGGGCCGAGCAGACCTTCGGCGACAAGGTCGCCCGCTTCTCTGACTACAAAGAGATGTATGACTCCGGTCTCATCGACGCCGTAATAATCGCCACACCGCACTATCTGCATCCGACGATGGCCATCGACGCCTTCGCGAAGGGGATCCATGCCCTCTCCGAGAAGCCGATCGGCGTCTACACGAAAGCCGTCAAGGAGATGTACGCCGCCGCCGCGAAGGCTGCCGAAAAGGGCATAGCCTTCGGCATCGACTACAACCAGCGCACAAATCCCTATTATCAGAAGATGCGCGAGATCGTCCGCTCAGGCGAGCTCGGCGACCTCAAGCGCTGCGTATGGATCATCACCGACTGGTACCGCACTCAGGCCTATTATGACAGCGGCACATGGCGCGCCACATGGGCCGGCGAGGGCGGCGGCGTCCTGATGAATCAGGCTCCGCACAACCTTGACCTCTGGCAGTGGATCACCGGAATGCCCTGCGCCGTCACCGGCGAGTGCGAATTCGGCAAGTATCACAACATCGAGGTCGAGGACGACGTCACCATATACGCCAAGTATCCGAACGGCGGCACGGCGGTCTTCATCACCACCACCGGCGAGTGCCCCGGCACCAACCGTCTCGAAATCAGCGGCACCAAGGGCAAGATAGTCCTTGAGGGGAGCACGCTCAAGTGGACAAAGCTCTCCATCGACGAGCGCGACTACTGCTTCCATTCCGAGGACGGCTTCAAGAAGTGCGAATGGTCGACCGAGGACATCACCTTCCCCAGCGGCGGCACTCAGCACAACGGCATCCGTCAGAACTTCACCAACCACATCCTCTGCGGCGAGGAGCTGCTGGCTCCCGGCACGGACGGCATAAACGGCCTTTCGATCTGCAACGCCGCCCTGCTTTCGTCCTGGAAAGGCGGCAAGGAGATCGCTCTTCCGCTCGACGACGAGGAATACTGGGCCGAGCTGCAGAAGCATATCGCCGTATCGAAATCGAAGGAGAACATCGTCGAAAAGACCGCCAGCCTTGACGGCACCTACGGCGTAGCTCAGTAAAAGACATTTATATAAACGAAGCGGGCAGGCGCTCAACCGCCCGCTTCATTCTCTCGATCCGCCATGACACTGTCATCAGCCCGCCGGCTCGCCCGCAAGGTCGCCGCCGGATATCACGTCATACTCGGTCAGAATCTCGTCGGCTTCTATCTCCACGGGTCGATGACGCTCGGCGGATTCAACGACGGAAGCGATATCGACTTTCTGGTCGTCACGAACGCCGGGCCGCCGCAGGATCAAAAGGAGAGGATGATCCGCCTCCTTCTCGATCTTGACGGGCAGGCTCCCGAAAAGGGCTTCGAGATGTCCGCCGTGACTCTGAATGACACGCGAAATCCCGTTTACCCGCCTCCCTTTTCGCTTCATTTTTCAAATACTCACAAGGACCGCGCCGCCGCCGATATCGTCGGCTACTGCCGGGACATGAACGGAAGGGATCCGGATCTCGCCGCTCATTTCACCGTAGCGCGGCTCTTCGGCGAGGCGCTGATCGGTCCGCCGCCGAAAGCGGTATTCGCCCCGGTGCCCCGCCGCGACTATATCGCGGCCGTCATATCCGACATATCGGGCGCCCCGGAAGACATCATAAATAACCCCGTGTACGTCGTTCTCAATCTCTGCCGTGTGACGGCGGCCTGTGAGCAGGACCTTGTTCTGTCAAAAAAAGACGGCGGAAGATGGGGGCTCGTGAACTTCCCCGATAAATACCGTCCGCTGATACAGAACGCCCTCGATTTTTACCTGAACGGGAGCAGATACGTAAGCAGCCGGATATCCGAAGCTGCCCGCCGCGATTTCGCGGAATACTCAATAAAACGCCTTGGTCCGTACATCACATGAAGCTCAGCGAAATAAGACCTTCCTCCCTGTTTGTCACATATATGACCCTGACGGTTCTTCTGACCGCGCTGTACGCCGTAAAGCTGTGTCTTCTGTTTCCGCTCATCTCCGGCGATTTCGACATCTATGGAAGCTATGAGGCCGGTTATATGGTGTTCGGATGGCTGCCGTCCTTAATCTCGGCCGCCGGGATCATAACTCTCGACCTAAAGATCATACGCCGACTGACCGCCAGAACGATCTCGGCGGTAATCGCAGCCGAGGCGCTGTGCCTTCTTGAGCTCATACCCGTTCTTTTCTACTGGCTCGCGGCGATCTCGTCTCTCGCCGGTCTCGCTGCCGCCGGGCTTATAATTTACGATCACGCGACATACAAAAAACGTGAGGCCAGAAGAAAGCGCATCGAAGCCGCCCGTGAAAGAGCGAAAAACAGCGCTCGCCCTGCTGCTGAAGGCGGCAGGCACAAAAAGAAACGAAAAAAAGGAGACACCGTTTGACTCTGCGGCGCATATCCTCCGTCGTGTCAGCGCTCGCCTTTGCCGCCGCGCTGATCCTCTACCCTCCGTATTCCTTCTTCTTCTATCTTTCGCCGGGCAGGCGGCTCATCCTCGTTTTCATCACCGCCTCCGTCTCGGCTGTCGCCGCCGCTCTGCCGCTGCTTCCGCCGAAAACGAGAAAGAGCCTCGGTCGGGATTCGGTCCTTGTCTTCGCCTTCGCCGTCGGAAGCCTCCTGCTGCTTTCGATGCGAAACAGATCGCCGGCTGCCGCGAACCACGCCGTGACTGCGTGGATAATAGCCTCGGCGCTTCTGTGCTTTAAGATACTTTTCGGGCTCACCGTACCTAAAACGGCTGAGAAGATACTGTTCGCCGTCTCAGCGGCGCTGGCGCTTCTGCAGTGCGTCCTTTCATGTACGCTGTGGGCCGCGACTTCGGCCGAGATCGGAGTGCTTGTCATTGTATTCCTGTTTCCGATCCAGGCGGCGGTGTCTTCGCTTTTGGACATAACCCGCCCCGAGCGGGCCGTGCTCTTCTGCGCCCTGCGCACGAACCTCATCTATCGGCTGACCGTTCCGGCCGGCGCCGTCATCGTACTTTCATGCGTCCTCTTCGCCGTATTTTCCGCGGCATGGATATATCATTCGGTCATAAACAAAAGGAGTGCAAAACATGAGTAAAATCAATGGGATCCAGCATGTAGCTCTCAAGGCCTCCGACTTTGAGAAATCAAAAGCCTTCTACACCGCTCTCGGGCTCAGGCCCCTCGTCGGATGGGGCGAGGGCAAGGGTGAAGCCCTCATGCTCGACACCGGATGCGGAGTGATCGAGCTGTTCGCCACCGATACCGACTTCCCGGCGATCGGCCGCTTCAACCATGTGGCCTTCAACGTAGCCGATCCCGCCGACGTGAAGGAGATGTACGATCTAGCCCTGTCCATCGGCGCGAAGCCGCAGCAGGAGCCGCAGACGATACCGCTCCAGAATGCCCGCCCGTACGCGATATGCATCACCTGCGCCTTCGTCTACGGTCCTGACGGCGAGTCGGTCGAATTCTTCAACATGAAAAACATGTGACGCATGAATATGAAAAGAGGCTCGTACCGAGCCTCTTTTCTTTTTTTATCGCAGCCGTCATCCGACGATGATCTTCGCGCCGTATGGCGGAACTGTAAGCGGGATATCGCCGCTGTCGTACTCATCCGACCACACGTCGGTGAGAGGATCATATATCCTCGCCTTTCCCGGCAGATCTGCCGAGACAGAGACCGAAACATCGTCCGCCGACGTGTTCGTGAGCAGGATATACCTCTTTCCCATATGATCAGCCGTCATGTGTATGAGCTGCGGGGCGTCGGCGCAGACGGACAAAGCCGCCGTTTTCGCGATCTCAGAGCACAGATCTCCGGCGGTCACATCCTCCGACAGATCGTCGTCCGAGCGCTTGAAGAAGCCGCTTTCAAGTCTCAGCACCCTCACGCCGGCCTTTTTCAGCCTCCTTACGGCGTCGTCGAGACGACCGTATGCCATGCTCTCTGGTATGATCAGGACTCTGAAGCTGCCGCCTGACGGCATGACGATCCTCCCGTCCTCGGCGCGGCATTTCTCAAGCGCCTCGATGTCGAGATATCCGAAGCCTATATGCCCCGACAGCAGCGCCTCCTGTACGGCGCGTATGCTGTCCATGCAGACGGTGCCCTCGGTGTTGTCGGCAAGCTCGCCGTAAAGCTCGCGGCCGCGCGGGATATATCCCGCCTGCGCCGTCTCGATCGGATAGTAGACCGCCGCCTCGGTGACGGTATCGCCCCGGCTCATCATGGCGTCAAGACGCCCGACGGCCAGATTGAAGCGCCTGTATGTACCTTCGTCCACCTGCTTTTCGGAGAAGTAGGAGTTGAAGGCGTTTATGCCGAGGGCGTACTGCGTGTACATCGTGCCGAGAAACTGCTCCGGCGTCACATTTCCTCCCTGAGCGTGTGCCGATATCTCGCTCATCACGCGCTTTCTGCCGTTGAAGCGGGCTATGCTCGATATCAGCTTCGGCGTGAAGGCGTCATATCTTATCTTCTCCGGCAGTCCGTGGAGCAGGTCTATGCCCGGAAGCTGCATATGACGGATGAGCGAGAAGAAATTCCCCTCGAACGGCGGATGATAGCGTATATCGTCCTCGAGCAGCAGATGCCCGGAGAACGGCACGCCCTGCGAGGCGCAGTAGTCAGATATCTGTGAGAAGAACGACGTTTCGTACAGATTCGACAGCGTTTCGTAGAAATCCACCCTTATCTTCTTCGCTTCGTCGGTATCGCCGCAGAACAGGCGGATCATATTCGGCTCTATCGGATATCCGTGGCGCGCGTGAAATCTGTTTGATAGATCCCGGCTCCAGTTGACGCAGGGGAGGAACTCCATCGTCTCGTCGAACTCGTCGGCGACGGCCTGCGGGAAAAGCGCGAGATTCAGATACGCCCCCATATACGACGGCTCGTCGGTGAAGAAAGCCTCGATCTGCCCCGCTCCGGCCAGCTTCCCGCAGTACGGCTTGTAGGTGTTCTCTATGTACGCCGCGATGGCGTCGCGGTTGCCGACGTCGATATATCTCTGTGAGCGGAAGACGTTGTGTATGGCGTGCGTGCCCTCGTACATGTATTTGTCGAGGAACACCGCCGCCGTCACCGGGTGATCGGCGCCGCTGACATAGCTTACGCTCTCCTTCGATCCGCCGCAGGCGAAAAGCGGGTGTTTGACATCGTCGTCAGTGATGCCGCTGAGCGAGGGAGCGTCGTAGACATATACCGCTTTTATGCCGAGATGCCCCTTCGGGATGTCGAAGACGGCTGTCTCGCCCGGGTTTACGGTGTATGTTTTAAGCGCGACGGCCCGGCACTGCCATTCGGGGTGATCCTTCAGGGTATGCCCTCCGGCCGAGCCGCTGGGATAGCCGTCCTCGTCGTAGATCCATGTCCCCATGTCCGTTTCCCGAGCTTTTTTAAAGATATAGCGCAGGATCTCCCACTCCTCCGGGTCGTCGAGATATCCGCCGCGCGAGGATCTTCTGGTGGAGACGTTCGTGACGATGCCGCCGAAGCCCTTGTTTTTCAGCGCGGCAAGCGTCTCGTCGACGACGCGCTTCTTTTCGTCTGTCGGCGCGTCGGGAGAGTACGGGAAGTTGTGGATCAGCTTATACGGAAGATGAGTGTGGTGAATCTCTGTCATGGGATCGGCCTCCTGTGATGCTGACGGAGTTGTGGTAGAATAATTATACATTTATTTTTCCATCTTGTCAAGCATCATACGCACAAAAAACGGACTGCCTTGAAGCAGTCCGCAGCCGCAAATATCATATCATGATCCTATCGGTTATGCAGTCATACCAATGGACGTAAGTTTCCCCGTTGACAATAAGCCGCTCGTTGTCGGGAAGAAGCTCGGACCACTTCCCGCCGTACCTTTCGCTGTGCCAGCCGTCCGAATTGAACCGCCGCCACAGAACGGTCCTGCCGTCACGGCCGACGTACTGCTCGGATACGACGCCGCCTACATAGCTGCCGATATCCATAAGGCATACGGTGTCAAAGCTTCTTCCGTTCATCACGACCTCATATCTGCCGACAAGATCGATGATATCTCTCCCGATTTCGGCTTTTATGACGTTTCCTCTGCGCGATATGAGTTCCTTCGGCTTAAGATGCGTCTCAAAGCCGCGGTTGTCCTCTCCGATCCCCCAGTTGTCGAGAAATTCGTCTCCGTCAAGGAAGGTGCGGAATTTCATCACGCCGTCCTCCCTGTAAGCCGCGGCGAGGAATCGGCTGTGCGTGTCGGTCAGCTGCGCTGCGAAGCGCCACTCGTCGGCCGAAGCTCCGGAGGCGGCGACGGGTTCTTCCATGATCGCATCGTAATCTTTTGACACGAAGCCCTTCGCGATCATCTCCCTGCCGGGGATGCCGTGCACCTCCGCCGGCTCCCCGGCTTCGATGGTATATGCCATGTCCATTTTGCGGGACGGCAGATCGTACATCGCCCAGCTCAGCTTTTCGCCCGGCTTCGGCACGGCAAACCACCCCATGAGCTCCTCGCATACCACCGGAAACGAATCGCCGGTATATCTGATGCTGTATTCCGGAAGGATCTCCGGAAGCCTGTTTCTCTTCATAGTATTCTCCTTTTCCGGCCTTACATGTCCGACATAGGCTTTACGAAACTCGTCCCTTGCCGCCGACATGCGGCTTTTCACGGTGCCGACCGGGATCTTCATCCTCTCGGCTATCTCGCTCTGAGGCAGACGGAGCCAGTACGCCATATAAAGCAGCTGGCTCTTGTCGCGCGGGATGAGCGACATGGTCTCCTGAACGGCGGTATAAACGCCGTCTATCCCGCTAAGTCTTCCGCTCCGCTCGGCGATGTCGGGAGACGGCGCCTCGCGTTCATCCCTCTTCTGAGCCGAGCGCAGATGATCGGAGCATTTCGATCTGGCGATGCTGATAAGCCATGCCCTGAAGGCCTCGACGTCCTTTATCTGATCCTTTTTCATCCATGCCGCCGCGTATGTCTCGGCAAGGATATCGTCGGCATCCGCATTTGAATAGACGCGAAAGCGCACATAGCGTTCTGCGGCTGAGCGGCATTTGCTGAGAAGCGACGAAAACTCATCATCGGTCACGGCTGTCATCTCCTTTCTTTCGTATATGACCGGTCCGTATAATAGACGCATCGGACAAGGCAAAAGGTTCACTGCCAAAAAAATTTTCATCCGAGATAAACATCAAAGCGGACCGCATCCCGGTCCGCTTTGACATAAATTATGACATTCCCGCTCTCACAGCATATGCGCTCTCAGCTCGTCGTCCGAAAGCGGCGAGAGATATTTCGGCGCGATGTCGAAGACCGTTCTGCAGCCGGTCTCGCCTTCGGCATGAAGCCTTGCGGCGGCTCTTGCGTAGGCGGTAAGCACGCTGCCGGTGAACTCCGGGTTGGAGCCGAGAGTCAGATTGTACTCTATCAGCTGCTTCGTGTCCCCGGTGCGGCCGCTTCTCATGACGAAGCCGCCGTGAGGCAGGGTGTTGTGCTCGCGATCGAAGGTTTCCTCGTCGATGAAGCTGACCGTGGTGTCGTACTCGTCGAAATACTTCGGCATCGTCTTTATCGCCGTCTCGATGGCGGCCTTGTCGGCGCCTTCCTCGGCGACGACGTAGCAGACGCGGGTATGCTTCTGGCGGGTGGTGAGCTCAGGCTCGTCTCCGCGGCGGACAGACTCGACGGCCTCCGGCACCGGTACGGTGTACTGGATGCCGCGCTTCACGCCCTTTATGCGGCGGATGGCGTCGGAATGGCCCTGGCTGACGCCCTTGCCCCAGAATGTGTATGTCTTGCCCTGCGGGAGCACCGACTCGGCGTAGACGCGGTTCAGCGAGAACAGTCCGGGATCCCAGCCGACAGAGATCATGGCGGTGGTGCCTGCCGCTTTCGCGGCGGCGTCGACGGCGGCGAAATGCTTCGGTATGTCGGCGTGAGTGTCAAAGCTGTCGATCACGCTGAACATCGAGGCGATCTCGGGAGTCTGCTTCGGCAGATCGGTGGCAGAGCCGCCGCAGAGGACCACGACGTCTATCTTTCCCTGCCAGTCCTTCATATCGGCCGTCGATGCGACCGGAACGCCGGACGCGACCTTGAGAGCTGACGGGTCGCGCCTCGTGAAGACGCAGACGAGCTCCATATCGGGCGCGGCGCAGACCGCCTTCTCAACGCCCTTTCCGAGATTGCCGTAACCGGCTATCGCTATTCTGATCATTGTATATTCCTCACAGCCTGAAGCTTTCAAGTATCGTCATCTCACATTCCGGCTCGACTATGTATTCGCCGGTCCCCGCCGGAACGTAGACGCTGTCTCCGCCCTTTACGCAGATATCCCCGATCCTTCCCTTGCCGCCGATCACCATAAGGTGGGAGAACCTCTCGTCGGCGCGAAGCGCGGTTTTCCCGTTCAGTATATGGCGCACCACGGTGAATTTGTCGCAGGAGGCGATGCATTCGCTCGTCTCCCTCAGCTCAGCCGGCAGATCGTAAGGCACAGAGAAGCGGAGAGCCTGAAGCTCGTCCTCATCGAACTTCTTCATGACCCTGAACGCCTGATCGGTATGCAGCTGACGCGGCTTGCCGTCGATGCCGGGACGGTCGTAGTCGTAGACGCGGTAGGTGATGTTCGAGTTTTCCTGTATCTCGGCGATCAGGATCCCGCCGCCGATGGCGTGAGTCAGCCCGGTCGGGATGAAATAGCACTCTCCCGGCTTCACCGGCTGCTTGTGAAGGCATCCCTCAAGATTTCCCTCGGCGAGGGCCTGCCTTAGCTCTGCCTCGGTATAATCCCTGTTCTGCCCGTAGATCAGCCACGCTCCCGGCTCGCAGTCGACGATATACCAGAATTCGGTTTTGGCGGGATGCACCTGGATCGACAGCTTGTCTCCGGCGTCGATGTACTTGATGAGAAGCGGGAAATCCTCTGTTTTCGCCGACGGGTCGGCTTCGGTGAGCGGGATCCCTTCGGCTGTCGTGTTCACGCCGTCCTCGCGGACTGTCAGCTCCCACGCCTCCGCCTGATGAGGCAGACCCGAATCGAGGCCGAATTTATTTTTCAGCCATCCTCCGCCCCACACGGCTTCCTTGAAAACAGGGGCTATCTTTATCGGTCTCATATTTAATGTCGCTCCTTTTCATTTCGTTTGAGTAAGTATTATTATACACTTCATGCGAAGCGAATTAAAGCGGTGAGTTGTTAAAGTTGGTGCATTATAAGGGTGAATTTACATTAACTCATTGAATTTCCTTACACGATATGGTATAATTAAACCGTCAGAATTTTTAATATGGGATATAAGTGTCTTTCGGAGGATCGACCGATGAATTCTATTACAGCTGAAAAGGCTCTGCAGGATCGCTTCGCCGCGGCTGTGCGCCGGCTGTTCGACGGGAAGGTGTATTCATCCCTGAACGACAGGCAGCGCGAGGCGGTTTACGCGGTCAACGGCCCGCTTCTCGTGCTTGCCGGAGCCGGAAGCGGCAAGACCACCGTGCTCGTGAGCCGCATCAGCCATATAATCAGATTCGGCGATCTTTACGCGAATCCGTCGGCCGCGGTAACCCGCCTATCCGAGGAGGACGTCGCCGCCATCGAAGGCGCGGCTTCGTCCGATCTCAGCGCCGATGACGCGGCGAGCCTTCTCGAGACATACGCCGTCAGCCCCTGCCCGCCGTGGGCCGTGCTTGCCATCACCTTTACAAACAAGGCGGCAAATGAAATGAAAAACCGCCTCGAGAGCACGATAGGCGACGACGCGTCCGAGATATGGGCCGGCACCTTCCATTCCGTCGCCGTCCGCATACTCCGCCGCTTCGGCGAGAAGGTCGGCTACCGTCCGGGCTTTACCATATATGACACCGACGACAGCAAGCGCCTGTTGACTCTTGTCATGAAGGAACTCAACATAGACGAGAAGAACTTCCCGGTAAGATCGGTCATGACGACGATCAGCCGCGCGAAGGACAAGCTCCTGACGCCGGACGGCTTTGAGGCGGAGGCCGGAAAGGACTACAAGCTGTCGCAGATATCGAGGATATACCGCGAATATCAGCGCCGCATGAAGGAATCGAACGTGCTCGACTTCGACGATCTCATCATGCAGACGGTATTCCTGCTGAAGACCGACGAGGACGCGAGGGGCTATTACCAGCACCGCTTCAAGTATGTCTCGGTCGACGAGTATCAGGACACCAACCGCGCCCAGTTCGAGATGATCAGGCTTCTCTCCGACTTTCACAGGAACCTGATGGTCGTCGGCGACGACGATCAGTCGATCTATAAATTCAGAGGCGCGACGATAGAGAACATCCTCAACTTCGACAAGGAGCTCGACAACGTCCGCGTCGTGAAGCTGGAGCAGAACTACCGCTCGACGCAGAACATACTCGACGCCGCGAACGCCGTCATAAAGAACAACACCACCCGCCGCGGTAAGGAGCTGTGGACCGGAAACGGAGCCGGCGAGCTGATCAGGGTAAAAAAGGTCGACACTCAGAGCGAGGAAGGCAAATACGTTGCGAACCGTGTGCTCGAGCTGAAATCGAAGGACAATCTGAGATACTCGGATTTCGCCGTCCTCTACCGTGTGAACGCGCAGTCAAACAGCATCGAACACGCCCTTTCGGCGTCAGGCGTGCCCTACCGTGTCCTCGGAGGCCTGAGATTCTATGAGCGCAAGGAGATAAAGGACATACTCGCCTATCTCTGCGTCATAAACAACACCTCCGATGATCTCCGCCTCCGCCGCATAGTGAACGAGCCGAAGCGCAAGATCGGCGACGCCACGATGCAGGCCGTCGAGTCGATAGCAAGGGCCGAGGGCGTCTCGATGTTCGACGTTATGAAGCGCTCCGACAGATATACGGCGATATCGAAGACGGCTCCGAAGCTCAAGGAGTTCGTACAGCTCATCGAGACCCTGCGCGAGCGCTCGAAGACCGAGGAGCTCCACCGCCTGATAGAGCTCGCGATCGACATGACCGGATACAGGGAGATGCTCCTGAATTCAGGCGACGACGCCCTCGACCGCCTGCAGAACATCTCAGAGCTCGTATCCAACGCGGTAGAGTTCGAGAACACCCATGACCTTAACGCCGCCCCCGCCGACGGCGAAAGCGCCTCCGACGACGGTGAGAAGGCCCCCTCTCACGACGGTGAGCTCCAGTCGTTCCTTGAGGAGATATCCCTCGTCACCGACATAGACAACTACGACGCCTCCGCCGACGCCGTGACGCTCATGACGATCCACAGTGCGAAGGGCCTCGAGTTCCCGGTGGTATTCCTGCCGGGCATGGAGGAGGGCATCTTCCCCGGAAATCAGGCCTCGATGTACCCCGACGAGCTCGAGGAGGAGAGACGTCTCGCCTACGTCGCGATAACGAGGGCGAAAAAACGCCTGTTCATGATCCACGCCCGCGAGCGCATGATCTACGGCCGCTCGCAGTACAATCAGGAATCGCGCTTCATTAAAGAGCTGCCCGAGGAATGCGTCGAGACCGATCAGGACCGCGCTCAGGCCCAGCCGCAGACGCGCGGACGCCGTCGTCCGACAATGAGCCGCGAGATGAAATCGACTCCCGATCTTCTGAAAAACACTCCCGAGCGAAAGGATTACGAGCGTTTCGATATCGGCGAGCGGGTAAAGCACGCCACCTTCGGTCTCGGGACGGTCCTCTCGGCGAAGGAGATGGGCAGGGATATGCTTTATGAGATTGCCTTCGACACGGTCGGCACGAAGAAGCTCATGGCGACCTTCGCCAGACTGACCAAGGCGTGATGAAAACAAGCATGACATCCGCCCCTTCGGATGTCATGCTTTTCACTTATTCTTTCTTTGCCGGTCTGCCGGATGTCTTGAGCTGCGCGAGGATTATCGCCGCGAATATCAGCGCGCTGCCGATAAACTCCCTCGCCGTCATCCTCTCGCTGAGCACGATGGCGCCGGAGATGGCCGAAAACACCGACTCGAGACTCATTATCATCGACGCTAGCGTCGGCTCGCATCGCTGCTGCCCGATTATCTGCAGAGTGTATGCCACGGCGCCGCTCAGAACTCCGGCATAGGCTATCGCCGGTAGACCTTTGATCCAGCTGTCCCATGTGGGGGTCTCGAATATCAGCATCAGCACACCGGCTATGACGGCGGCGACGGCGAACTGAAGACAGGAAAGCATTATCCCGTTCACCCTGTCGGCGAATCTGTCGATGACGACGATATGCGTGGCGAAGGCGAGCGAGCAGGCTATCAGGAGCGCGTCAGACGGATCGAGCGAGAGGCTTTCCCCGCTCTTCACGCAGAGAAGGAACAGCCCTATGACGGCTATCGGCATGGCTATAAGGACGATAAGTCCGGTCTTCTTCCTGAACAGCAGGAAATTCAGCACCGGCACGATGATAATGTATATCGCCGTCAGAAACGCCGCCTTGCCCGCCGACGATCCGCCGATCCCGCTCTGCTGCAGGCACATCGCGCAGCTCAGCACCATGCCGCAGACAAGACCGCTCAAAAGCACGTCGCGCGGCTTTTTATCGCCGAACAGCGCCCTTTTCACGCTTTTTTCCCCGCCTTTCATATTCGATGCGGCGGCTATCGGGAAAAGACAGACCACGCTGAAAACGCTGCGGGAAAAAACGTAGGTGAACGGTCCCACCGTACCGGCTCCGAATAACTGGGCGACGAACGTCGTCCCCCAGAAAAACGCGGCAAGGACGAGACAGATAACGCCTGCGGCGGCATACCGCCGGGCAGGTCTCACGGTTTGCATCAGAAGGTACCTCTCAGAATAAACTGCCGTATAATTATACAGCTTTTATATGGATAAATCAATGCAGAAACGGTGAACTCAGGTGTCTGACAAAACTGCCGCAGAAAAAAAGGCGTCATTCCACGTAAAGGCGGGAGATGTCGTCATAATCGCGCTGGTGCTCGCCGCGGCGGCGGCTTTATCCGCAGTTTTCGCATTCGGACAGCCCGCCGCTGCCGACGGCGGCTTTGCCGTTATTTCGACGCCTGACGGCCGGACGGAATACCCTCTTTGCCATGACGCCGTGATCCCTATCGGCGGGCGGGGACATACCCTTACCGCCGTTATAGAAAACGGCGGGATCCGGGTGACGGAGAGCGACTGTCCCGACGGCATATGCGTCGGCATAGGCCGGGCGTCGAAGCCGGGAGAGATGATAGTATGCGTCCCGGCCGGCGTGATCATAACTGTCAAAGGAGGCGGCGTGGAGGGCTTCGATGCTGTCGCGGGATAAAGGCGGCGCCGGGTATTCCGCCGCTCGTCATGTCGCGGCTGACGCGGCGCTTCTCGGGGCCGCGCTGATACTGTCCTATCTCGAGTCGCTCATCCCGATGCCGCGCGCCGTCCCGGGACTGAAGCTAGGGCTCGCCAACATCGCCGTTATACTCTGCGGATATCTCGTTTCCCTGCCGGACGCCTGCGCCGTATCGGTCATGAGGATACTCATCTCATCGCTGCTTTTCGGATCGGTCACGTCGCTGTGGTTCTCGCTGACCGGCGGGATAATGGCGCTGATCGTCCTCGCCGCGCTTCTCCTTACACCGGCAAGGAATAAGGTGTCGCCGACAGGCGTTTCGATCGCCTGCGCGGCGGCTCACAACACGGGACAGATACTCGCCGCGTCTATCGTCTTCGGCAGTCCCGGGATATTCAGATATCTGCCGATCCTCCTGCTGTTTTCGGTCGTATTCGGGCTCATAACGGGAGCGTCGGCGGACAGGGTCATATACGCGGCGTCAAGGTTCGGAAAAAAATAACGTAAGCGGAGACATCCTGCACTGCACAATGTCACATATAATCGTTCTGGACAATCAGGTCGCCAATCTGATCGCGGCGGGCGAGGTCGTCGACAGGCCCGCCTCGGCGATAAAGGAGATGCTTGAAAACTCCATCGACGCCGGAGCCGGCGAGATCACGGTGGAGATCAAGAACGGCGGCTCCACCTTCATGCGGGTATCGGACAACGGCTGCGGCATAGCCGCCGAGGATCTGCCGCTGGCGATAAAGCGTCACGCCACGTCGAAGATCCGCTCGGCGGAGGACCTGAACGCCATAACCACGCTCGGCTTCCGCGGCGAGGCTCTCGCAGCGATTGCGTCCGTCTCGCATATGAGGATAATGACCAAGCGGCGCGAAGACGAGCTCGGAGCGTCGATGGAGGTGGAAAACGGCGCCGTTATCGGCGTCGAGAGCGTCGGCTGCCCCGACGGCACGACCATCATCGCCGAGGAGCTGTTCGCATCCGTGCCCGCGAGACAGAAATTCCTGAAAAACAACAAGGCGGAGACGGCCGCCTCGGCCGCCGTCGTCGAGAAGATAGCTCTCTCTCATCCCGAGATAGCGATACGCTTCATAGCCGACGGCGATATGAAATTCCGCACCGCCGGGAACGGAAAGCTGAAGGACGCGATATACGCCGTTTTAGGGCGCGATTTCGCCGGACGCCTGATCGAGACCGAATATACGACAGCGGGCATTACCGTCAGGGGCTTCATCGGCGATCCTCTCAACAACAGGGGCAACCGCAATTTCGAGAACTTCTTCATCAACGGCCGCTATGTAAGATGCCGGACTGCGTCGGCGGCGCTCGAGAACGCCTTCGACACCTATATGCCGCACGACCGCTTCCCGGCCTGCGTGCTCGACATCTCGATACTCCCGGCCTTCGTCGATGTGAACGTCCATCCGGCCAAGCTCGAGGTGAAATTCTCGAACGACAGGATAGTCTTCGACGCCGTATACTGCGCCGTGAAAAACGCGCTGACGCAGAACGTCGACCGCCCCGAGATGACGCTTCAGGGGACGATGAAGACGGCGGACGACATGAGCGCGGTAAACGCCTTCGTCCCTGTCTACGACAGGATGAACGAGGACACCGACGGCGACCCGAAACCGACAGAGAAAATCCCCCTCTCCGAGCTTGAGACGCTGTTCAATCCCCCGCCCGCGAAGGATGCCGGAACTATCCCGCCCGTCCCGAAGCCGGATGTCAGGACGCCGTCAGTCTCCGATGAAAACGGAAAAGAGAGGACCGTCATCTCCGGCCCGGGCTTCCGCACCGTCGAATACGCCTCGCCGTCGGAAAAGGCTCAGGAGAGCGCGATTGATATGCTCCCCGAGCCGGACAGGGTCGTAACGTCCGACTTTTTCAGGGAAAACGCCCCTGCCGCGGTCGCGCCGCCGACAGAAGCCAAGGCTGAAAAAACAGAGAACATAACAGCGTCGGACATAAGCGGTGCAAAAGAGTCTCACCCCTCGCAGGACGGCGGCGAAAAGACTCCGCTCCCGTATTACAGGATACTCGGCGAGGCGTTCAACTGCTACATCTTCGTCGAGCTATCGGACAGAGTGCTCATCGTCGATCAGCACGCCGCGCATGAGCGGATAATATTCGAGCAGATGAAGCAGAACCGGCTGTCCGGCAGCGCGCCGTCGCAGCTCATGCTGATACCGAGGCACATCGCCCTCGACCACGGCGAATACGAAGCTCTGCTCAGATGCGAAAGCGAGATAAAAGGCATGGGATTCGGCTTCGCGCCGGACGAGGGATCTCATTCGGCAGACATGATCAGCTACCCCGCTCAGCTCGACGCAGAGGAAGCCGCCGCGCTGTTCGAAGCGCTCGTTTCGGCCCTCGCCTCCGGCGACGGCCCCGAGCCGACGAGAGCCGCCTTCTTTGAGAAGGCTCTGTTCCAGGCCTCCTGCAAGGCGGCCGTGAAGGGCGGCAGGATCTACGCCGAGGGGCACATACAGTGGATCGTCGAGCGGCTTCTGACCGATCCGGCCATAAAATACTGTCCTCACGGACGGCCTGTCAGCTACGAGATGACAAAGCACGCGATGGACAGGACGTTCGGCAGACTCGGATAAGACAAAAAATCTCCGGAGACTTTATAAATGGCACTGATAATCGGAATAGACACCGGCGGCACATACACCGACGCCGTCATATACGACAACCAGACACGGCAGGTCCTCGCGAGAGGAAAATCGCCGACGACGCACGAGGAGCTTTCCGTCGGCATAGGAAAGGCTCTCGACACTCTCCCTACGCAGCTGCTCAAATCGGCCAGAGCCGTCGCGCTTTCTACGACGCTCGCCACCAACGCCTGCGTCGAGGGCAAGGGCTGCCGCGCCCGGCTCCTGATGATGGGCACTAACAGAAAGACTCTCGAATGGGTCGAGGCCGACAAAAAATACGGCCTCGATTTCGACGCGGTATTATGCATCCCCGAGCACGGCGGCTCCGACGGCAGCCGGATCGACCAGCCCGACTGGGACCGGATCGTCTCGGAAAACGACGGATTCTTCCGGCAGGCCGAGGCTCTCAGCGTCGTCGAGCTGAACGCCATGCAGAACGGCGGAACGTATGAGAACGAAGCCGTCGACGTCCTGAGAAAAAGCTACGGCTTCCCGCTCGTCAAGGCGAACGATCTCGTAAGAGGACTGAACATCATGGAGCGCGGGGCGACCGCCCTGCTGAACGCGCGGCTCCTTCCCGTCGTCGACCGGTTCGTCGACGCGGTGGGAGAGGCGATGAAGGTGAGAGGGCTCGATATTCCCCGCGTCATAATCCGCTCCGACGGCAGTCAGATGGCCGAGATATTCGCCCTCGACCGCCCGGTCGAGACAATCCTCAGCGGTCCGGCGGCGAGCGTCTCCGGCTGCCGCGCGCTGACACGCGCCGAAAACGCCCTCATCATCGACATGGGCGGAACGACGACCGACATATCCATCCTCCGCGGCGGCAGCGCCCAGATGAGCGAAGGCATCAACATCGGCGGCTGGCGTACGCAGATACAGGGCGTTTATATCGACACGATAGCGCTCGGCGGCGACACAAGGATATGGCTCAGCGAAAGGCACACCGCCCTCGACACGAGGCGGGTGGAGCCGATCTGCGTCGCGGCGAGCCGCTGGCCGAAGATAAAGGACGATCTGAAAGAGCTCGTCGAAAGCCGCCGGATGCATTCTCTGCCGCTGCACGAATTCCTGTATCTCGTGCGCAGACCGGAGGATCTGGAGAGATACACCGAGAGCGAGCTGAAGATCATAAACGCTTTAGAGGACGGCCCGAAGATCATCGGCGGCGGAGCGCTCGACATGTACAAGACAGACAGCGCCCGTCTCGAGACGGAGGGCGTCGTCATGCGGGTCGGTCTCACGCCGACCGATATAATGCACATCCGCGGCGATTTCGGAGCCTTCGACGGTGAGGCGTCGCGCCTCGCGGTGCGCTACTTCCTCCAGATACTGCCCGAGTTCGAGGACTGCCCCGAGCATGTGGACGTCTTCTGCGATATGGTCTACGATCTGGTGAAGAAAAAGCTGTTCGAGAACATCGCCCGCGTCTTCCTCGAGGCGACCTATCCGAAGATATTCGGCCGCGGTCCGGACGAGCAGATCAAAGCCTTTATATCGAACGCATGGGAAAAGCGCGGCAAAGGCGGAGAAAACGATTTCTTCTCGCTCAGGCTCGATCCCAAAGCGGCGCTTGTCGGCGTCGGAGCGCCGATACATCTGTTCCTTCCCGATGTCGCGAAGGCACTCGGCGTCGAATGCGTGATACCAGAGGATTCGGCGGTCGCGAACGCTGTCGGCGCGGCAGCGGCCGAGATAGAAGTCAAGGTGACGGTCGAGATACGCGGCGGGATGGACATCCAGGGCGCTTACAGCTACACCGTGCATTCACAGGACTCGGTCCAGCGGTTCGAGAAAGAGTCTGAGGCGCTTGAGGCTGCGAAGATCGAAGCCGAGCGTCTGGTCTCCATTGAGGTGCTGAGAAGGGGCGCCGGCGGGAACATCAGGATCAATGTAAGGACGGAAAGGCATCTTGCGAGCGACAGGGTCGGAAACGCCGTCGATCTCGGGACGACGGTCGTCGGCACGGCTTCCGGGACACCCGCGTTCCTCTATAATTTCAAAGAAGAATAAACAATCGGCGCGCGCCGGATATTGTCTATCCGGCGCGCGCCGTCATATTATGTCAATTGATTATAACCCGTGCCGCTTCACTTCGCCAGTCCCTGCTTTACGAAGCAGTACCTGTCTCCGCGCCAGCTCTCGGGGCCGTAGTTGCCGTTCGGGCCGAAGGCTCCCGGATGGATGCTGTAGCTCTCGCCCTGCGGATGGTGGTGCGGGCCGAGGAGATTGCGGTTGCCGGTAACGATCTTTATCGAGAGACGGTTGGCTCCCTTCCTGAGATGCCCGCTGAGATCGACCGACCAGTCAGCCCATGTGAGCGCCTTCACGAATTCGCCGTTCATATAAACTTTCAGCGCGACGGCGTAAGGTCTGCCGAGATCGAGCACCGTGCGGACGGACGGATCGGATATCATGATATCCTGCGATATCGTCATCCGGCCGGAGAAGAACGGCCATCCCTGACGGACGATGTCGGTGCCGGTGAGGCTGAGGTTCTGGCCTGTGATGACGAAGCCGTCGGCCGAATCTGTGAACAGCGCCGCGCGCGGGCCTTCGGTATACGGCGAGCAGGACACGACTCCGAAATTGCCGATGAGATACACCGCTTCGATCTCGGTGTCGAAGGTCAGCTTGTTGCGCTCGGTCTCGAGAACGTTCTCGCCGAACAGGACGTCGTAGACCTTCTGCTTCTGGGCGAAGCTGCCCTCGAAAACTATCTCGTTGAGTCCGGGATTGATAAGACCGGATATGTTTATCTTCTTGAACGAGCGGTCCTTCCACCATGACACGAGGTCGTGACGGATGATATGCCCGTTCAGCGTCATCTTCCATTCCTCGCTGTACTCGGTTACGAGATACAGCTCGCGGCAGGTGTCGGCGTCGAAATCGTCGGCGACGGTGAACTCATAGCGGAGCCTGAGCGGAGTGTCGGCGCGCTTGGCGAGAAGCTCGTCCATGATGCCGAGCACCGGCTTGCTGTCGCCGTATTCCTCATATCCGCCGCTGCCGTCGGCCACGGCGTACTGGCAGTAGTCGATGGTGTAGCAGTTGAGATCGGTCTTCGACGGATCGCTCTCGACGGTCCATTCGCGTCCGGGCGCTATATGAAGCGCCGGAGCGTCCGAGATCCCGACGGACGGCAGATCGTCTCCGGCGAGGATGACGGCGGACTGCATCGGCTCGAAATGAAGATTGATGACGCTGCAGCTTCCGCACGGTACGCGGTCGAGCGGGTACGCCTTCATATTCTCCAGCTTATAGCCCACCATATCGGAGTCGTCAGGCAGGGTTATCACGGCGTCGTAGCCCTTCTCCTTGTCGAGGTTGACGAAGAAGTAGGCGCGGCTGCCGTCCTCGAGGACGCGGGTGGTGAAATGGATCTTCTCTATCTCACCGGCGCGGTCGGTGACGGACACGGTTTTTATACCTTCATGCGTGAGGAAGCGGACGCGGTACTCCCCGTCCTTCGGCACTTCGATGATGCTGTCGTTGAGCGGCTTGAGCCTTGAGTCGAAGCGGCCGGCGATACGGTAAGGAAGCCCGTCGAGGGCATATATCTTTCCTCCCTGCGCGGAAAATTCCGACAGCAGGCTGAAGGTGCTCTCGTCTATCGTCTCCAGCATCGGCAGGAAGACGCGGTCATACGAGCACTCGCCGATGATGAGCTTTCCGCCATCGACTCTGCCGTGCTGCGCCATGACCGTCTCGTCGCCGTAATGATAAGCGATATGGAGCCCCGACAGCAGCTCGGAGCATTTGAGGAAGGAACTGTCGAGCTTTTTCAGATTTTCGCTGTTGCCGCCGTCATAGGCGATCCACGCCGAATGCATCGGGTGGAGCAAAAGCGACGGCACCGGCTCGCTTCCGTCGGCGAGCAGCTTGCCGAGGCGGGAAATGTAGTCCTGCCAGAGCCTGTATTCCTTCCAGCCGGGAGACTGCTCGTAAACCGGGGCGGAATAGTCGCGCTTGCGCAGACCGCGGATCGTGTAGCCCTCAAGATGCGAGCAGACGAAGTTGATGCCGTTGACGAACTGCCACTCGCACATCCATTTCATCTCTTCGTAGCTCATATCCCAGCCGCAGCATGCGAATATCTCGGTCAGACGGTGCTTTTTGCCCATCTGCGCGGCGACGGAGCCGACCTGCTTCGGGATGATCGGCGAGGCGATATAGCGGCCGAGCCAGTCCATGCCGGGCTGATGCTCGTACATATAGAACGGCATGACTCCGGCCGTGCAGTACATCTGGCAGAGGAGGTTGTCCTCCATCATGGCGTGGCCGGTGAACTTGCAGTTATGCTCCTCGCACCACTCGTATATCTGCTTGCCGAAGGATTCGGTATAAAGCCTTGATACGACCTTCCAGAAATCGTAGCGGAACTTCTCCGAGCCGAGCAGATCCTTGAAGAGGCAGATGAGATGATCCTCGGGATTGTAGCCGTGCTCCTGCTCGAACTCGCCTGTCAGGACATACGACCACGGGATCTTGCAGCGGGCGAACTGCGGCTCGTCGGTGAAGAAGCCCGGCATGCTGTCGCCGCCGAAATCGTCGCCGAGCTCTGACAGATAGCGCTCGTATGTGACGTCGATGAACTTGCGGACGACCTTCGCCGACAAAAGATCGACGTAATACGGGTTCTTCACATGGCTGACCCAGTACAGTCTGTCGCCCTCGCGGAGGCCGGATTTCGCCGCGTCGAGATCGGTGCCGAAACAGCGGTAATGATCCGTCGCGGTGACGGCGTACCATCCGAGCACATCGCCGGGAGGCGTCTCGCCGTCGCGGTACTCGCCGCATTCGAGATTGCGGACGTGGTACTCGTCGCCGAGAGCGGTGACGATGCCTCCGGCGAAGCCGGACGGCCATCCGTCCTCGTCGTAAGCCCATGCGTTCATGCCGGTCTTTTTGGCCTCGTCGACGCAGGCCTTGATGCAGTCGAACCAATCCTGAGACATATATTCGGTCTCAAGTCCGCCTCTTGCGTGCATAAAGAAGCCGCCGAGCCCGGCTTCCTTCATCGAGCGCACCTGACGGCGCAGCTCGGCCGGCTCGAGTCTGTCGTTCCATGACCAGAACGGCGCTCCGCGGTATTCGGCGGACGGGTTTTCGAGTGAATGAAGATATTCGGTCATTATTTTTACCTCTGAGACAGCGCTGATTACTCATACATAATACTATACCACAAATCGCCGCCGATTTCAACACCAACGGTTAAAATTTAAGCTTAATTTCCGTCCGCTGTTGACTTTTGCCCGAATCGAGTGTATAATATATTACAGCGAAAGAAAGGACGGCCCGGCATATGCCATCTTGCAAAGCGGTCATTTTTGACCTTGACGGAACACTCTGCTACACATTCGAAGACATCCTGACCTCAATGAACGAAACGCTCGGCGTCCTCTCATATCCTCAGATCACGCGGCAGCGGCTGCTTGAGATAATCAACAACGGATCGAAAAATCTGGTAAGAAAGGCCCTGCCCGGCTTCGCCGCGGACGATGAAAGCCTATTCTCCGAGGCGTACGATCTGTACGACGCGATATACGCCCTGCACTGCGCCGACAGCACGACGCTGTACGACGGCATAGCCGAAGCCGTCTCGGAGCTTAAAGCCGCCGGACTGAGGCTCGGCGTAAACACGAACAAGCAGGACGGTCAGTCAAAGATGCTGATGGCGAAGCTGCTGCCGAAGGGCACCTTCGACTTCATCGTCGGCGCCGGGGAGATATATCCTGTAAAGCCTGATCCGACGGCCGCCGTCGACATGGTGACCCGTCTCGGCATAAAGCCGGATGAGACTGTCTACTGCGGCGACAGCGACGTTGACATAAAAACGGCGCTGAACGCGGGCATGTTCCCGCTCGGAGTGTCATGGGGCTACCGGGATCGCGCCGTGCTTGAGGAAAACGGTGCCGGATACATCGCAGAAAAGCCGTCCGACATAGTCGGCTTCATACTGAAATAACATTCACATCATAAACAACAAAAAAAGGAGATATTCATTATGAAAGCGTACGGAAAAAAGACCTGGCTCATCCCCGACTGCTATCTCGACAGCGTTTCCAAGATCACCACCCCCTCGCACGAGGCCTTCTGCGTGATCAACACCGGCGACGTCGACGCCGAGATCAAGCTGACCTTCTTCTTCGAGGACCGCGATCCGATCACCTCCTTCTCCTCCTTCTGCGGCGCCGGCAAAACGCATCACATCCGTCTGGACAAGCTGAAGGACAAGGAAGGCAATCTCGTCCCGCGCGACGTTCCGTACGCCGCCCTCATCGAGTCTAACACCCCGGTGGTCGTGCAATACAGTCGTCTCAACACGTCGAGCTCGACCTACGCGCTGATGACGACGATCGCTTACAGCGAGGACTGATCAGAGGATAAACGAAAGGCGGAAAAGAAATGAAACTCCCGTTCAGAATTGACCTTTCCGGCAAGACGGCCGTCGTTACCGGAGGCGGAGGAGTGCTCTGCTCCGAATTTTCGAAGGCTCTCGCCGCCTGCGGCGCGAAGGTGGCGGTCATAGATCTTCGCCTTGAAGCGGCGGAGAAGGTCGCGAATGAGATAACAGCCGACGGCGGCTGCGCTATTGCCGTATCGGCGAACGTCCTTGACAAGGCCTCTCTTGAGGCGGCAAGAGACGTCATACTCGATAAATTCGGCGGCATCGACATCCTTCTCAACGGCGCCGGAGGCAACAATCCGAAGGGCACCACCGACAAGGAATATTTCGATCCGGCCGACATCGATCCCGAGACGGCGAAGGGCGTGAAGACCTTCTTCGATCTGGATCCCGACGGCGTATCGTTCGTGTTCAACCTGAACTTCCTCGGCACGCTTCTGCCGACTCAGGTATTCGCCCGCGAGATGCTTAAGCGCGAGAAGCCGGTCATCCTCAACGTGAGCTCGATGAACGCCTTCCGCCCGCTGACGAAGATCCCGGCGTATTCCGGCGCGAAGGCGGCGGTATCGAACTTCACCCAGTGGCTGGCCGTGCACTTCGCTCAGGCGGGCATACGCGTGAACGCGATCGCTCCCGGCTTCTTCGTGACGAACCAGAATCACGACATGCTGATCAATCCCGACGGCAGCCTGACTCCCCGCAGCCAGAAGATAATCGGCCACACCCCGATGGGACGCTTCGGCGAGGTGTCCGACCTTATCGGCACCGTGCTCTGGCTCGTGGACAACGACGCCTCCGGTTTCGTGACCGGCGTGGTTGTCCCGATCGACGGCGGCTTCGCGGCGTATTCCGGGGTATAAAAGATACGTAAGGGAGCTTCGCTCCCTTATACCCTCACAAGGGGCTTCGCCCCTTGACCCCAGCAGGGGGCTTTTGAAAAAGCCCCCTGCACCCGCAAAACTTCTGTACTTTTGAACATATAAGGAGAAACGCCATGCTTCCTCCCATTTCACTTGCCTCATACTCATTCCACGGTCTGCTCGGCGAGGGAAAGCTGAATGTCTTCGGCTATCTCGATCTGCTGTACTACCGTTACCGCGTAGGTTACGCCGACATCTGGACCGGCTTCACCCCGACGCTGGATGAGGATTTCATCCGCAAGGTGCGCGCCGGGCTCGATGAGCGCGGGCTGAAGCTCGCGAATCTCTGCGTTGACGGCCCGCATCTCTGGGTAAGCGATCCCGAAGAGCGCGAAGCTCATCACAGACAGATGCTCGAATATCTCAAGGCGGCCGAGATACTCGGCGCGAGGACGATACGCGTCGATTTCGGCGGCGACGACTCCCCGATGACCGACGAAGCCTTTGAGTACATCGTAAAGACATATCAGGAGTACTGCGACATAGCCTCCGGATTCGGCGCCAAGGTCGGGCCCGAGAACCACTGGGGCTGGGACAAGCGCGTCGCCAACCTGAAAAAGGTCGCCGAAGCCGTCGACCGCAAAAATTACGGTCATCTCTTCCACTTCAACGGCTTCCTACCCGGCGAGCTTGAGTGCGGCACCGAGTACGCCCTGTCGAAGGCGATGCACACCCACATCCCGGCGAATTCCGTCGCCGACGCGAAGGAGATCATGCACCGGCTGGCTCTCTGCGGCTACGAAGGCACATATTCCGTCGAGCATCACAGCGGCGAGAACGAGCTCAACCGCGTCGACTGGCAGCTCGGCTGCGTCCGCGAGTTCCGTTACGAGCTTGAAAAGGAAGGGCTGGATGAGAAAAAGCCGTCCTATTTCGCCGAGACGATAAAGAAGGAGCTTGACTGACGCGGATGTCAGGCTGAAAGTACCGTTAATTAAAGGAAGGACCGATAAACGGTCCTTCCTTTGTTTTTATCCCTTTCCCTCGAGCGGAGGCACGTCATACCCGGCCTCCCGGCAGTAATCGCGCAGGAAGGTCAGTATCCTGACGAAGTCCAGCTCCTCTGGCACGGCGCGCGAGCCGAAAGCGGTGATCGAGATATCCTCATCCTCATACCCGGCGTGGAGCCTGTACCCGCGGCTGCCGGTCTCGTCTTTGACATCGTACCCGTTCAGCTTTTCGAGCCCCATATCCTTAAGCATCTTTCCGAGCTCATCGGCGGCCTCGTCGGTGAGCTCGATGAAGAAGTCGCCGAAATCGGTCCTGATGCAGCAGTTCTCATCATGCCCGACGTACAGCCTGTGCTGTCTGGAGTAGTTTATGAGCCAGCCTCCCCAAACAAAGCCGTTTTTGAAGCCCTCGGCGTTTCTCGTCGTGTCGTTGCGGAATTCGCAGTAAAGGGACGTGAGAGTGTCAGACTTCACCTTCTTCGGAGCGGACGGATCGGATTCGTCGGTAAGCGAGTAATCGGAGATCCCTCTGCCGTCGGCGGCGGCGAGTGTGTCAAAGAAGCCGATATACGGCTCGGGAGAGAAGCCGGGATTCGCCGAAGATCCTCCTCTGGCCGAGATCGAGATGCTCTCTCCGCTCGCATATTCGGCGGAAAAGCTCATATCCTCGCCCAGGGCCGAGTTTGACTTATGCCAGCCGTTGTATCCGGCTGTTTTCTCATCCTTTATCAGCCTCGCGAGCGACACCATCGTATCGGCGTCGGCGCTGCCGGACATCTCGGCTTCCACGGCGGCTTCTATCTTTATATAATAATCAGCCGTGCCGTTTTCCAGCCTGAGCGACAGCAGATAATGCCCCGGAACGTATCTTTCGCCGTAGTAGTTGAAATCATACTCGAATGACGTCAGCTCCTCCGACACAATCGTTTTCGCCGCGTTCCTGTCCGAATTGTCGGACGTTCCCCCGCTCGTCGGCTCGGCAATGATCTCGCCGCACCCGCTGAAAAGGCTCTGAATGAATGTAATGACCGACATAACGACGGCGGCAATCATACCTTTCATCCCTCTCTTCATACCCTATCAGTCCCTTTTCTCGTAAACCGCGATATCCCTTATCCTGAAATCACCGGCCGATCTTTCGACCTTGAAGTCGACGGTTCCGGCGCAGAGCCCTCCGAGCGGGATTATCCGCTTATGGCCAACGCATTCGGAGCGGTATATCTCCCTGCCGTCCGCGCTGACGCTGAACTGACGTATATGCTGCCCCGATGTGATATCCTCCCGTATGACGAGATAGGCTATCGGCTCGTCGAGATCGGTGTGTATCGTAACGCAGCCGTCGTACGGCTCGGGATCGGATATATACATATCCGGCGTCCCGAAGGTCTTTTTCAGCAGCGCGCCGAACTGCCGCAGCTGTTCCTCATCCTCAAAATCGCCCTCCGTCGAGATACCCATGCCGAGGAGCATATTTGAGTTCCGTCCGACGGAGCGGACATAGCAGTCGAGCAGATATTCGGGGGAATAGCATTTGTCCTTCTCCCCCTTCGCCCATCCCCAGCCACCGCCGAAGGATGTATGATCGCGGTTCGGCATATCGGTCTCTGCCGGCCAGTAATATATGCCGTCCGGATCGCCGACTCCGGCCTTTTCGTCGGGTGCGCTGCCGTCGTATCTCGCGTCGCCGGCGTTCGTCGACGCCCAGCAGTTTTCGGGAGCGAGACCGTCCTCGTTGCCGACCCATCTCGTGACGTGCGGCCATGATTTCGGCCCCTGGAAGGCGACGGCGTTCGGCTGGTATTTTTCAAGCAGAGGGACAAGATCCGGTCCGCCATCCTCAGGCGGTATAGTGCCGCCGTCGAACCATATCTCGAACAGCTCGCCGTACCTCGACCACAGCTCCTCGACCTGACGCTCGACGCACCTGACATAGCTCTGGTACATCTCGCCCTTGTAGTCGTATTTAAGATCGTTGTTGATCCCGTAGTAGCCGTTGCAGGTCGGGTGATAGTACAGCCCCGGCAGCAGCCCATAACGGCGGCAGGCGTCGACGAACTCGCCGACTATGTCTCCCTTCCCGTCCTTCCACGGCATATACTTACATGAGTAGTCGTTTACGTCGGTCGGCCAGAGAGCGAATCCGGTGCCGTGCTTTGCGACGAGTATCGCGTACTTCGCTCCCATATCCTTCGCCGCCCTGACCCACTGCGCCGGATCGAGGCGGGAGGGATTGAGCGACTGCGGCGGTATCTCCTGCGCGATGATCTTCTCCTTCTGATGGCAGTCGTGCTTATATATATCCAGTATATAATGGATAAGGACGCCGAGCTCGAGCTCCTGCCATTCAAGGATCTTCTTTGACGGTACGGCTACATGATATCCGTCTTTCATGCAAATCATACTGCTGTCCCCCAAAATGCTTCAGTTACGCTTATCGAACAGAGCGATATCCCTTACTCTGTATTCCCCGGCCGATTTCTCTACTCTGAATGTGATACTCTCCGCTTTCAGACCGTTCAGCGGCACGATGCGCTTATGCCCGACGCAGTCAGAGCGGTATATCTCTTTCCCGTCGGCGCTGACGCTGAACCCGCGGATGCGCTGTCCGCCCGAGATGTCCTCGCGTATCACGAGATACGCCGCTTCCTTCGATCTGTCAGTCTTTATCGTGAAGCCGCCGTCTTCCGGTACCGGATCGGCGATCACAGAGTCAGGCTCACCGAAGGTCTTTTTCAGCAGCGCGCCGAACTTTTCGAGCTGTTCCTCGTCCTGGAAATCGCCGTCGGTCGAAATTGCCATGCCGACGAGCATATTGGCGTTCCGTCCGACCGATCTCACATAGCAGTCGAGCAGCTGCTCGGGAGTATATATGAGGTTTTCCTCTCCGGCTCTCCATGCCCAGCCGCCTCCGAAGGCCTTGTGTGTGCGGTTCGGGATATCGCATTCAGCCGGCCAGTAATATTTTCCGTCCGGATCTCCGATTCCGGCTTTTTCGTCCGGCACCGTCCCGTCATAACGCGCCTCTCCGGCGTTCGTCGTGGCCCAGCAGTTCTCCGGAGCGAGACCGTCCTCGTTGCCGACCCAGCGGATATTGTGAGGATAATCCCTCGGCCCCTGGAAGGTGATGGCTTTCGGCTGGTATTTCTTCAGTATCGGCGTAAGATCGGGACCGCCCTTATCCGGCGGGATTATGCCTCCGTCGAACCATATCTCGAACAGATCTCCGTATTCGGTCCAGAGCTCGGTGACCTGTCTCTCGACATTGCGGACGTACTGCTGGTAATAGTCAGACTTATAATCCCACTTCTTCTCGTCGTTTATATTGTAATAGCCGTTGCAGCCGGTGGAGTAGTAAAGCCCCGGCTTCATCCCGTATTTTTCGCAGGCGGCGATAAACTCCCTTACGATATCGCCTCCGCCTCCGCGCCATCCGGTGTGGGCGATGGAGAAATCGTTTACCTTCGTGTCCCAGAGCGAGAAGCCGGTGCAGTGATTCGCCACCAGCACCGCGTATTTCGCTCCCATCGCCGCCGCGCTGCGTATCCACTGCCCGGGATCGAGCTTCTTAGGATTTATCGTCTCCGGAGCGATGGCGGTCCTTACCATATCGGTCTTATACCAGCTTCCCTTAAGATCGGGGCGGTATATCTCAAGACAGTAATGAATTATGACTCCGAGCTCCATATCCTGCCATTTCAGCTGCTCTGGCGTCGGCTTCGCTGTATACATTGCTCTTCTCCTTTATAACATACAGTGGTTCGTCTCAGCTCATCCGAGGCGCGCCTCACGCAGAGGCCTGTCCCAGAATATCTTCCCTTCGAGCTTCCCGGCGATCCTGTCGGCGGGCTCTTCAAGACAGGATAGCAGTTCCTTCTCCCGTTTCTTCGAGCGTCTGCCGTCGGCGTCGTAAACCGTCTCGCATCCATAGGCGTCATAGCTGATGCCGAAATCCTCGTCATCGGCGTGAGGGAAGAAGGTGACGGTAACGTCGTACCGTATATGGCCCTTTTCGGAGTCGGAGGTAAGCGTGACCTTCGCTCCCCGCCGTCTGACGCCGCCGTAAAGGCAGTCGGCGGCGTAGTAACGCATATACACGTCGATCGTCATGAGGATCAGAGCTCCTCTCTCACGCCCTGCAGGGCGATGAGCTCCGGCACGGCGATGTCGCCGTCGGGCAGAAGCTCGATACCGTGTCTTCCGTACGGCAGCTCTGCCTGAAACAGCATCTTCGCCCCGTCGTCTCTGCCGCCGAAATCTATGAAGCCCATTATCTTGCCGTCGATCCTCACCTGCGCGCGGCAGAGTTCCGGCATCGTCCTGCCGAATACGGCTATATCGGACGAGATGACGTTCCATTTCACCCTTTTACTGCCGATAAGCGATCCGTTCTCGCGCCTGAAATTGCACTCGCCGACGCCTCCGCCGAGCAGCGCGTCGACGCTGTTAACGGTAAACAGCGACGGCATGGATTTCCCGTCGACGACAAAGCGTGAGCAGGAGAAGACGGTGAACTCATCCGTCCTTATGCCGAGCGGCTTCATGCCGCGGCTTGAAAGCTCCGTCTCAAGCAGGAGCTTCCCGTCCGAGATAAGCTTTACTGTATCTTCCCCGCGCTCGATGCGAAGTGAACGTATCTCTTTTCCCGCATCTCCGCGAAACAGCGTCTTACCGTGATCTATCAGCTCCCATTCGCTTTCCCTGATCCTGACCGCGCGGTAATCCATAAGGGACGATCCGCATGGGCGGCAGCCTGACGTCGCCGTCTCAGCGCCGATCCTGCCGTCGAAGTCGAAGATGATGTCGGCGTATCCTCCCTCGACCGTGAAGGCGGCGTCGAGAGTAAAGGTCCTGTATGAATCCCGTGTGAGCGTCACCGACGGCCCTTCATGTCCGGAGAAGACGAATCCGTTGCCATAAGGCTCGTCCCATCTTCTCTCGGCGGTCGAGAGCGTTCCGAACCCACGGCCGTCGCGCGACGGGTACATCACGCGGAACATCCCGCCTTCATCGACATAGCCGTTTATCGTCTGTCCCCATATGCCGTATCGCTCGTCGTCGGTATATACCGAATGCCATACGCTGCCGTCAAAGGCGAGGCTCCACGCCTCAGGACGATGAGCTTCCTCGAGCTTGGCGCTGAATATGACCTGATAATTCCTGTTAAGACACACGCTCGTCGCCGGGGCGTAAACGGTGTCGCCGACGACGAAGGCCGGATAGAACTCCATCGGAGCCGGATAATAATCCTGCCTGTCGGCGGAGAGCACCATCTCGGGAGCCGAGAAGCCCTCCTCCGGCGTATTCGCCGCGGCGGCGGCGAGGCCCCACGCGAAATTCTGCGCCGAATCGCAGAGTATCAGGGCGAGATAATCGTTTTTTCTCGGTATGACAGTAGTCGCGTAGAAGCGCAGGAAACGTCCGTATCTTCCGTGAAGGTCCTTGTTGCGGAAGACCGGTTTCGAAAGACGCTCAAACGGTCCGGCCGGAGAATCGGCCCACGCTATGGCGGCGCCGGAATCGGCGGTAGTCCCGCTTGAGTCGTAGGCGTTGTCCCAGTCCTCGTTTTCCGTGCCCCAGTCGTAGGTGAGAAGATATTTTCCCCTGCCCTCGTCATAGAACATGACGGCGTCCGGACATCCGCTGCTCGGCACCGGGGTGTTCTCGAAATAATAATGCTTTTCAAGTCCCGGCCCGAGATTCACCCAGCCGCCGACGTCATGTCGGTATGTCTCAAAATGGGAATAGGTACCGGGAGCGCTTATATAGCCGCTGCCGTACAGTCCGGCGTACAGGTATTCTTTGCCGTCCCCGTCCCTGAAAAGAGAGCCGTTCACCGCCCATTCATACGGCGGCTCGGACCGGTGGACGGTCCCCGTCCTTTTGAAGGTGTCGAACGACGGATCGCCCATCGCCGGATGGCGAAGCCATTTTTCCCTGTTTTCCTTAAGAGCGTAATCTGTTTTCATGATGTCACCGATCCCGCCGGGTTTATCCTTCGCTGCCTATGATGACTATCTCCGCCGGATGCGCCCATCTGTCGTTTCCGGCATACGAGACGCCGAGCTTCTTTTCAGCGTCGTCCCATGTATAGGTGACGGCGGTGTAATCGCCGCTTTCATAGCCGTAGCCGTCGCCTTCATCGTCGTACAGCGTGAAGCGCCCGTCGGCGCCGGGATAGACGCAGAGCCGCAGCGGTATGTTCAAAAGCTCCTTTGTCGACTGTACCGGCGGAGCGACGGGGATGATCGACCCGCCTCTCACGAACAGAGGTATCCTGCCGATGCCTGCGTCGGTCGTGATATATCTCCCGCCGTCATATCTTTCGCCGGTCTCGTAATCGTACCATACACCTTCTGGCAGATATACGAACACCGATCCCGCTCCCGGCTCGGTCACCGGAGCGACGATAAGCTCATGCCCGTACATGTATTCGCCGGAGGCCTTCGCCGCCTCCCTGTCGTCCGGGAACTCGAGCGCCAGCGGGCGGAGCGGCATCACACCGTCGAAGGTGACGGCAGCGTGCACTGAATAGAGATACGGTATGAGCTCGTATCTCAGCCGTATAGCCTTTTCGATAGCATCCCGGTACGGCGTCCCCCTCTCGCCGAATCGCCAGACCTCGCGCGGGGTGTTCGTCCCGTGGGAGCGCATCATCGGCGTGAAGGCGGCGAACTGAAGCCAGCGCACATAGAGCTCGCGGTAGCCCTGATCCTCATATCCGGCGGGATAATCCCCGTCCCGGAACCACTCGTAGCCTCCGTTTGAGAAGAAAGCGCCTATATCCGAGTTCCACCACGGCTCTCCGGTCGAGACGTAGTTCTGCACCACCCTGACCTGACGGCGGAGCGTTTCCCAGTTCGAGCTGAGATCTCCCGACCAGACGACGGTGCCGTATCTGTGCTGGCCCGGGTACCCCGAGCGGGTGAGATTGATGACGCGCTTGTCGGACACCTTTCTCTGATTCTCGAACATCCCCTTCGAGTGCATCAGCGAATAGACGTTCAGCACGCCGTCGTCGAGATATTTTTTGAACTCTCCGACCGATTTCTTCATCCTTTCGGGCAGAGACGGGCGCTCCTGTCCTCCCCAGACGGCGTCGAACGGCTCGGACGAGTCGCACCACCAGCCGTCGATGCCGTATCTGAACAGCCCTTCATACGCCTGCTTCCAGTAAAGGGCGCGCGCCTCGTCCCTGAACACGTCGACGGTCGAGCCGTCGCCGAGAAGATATCCCTTCTCCAGCATCTCGAGCCTGTCCTCGGAATCGCCGGAAAGATTCGGCCAGACCGAGATCATAAGCCGGAGATCCATCCCGTGCAGCTCGTCCGTCATGGCCTTGGGATCGGGGAACCGCTCGGGATCGAAGTGCTTGTTGCCCCACAATCCGTCCTTCCAGTAAAGCCAGTCCTGAACGACGGCGTCGATCGGGACGCCGATCTCGCGGTATTTTTTGCCTATCCCGACGATCTCATCCTGAGAGGCGTATCTTTCCTTTGACTGGATATAACCGAGCGACCACTTCGGCAGCATGGGCGCGGCGCCGGTAAGACATCTGAGGCCTCGGCAGATGCCGTCGAAATCGCCGCCGAAGATGAAATACAGATCAACAGCGTCAACAGAGTCGAGCGTCAGCTTTCCCCGGCGCGAGTCGGTGAAATCGAACGTCATCACAGACGCGCAGTCGATCAGGACGCCGTATCCCTTCGTGCTGACGAACACCGGGACGGCTATACGCATGTTTTCCTGATACAGCGGCACAAACCTTCCGCGCAGGCTGTCAAAGCCCTCCTCGTGACTGCCGAGCCCGTATATCGTCTCATCGTCATCAAAAACGAACGTCACATGTCCGTGATGCGAGCTGCGGACGATCTCGGCCTTTCCTCCGTCGACCGTGGTCCTGACGCCGTCGACGGTTTCCCTGACAGATATATCTCCGCCCGTCTGCCTCGTCACGTCATACCGGTCGAGCCCGAAGCGGGCCGCCGTCAGAAGCTCTCCGCGCCCGGGAGCCGAGAAGGTGACGGCTTCGTCCTTATATTCCGCCGAAAGGGACGGACGCGAGACGATCATTCGGCCATCCTTTTCCTCGATATCGGCGGCAAGGCTCTCCGTTTCGCCGACGACTATAAATGACGCGCCGTCATCGGCTTCGTCCGCCGCGAAGCGAAGGCGGACGATGTTTTCGCGGAAGAACCCGGCGGACAGATTTCCGCCGCCGAAGGAGCCGAGCGTATATACTGTGTTTTTCATAATAACCTCTGTCAGCAGCTGTATCTGATGTCAAAACAGGCTCCGTTTCCGGAGCCTGCGCATATTTTTTACTGTTTCTTGCCCTGGTTCGCGACTGCCTGCATCTTCGCCTTGAGAGCTTCCTGATCGCCGAGATAGTAGCTCTTTATGACGTTGAACTCATCGTCGAACTCATACACCAGAGGAGTGCCGGTCGGGATGTTGACGCCGATGATCTCCTCGCTCGAGAGGTTGTCGAAATACTTGACAAGAGCTCTGAGGGAGTTGCCGTGAGCGGCGATGATCACGCGCTTGCCGGCCTTCATGTCGGCCTTGATCACGTCGTTGAAGTAGGGGACGACGCGCTCGATGGTGGTCTCAAGCGACTCATGAGCCGGGAGGCAGGCGGGATCGACGTCGCGGTACATCGGCTGCTTCGAGGCGCAGCGCTCGTCGTCGGGCTCAAGTGCCGGCGGCTTGACGTCGAAGGAACGTCTCCATATCTTGACCTGCTCCTCGCCGTACTTGGCGGCGGTCTCGGCCTTGTTCAGCCCCTGGAGAGCGCCGTAATGACGCTCGTTGAGCTTCCAGCTCTTTATGACCGGCAGCCATGCGCGGTCCATCTCATCCAGAGCGTAGTTGAGGGTGTGAATCGCTCTCTTCAGATAAGAGGTATAGCAGACGTCGAAGTCGTAGCCCTCGGCCTTGAGCAGACGTCCGGCGTTTTTGGCTTCCTCAACGCCCTTTTCGGAAAGCTCTACATCAGTCCAGCCGGTGAAAAGATTGAGCTTGTTCCATTCGCTCTCGCCGTGGCGTAAAAGCACGAGTTTCATCATGATTTTGGTCTCCTGTATTTAAATTATTTTTTACCTGAATCAAAGAGTCGCCGTTATCGCGTCAAGGAAGCTGCCGTAGTCGTCAAAAGCCGGGATATCTGGGTTATCCTTAATGATCTTTTCCGTCGAGCGGAAAAGGAATCCGGCCTTCGACGCGCGGATCATCTCAAGATCGTTGTAGCTGTCTCCCGCAGCGATCGTCTCGATGCCGACAGAATGGAAAGCCTTTACGGTCGCGAGCTTTGAATGCGGTGCCCTCAGCGTGTAGCCGGTGATACGCCCTTCGGCGTCGGTCACGAGCTCGTTGCAGAGCAGCGTCGGATAGCCGAGCTTACGCATCAGCGGCATCCCGAACTGAGTGAATGTGTCGCTCAGTATAATCACCTGAGTTTTTTCTCTCAGCGAATCGAGGAATTCTCTCGCGCCTTCCATCGGCTCGATGGTCTCTATAACGCTTTTTATGCGGTCTATGCCAAGATGTCTGTCATTCAGAATGTCTATGCGGAAACGCATGAGCTTATCGTAATCCGGCTCGTCGCGCGTCGTGCGGCGAAGCTCGGGGATCCCGCTCGCCTCGGCGAAAGCGATCCATATTTCCGGGACAAGCACTCCCTCAAGATCAAGACATACTGCGGTCATACACCTTTGTTCCATTTCTTCGGTCAATATACGCCGGAAACGCTCCGACGGTTATTATTATACACTTTTATTATGCCGGAATTCAAGTGGAATATATAAACTTTCCTGCCGACGTCAAAATAAATAACAAAAAAACTCTCCCGGGAATGATCCCGGGAGAGATAAAGCCGAATAAGCAAAACGAACAGAGTCGCGACAAGAAGCGAAGCGAACAAAGAATGTTCAAGCCCTCGGTCTATTAGTATCGGTCA